>NZ_JBHTFF010000001.1:216802-931882 GCF_042666975.1 Microlunatus sp. GCM10028923 | reverse complement strand
TCGCCTCCGAACTCAACGCCCGACCCCGCCAAACCCTCGACTGGCGCACCCCAGCAGAAGCACTCAACCAACTACTGTCGAACCCAACAGATCCAATCGGTGTTGCAACAACCGCGTGAATCCGCCGCCGAAATTCGGGTCCAACCCGTCCACTCGGTGATCACCGGGACCCGATGAATCGGAGCACGCCCCGCCCGCCGGCCCAGCCGCGACCACTGCTCGTTCCCGCGACCACTGCTCGTACCCGCAACCGCTGCTCGCACCCCAACCACCGCTCGCACCCGCAACCGCTGCTCGCACCCGCAACCGTTACTCGCACCCGCAACCACCGCTCGCACCCGCGACCGCAGCCCCTACCCGCGACCGCACCTCGTACCCGCGACCGTTGCTCGCATCCGCGACCGTTGCACCAGTCGCGGCTGCGAGGAACAGTCGCCGGAAGATCTGCAGCTCCCAGCCGCGCAACCAACCCCGCCGCCCAACCGGCCCCACTGCCCATCGGCCGGGCCCGGTGGGTCGCGATGATCTGCTCGCCGGTCAGCCGGGAGGCGGTCAGGATGACGCCCTCGGTCGCCGTCCGCAGCCGGGCCAGCACCTCGGCCTCGACCTCGGCCGACTCCTCGGTGTCCGCCAGCAGCTGCGTGTAGCCGGCCACCCACCAACCCCCACCGCCCAAACCCTCCGCGCACCAACCCATCCCCCACTGCGCGAACCCATCCCCACTGCGCGAACCCGTCCCCACTGCGCGAACCCGTCCCCACTGCGCGAACCCATCCCCACTGCGCGAACCCATCCCCACTGCGCGAACCCATCCCCACTGCGCGAACCCATCCCCTGCTGCGCAACCCATCCCCCCACTGCGCCGACACGGCACCTCCGCAGCGACACGCCGCCCAAACGCCTGCTTTTGTGCCCGGTCGGCGGGAGGTTAGAAGTGCTTCCAGCCCTGCTCGTCGGGCCAGGGTTCGCCGTCGACGAGGACGACCGAGTCGCCGGTACGTACGGTGCCGACGACGAGCCAGCCGGGCGGGACCGCGGCCGGGTCGGGGAAGGTGGCGGCCAGGGCGTGGTCCTCGCCGCCGGTGAGGACGAGGCGCAGCGGGTCGGTGCCGGTGGCGGCGGCGACGGCCTGCAGCGGTTCCGGGATCTCGAAGGCTCCGGTGTTCACGTCGATCGTCACGCCGGAGGCTCGGGCCAGGTGGCCGAGGTCGGCGAGCAGGCCGTCGGAGACGTCGATCATGGCGGTGGCGCCGGCCAGCGCGGCTTCCGCCCCGGCGCCGTACGGCACCTCGGGCGCCCGCTGGGCTTCGACGACGACCCGCGGCGAACGGAAGCCGCGGCCCAGGACGACCAGCCCGGCCGCCGCCCAGCCCAGTCGTCCCCGGACAGCCACCACCTCGTCGGGTCCGGCCCCGTCCCGGCGCACCGGTGCCCGGCCATCGGTCACGCCGAGGGCGGTCACGGAGACGATCAGTTCGGCCGCCCCGGTGATGTCACCGCCGGCCAGGGCGACCCCGGCGGCGGCACATTCGGTTCGGATCCCGGCGGCGAATTCGCGCGCCCAGGCGACCGGCGTGTCCGGCGGCGCGGACAGGGCGAGCGTGACGGCGACCGCCCGGCCGCCCATCGCCTCGATGTCGGCGACGTTGACGGCGATCGCCTTCCGGCCCAGGTCGGTCCCGGTCGACCACGCCCGGCGGAAGTGCACGTTCTCCACCAGGACGTCGGTGGTGACGAGGACCGGCGGTTCCAGCGCCACCGCCGCGGCGTCGTCACCGGGCCCGATCACCAGTTCCGTTGCCTCCGGCAGGTCGGCGGTGATCAACTCGATCAACCCGAACTCGCCCAACTCCCCGATCGTCGGCTCGCTCATCTGTTTCCCTTCCGTGCCTTCATCGTCAATCCGTCTTCCGACACCACCGGTCGCGGGCCCAACCGCCAACGCTGTACCGTGGCGGCATCCGGCGGCGCTGCTTCCCTAGATCGCGGCCGGTCTGGAGCAGAGTGACGAAGGAGACCGACGCGATGGTGGTACAGGCATACATCTTGGTGCAGACCAATGTCGGGAAGGCCGCCGAGGTCGCCGCCAAGATCGGCACGATCCCGGGGGTGACGTTGGCCGAGGACGTGACGGGACCGTACGACGTGATCGTCCGGGCCGAGGCGTCCAACGTCGACGAGCTCGGCCAACTCGTGGTGGCGAAGGTGCAGACCGTCGAGGGAATCACCCGCACGGTCACCTGCCCGGTGGTCCACATCTGAGGTCCGTACGCCTGCGCCGGCTCGGTCTGGGTTCGGCGCTGCTCCTGCTCGCCGCCGGCTGTTCGCCGACGGTCGCCCTTGACGAGCCGGCCCCGACGGGACCGGCGGCCGCGGCCTGCACGGCGATGATGTCCGCCCTGCCGGACCTGGTCCTGGGCCAGCCCCGGCGCGAGGTGACGCCGGGCCGCAACGCCGCCGCCTGGGGATCCCCGACGATCACGATGCGGTGCGGTGTCGACCGCCCGGCCGCCATGGTCGCCGGGGTCACCTGCTTCACCGCCAACGGCGTCGACTGGTTTCCCGAGGACGCCGACGGCGGCGCGATCTTCACCGCGATCGGCCGGGACGCGATGATCGAGGTCCGGGTGCCCGGGCGCTATCAGCCCCCGGGCGACGCGTTGATCGATCTCGCCCCGGTGATCACCGAGCACAACCCGGACCGCGGCGGTTGTTGATCATGATCAGTGCGTGTACGGACGCTCCCGCGGCACCTCCGGATTGAGCTCGACGCCGAACCCCGGCGTCTCCGGCACCCGCAGCCGCCCGTTCACCGGCACCGGCTCGTTCAGCAGCAGCGGCGTGAACATCGGCACCACTTCCTCGGCGGTCTCGTGCATCATCAGGAATTCGGCGAACGGGCTGTTCGTCCGCGTCACGACGAAGTGGTACGAGTACACCGACGAGCCGTGCGGCACGACCATGGTGCCGTGCGCATCGGCCAGCGCCGAGATCTTGATCAACTCCGTGATCCCGCCGCACCAGTTGACGTCCGGCTGGATGATGTCGACGCCGGTCTCCAGCAGTTGCCGGAAGCCCCACCGGGTCGCCTCGTGCTCACCGCTGGTGATCAACATCCCGGGCGGCGCCTGACGCTTCAGCTGCGCGTAACCCCAGTAGTCGTCCGGGATCAGCGCCTCCTCCATCCACTTGAGCTTGTGCTCGGCCGCGGCGTGCGCGAGCCGGGTCGCGTACTCCACGTCGAGCGACATCCAGCAATCCCACATCAGCCAGAAGTCGTCGCCGACCCGGGACCGCATGTCGGCCAGCTCGGCCACGTTGTCGACGAAGCCCTGCTGTCCCTCCGCCGGCGCGTGGTGCAGCGGCATCTTGCCGCCGATGAAGCCGAGCTGCTTGGCGATGTCGGGCCGGGCGCCGGTCGCGTAGAACTGCAGTTCGTCGCGCACCGGGCCGCCGATCAGCGCATAGACGGGCTCGCCGCGGAGCCGGCCCAGCAGGTCGTACAGAGCAAGATCAACACCGGAGATCGTGTTCAGCACGACCCCGCGCCGGCCGTAGTAGAGCGTCGAGCGGTACAGCTGGTCCCAGATCCGTTCCAGGTCGGTCACCGGCCGGCCCTCCAGGAACCGGGCCAGATGCTTCTCCACGATCCAGGCGCCGATCTCGCCGCCCGTGGTGACCGCGAACCCGACGGTGCCGTCACTGGCCTCGATCTCCACCACCAGCGTGCCCAGCACGTTCAGCCCGAACGACTGCCGGGACTGCCGGTACTCCGGATAGACCGCCATCGGGGTCGCGATGTGATCATCGATCCAGTGGTAGCCGGATTGATCATGGTAATCCGCGCCCTTGCCGCGCACGGTGGTCGCCCGCACCTCGCGGATCGTCGGTTGCGTCATCGCTGTCCCTCTTCCCCGTCCATCCGGACCAAGATCTTTCCCGGTACGTCAGCATGCCCGGCCAGCTCGACGAAGGCGCCCGGCCCCTCGGCCAGCGGCACCACCCGCGAGATCAACTCGCCGGCCTGGGCCGGGGCCTGCCCGATCCAGGCCGCGGCGTCGGCGAAATCCTGCGCCGTGTACGTGAAGCTACCGACCAGCGCCCGCTCCCCCGTACTGACCAGGAAGGCGTCCAGGCCGAGCTTCGGCGCCCCCATCCCGACCAGACACACGGTCCCGCCGAGCCGGGTCGCCTCCAACGCGAGCCGGACCGTGGCCTCGACACCGACCGCGTCGATCGCCACGTCGGCCGGCCCGCCCAGCGCTTCGGCCACGGCCGCCGCGTCGGCGGATGCCGCGTCCAGGGTCGCTGCCCCGAGCCGCTCGACCAGGGCCCGGCGCGACGGCGCCAGCTCTGTCACCACGACCCGGTCCACGCCCACCATCTGCAACGCCAGCACGACCGACTGCCCGATCGGCCCGCCGCCGACCACCAGCACCCGGTTCCCCGGCACCGCCCCAGCACGCCGTACGGCGTGCACTGCTACCGCGAGCGGCTCGACCAGCGCGCCGAGCTCGATCGGCATCGTTTCGGGCAGCGGTACGACGTTGCGGGCCGGCACGATGATCAACTGGGCGAACGCCGCCACCAGCTCCCGGGCCACTCCGATCACCTGCTTGCCCGGCGACAGCTGCTCCCGCCCCGCAAAGGCTTCAAGATCAGCTTCCGGCAGCACCACCGGGTTGAACGTCGCCGGCGAACCGACCGGCAGGTCCGCCACGCCGGCGCCGACCGCGTCGACGACGGCGACGGCCTCGTGCCCCATCACCTGACCGGGGTGCCGGCGCCCGTTCTCACCGGTGAACCCGTGCAGGTCGGACCCGCAGATCCCGGTTGCGACGATCCGCAGCCGCACCTCGCCCGGACCCGGTTCCGGATCGGGCAGGTCGACCACCTCGAGCCGCCCGATCTCCTCCAGCCGCAGTGCCTTCACCGATGCTCCTCACGTCGTGAAATCTCCACCTGTCGCTGGGCCTTCATCCGTTCGCTCCTCCTGTTTCTCGGCGTTCCGCGATCGTACGTACTCCCGCGGAGACGAAGTGACTGACCGCGATCAACCCGGCGCCGAGGGCCGCGATGATCGCCAGTGTGGTCGACCCGCCGGCCGGTCCCCAGGTCGCGTCGGCCCAGTTCTTCACGATCGGCGCCAGGAAGCCGCCCAGGCTGCCGACCGAGTTGATCAAGGCGATGCCGGACGCGGCGGCGGCGCCGACCAGGAACGAGGTGGGCAGGGTCCAGAACACCGGCTGCACGGCGATGAACCCGGCCGCGCCGACGGCCAGCGACAGCAGCACCAGCACCGGCTGGGTGAGCACGACCGACAACAGGATTCCCAACGCTGCAAGGCCGAGCGCCACGGCCGCCACCACCCGGCGTTGCCCGGTCCGGTCGGCCACCCGGGTCGCGACGACCACGCCGACGATCGCCAGCGTCCAGACCGCGCCGGTGACCAGGCCGACCTGCAGGCCGACGCCCTGGCCGACCACGCCGGCCACCTGCGTCGGCAGGTAGAACGTGACGCCGTACACGGCCATCTGGACGGTCAGGTAGATGGCGCTGAAGTAGAGCACGCCCGGATTCGCCAGCGCGCGCAGCGCACCGCGCGGAGAATGATCTTCCTTGGCGCCCTCCTCGGAGTCCATCGCCGCGAGCAGCGTCGCCCGCTCGGACTCGGACAGCCAGCGGGCGTCCTTCGGCCCGTTCGGCAGGTAGCTGATCACCACGATGCCGACGACGACCGTGAGCAGGCCGGTGATCAAGAACATCAGCTGCCAGCCGTGCAGGCCGCCGAGCCCGTCGAGATCGAGCAGCAGGCCGGACAGCGGCCCGCCGAAGATGAACGCCAGCGGCGCCCCGAAGTAGAACAGTCCGTTCACCCGGGCCCGGTGCTCGACCGGGATCCATTGGGTCAGGTAGTAGATCACGCCCGGGAAGAAGCCGGCCTCGGTGATGCCGAGCAGCACCCGCAGCAGGTAGAAGGACGGCTCGTTGGTGGCGAACATCATCAGCGCCGAGACGATGCCCCAGCTGATCATGATCCGGGCCAGCCAGGCCTTGGCCCCGACCCGGCGCATCAGCAGATTGCTCGGCACCTCCAGGACGGCGTAGCCGAGGAAGAAGATGCCGGCGCCGAGGGCGTACGCGGCATTGGAGAGGCCCGTGTCCGCCTGGAACGACGCCTTGGCGAAGCCGAGGTTGGACCGGTCCAGGAAGGCCAGGATGTACATGATCAGCAGGATCGGGATGAGCCGTGCTGTCACCTTGCGGATGACGGGAGCGAGGGTCGCCGTCGACGTCGTGGTCATAGGAATCTCCGTCGATCACCAGTACCGTTCACGGATGTGAATTCGGGTTCATCAATGTGAAATCGGCAGATGGTGCCACAACGGTGGCGCGGATGCAACGCCGTCAGGGCGACAACGCGCCGGACAGCCCGAGCTTCTCCCGGATCGCCTGTGCGGCATCGCGCAGCGGCGGATAGAGGCCGTGCGGCCACGAGGCGTCGGTACGCGACGTCGGCATGGTCAGGCTCATCGCGGAGGCGATCCCGGTCTCCCGCTCGGTCGTCAGCGGTACGGCGACGCACCGGCAGCCGGCCACGAACTCCTCGTCGTCGGTCGCGAAGCCCAGCTCGCGGGCCCGACCGACGGCCGCCAGGATCTGGTCGACATCGGTCAGCGTGCGCGGGGTCAGCTGCGGCAGCACGACCGACTCCAGCCGGGCCCGCGCGTCGGCCTCGTCGAGCACACCGAGCAGCGCCTTGCCGATCCCGGTCGCGTGCGCGTGCAGCCGCATCCCGACCGAGGAGGCCATCCGCATCGGGTTCGGCGACAGGCTGATCCCGATGTAGACGTTCTCGACGCCGTCCAGCCGGGCCAGCTGGACGGTCTCACCGGTCGCCGCGACGAGCGCGTCCATCTCCGGTTTCGCCTTCTCCAGCAGCAATCTGTGCCCGTCGTAGCGCTGCCCGATCTGCCACGCGTGCAGCCCGAGCCGGTACCGCCGCGGCTCCGTGGACACGTCCAGCCAGCCGGCGTCGACCAGGGTGCCGAGCAGCCCGTGGGCGCTGGACCGCGGCAACTGCAGCGCCTCGGCGATCTCGGCGAAGCTCGCCGAACCGAGCGACGCGACCAGGTCGATCGCCGCCAGGGCGCGATCGGCCGACTTCACCGGCCCCCGAGACTGCGTCATCCCGACCTGCGCGGGTTCAGCGCAGGCCGAGCGGGCGCTCCAGGCCGAGCCGGATCAGCCGGTCGACCAGTTCCGGATAGCTCACGCCGCTGGCGCCCCACATCCGCGGGTACATCGAGTGCTCGGTGAAGCCGGGCATCGTGTTGATCTCGTTCACCACGACCCGGCCCTCCGGGGTGACGAACACGTCCACCCGGGCCAGCCCCTCGCAGCCGATCGCCTCGAACGTCTCGACCGCGAGCCGCTGGATCTCCTCGGCGATCGCGGGCTCGAGGTCGGCCGGCACGTCCAGGTCGACCTGCTCCTCGGGCAGGTATTTCGCCTCGAAGTCGTAGAAGCCGGACTCGTTGTGCATCCGGATCTCGGCGATCTTGCTGGCCCGCGGCGTACCGCCGTCGATCTCGGCGAGCACGCCGCACTCGAGTTCGCGGGCGCCGACGAAACCCTGCTCGACGATCACCTTGGGATCGAACTCGCGGGCCTGCTCGATCGCGGCCTCCAGCTTGCTCGGATCGTCGACCTTGCTGATGCCGAGGCTGGAGCCGCCGCGGGCGGGCTTCACATACAGCGGGTACGTCAGCGCGGCGACCGCCTCCAGCGCCGCGACCCGGTCGGTCTTCCACTGGTGCGGCGTGACGACGGCGTACGGACCGACGGGGATCGCCGAGCCGGCCAGCACCAGCTTCATATAGTGCTTGTCCATGCCGACCGCGCTGGCCAGCACCCCGGCGCCGACGTAGCGGGTGCCCATCATCTCGAACAGGCCCTGGATCGTGCCGTCCTCGCCGAACGGCCCGTGCAGCAGCGAGAACGCGACGTCGACCGGCCCGACCTTGGCCAGCGCGCTGCTCTCGTCCCGGACCGCCAGCTCGCTGCCGGCGGTGCCCCGGACCAGGACCGCGTCGGCGGTCGACTCGGTCAGCTCGGGCAGCCGGTGGTCCGTGACCTGGAGCGCCAGCACCGCTTCCGGCTCCATCACCAGCCAGCGGCCGGTCTTGGTGATGCCGACGCCGATCACGTCATAGACGTCCCGGTCGATCGCGCCCAGCACGCCCGCGGCCGTCAGGCAGGACACGTTGTGCTCGCTGCTCACGCCGCCGAACACGACCGCGACCCGGGGCCGGGTCAGGACATCACTCATCAGTACTCCCTAGGCTGTCAACGGAGCCGACCCTACCCAAGTCGGACCCGGCCGAGTCCACCCCGCGCCCGGCTGTCGGGCGTGTCCGGCCACACTGGGGTCATGACCGACAGCCAGCGAAGTTGGCGCCCGGAGACCATCGCCGTCGCCGCGGGCCGCCCGGAGCGCGTCCCGGACGCACCGTTGAATCCGCCGCTGACCCCGGCCGCGACGTACGTGGGCGCACCGCACACCGACGGGCCGGAGATCGGGTACGGCCGCTACGGCAATCCGGGCTGGCAGGCGCTGGAGCAGGCGATCGGTGATCTGGAGGGCGGCCGCTGCCTGACCTTCGCGTCCGGGATGGCCGCGGCCACCGCGATCTTGGACCTGTTCGGGCCCGGCACCGTCGTGCTGCGGCCGGCGCACTGCTATCTCGGCGTCGCGGCCGCCATCGAGCAGCGGGTGCTGCGGCACGGCTGGACGGTCCGCGAGGCCGACCCGAGCGACACCGACGCGTTCCTGGCCGCCGCCCGCAACGCGGACCTGATCTGGCTCGAGTCGCCGACCAACCCGATGATGGAGGTCGCCGACCTGGCCGCGATCGCCGCCGGCCGGGACCCGCGCACGGTGCTGGTGATCGACAACACCTTCGCCTCGCCCCTGCTGCAGCAGCCACTGCGGGACGGCGCCGACCTGGTGCTCCACTCGGCCACCAAGATCATCTCCGGCCACTCGGACGCACTGCTCGGAGCTGTGGTGGTCGCCGACGGCGATGATCATGATCATTACGCCCGGTTGGAATCCTCCCGCAAGCTCGGCGGTGCGGTCCCCGGAACCCTGGAGACCTACCTGGTGCTGCGCGGTCTGCGTACCCTCCCGGTCCGGCAGGCCGCGGCGCAGGCGTCCGCCGTGATCCTGGCCGAGCGGCTGGCCGCACAGCCGGCGGTACGGAAGGTCCGCTACCCGGGCTTCGGCAGCCTGCTCTCGATCGAGCTGGCCGACGCGGCGACCGCCGACCGGTTCGTCGCGGCACTCCGGCTCTGGGTCTTCGCGACCAGCCTCGGCGGCGTGGAGTCGATGCTGGAGCGCCGCCGCCGCTGGGCCGGCGAGCTGCCGACCGTACCGGAGGGCTTGATCAGGATGTCCGTCGGAGTCGAGCACGTCGAGGACCTCTGGGCCGATCTTGATCAGGCCCTGATCAACCTCCGGTGATCGGGATCGGCACCCCGGTGTCGACCTCGTTCTGCCAGTCCCAGATCGTGTTGCCCTCGATGGTCGCCAACGATCCGCGTCCCTTGAGCAGGTAGTAGCCCGCGCCCTCGTCCTTCGGCTGGCCCTGGTCGAGGTGCCGGCCCCAGTCCGGTCCGCGCTCGAAGAAGCGATTGCCGCTGATTGTCAGCGAAGACCAGGTCTGCCCGGGTGTCGTACTGCTCATCACGTTGTTGACGCTCGCCACGCCGCCGCCGATGCCGTTGTCCTCGATCACGACGTTCTCGAGCCGCCGCCACACGTCGTCGGCCACCTCCTGCTTCACCATCAGGACCGAGGTGTAGTGATCATCACCGGTGTTCCGGCCGCCCGCGGTGTCGGCCGGCGAGCCGCCGACGAAGCCGTCCCGATTCGGGCCGTTGAACTGCCAGACGTTGTACCCGGCGACATCGCGCACGCCGCCGAGGGTGCAGCCGCGGATCGTGATGTTCTTCCCGGTGTGGAACTGGACCGCGTCGCCGTGGATCTGGCCGTCGGAATGGGTCACGTAGTAGTCGTTGACGTAGCTGCCGGCGTGGATCCAGCAGCGGTCGATGTCGGTGATCTTGGACCGCGCGTCGTCGGCTTCGGCGCCGTGGCCGACGATGCCGATCCCGTCCGCCACGTTGCGGATCTCGCACCAGCGGGCCTCGAAGTCGGCGCCGCGGATGCCGTTGCTGTGGATCACCCGGTGCGGGCGCTCCCGCTGGGTCAGCCAGCCGTCCGGGTCGATCAGGCAGTTCTCCAGCACGAAGTGCGGCGACGCGTGTGCCACGATCGCGGCGCGCGCGTTCTTGTTCGTCACCAGGTTCGGATCGATCCCGCGGAACACGCAGTTGCGGAACACCGAGCCCTCGGCCGGTACGACCTCGGCCCAGAACTCGTACCCGTCGAAGACGGCGTTGCGGTCCTCGACGGTGAACCGGCCGGGCTCTCCGCCACGCCGCGAGGCGTCCGCGGTGATCTTGGTCAACCGGGTGCCGGGCAGCGGACCGGTGGTCCCGGGCCCCGGCAGATAGCCACCCCGCCGGAGTTCGGCCCGGTTCCCGGACTGCTCCGCCGCAGCACGGCCGGCGCCGAGCGTCAGGCCCGACGCGACCACCCCCGCTGCCCCGGCCCGGATCAGCCCGCGCCGGGTCAGCCGCATAGTGTTGATCATGGTCGATTCCCTTTCACCGTTGAAGGAACCGCCCGGTCAGGACGCGCGGTTTCGGTCGTCCAGCCGACGGACCGTCGCGGCGGTGACCATCCGGCGGCGGACCGCGTCGGCGCGGTCGGGTGCCGACTCCTGATAGATCGCCAGGGCCTGGCGCAACGCATGCAGGCCGTCGGCCGACCGGCCGGCAGCCTCGTAGAAGCCGGCCAGCCGGTCCCAGGAATCGCCGGCGGCGCGGTGGAATCCGGCGGTGTGGTAAAGCTCGATCGCGCGCTCGAACGTCGTGACCGCCAGGTCGAGGTCTCCGATCGTCCCGTACGCCGCGGCCAGGGTGTCCACCAGATCGCCGAGGCCCGCATCGTCGCCCTCGTCGGCGTAGGTCTCGACCGCCTCAAGGCAGTGCTGCAGTGCGGCCGCACCGTTGCCGCGGGCCAACTCGGACTCACCGAGCGCATTGAGCGCAAAGGCCACGCCGCGGGTGTACCCGGCCTTCCGGAACCAGTACAAGGCCTCCCGGTTGTACGGCAGTTCGTCGGACTTGTCGCCCGTCTTGCTGGAATGCACATGACCGGCGGCGATCAGGACGACGCCGCGTTCCCGGGGCCGGTCCAGCTCGGCCGCGAGTTCGCCCGCGATCCCGGCCTCCTGCAGCGCATCGTCCAGCCGGCCGAGATTGGCCAGGTCGTACATCAGGTAACTGCGCGCACCGAGCTCGGCCGCCGAGTCGCCCATCCGCTGCGCCGCGGTCAGGGCCGCCCGGCTGAACGGGAGGTCGGGCAGCGGCGGGTTGATCGTGGCCAGGTAGGTCCGGATCGCCCAGACCAGGCCGTAGACCGCCTGGTCGGCCCCGAGCTCCATCCCTCGACGCACGACCGCGGTCAGCACGGTGTGCTCGACCCGGCACCACTGCAGCAGGCCGTTGCGGTCGAGTTCCTCCGGCGTGACGTCCGGTTCCGGCGGCGGCAGGTCGATCGGCGGCCGGGACGGATCATCCAGGGCCACCGACCGGGCCGCGGTCCGCAGATGATGATCAAGGACTCGCAACTCGGCCTGACGACAGTCCACCGGCCCTTCGACCCGGTCGGCCAGCTCCGCGGCATAGCGGCGCAGCAGGTCGTGCAGCTGGTAGCGGCCGGGTTCGTGTTCGGTGATCAGGTTGGCCGCGATCAGCCGGTCCAGCAGTCCCGGCACCTCGGCCGCCGGGCGACCGATCAGGCTGGCCACGGCACCGGCGCCGATCTCCGGACCGGGATGCACGCCGAGCAGCCGGAACAGCCGGGCCGCCTCCGGCTCCAGCGTGGTGTACGACCACGAGAACACCTGGCGCAGGTCACCGGCCGCGGACCCGGCGTTCAGTGCGTCAAGGCTGCGCCGCGGATCGAACAGCGACGCCACCGCCCCGGCGAGCGACAGCCGCGGCCGGCTGGACACCCGGGCCGCCGCGATCGCCAACGCCAGCGGCAACCGGCCGCAGCTCTCGATGATCTTGCTCATGCTCTGCCGGTCCGCCGCGACCCGTTCGGCGCCGATCCGGCCGACCAGCAACTCCTCGCACTCGGCCTCCTCGAGCAGCAACAGCGGCAGGGTCCAGGCGCCCTCCGTCGCGACCAGCCCGGCGAGTTGATCACGGCTGGTGATCACCACGCAGCAGCCCGGACCGGACGGCAACAGCGGCCGCACCTGCTCGGCGTCCCGCGCGTTGTCCAGGATGATCAACAGTTCCCGGTCGGCGGTGATCGTCCGGAACAAGGCCAGTTGATCATCGACCTCGGCCGGCACCTCATCGGCCGGCACGCCGAGCCCGACCAGATAGCCGCGAGCCACCTCGCCGACCGTCCGGACCCGGCCGGACGGGTCGAATCCCTGCAGATTGACGTAGAGCTGGCCGTCCGGGTAGTCGCCCGCCACCGTGTGCGCCCAGTGCACCGCGAACGTCGTCTTGCCCATCCCGGCCGGCCCGGTGATCACCGCCAGCAGCGGCTCTGTGACCCGCGGCCGGTCGGACAGCCTGGTCAACTCCTCGAGCAGGGTGGCCCGGCCGACGAACCTGCCGACGCCGGCCGGCAACTGGCGCGGCACCACGGCGGGCGCCCGGCCGGTCGACCGGTCCGACGGTTCGTGGCGCAGGTCCTCGGTGCCGGCCAGGATCCGCTGGTGCAGCTCCTGCACCGACGGCGACGGGTCGATGCCCAGTTCGTCGGCCAGCAGCCGGCGCAGTTCCCCGTACCGTTCCAGGGCGACGGTCTGCCGACCGGCTCGGTAGAGCGCCAGCAGCTCCAGCTCCCAAAGCCTTTCCCGCAAGGGATTCCGAGTGATCAACACGGCCGCCTCCCGGCCGACCTCCTCGTTGTGGCCGAGCGCCAGCTCGGCACTCAGCCACCACTCGGCGACATCGAGCCGGGTCTCGTCCACCGACCGGGCCCGGTCCCGGACCGAGGGCAGATCGACACCTGCGAAGGACTCCCCGCGCCACAGGTCCAGCGCCGTCCGGAGCTGGCCGGCCGCGCTCTGGTAGTCGCCCCGGTCCAACGCCGCGCGGCCGGCCTCGGTCAGGGCCTCGAACCGCTGCAGGTCGACGACGTCGGGGGCAAGTTCGAGCTGGTACCGGCGGGCGTCGCGGCGCAGCCGTACCGCATCGGAGGCGATCGCCTTGCGGACCCGATAGATGCAGGAGTGCAGCGCCGCGGTCGCCGCCTCCGGATCGCTCTCCGGCCACAGCTGCTCGATCAGGAAGTCCTGGCTGACCGAGAATCCGGGCGCGGTCAGCAACGTCGACAGCAGCGCCTGCTGCTTGCCCACCAACGACTCGACGCGCCGGCCGTCCCGCCAGAGCTCGACCTCACCCAGTACCCGAATCTGCACAGTGGTCATGATTCTGCCGCCCGCACGGCTCACCTCGACTTCCCGGCCAGGCCAGTGTCGACCCCCACTAGTATCGCTCGGGTTTGGCCGATCGCGACATCAGCGCGGGGATCATCTCCTTGGCCGTGATCGTGCCCTCGATCACGGCCGCGACCTGGTCGACGATCGGCATCTCGACGCCGGAGCGCCGGGCCAGATCCTGGATCGACGCGCAGGACTTGACGCCCTCGGCGACCTGCCGGGTCTCGCCGGTGATCTCCGCGACGGTCCGGCCCCACCCGAGTTCCTCGCCGAACGTACGGTTCCGGGACAGCGGCGAAGAGCACGTCGCCACAAGATCACCGAGGCCGGCCAGCCCGGAGAAGGTGTACGGATCCGCACCCAGCGCCACGCCCAGCCGGGCCGTCTCGGCCAGCCCGCGGGTGATCACCGAGGCCGTCGCGTTCGCGCCGAAGCCCAGCCCGGCGGCCATCCCGACCGCCAGTGCGATCACGTTCTTGGTCGCGCCGGCCAGCTCGCAGCCGATCACGTCGTGGTTGGTGTAGGCGCGGAATCTGCTGGTGTGGCAGAGATCCTGCAGCCGGATCGCGGTCTCCGGTGACGTGCTGGCGACGACGCTCGCGGACGGCTGCCGTTCGGCGATCTCCCGGGCCAGGTTGGGCCCGGTGACGACGCCGATCCGGTCGGCACCGATCCCGCCGACCTCGCCGATCACCTGACTCATCCGGTAGCCGGTGCCGAGCTCGATCCCCTTGGCCAGGCTGATCACCACGGCGTCGGTGGGAATCCGCCAGCCCGCCATCGTCGCCCGCAACGACTGCGCCGGTACGGCCAGCACGACGTACTCGGCGTCCGCCATGGCCCGGTCCGGATCATGATCGGCACGCAACGTGTCGGGCAGGTCGATCGTCGGGAAGTAGTCCGGATTGCAGTGCTGGCTGTTGATCTTGTCGGCCAGTTCCGGGCGCCGGGCCCACAGGGTGACCTGCTGGCCGGCGTCGGAGAGCACCAGGGCGAACGCGGTCCCCCAGGACCCGGACCCCATCACCGTCACGCGGGCGGTCATCGCACCTCGTTCCGGAGCGTCGTGACCAGCGCGGTGATCGACTCCATGATCCGGTCCGTGGCCTGCCGCAGCAGCTCGGCGGTGAGGGGCCGGTCCCGAAGATCATCGAGCGGCACCGGGTCGCCGGCGATCAGGCGCAGGGTCTTCCGGGGCAGCAGCCGCGGGAAGTGGATCCGCTTGCCGTACATGATCTCCTGGGCGCCCCACTGCCCGATCGGGATCACCGGGCAGCCGGTGGCGAGCGCGACCCGGGCAGCGCCGGTCTTGCCGGCCATCGGCCAGAGGTCGGGGTCCATGGTGATCGTTCCTTCCGGGTAGATGATCACGGACCGGCCGGATCGTACCGCGTCGATCGCATGGTCGAGCGCGTGCCCGGCCTGTTGGGTGCCGCGCTGCACCGGAATCTGGCCGCACCGGGTGATCAAGGCGCCGAACACCGGGACCCGGAACAGCGACTCCTTGGCCAGGAACCGGGGCCAGCGACCGGCGTAGGTCAGGAACTGACCGATCGCCAGCGGATCCACATTGGAGATGTGATTGGCGACGATCACCAGGCCGCCACTGGCCGGCACCTTGTCGGCACCACGCCAGTCGCGCCGGGTCAGCCGCCCGAAGGTTTGGTTCAGCAGTCCGATCGTACGCCGCAGCGCCGGCTCGCCCGGCTCGGCGACCCGGGCCACGATGTCCGGCAGACGACGGGGATTCTCCACCAGGCACACCTTAGGGCGTCCCCAGGCGTGCCGCTGGGTCAGCGGTGGCACCATGGCTGCCATGGAAGCTCCTTCGGCGACGCTCCACCCCGCGGCCGGGTCCGGTCTCGGCGCGGTGGTGGCGATCAAGCCTCTGGGCCTGGCGAAGTCGCGCCTGGCGACGCTGCCCGGTCCGCTCCGCCAGGATCTGGTCTGGGCCATGCTGCTGGACACGGTACGGGTCCTGTCCGGCGCCGCCCGGACCGTGATCGTCACCGCGGAGCCGGGCCTGCACACCCGGCTTGTTGATCACGGGCTGTCGGTCGACCTGGTCGCGGAGACGGAGCCGGGCGGGCTCAACCAGGCACTGCGGGCCGGTGAGGACTTCCTGCGCGGGCAGGGAATCCGGAGACTGTTCGCCTGTGTCGCTGACCTGCCGGCCCTGCGGCCGGAGTCGCTCCGAGCGGTGATCGACGCCGCGGGCGGGCAGCCGCGCAGCTTCCTCGCCGACGCCGACCAGGTCGGCACGACCATGTTGTTCGCCGACGGGGTTCCGCTCGATCCCCGGTTCGGTCCGGGTTCGGCGGCGGCGCACCGGGCCAGCGGCGCTGTCGCACTGACCGACGCCGTGATCGGCCGCCCGGTGCCGGACGCCCGACTGGACGTCGACACCGAGGATGATCTTGGCGAGATCGCCGGGCTGGGACTCGGCCCGGCGTCCCGGACGGCCGTCAGCGCCTGGTCCCGGACCGCCTGACCCGACGTCCGCAGATCCCTTGCGGACATGAAAATCCGGGCCGACCCGAAGGGGTCGACCCGGATTTTTCGATCTTCAGTGGCGCGAGGCTCAGCGCTTCGCGGTCTTCTTCGCCGCGGTCTTCTTCGCCGGTGCCTTCTTGGCCGGTGCGGCCTTCTTGGCCGGTGCCTTCACCGCGGCCTTCTTGGTCGCCGCCGTCTTGGCCGGTGCGGCCTTGGCGACGCGCTTCGCCGGAGCAGCCGTCTTCTTGACGGCGGTCGCGGTGGTCGCCGTCTTCGCGGCGGCCTTCTTGGCGGAGGCCTTCGGCACCTTCTTGGCACCGGAGACGAACGCCTTCAGGTCCGAACCGGCCCGGAACCGCGGGACCGCGGTGGCCTTGGCGCGCTTCCGCTCGCCGGTCCGCGGGTTGCGAACCATCCGAGCCGACCGGTGCACCTTCTCGAAGACGCCGAACCCGGTGATCGAAACCTTCTCGCCAGACGCCGTCTGGTACGTGATGGTCTGCACCACCGCGTTCAACGCCCGTGCCGCCTCAGCCTTGTTGCCCTCATAATGAGTCGACAACGCCTCAATCAACTCAGCCTTGTTCACAGCTTCCCTTCTTACGAACACTTTCCAAGCCTTGTTGTAGGCCAATGGGCAGCCGTACCGTACGTCTGCAGGAATAACGCTAGGGAAGTCCACGCGTCCTGACAAACACCAACGCGGAGAAAACGCCGTGTCGCAAGAGAATCGGGCCGATCGGGACCCTTTCCGAGCTCAGCCGGCCGATGCGACCTTGGCGGGCAGCGTCGCCGGCTTGAACGACGGCCGCTCGCTCTCGTACCCGTCGATCAACTCCTCGTGGCGCAGGGTGAGGCCGATGTCGTCCAGCCCCTCCATCAGCCGCCAGCGGGTGTAGTCGTCGATCTCGAACGTGGTCTCGAAGCCGTCGGCCGTGATCTTGCGCTCGCCCAGGTCGACCGTCAGCTCGCGGCTCGGGTCGGCCTCGACGAACTCCCACAGCTCCTCGATGATCTTCTGGTCGACCACCGCGATCAGTAGGCCGGCCTTGCCCGAGTTCCCACGGAAGATGTCGCCGAACCGGGCGCCGATGACGACCTGGAACCCGTAGTTCTGCAAGGCCCACACGGCATGCTCACGAGAGGATCCGGTGCCGAAGTCCGGTCCGGGGATCAAGATCGTCGCGCCGGCGTGCTCGGGCCGGTTGAGGACGAAGTCCGGATCGGCCCGCCAGGCGGCGAAGAGCCCGTCCTCGAAGCCGGTCTTGGTGACCCGCTTCAGGTAGACGGCCGGGATGATCTGATCGGTGTCGACGTTGCTCCGGCGCAGCGGCAGGGCGGTACCGGTATGAGTGCTGAACTTTTCCATGATCACGCGATTCCTTTTGACGATCAGGCCGAGACGGCGGCCGGCAGATCCGCCGGTGCGGCCAGGGTTCCGGTGACGGCGGTCGCGGCGGCAACCGGCGGCGAGACCAGGTGGGTCCTGCCGCCCTTGCCCTGCCGGCCTTCGAAGTTGCGGTTGGAGGTCGAGGCCGACCGCTCCCCCGGCGCCAGCTGGTCCGGGTTCATGCCGAGGCACATGGAGCAGCCCGCGGCCCGCCACTCGGCGCCGGCCTCCTTGAAGACCACGTCGAGCCCTTCGCCCTCGGCCTGCAGCCGGACCCGGGCGGACCCGGGCACCACCAGCATCCGGACGCCGTCGGCGACCTGGCGACCCTTGATCACTTCGGCCGCGGCGCGCAGGTCCTCGATCCGGCCGTTCGTGCAGGAGCCCAGGAAGACGGTGTCGACCTTGATCTCACGCATCGGCGTGCCCGCCCGGAGATCCATGTATTCCAGGGCCTTCGTGGCCGCGACGCGGTCGGCGGCGTCCGGGAACACCTCGGGATCGGGTACGTCGGCGGACAGCGGGACGCCCTGACCGGGGTTGGTGCCCCAAGTCACGAACGGCGTCAGCTGCGCCGCATCAAGATCGATCTCGGCGTCGAAGGTCGCGCCGTCATCCGTACGCAGCGTCTTCCAGTACTCCACCGCGGCGTCCCAGTCGGCACCGGTCGGAGCGTGCGGACGCCCTTGCACGTAGTCGAACGTGGTCTGGTCCGGCGCCACCAGGCCGGCCTTGGCGCCCCACTCGATGCTCATGTTGCAGATCGTCATCCGGCCCTCCATCGACATCTTCTCGATGGTGCTGCCGCGGTATTCGACGATGTAGCCCTGACCGCCGCCGGTGCCGACCTTGGCGATCAGCGCCAGCACGACGTCCTTGGCGACCACGCCGGGCGGCAGCTCGCCGTTGATGTTGACGGCCATGGTCTTCGGCTTCGCCTGCGGCAGCGTCTGCGTGGCCAGGACGTGCTCGACCTCGGAGGTGCCGATGCCGAACGCGATCGCGCCGAAGGCGCCGTGGGTGGAGGTGTGCGAATCGCCACAGACGACCGTCATCCCGGGCTGGGTCAGGCCGAGCTGCGGGCCGATGATGTGCACCACGCCCTGATCAAGATCACCCAGGCTGTGCAGCCGTACCCCGAAATCGGTGGCGTTCTTGCGCAGTGTGTCCACCTGCGTCCGCGACACCGGGTCCGCGATCGGCTGGTCGATGTTGAGGGTCGGCGTGTTGTGATCTTCGGTGGCCAGGGTCAGATCGGGCCGGCGAACCGGGCGGCCCGCCTGGCGCAGACCGTCGAACGCCTGTGGGCTCGTGACCTCGTGGACCAGGTGAAGGTCGATGTAGAGCAGATCCGGTTCCCCGGCATGCGATCGGACAACATGGTCGTCCCAGATCTTCTCGCTCAACGTCTTGGCCATCGATGGGTCCCTCTCAACTGAAAATACTGTCTCTGAAAATGAAAAAATGTGGCGAAGCGACTCGTCCCGCAACGAATCTCCAGGCTCTCGTCCTAGTTGCCGGAGCTACCTGTTGTCGACTTGCATTCCAGCATCCGAGACGGCAATATCAGGACATGGACAACTCTAGCGGTGTCGGGGTGCTCGACAAAGCCGCACTGGTGCTCAGTGCCTTGGAGACCGGACCGACAACCTTGGCTGGTCTGGTCGCCGCCACCGGACTGGCCCGGCCCACAGCCCATCGACTTGCCGTCGCTCTCGAACATCATCGACTGGTCAGCCGCGATCTGCAAGGGCGCTTCATTCTCGGCCCGCGGCTCGCCGAACTCGCCTCCGCCGCCGGTGAGGACCGGCTGCTGGCCACGGCGGGCCCGGTACTGGCCCGGCTCCGTGACATCACCGGTGAGTCCGCCCAGATGTTCCGCAGACAAGGCGATTACCGGGTCTGCGTCGCGACCGCCGAGCGCACCTCGGGGCTCCGCGACACCGTACCCGTCGGCACCCAGCTGACCATGAGCGCCGGCTCCGCGGCGCAGGTCCTGCTGGCCTGGGAGGAGCCGGACCGGATGCAGCGTGGTCTCCGCGGCTCCCGCTACTCGGCCGTGGCCCTCGCCGCGGTACGGCGGCGCGGCTGGGCCCAGTCCGTCGGCGAGCGCGAGCCCGGTGTGGCGTCGGTCTCGGCCCCGGTGCGGTCCCCGTCCGGCAAGGTGATTGCCGCGGTGAGCGTTTCGGGTCCGATCGAACGCCTGTCCCGGCAGCCCGGCCGGTTGCACGCGCCGGCGGTGATCGCGGCCGCCGAGCGTCTCAGCGAAGTGCTGCGCCGCAGCGGCGACTGAACACCCCACCGGTGGTCTAACGGAGTTGGATGTCGGCCCGGGTCATGATCACTAGCGTGACCGTCCATGACTCGGATTCTGTTCTGCTGTGACGCGGACAACGATCTCCACCGTGCTCTGACCACCCAGGATCACCAACCCCTTCGGTACGAGGAGCCGGCCGCGGCCCTGGACGCCGCCGCGGCCGGTGACACGGTGCTCGTGCTCGCCGACGGCTATCCGGAACGGCGGACCGCGTTCCCGGCGGAACTGATCGCCGTGGCGGCCGATCGGCGGGTGTCGGTGCTGATCGAATACCCGGCCGAGCTGCCCGGACTGGACGCCGAGCCGGAGTCGGTAACGCTGGAGCGGTTGGTGATCACCGATCCCCTCCTCGGCCCGGAGGCGAGCCTGCTCACCGCGCACGCGTGCCGGTATCTGCCCACCCGGCAGCCGGACACGCTGCTCTGGCTGGCCCGGGTGGCCGGCTTCGACACCGCTGTGTACGGCCTGCCGGAGACGGCCCAGTCGGCGCTCTACCGGATGCCGGACGCACCGGTGCTGGTCGCCACCACCCAGCTGAGCCGCTTCGGCCGTGGCCGGTACGAGCCACAGTCGGCCTGGATCCGCCTCTGGCAGGGCATCCTGCGCGTCCTGCAGCCGGACACCGAGCCGCCGGCCATGATCATCCCGGGATCCGTCTCACCCCGGTTCGGGCGGGACGACGTGCTGCCGGACGGCGCGGCCGGGGCGGCGGTGACCGCCTACCAGGACTGGGTGCGGCGCTCCGGCCTGGTGCTCGACCAAGATCAGGAACGGGCCGTCCGGGAACTGATGATCGCCGGCGAGGCGGTGGACCGGGACCGGCTGCCGGCCGGAACGGGAGACGGCAGCCACGGGGTCGCGGAGGGCTTCGAGTCCACCATCCAGCCGGACGGCAGCCAGCGGATCCGGCTGCCGTTGCGGGCGGACTGCATCGCCGAGACCGCCATGGTGCTGGCGCTCGAGGAGCCCGGGTCGGACGGCCCGGCGACGGCGCGGAACCTGATCGACTACCTGCGTGGCCCGTCGGGGCTGTGCGGCGGCGAGCGGTCCGATCCCGCCCGGCCCTCGTACGGACTGATCGGCTGGGGCACCGGGACGCCCGCCTGGGAGGTGGCGAACTACGGCGACGACAACGCCCGGGTGATCTTGGCCTGGCTGCTCGCCGACGCGACGCTCGACGTACCGGACGGGCATCGGTCGTTGATCACCGCGATCACCGCGAACTTCCGGACCACCGGACGGACCGGCTTCCGGGGCGACCGGATCGACCAGCCGCAGCTCGCCGAGCGCGGCTGGCGGCACTACTTCGACGGTGCCGTGATCAATCCCAGTGCGCACTTCGAGGCCTACCTGTGGGCCTGCTACCAGTGGGCGTACGCCGCGACCGGCTACCGGCCGTTCCTGGACCGGACCAGGACCGCCCTGATCACGATGATGGAACGCTTCCCGGGCGGCTGGCGGCGCAACGACGTCACCGAACTCGCCCGGATCCTGCTGCCGCTGGCCTGGCAGCTCCGGGTCGAGCCGTCGGACCGGTTCCGCGGCTGGCTGTCCGACGTCGTCGACGCCCTGCTGAGCCGCCAGGACGCGAGCGGCGGCATCGGTGAGATCGAGGCGGGCGGCATCGACCTGTTCCAGGTCGCGCGTACCAACGAGGAGTACGGCACCACCGAGGAGCCGATCATCTTCGCCACCGGCGATCCCGCCTCCGACCAGCTCTACTCTTCCGGCTTCGCCCTGCTCGGCCTGTACGAGGCGGCCGCCGTCCTCGATGATCACCGGGTGACCGAGGCCGCGGACCGGCTGGCGGACTATCTGATCAGGATCCAGCTCCGCAGTGACCGGCCGGACCTGGACGGGAGCTGGTTCCGCTCCTTCGACTTCCGTCGTTGGGAATACTGGGGCAGTTCCGGCGACGCCGGCTGGGGCGCCTGGTGCCTCGAGCTCGGCTGGGCTCCGGCCTGGGGCGTCACCGCGCTTGCCCTGCGTGATCGCGGCAGCACCCTCTGGGACGAGCTCGCCCGGGTCCGCCCCGACCGCGACGAGGCGCTGCAGGTGATCAACACGATGATCCCGCCCGGCGACCGGCCGGACTGACGGCCGGCGTCAGGAGGCGAAGGTACCCAGCCGCTCGACGAAGCGGCGGGTGGTCAGGACCGGGTTGGTGATCGCGCTGCCGACGACCACCGCGTAGGCGCCTGCGGCTAGGGCGGCCAGGGCCTCGGACTCGTCCCGGATCCGGCCCTCGGCGATCACCGGACAATCCACAGCGGCGGCCAGCGCCGTGACCAGGCCGAGGTCAGGCCCGGGGCCGCCGTCGCCGGCGTCGGTGTAGCCGGACAGTGTGGTGGCCACGACGTCGGCGCCGGCCTCCCGGGCGGCGATCCCGGCCTCCACGGTGTCCACGTCGGCCATGATCGGCACCTGGGTCTCGGCCTTGATCTTCGCGAGCTGATCGGCCAGTGAACTGCCGTCCGGTCGCGGCCGCTGGGTGCCGTCGAGGGCGATGATCGTCGCCCCGGCGTCGACGATCTCCAACGCCGCCTGGACGGTCGGGGTGATGAACACGCCGGCCGGCTCGCCGAGCTTGTTGATCCCGATCAACGGCAGGTCGACCCGGGAACTGATCATGGCGATGTCGGCCGCGCCGTTGGCCCGCAGCCCGGCCGCACCGCCCAGCTCCGCCGACTCCGCCATCAGCGCCATGATCAACGACTCGCGCAACGGCGAGCCCGTGGCCGCCTGGCAGGAGACGATCAGTCCGTGCTGCGGAATCTGCTCGGTGAACGTCGCTGTCATCGGGTTCCTTTCTGGGCCGTCCTCGTCCGGATCCGGCCGAGGGAGGCGTGCAGGCCCGCCGAGTCTCCGGCGAGCAGCACGGTGCCGTCCAGTACGGTCCCGTCGGCCGGGACCACCTGCCAATCGGGCAGGCCGAGCGCGGCCAGGAACGGCTGGACCAGCGCGTCGCTCGCGAACATGCCGCCGACACAGGCGATCCGGCGGTCCTCGCCGACCGGCTCGATCAAGGCGGAGCAGGCCCGGACGGTCTCGGCCAGGTCCGCCGCCGCGTGCCCGACCAGCCGTTCCGCGACCGGGTCCCCGGCCTGGGCGAAGTCGATCACCGGGCGCGCGAACGCCGCGACCAGCTTCACCCGGTCCGGCAGCCAGCAGAGCCGGCGCAGGGCCGCGCCGAGGTCGTCGCCGAGGCCGAGCTCGTCGAAGAGGTAGCGCCGGGCGGCCTGGTGCAGGTCCGGCGCCGGCTCCCGCCGCTCCTGGTGCCAGACCGCCTGCCGCAGGCCGGCCCGGCCGAGGTCGTACGCGCTCCCGGCGTCGCCGACCAGGTGTCCGACACCGTCGACCCGGGCCGCCCGGCCGGCGCCGTCGATGCCGAGGCAGACGGTCCCGGTCCCGGCCGCGACCACGACGCCGGCCCGCCCGGACAGCGCCCCGGCGTGGGCCGTGACGGCGTCCGGGAACAGCCGCAGCTCGGCCACCGCCGGCAGCTCCGCCAAGATCAACTCCGCCACGTCGTCAAGCTCGTCCGCCGGCTCCGGCAGCCCGGTGTGGCCGATCGCCAGCACCACCGGGTCGTCGTCGATCATGGAGCCGGCCAGTTCGGCGAGGACCGGCCGGACGGCACCGAAGGCGGCCGCGACCGGGTCCGCGGCGGGATCATGGAAGCCCGGCGCGGTGATCACCCCGGACGCCCAGGAGGTACGGGCCCGGACCGTCGTCTGGCCGACGTCGATCGCCATCCAGCGCCTCACACCCGCCTCCTCGGCCACGTCTCCGCCGGGCGCTCCGCCCGGCACCGGACCTCCCGGCCAACGGAATCGAAGCTATGGTGCCGGGACTGGCCCGGCCAGGCTCCGCGGCGATCCGGATTAGACCAGCTGGTCATCATGATCACTCGGGCTCAGCGGCCGCTCGACCGGACCCGTCGCGGGCCCACATCCCCACGGGAGAACGAACTACTCAGTCGATACCGGTCGCCGCGGAACAGGCTGCGGCCGATCTCGACCACCCGGCCCGTCTGGTCCAGCCCGAAGCCGCGGAGCTGGATGCACGGCTGGCTCATCGGGATGGTCAGGAGTTCGGCGCTGCGGGCGTCCGGCATCACGGCCTCCAGGTCGGCCGTCGCCCCGTTGATCTTGACGCCGAACCGCCGCTCCAGCGACTCGTACAGCGAACCGGTCAGGTCCTCCTCGGTCAGATCCGGCACCGCGTCGGCCACAAGGGTGCATTGCTGCAGCGCCATCGGCACGCCGTCGGCCAGCCGGAGCCGGGTGTAGAAGTAGGCGAAGTCGTTCACCGGGATCCGAAGCTGGCGGGCGATGTTGCGGTCGGCCCGGCCCTTCCGGAACGAGATCACCCGGGTGCCGGGCGTGAGGCCGCGCCGCCGGGTGTCCTCGGAGAAGGACGACACGGCCAGCCGGCCAGCCACCTTGGGCCGCGCCGTGAACACCCCGCGGCCGTGCTGACGGACGATCAGGCCGTCGAAAGCAAGATCATCCATGGCCCGGCGCAGCGTCATCCGCGCGACCTGGAACCGGGCGGCCAGGATCCGTTCCGAGGGCAGCGCCGCGCCTTCCTCGGTCTGGTCGATCAGGTTCAGCAGCTGGGTCCGGACCAGGTCGACCTTCGAGGTCACCGCCTCCTGCGTCACGTTCACTCCTTCGAGTCCCCCATCGCGAGCTGTGCTGAACCAGTCTGCACCGGATCCGGCGGAAACAGGTAACGACTGGTCTAACCAGGGCGGTTGTGGCCGCACCCGCGACCGTTCGACGATGGCTGACACACCTCAGTGCGACCACCTGCGCGACAACCCCCTGAAGGAGCGTGTCCGTGATCAGCGAAACCGGCCCCGAACTGGGCCGGCTCGGGGCGCGAGCCACGGTGGGCGATCGGGCCGCCGAAGCACCCGGGCGAATACGGCGTCGACGTTGGCTGCTGGCCCGCCGGCACTGGCGGATGTATGCCTTCGTCCTGCCCGGATTGATCTTCTTCGTGATCTTCGCGTACGTGCCGATGCTGGGCAACGTCGCGGCGTTCCAGGACTACTCCCCCTTCCTCGGCTTCGCCAACAGCCCCTGGGTCGGGCTGGAGAACTTCCAGCGGTTGATCACCGACCCGGACGTCGGGCACGCCGTGATCAACACCCTGCAGCTGTCCCTGCTGCAGATCATCTTCGCGTTCCCGGCGCCGATCGCGCTCGCGCTGCTGCTGAACTCGTTGATCAGCACCCGGGTGAAGCGGTGGCTGCAGTCGATCGTCTACCTGCCGCACTTCATCTCCTGGGTGATCGTGATCTCCATCTGGCAGCAGATCCTCGGCGGCACCGGGATCGTCACCGACGTGCTGAGCCGGGTCGGCATCGAGCACGTGAACCTGATGAGCAACCCGGAGACGTTCCACCTGCTGGTCACCTCGCAGGTGATCTGGAAGGACTCGGGCTGGGGAACGATCATCTTCTTCGCGGCCCTGACCACGATCCCGACCGAGCTGTACGAGAGCGCGGCGGTGGACGGCGCCGGTGCCTGGCGGCGGATCGTGCACGTCACTCTGCCGGGCCTGCTGCCGGTCATCCTGCTGCTGTTGATCTTGCGGCTCGGCGACGTGCTGACCGTCGGCTTCGAGCAGATCTACCTGCAGTACAACACGGTCGGCGCGGCGGCGGCCGAGGTGCTGGACACCTTCGTCTACTTCCGCGGCGTGGTCGGCAGCGACTGGGGCTTCTCCACGGCCGTCGGCCTGGTCAAGGGTGTCGTCGGCACCCTGCTGGTGCTCGGCGCGAACGCCCTGTCCAAGCGGTTCGGTGCGGAGGGATTGTTCTGATGGCGAGCCTCGCAGGCACCACCGGACGGCGGCCGAGGGTCCGGGAGACCCGGCCGATCTGGGTCGGCAAGCCGTCGCCGCCGGTCCAGGCGCTCAAGATCATCGTCATCGTGTTGATCACGGTGCTGATGCTGTATCCCTTCCTCAACGTGATCGCCGTGTCGCTCGCCGACTCCGCCGAGGTCGGCTTCGGCGGCCTGCTGCCCGAGCGGTTCAGCCTGGAGGCGTACAGCTCGATCCTCCGCGGCGGCATCGTCACCCGGGCCCTGCTGGTGTCGATCGGCGTCACCGTGGTCGGCACCGCCTGCTCGATGGTCTGCACGTCGATGATGGCGTACGGACTGACCCGGACCGCCGACCTGCCCGGCATGCGGGTGATCTTGTACCTGGCCCTGTTCACCATGCTGTTCGGGGCCGGGATGATCCCGAACTTCCTGTTGATCAAGAGCCTCGGGCTGCTGGACAGCTACGCCGCGATGATCCTGCCCGGGTTGATCAGCGCGTTCAACCTGGTGGTGCTGCGGAACTTCTATCTGCAGCTGCCCCGGGAGCTGATCGAGGCGGCCCGGATCGACGGCTGCAACGACCGGCAGATCTTCACCAGCATCGTGCTGCCACTGTCCAAGGCGGTCAGCGCGGTGATCGCCCTGTTCTACGCGGTGGGCTACTGGAACACCTTCTTCACCGCGCTGCTCTACATCAACGACGCCACCAAGTGGCCGATCCAGTTGGTGCTCAATCTCTATGTGGTGCAGGGATCCCCGATGCCGCAGATCGAGGACCCGAACCACACTCCGCCGCAGCCGGAGTCGGTGCAGATGGCGGTCGTCGTCCTCGCCGTCCTGCCAATCCTGCTCGTCTATCCCTTCCTGCAGAAGTACTTCACCAAGGGCGTGCTGACCGGTGCGATCAAGGGCTGATCGCCGTGCACGCAGAGAGGTCGTCAAGACATGAGTGATCAGGGAATTCCCGCCCTTCGACCGGGCCCGCTGGGCCGCCGCCGCCTGCTCCAGGCCGGCCTCGGCGCTTCGCTGGCGGTGGCCGGTGCCGGCTGCTCGGCGATCACCGGTGAGGGATCCGGGGCGCCGCCGGCCGCGTCCGGCGGAACCGGCGAGGTGCCGAAGCACATCCCGGCACCGGCCGTCGACGGCGAGATCAAGAGCAAGCTCCCGGGGCTGCCGAACGCGTTCGCCAAGGTGCCGGATCCCTTGCGGGCCTCCTGGCCGGAGAAGCCGGGCGACGGCACCTCGATGTCGATGTTCTCGATCATCTGGTCGCCGCCACCCCCGCCGGTCGGCCAGAACCCGTTCTGGACGGACCTGAACGACCGGCTCGGCCTCGAGCTCAAGATGGTCTGGGGTCCGTCCGACGCGTACGAGTCGAAACTGGCCACCCTGCTGGCCGGCGGCGACCTGCCCGACGTCACCAACCTGCTGCCGAACCCGATCGGCGACAAGGCACTCAAACAAGGTGCGTTCGCCGACCTGACCGACTTCCTGGCCGGCGACAAGATGCAGAACTATCCCAACCTCGCCGCGAACACGGCCGAGGACGCCTGGCGGAACACCATGATCAACGGCCGGGTGATGGGTGTGACCAATCCGGTGCCCGCGGTGGACACGGCGTTCATCTATCGCGGCGACTGGGCGAAGAAGATCGGCCTCAGTGCGCCGCCGGCCAACGCCGACGAGTTCCGCGAGTTCCTGGTCGCGATCCCGAAGGCGATCCCGCCGCAGAACGGCCAGACCCCGTACGGCATCGGCGCGTTCCCGGGATCGATCATGGCCTTCATCCTGGCGATGTTCCGGGTCGGGCCGTCGTGGCAGGTGGCGGACGGGAAGGTGGTGTCGCGGATCGACACCCCGGAGTACGAAGCCGCGATCACCTGGTGCCGCGAGCTGTGGGCGGCGGGCGGCTATCACCCGGACGCGCTGGCGCTTGATGCGCAGGAGATCAAGGTGCTCGGCATGTTCAACTCGAGCCAGATCGGCATCGCCAAGGGCGGCATCGGCTACGCCTTCGCCGCCACCTCCGAGGGTCGCCAGTTGATCGACAAGCATCCCGGAACGGCGACCCTGCTGCCGCCGGGCCACGACGGCGGAAAACCCAAGTGGGTCAAGACCTCCGGCTGGTTCTCCCGCTGGGGCATCTCGGCCAAGGCGGCCGAGAAGCCGGGCCGGGTGGAGACGATCCTGCGCTGCATCGACTACCTCAGCGCGTGCTTCGGCACCAAGGAATACATGGCCAACCGGTTCGGCATCGAGGGCCGGCACTGGAACTACAACGACAAGCGGGAACCGACCCCGGTCGACGATCCGACCCTGCAGGCGGAGCTGACCGGGCTGACCCAGTACCCCCACGCGTATTACTACCCGGGCACGCCGACGGGCTACTCGGACGCGCTCGCGTACGCCGAGGCGCTGGCCACCGACGGCTACGACGATCCGCTGGCCAGCCTGCCCTCCGAGGTCGGCGACCGGCTCGGCGGCGTGCTGGAGAAGATCACCGACGACTACATCAACCAGATCGTCTCCGGACGCCGGCCGATGTCGGACTTCGAGGCGTTCAAGACCGATTGGCACAAGCGCGGCGGTGACCAGATCAAGGCCGACCTGGAGAAGCAACTCGCAGCTCGTTGATCACCGGAGCAGGCAGAGAGGCCGACATGAATGATCATGGAATCCGCACCACCCACCGGACGGCGCCGGGCACGGTGGGCCGCCGTCGGTTGCTCCAGGCCGGGCTCGGCGCGTCGCTGACCGTCGCCGCCGCGGGCTGTTCGGCGATCACCGGTGAGGGCGGCGGTCCGCAGCCGGCGCCGAGCGCGGCGGGCGAACTGCCGAAGCACTTGCCGGCGCCGCCCGTGGAGGGCGAGATCCGGAGCAAGGTCCCCGGCCTGCCGAACGCCTATGCCAAGGTGCCGGATCCGCTCCGGGTCTCCTGGCCGGAGAAGCCCGGCGACGGCACCTCGATGTCGATGTTCTCGATCATCTGGTCGCCGCCGCCCCCGCCGGTCGGCCAGAACCCGTTCTGGTCGGACCTGAACGACCGGCTCGGCCTGGAGCTGAAGAAGGTGTGGGGTCCGTCCGACGCGTACGAGTCGAAGCTGGCAACCCTGCTGGCCGGCGGTGACCTGCCGGACGTGACCGGGCTGCTGCCGAACCCGATCGGTGACAAGGCGCTGAAGCAGGGAGCCTTCGCCGATCTGACCGACTTCCTGGCCGGCGACAAGATGCAGAACTACCCCAACCTGGCCGCCAACGTCCCGGTCGAGGCCTGGCAGAACACCATGATCAACGGCCGGGTGATGGGGGTGGCCAACCCGGTGCCGGCCGTGGACACCGTGTTCATCCACCGCGGCGACTGGGCCGAGAAGATCGGGCTGGCCGGGCCGCCGACGAACGCCGCCGAGTTCCGCGAGTTCCTGATCAACATCCCGAAGGCGATCCCGCCGCAGAACGGCCAGACCCCGTACGGCATCGGCGCCTTCCCCGGTTCGATCATGCCGTTCATCCTGTCGATGTTCCGGGTCGGACCGGACTGGCAGCTCACCGACGGCGGACTGGTCGCGCGGGTCGACACCCCGGAGTACGAGGCCGCGATCACCTGGTGCCGCGAACTGTGGCAGGCCGGTGGCTATCACCCGGACGCCTTGGCCCTGGATGCGCAGGAGATCAAGGTCCTCGGCATGTTCACGTCGAGCCAGATCGGCATCGCCAAGGGTGGCATCGGGTACGCCTTCGCCGCCACCTCCGAGGGCCGGCAGATGATCGCCAAGCATCCGGGCACGGTCCCGCTGGTCCCGCCGGGCCACGACGGCGGCAAGGGCAAGTGGATCAGGACGACCGGCTGGTTCTCCCGGGCCGCGATCTCGGCGAAGGCGGCCGAGAAGCCGGGCCGGGTGGAGACGATCCTGCGCTGCCTCGACTACCTGGCCGCCGGCTTCGGTACCAAGGAGTACATGATCAACCGGTTCGGCATCGAGGGCCGGCACTGGAACTACAACGACGATCATGAGCCGACCTCGGTCGACGACCCGACGCTGCAGGCCGAGTTGACCGGCCTGACCGGCTACCCGCATGCGTACTACTACCCCGGGACGCCGACCGGCTACTCGGATGCGCTGGCCTACGCGGAGGCGTTGGCCGCCGAGGGCTTCGACAACCCGGTCGCCAGCCTGCCCTCCGAGGTCGGCGACCGGCTCGGCGGCGTGCTGGAGAAGATCACCGACGACTACATCAACCAGATCGTCTCCGGACGCCGGCCGATGTCGGACTTCGCGGCATACAAGGCCGAATGGCACCAGCGCGGCGGTGATCAGATCAAGGCCGACCTGGAGCAGCAGCTCGCCGGTCGTTGATCAACCGGCGTCGAGGCCGGCGACCAGGGCTTCCTGCTCGGCGGTCTCGACGGCCCGGTCGCAATAGGTCGTACGGACCCAGGCCACGGCCTCGTCCGGGCGTCGGCCGGCCAGCACGGCCAGCACCGCGAGCGCCGTACCGGTGCGGCCGTGGCCGCCGAGGCAGCCGAGCTCGACCCGCTGCCCGGACCGGGCCCGGTCCAGCACCGACCGCAGCGTGGTGATCAACTGGTCCGTGTCGGCCGGCACCCCGAAATCGGGCCAGTCGAGGTGATCATGCGGCCAGGGCGGGCTCCAGGCCTGGTCCAGGTAGAGGCCGTGATCGGGCGGCCGCTCACGCAGGTACGGCGCCGGCGGCGTGAACGACGCCGCCACCACGGTCGTCCCGTCGGGCAGCGCGACCCGGTCCAGATGCCGGTGCACCTCGTGCTGCCGATGATCATGATCGGGATCGGAGCACCGGGCCGGGCCCTCGACCGGCCAGTACGTCCGGCACTCCGGACACGCGATCACCCGGCTGACCTGGACCACCCCGACCTCCCGAATTGTTGCGGAGGGCCAGCCTAGTGCCGCCTCAGTAGGGCAGGTAATAGCTGAGCACGTCGGAGGTCAGCGGCGGGAAGATCACGCGGTGGAACTCCTCGTCGGCGCTGTACACGTCGGGCCGCCGCCGGGTCAGGCCCTCGAGGCCGTACGGACCGAAGAGCAGCGCCGCCAGCTGGTCCGGCGCGACGCCGACGGCTCCGGCGACGCCGGGGCTCTGCATCACGCCGCCGGTGATCACCGGGCCGACGCCGTCGTCGCCGATCGGCAGCCGGTAGTGGGCGCCGAAGGTGGAGATCACCAGGTCGCGTCCGGTGTGGTCGGCTCCGGTCGCGGCCAGCCGCTCCCGGAACAGCGGCCGGAACCGATCCAGCAGGGCCGCCGGGTCGGGGATCCGGACGTAGTACTGCTCGGCCCGCCGGGGCGCTTCATGATCAATCAGGGTCTGCCAGGCGGTCGCGGCGACGGTGCCCGGCCGGTGCACCACCCGCAACGACGCGTCGGGGGCGAGCCCGGCCACGCCGCGCAGCAGCTCCAGCGCAGCCGCCTCGTCGTCGGCCGCGGCCTCGGCCAGCAGCAGTTCGCCGTCGCCCCGACGCACCCGGGCCACCGCCGCCGGGGTGCCGGCACGGTCCACCACCCAGGAGGCGGTCGCGTCCTGCTGCAGCAGCCAGCGCAAGCGGGCCGCCGGGTGCGGCACGGCAAGATCGAAAGCCGCCTGGGTCCGTTCCTGCAGCGCGGCCAGGGCCGGCAGGTCCTCCGTGCGGGCGGGCCGGAAGCCCGGCCCGGGTGGGCCCGCCGGCGCCCGGGCCCGCAGGGCGGGCTGGATGTCGATCGCGTACTCGTACCCGAAGAGGCGGTAGAAGTACGGGATCCCGATCATGATCTGCAGCAGGTGGCCGCGGGCCGCCGACCGGCGATGGGCCCAGTCCATCAACGCCCGGACCAGCCCGCGTCCCTCGTACGCCCGGTCGGTGGCGACCAGCTCGACCTGGCCGGCCGGCAGCCGCAGGTCGCCGACCCGGACCACCTCGTCGAGCAGCGTGGCCGTCGAGACCACCCGATCACCGTCGACCACCACGGCGCTGGCGGACCAGCCGAGGTCGGGATCCTCGACCGCCAGCCGATGATCAAGAGCGTCCCCCGGCTCGCCGCGTTCGGTCAGCAGGGCGCCGATCGGCTCGAGGTCCGACGGCCGGGCCCGGCGCAGGGTCAGGCCGCCGGGCAACGGAACACGATCATCGGCGAGCCGGGCGGCGGTCATGAGCGGACTATGGCACCCTCCGGGCCGCGGAGCCACCGAATTCGGTCAGCGCCGGATCGACTCCAGGTGCAGCATCCGGGCCAGGTTCTTGTCCAGCTCGTCGTCGCGGAAGATCTTCTTCCAGTCCTCCTTGATGATCGTCTCCTGGCCGTAGTCCATGGCGATCAGGCAGGCGTCGCTGAACGGGTTGTCGCCGCGGAGGCCGTTGGCCAGAGCGACCTGGGTGTGGCCGAGCAGCATCGCGCGGGCGGCCGGCTCCGGCACCCCCATCGTGTGCACGGCCTCCTCCAGCGCCTCGTTCAGCAGCCGGCCGATCATGCACGCAACGGTCTCGACCAAGGTCGGCTCCAGCTGGGCCAGCTGCTTGACGGTGACCCAGTGCACGTCGATCACCGGCGCGTAGATGGCCCGGATCACGGTCTCCAGGATCGCCTGCTTGGCCGGGTCGTCCGACTCGATCGCGGCCACCGCGTCCTGCGGTGCGGCGATCCCGCCGAACGTGTCCGCCCACTCCTCCTTGCTGGTCCGCTCCAGGAACACCGACGGATGGCAGGGGTGCGCCACGCCCATGATCACGTCGTCGCGGGTGGTCAGCAGCCCGGCGTAGGCGGCGGCCGGGTCGAGGGTGAGCACGATCGCGCCCGGCTCGGCGAGCGGCACCAGCTGCTCCGTCACCGGCCCGAGCGCCAGGTCCGGCACCGCCAGCACGATCACCTGCGCGTCCTTGACCGCGACGGCCGAGTCGACGACCTCCCGGCCGGCGTCGGTGACCCGGTCCCGGCCGGCGGGCGACGTCTCCGCGTAGCGGACGGCATGATCGGTGCGCTGCAGGTTGTTCGAGATGCGCATGCCCATCTTGCCGCCGGCTCCGATCACGGCGATGGTCAGGTGGTCCGTGGTCATGTCAGGTGCTCCTTCATTCGGGTGATCGTCTGATCGGTCCAGTCGCCTTCCAGGCGGGCGGTTTCGGCGTAGTCGCCGCGCCAGGTCAGCCAGTGCTCGGTGATCATGGTGATGCCCCGGCCGACCGGGTCGACCGTGGCCAGCAGATGATCAAGGTCGAGCAGACCGGTGCCGAGCGGCATCCCCTCCAGCGTGAAGCCGATCCAGCCGCCGCTCCGGGTGAAGGCGAAATCCTTGACGTGCACGTTCTTCGTGTACGGCGCGCAGCGCTCGACCACGTCCCGCGGATGCTCGAGGGCGGCGACGTTGTTGGCCGGGTCCAGGCAGATCCCCAGCGACGGGTCGGCGACGTTCTCGATCAAGGCGACCAGCTCGGTGGACGGCAGCTGCTCGTACGTCTCGAGGGCGAGCGTGATCCCCGCCTCGGCGAACCGCGGCAGCACCTGGCGCAGGCCGGCCTCGACCTCGGCCAGGCCGCCGTCCCGGTCGGCCGGCAGCACCATGCTGCGGACCAGCCGGGCGTTCAAGATCACGGCCAGTTCGGCGAACCGGGCCAGGTGATCGACGGCGACGCCCTTGGTGCCGAGTTCCAGCTCGACCCCGCAGTCCGCCGCGACCGACCGGGTCGCGAGCAGCTCAGCCTCCGTGAAGTCCAGCAGCGGCGCGTAGTCGCAGACCTGGAACAGGTCGAGCCCGGCGTCGCGCGTCTGCCGCAGTTCGTCGGCCAGCGTCAGCGGCTCGGGCGCACGGTCGGAATGCCGCCAGAAGTACGCGTAGCTGCCGAGTCCCAACCTGCCGGTCATGGACCGTCCTCCTTGATCACCAGCGCCGCGGCCTCGTCGAGCACGGTGGCCAGCGCGGCCGGGTCGTGCGCGAACCGGCCCAGGAACAGCCCGTCGACCGTCCCGTCGAGCCGGCCGAGCAGGCCCGGTCCGGCGGCACCGCCGTAGATCACGGAGCTCTCGTTACGGTCCGCTCCGGCGGAGCCGCGCAGCGCGCCGCAGACGGCCCTGATGTGCTGGTCCGGCGCCGGTTCCGGGGCCCCGATGGCCCAGACCGGCTCGTACGCGATGATCACCCGGCCGGGCGGCGCATCGGCCAGCGCCGCGGCGACCTGATCATGAACGATGTCGATCGCAGCATCGGCGTCGACCCGGTCCGGTTCGCCGACACAGAGCACCGGGACCAGGCCGTGCCGCAACGCGGCGGCCGATTTGAGCTTGATCACCTCGTCGGTCTCGCCGAACAGCCGGCGCCGTTCCGCGTGCCCGACCTCGACGTACCGGACACCGAGCTCGGCCAGTTCGACCGCCGACACCTCACCCGTGTAGGCGCCGTCGTCGGCCCAGTGCAGGTCCTGGGCGCCCACCGCGACCGGCGCGTCGCCGATCGCCGCGGTGGCCGGAGCCAGCGCCGGGAAGGTGGGCAGCACGAACAGCTCCACCTGCTCCGGCACGACGCTGCGGCGCTCGGTCGCGACCCGGGCGACGTCCCGGCACCAGGCGAGCGTCCGGGCGTGCCCGAAGTACATCTTCAGGCTGACGCCGAGGGTGATCTTGTGCTGGCTCATCCGTTGACGGCACCGTCCAGCACGCCGCCGACGGCGACGACGATCAGTCCGAACGAGTGCGCTCCCGGGTCCGGCGTGCCGAGGCTCTTCTCCGCGTGCGGGCGCGCCCTTCCCTTGCGGGGAAGGAGTTCCGCGGTGGCAGCCGCGGCCTTGACCGCGGCGTCGGCCGCGCGCCGCCAGGCGTCGGACAGTTCGGAGCCCTCGCCGACGGCGCCGGCCAGGGTGTCGGCGAACGGGACCAGCGCGTCCACCATCGTCTTGTCGCCGAGCTCGGCCTTGCCGTAGTTGATCACGCCGTCCCGCGCCGCCGCGACGCCCTCGACCACCGCGGCCGAGGAGGCCGGGTCGGCGTCGCCCAGCCGCTCCCCCAGCGCCCGCAGCACGACGCCCCAGAGCGCGCCCGAGGTGCCGCCGGCCCGATCGGCCCAGGCGTCACCGGCCTTGATCAACAACGTGCCGGCCCCGGCACCGGCGGCCAGCGCCGTCGCGGCGGCCGCCCGGCCGGCCCGGGCCCCGCGCTGCATCCCGATCCCGTGATCACCGTCGCCGGCGATCGCATCCAGCCGGCCCAGTTCGTCCACCGAGCCGTCGACGGTGTCCTGCACCGCCGCCAGCGCGGCGTCGATGATCACCGCGGCGGCCCGGGACTCGTCGCTGGCCGGCGGGACCTCGGCTTCCGTACCGGCCTCGGCCGCCGCCTGGTCGACGACGGCCGCGGCGGCCACGGTTCCCTTGCGGTAGGCCGGCGTATCGGCCGGCGCGAGCCAGAGCGGTTCCAGTTCGTCGTCCAGCCAGAGCAGGGTCAGCGAGGCTCCGGCCATGTCGAGGCTGGTGCAGAACTCACCGACCTCCGGCTCGACGATCTCCGCGCCCGCGGCCTCGAGCAGCTGCGCGACCCGGCGGAAGACGACGTACAGCTCCTCGTACTTCACCGAACCGAGCCCGTTCATGATCGGCACCACCCGCGCACCGGCCGGCGTCGACATCCCGTCCGGCAGCTCCTGCAGCAGGTCGCCGACCATCAGCTCGGCCAGCCCGTCGGCGGTCGGTACGTCGGTCTCGGACAGCCCGGGCTCGCCGTGGATGCCCAGCCCCACGGCCATCTTCCCGGCCGGCACCTCGAACAGCGGCGCCCCCGCGCCGGGCAACGTGCACCCGCCGAACGCCACCCCGAACGACCGGGTCCGGTCGTTGGCCAACCGGGCCAGCCGGACCACCTCGGCCAGCTCCCGACCCTCCTCCGCGGCCGCCGAGGCGATCTTGAACACGCACAGGTTGCCGGCCACGCCGCGCCGGCGTTCCCGTTCTGCCGGCCCGGCACTGGAGATGTCGTCGGTGGTGGTGACGGTCTCGCAGGAGATCCCGTCGGCCCGAAGTCGATCTTGGGCGGCGTCGAAGTTGAGCACGTCGCCCGCATAGTTGCCGTACGTGAGCAGCACGCCGCCACCGGTCTCGGCGGCCTTCGCCACCGAGTAGACCTGGCCGGCCGACGGCGACGCGAAGATGTTGCCGAGCGCGGCCCCGTGGGCGAGGCCCTGGCCGACCAACCCGCCGAAGGCCGGATAGTGGCCGGAGCCGCCGCCGATGATCACCGCCACCTGGCCGGGCGGGACGGCGGTCGCACGCACCACGCCACCGGACACGGCGCGGACCGTACGCCGGTTGGCAGCGACGAAGCCCTCGGCGAACTCGTCGGCGAACGCGGTGGGGTCGTTGAACAGTCGGGTCATCTGGCCTCCTCGTCAGGGTTCAGGGCGACGCTACCCCGACGGGCCAGCACCACCATGACGACCGCCGAGAGGGCGAGGAAGCCGCCGACGATGAACATCGGGACCTGATAGCCGCCGGTCAGGTCGTGCACCGCCCCGGTGACGTACGGCGCCGAGAAGCCGGCCAGATTGCCCACCGTGTTGATCAACGCGATCCCGGCCGCGGCGGCTGCACCGGACAGGAACCGGGTCGGCAGGGTCCAGAAGTTCGGCAGCACGGAGAAGATCGACATCGCGGTGATCGTGATGATCGCGATCGTCAGCGCCGGGCTCTGCGCGAACAGCGCCAGCGGGATGGTCACCGCGCCGAGCACGGCCGGGATGACGATGTGCCAGGTGCGCAGTCCGCGGCGGGTGACGTCGCGGGACCACAGATAGAGGGCCACCGCCGCCGGCAGGTACGGGATCGCGGTGATCAGGCCCTGCTGGACGACGTCGAACGTGGTCCCGCTGGCCGCCTGGAACCCCTTGATGATCGTCGGCAGGAAGAACGCGAGCGCGTACAGGCCGTAGATGAAGCCGAAGTACATGATCGACAACAACCAGACCCGGCCGCTGCCGAACGCGTGCCTGATCGACGTGTGCGCCCGCTGCCCTCCGCTGTTCTCGGCGCGCAGCTCTTCGGTCAGCCAGTCCCGCTCCGCGTCACTGAGCCAGCGCGCATCCTTGGGGCTGTCCTTGAGGTAGAACCAGGCGATCACGCCGACGACGATGGCCGGGATCGCGACGCCGAGGAACATGAACCGCCAGCCCTCGAGCCCGAAGAAGACGCCGTGCTGGTTGATCAACACCCCGGCCAGCGGCGCCCCGATCACCGTGGTCAGCGGCTGCGCCAGGTAGAACAGCGCCAGGATCTTACTGCGGTGCCGGGCCGGCACCCACAGGCTGAGGAACAGGATCGCGCCCGGGAAGAACCCGGCCTCGGCCACGCCGAGCAGGAACCGCAGCACCACCAGCTGCTCGAACCCCTGCACCCAGGTGAACAGCGCCGCGACGATCCCCCAGCTGATCATGATCCGGGCCAGCCAGCGGCGGGCGCCGAACCGGTGCAGCGCCAGGTTCGACGGCACCTCCAACAGGATGTAGCCGATGAAGAACACCCCGGACGCGAACCCGAACTGCGCCGCCGACAACGCGAGATCGGTGTTCATCCCGTTCGGCGCGGCGAACCCGATCGCCGTCCGATCCAGATAGTTGATGAAGAACATCAACGCGACGAACGGAACCAGCCGTACGGCCACCTTCCGAATCGCCGACCGCTCCACCGTCATCGCCGGATGCTGCTGAGGCTCCTGGCCACTTTGCACTGCCCTCATGCCGCTCATGCTCACCCGCCATCCCCAGATCTGTCAACCGGTTGACCAATCCCCCCACTCGCCGACCGGGCACAAAAGCAGGCGTTTTGGCGGCGTGTCGCTGCACTTGTGCCCTGTCGGTGAGGAGAGGTGGACGAGGGGAAGAAGGCGGAGGCGAGCGAACGGGGCCCCGAGAGAAAGGGACCGGAGGCGACAGACCGAACCCCGCCAGAGAAGGACCGCAGGCGACAGACCGGTCCCCGCGACAGACGGGGCGTGGTGAGAGACGGGGCGTGGTGAGAGACGGGGCGTGGTGAGAGACGGGGCGTGGTGAGAGACGGGGCGTGGTGAGAGACGGGGCGTGGTGAGAGACGGGGCGTGGTGAGAGAAACCCGTCGGCGACCGACCCGGGCACGGCGAGAAACCCAGCAGCGCCAGACCCGGCACGGCGAGAGAATCCGGCAGCGGCAGATCCGGGACGCCGGAAGGAGGAAGCCCGGGTGAAAGCAGAAGCCCGGGCAGACCCCGCGGCGTGAGAGGGCCGGAGCGCGAACGGACTTGTCGGACTTCCCGGGCGCGCGACCGCTGCGGCTCCAAACGCCGGCGGCCGAATCGCGGGCCGGCTCAGCCATCGCAGCCGTCTGGACGGCTCCGAGATCTGCGGATCTGTCGCGAACCCTCTTGAACTCGAGCGCTGCAGGCCTCTGAAGCGTTTTATCGGTTCAGTTCAAGAGGTTTGGCGACACGCATCCGTGCTCGGGATCCGCGCCCGACCGCCCTTCCCGGGAACGGCTCGAGTTGATCTCGGCACTGGCCCGACGTCTTGGCGACTCGCGTCCGAATCCGGCCCGCGGCGACCAGCCCGCCGACCCGCGACGGGAGGTCTGCCATGCCCGTCGAGTGGCGAGAACCCGATGCTGATTCGCAGGCACGGACACAGTCGATGACGCTCCGCTCGAACGTGCCGGAGACCTCGGCAGGACCGCCGACCGGGCAGTTGTGCAGCGACACGCCGCCAGGACGCCTGCGTTTGTGACCGGTCGGCGGGGTGGGGGTGGGGGTTAGGGTTTGCGACATGCCTGCGTACCGGGATCAGTCGGCCGAGATCAGTGCCGCACTCGGGGCCTTGCCGACCGGCTCGGCGGTGTCGGCGGTGGCCAACCGGCTGCTCGACCTGTTCACCGGCGGCTCGATCGCGCCCGGCACCCGGCTCCCGCCGGAACGGCAGCTCGCGGCGACGCTCGGGGTCGGCCGGTCGGCAGTCCGGGAGGCGCTGGCGGCGCTGGAGATCCTCGGCATCGTCGACGTGCGGCCGGGCTCCGGCACCTACCTGCGCGGCAACGCCAGCGAGTTGCTGCCGCAGTCGCTGCGCTGGGGCATGGTGATCGGCGAGCGGAGCACGCTGGAGCTGATCGAGGTCCGGTCGGGACTCGAGATCTTCGCCGCCCGGCTCGCCGCCGAGCGGCTGGACGATGATCAACTCAACCGGCTCGGCGAGCACCTGGAGCGGATGCGGGCCGGCGTCGGTGATCTTGCTGCGTTCGTCGAGGCCGACCTCGCCTTCCACCACCTGTTGGCCACCAGTACCGGCAACGCGGTCCTGCTCGACCTGCTCCAGATCGTCCGCTCGCTGCTGCGGATCTGGGTCGATCGCGCGGTCCAGGACGACGAGCACGCCGAGGCCGCGGTACGTGAGCACACCGCCATCTACGACGCCCTGCGGCAGCGCGACCCGGACGCCGCCGCCTCGGCGATGGCCGCCCACATGGCCACCGCCTCGGCCCGGCTCGCCGCGATCGAACCGGGGCCTGCTTCATGATCGACAACGCGGTGATCAGCGGGCGATGAACGTCGCGGATCCGCTGACCCTGCTCGGCACCTGGCGCCTGGACCGGGTGATCGAGGACCGCCGCAACGACGTCCGCGGTACGGCCTCGGGCCGGCTCACCCTCGAGCCCGAACCGGACGGCGACCGGATCCGCTGGGCCGAGGAATGCCGGCTGGAATGGCGCGACTACAGCGGCCCGGCGACCCGGACCTACTACCTCGACCGCGGGCCCGACGGCTGGCAGCTCACCTTCGACGACGGGCGGCTGTTCCATCCCTGGCGGCCCGGCGAGACGGTCCGGCACGACTGCGGCGCCGACGACTACACGGGCACGGTCACCGTCGATCCGCAGACCCGAGAACTGATCATCGTGTGGCAGGTCACCGGACCGCGGAAGGACTACACCAGCACCACCCGGCTCACCCTTACCAGACCGTACGACCGCGACGCGACGGCCGAGGCGACGGTGAGATGACCCCATTCCCTAGTGTGTTCGTGGCAATATCACGCGTGGCAGCACCGCGCAGCGGGCCGGGGGACGAGGGAGGCGCCACACCATGACCGACGGGTACGTCGAGGTCGGGATCACCGACCGGGTCACCGGCGCCCGCAGTCTCCTCCGCCGGCTCCGCGCCGATCCCGGTGCCGTCTTCGGCGCGGTCACGATCGCCGTGTTCGTGCTGGCCGCGATCCTGGCCCCGTTGATCACGATGATCTCCGGCCACGACCCGTACACCTACGACCTGGACGCCCTCGACGCGACCGGCGCTCCGGCCGGGTTCGGCGGCGGGATCAGCGGCCGGCACTGGTTCGGCGTCGAACCGCTGACCGGCCGGGACCTGTTCGCCATCGTCGTGCACGGGTCGCGGACCTCGCTCGTCGTCGGCATCGCGGCCACCGTCGTCTCGGTGGTGATCGGCGTGGTCGTCGGCCTGCTGGCCGGGTACTTCGGCGGCTGGACCGACCGGATCCTCGGCCGTACCGCCGATGTCGTGTTCGGCTTCCCCGGCCTGGTGTTCATGATCGCGTTGGGCGCGATCGTGCCGGCCTGGCTGCCGAAGCCGGTGTTGATCATCGTCGTGATCGGCTTCTTCGGCTGGCCCGGGATCGCCCGGGTGGTCCGGTCGCAGACCCTGGTGCTGAAGGACCGCAACTTCGTGATCGCGTCCCAGATCGCCGGTGGCGGCACGGCCCACGTCCTGTTCCGGCAGCTGTTGCCGAATCTCGCGGCGACCGTGATCGTCTTCGCCACCATCTCGATCCCGGGCAAGATCGGTACCGAGGCGGCGCTGTCCTTCCTCGGCGTCGGCGTACCGCCGCCGACCCCCGCCTGGGGCCGCTCGATCGGCGAGGCGATCGGCTGGGTCGGCACCGACCCGATGTTCCTGATCTTCCCCGGCGCGGCGCTGTTCCTGATCACGCTGGCGTTCAACCTGTTCGGCGACGGGCTGCGGGACGCCCTGGACCCCCGTACCGCCGTGTCGGCCCGGGCCGGGATCGGGAGATGAGCGAACCGCGATGAATCTGCTGCGCTACCTCTCCGGACGCATCGGCGGCATGCTGCTGGTGCTGGTGATCTTGACGTTCGTCACCTACGCCGTGTTCTACCTCTCCCCCGCCGACCCGGCCCAGCTGTCCTGCGGCAGGCCGTGCACGCCGGAGAAGCTCCAGCAGGCGCGCACCTTCATGGGCTTCGACTCGCCCTGGTACAGCCAGGTGGTCCAGTTCGGGATCGGCATCGTCGCCGGCCGCACCTTCGGCTCCGGACCGGCGGCGATCGAGTGCGCGGCGCCCTGCTTCGGCTACTCGTTCCGGCTCAGCACGCCGGTCACCGAGCTGATCATGGACCGGATCGGCGTGACGTTCTCGCTGGCCATCGGCGCCGCGATCCTCTGGCTGATCATCGGCGTCGGCACCGGCACCATCTCGGCGCTCCGCCGGGGCAGCCTGCTGGACCGGGGGCTGATGACGCTGTCGATCGCCGGCGTGTCCGCACCCTCCTATCTGGTGGGGCTGCTGGGCATCCTGCTGTTCGGCTTCACCCTGAACATGGTGCCGATCGGCGGCTACTCGCCGTTCGCCGACGGCCTGATCGACTGGCTCTGGCACCTGGTGCTGCCCTGGTGCGTGCTGGCGTTGATCAACGCGGCGATCTACACCCGGCTGACCCGGGGCCAGCTGCTCGAGGTGCTCAACGAGGACTACATCCGGACCGCCCGCGCCAAGGGTCTCGCCGAGCGCCGGATCATCCCGCTGCACGCCCTGCGCAACGTCCTGCTGCCGATCGCGACGGTGTTCGGCCTCGACCTCGGCGGCCTGCTCGGCGGCGCGGTGATCACCGAGAAGGTGTTCTCGATGCCCGGGCTGGGTGCGCTGCTGCTGGACGCCGTCGGCAATCTCGATCTCCCGGTGATCGTCGGGGTGACTCTGTTCTCGGCGTTCCTGATCATCCTGGCCAACCTGGTCATCGACCTGTGTTACGGCCTCCTCGACCCCCGCGCCCGACGCGCTGCGGTGCACTGAACGGAAGGATCCACTGATCATGAAGAGACTGAAGCTCGCCGGAGCGGTGATCGCTGCGGCGGTGATCGCGCTGACCGGCTGCAACGCCAACCCGACCGGTACGGGCGGCGGGAACTCCGCGCCGCCGACCACCGGCGGCTCCCTGACGATCTTCTCGTCGTCGACCGAGATGGCGTTCGACCCGGCGAAGAGCCAGGGCCTGGCGATCACCTCGAACGCCCTGGTGCACCGCCGGCTGACCGCCTGGGACATCACGCCCGGCAAGCCGCCGGCCGTGGTCCCGGACCTCGCCACCGACACCGGCAAGCCCAGCGCGGACGGCAAGACCTGGACCTACACGCTGAAGGACGGGCTGGCCTTCGACGACGGCACGCCGATCACCAGCGCCGACATCAAGTACGGCATCGAGCGGTCCTTCGCCCCGGAGCTGTCCGGCGGGCTCTCGTACCACAAGACCCTGCTCACCGGCGCCGGCGACTACAAGGGTCCGTACCAGGGCCAGGAGCTCGATTCGATCAAGACGCCGGACGACAAGACGATCGTCTTCGAGCTCGACGTGCCGTACGGCGACTGGCCGTGGGTCGCCTCGACCGTCGCGTTCGCCCCGGTGCCGAAGGCCAAGGACACCGATCCGGCGACGTACGGCGAGAAGCCGGCCGCCTCCGGCCCCTACACGGTCGAGAGCTACGACCAGGGCGTCGCGATGCGGCTGACCCGCAACGAGAACTGGAAGCGCGACACCGACCAGGTCCGCACCGCGGGCCCGGACAAGATCACGTTCAAGCTCAGCCAGGACGACACCGTCGCCGCGCAGGCCTTGATCGCAGACTCCGGTGAGGCGAAGGACGCGTTCGGTTCCGCCTTCGTCCCGGCCGCGCAGCTGGCCCAGGCCCAGGCGAACCCGCAGGCCAAGGAACGGCTGGTCACCTCGGAGCCGGGCGCGCTCTCGTACCTCGCGATGAACAACCAGCGCGGCGTCCTGAAGGACGTGAAGGTCCGGCAGGCGCTGCAGTACGCGGTCGACCGCAAGGCCTACCTGACCGCGGTCGGCGGCCCGATCTCCGGCGACTACGCGACCACCTTGATCACGCCGGGCATCCCCGGCCGGCAGCCGTACGACCTCTACCCGGCCCCCGAGACCGGCGACATCGAGAAGGCCAAGTCCCTGCTGGCCGAGGCCGGTCACGCCGACGGGCTGAAGCTCACCCTGATCGTCGGCGACGACGGTTCCGACCAGGCTCAGGCGCAGGCGCTGCAGCAAGGCTTCGCCAAGGCCGGCGTCACGGTCAACCTCCGGCCGCTGGACTCCAACGCGCTGGTCGCGGCGGCAACCGGGCCGAAGGGCGACTACGACCTCTACCTGGGCAGCTGGCAGCCGGACTTCCCGTCGGCGAACGGCAACATCCAGCCGCTGTTCGCGTCCAGCCAGATCGGCAACGGCAACTACAACATCTCCCGCTACAGCAACCCGAAGGCGGACGAGTTGATCAAGAAGGCGACCGGGACGATCGACCCGGCCGCAGCCGAGGCGGTCTGGGCGGAGGTCGACAAGTTGATCATGGCCGACGCCCCGCTGATCCCGCTGACGTACACGAAGAACTCCTTCCTGCACGGCTCCAACGTGCAGAACTTCATGATCGGCGCGTTCCCGGCCTATCCGAACTACACCAAGGTCACGCTCAAGCCATGACCGTCCCCGTCCTCGAGGTCACCGATCTCGGCGTCACGTTCCGGCCCCGGTCGGGGCGCGGCGCCGAGGTCGAGGCCGTCGCCGGGGTGAGCTTCGCGGTCCAGCGCGGCCGCGTGCTCGCCCTGGTCGGCGAGTCCGGCTCCGGCAAGAGCGTCAGCGCGCTGGCGACGCTCGGCCTGCTGCCGGACACCGCGCGGGTCGCCGGCAGCATCCGGCTCGCCGGGGACGAACTGCTCGGGGCACCGCCGGAACGGTTGCGCGAAGTCCGCGGCGGCACCATCGGAACGATCTTCCAGGAGCCGGCCAGCGCCCTGAATCCCGTGTACTCGGTCGGCTGGCAGATCACCGAGGCACTCCGGGCGCACGACCCGAACCTGTCCACGGCCGACGCCCGGCACCGGGTCCGCGAGCTGCTGGCCCAGGTCGGGCTGACCGACGGACTGCGGATCGCCCGGTCCTATCCGCACGAGTTGTCCGGCGGCCAGCTGCAGCGGTGCATGATCGCGATGGCGATCGGCAACGGGCCGCAGTTGTTGATCGCCGACGAGCCGACGACGGCGCTCGACGTCACCGTGCAGGCGGGCATCCTCGCCCTGCTCCGGCGGCTCCGCGACGAACTCGGCATGGCGATCTTGTTGATCACCCACGACATGGGTGTGGTCGCCGACCTGGCCGACGACGTGGCTGTGCTGCGGTCCGGCCTGCTGGTCGAGTCGGCGCCGGTACGGGAGCTGTTCGGCAACCCCCGCGACGACTACACCCGCACCCTGCTGAGCGCCGTACCGAGGCTCGCCGGGCTGACCATCACCGAGGCCGAGCCGGCCCCGGATCCCTTGCCGGACAGCGGATCCGAGGCTCCGGCGGCCGAGCTGAAGCAGGTCACGATCAGCTATCCCGGCGGCTTCGGCCGGGCGATCACCGCGGCCGAACAGGTCGATCTGAGGATCGGGCGCGGCGACCTGGTCGGGCTGGTCGGCGAGTCCGGCTCCGGCAAGTCCACCATCGGCCGGGCCCTGGCCGGTCTGGTCCGGGCCGCCGCCGGCTCGGTGGAACTGGCCGGGCTCGACATCACCCGGGCCAACCGGCGGGTGCTGCACCGGGCCCGCTCGCGGCTCGGAATGATCTTCCAGGACCCCGGTTCGAGCCTCAACCCGCGGCATCCGGTCGAGCGCAGCATCGCCGAGCCGCTGCTGCTGGCCGGGGTGGCGCCGAAAGATCGGCGGCACCGTGTCCTGGAACTGCTGGACGCGGTCCGGCTCGGGCCGACACTCGCACCGCGGCTCCCGCACGAGCTGTCCGGCGGGCAGCGGCAGCGAGTGGCGATCGCCCGCGCACTGGCCGCGGACCCGGCGTTGTTGATCGCCGACGAACCGACCAGCGCCCTCGACGTCTCGGTGCAGCAGACGATCATCGAACTGCTGGCTGACCTGCACCGCGACCTCGGGTTCGGCTGCCTGTTCATCTCCCACGACCTGGCCGTGGTCGGCCAGCTGACCGAGCGGATCGCCGTGATGCGGCAGGGCCGGATCGTCGAGACCGGGCCGACCGAACGGGTGCTGAGCCGGCCCACGGAGCCTTACACACAACGGTTGCTGGCCGCCGTACCGGTCGCGGACCCGGAACAGCAGCGGCAGCGCCGCGAGGCCTGGCTGCAGCTCACCGGCGAATGATCATGGTCTGAGAGGATCGGCGCCGACCGGGTCCGGATCGGCCCGGAGCGGCGAGGATGGAACCGTGACCGAGACCGGCAGACCCTCCGTCAGCCTGCGGTGCCTACGGCTGAGCCACGTGATCAGATGGGAACACTTCCTGCTCGACGGGACCGAGGTGGACCAGATCCGCGACCTGTTCTGCGTGGCCGATGATCACCCGGGCGGCTGGAGCATCGAGTTCGACGCGTCCCCGGACGAGGCCGTCCGGTGGCGGCGGGCCACCGCCGAAATCGTACGGGCCACGGAACTCGGCTGGACCGAACAGCTCCGAGCCGGGTCACGACTCAACCCGCCGAAGAACGCCTTCCGCTGGCTGGCCTGGCGGTGGCGCGGCGGCCGTACGGAACCGGTCCGGCAGGAGGTGGACGCCACCGTGGAGCGGATCCGGGCCGACGTGCGAGCGGCGTACCTGAGGTTCCGCGACCAGGCGGCCGACCTCACGGACCGGATCGACGCCGAGGATCGGCGCCGGCGCGAGGAGAGCGCACGCCAGTTCCGGGAGCGCCGGGCGGCCCGCGAACGGGCGATCGAGGAGGTCGCCGAGGCGCCCGTCTGGACGTACCAGATCGGGCCCCGGCACGGTCGGACCGGGCCGCGGAAGAACCGGCTGGTGATCGCCCTGCAGACCCTGGAGCAGCCGCCGAACCCGTCACTCGGCGATCCGGTCACCGACCTGACACCGGCCCAGGTCAACGAGGCCATCGACCGGTTGCAGGCCGAGGATCCTTATCTGGTGGTGGAATTCGCCCCGGCGACCGGGGACCGCCTCACCGAGTGGACCGAGCAGCGGCCGCTTGTGGACCAGTGGCAGCGGGTGAGCGGAGTCAAGATCGTCGCGCACCGGTTCACCCCGGAGGAACTCGAGGAGATCAGCAAGCGGGCCACGAAGAACACCTGGTACGGGCCGTCCAGCAACTACTCCGGCGGGCCGCACTTCTGACGGCGGATCAGCCGTACTCGTCGACGTCCAGGTCGGCCTGCGCCTCCACCAGGAAGGCCATCAGTTCGGCGTCGAGGTCGAAGCCGAGCAGCTGGTGCTGGCCGGGCAGCTTCTGGAACTCGGCGTCCGGCGGGCTGAGCAGCTCCTCCTCGCCGTCCTCGTGATCGAAGTTGCGGACCACGAAGAACCGGCCGCCGCCGTGATTCGGGTCGTCCCGGCGCAGTTCGCGGGCGAACTCGGCGATCGCGTCCCGGTGCGGCCGCAGCCGTACCAGGAGCTGGCCGATCTGCTCGTCCACCCGCAGTCCGGGTTCGCGGCAGACCAGCTTCCAGGTGTGCCGCGGCGGTCGCGGCGGATCAGCCCGGCGACTGCCCAGCACCCCGACCTCGTCCGGCTCCAGGCCGATCCGCTGGCCGATCTGGCTGGCCGAGAGTTTGCTGCTGGTCAGGGCGAGGTAGACGTACTGCCGGATTCGCACCGACCAGACCTTAGGGCTGCCGGTCCAGGAATTCCAGCACCTCGGTCTCGTCCACGCCGGGAAAGGCACCGGCGGGCAGCGAGGCGAGCAGGCTCGACTGCACCTTCGCGCTCGGCCAGTTCCGGCCCCGCCAGCGGGTGGCCAGGCGTTCCGGCGGCTCGGAGCAGCAGGCCGGATCGGGGCAGGTCGATCGGCCCCGGTGCGCCGTGTCCCGGCCGCGGAACCATTTCACGTACTGATAGGGCGTGCCGACCGACACCGAGAAGTTCTCCCGCTCCCCTCGCTCCGCGACGGCCGTACACCAGAAGGTGCCGCCGGCGGTGTCCGTGTACTGCCGGTACGGCTGCGTCCAGTCCTCGCTCTCGAAGACCTCCCGCGCGGTCCAGTAGCGGCACACCTGCTGCCCCTCCACGGCACCGGACGGGTCCATCGGGAAGATCACGCCGTCGTTGGAGTACGCCTTGTAGATGATCCCGGCCTGGTTGACCCGCATGAAGTGGACGGGGATCTCCAGATGCTTCGTGGCCAGGTTGGTGAAGCGGTGCGCGGCCATCTCGTACGACACCGAATAGCGCTCCTGCAGGTCCTCGAGCTCGAGATCCTTGGCCGCCTTGGCCTGCTGCAGGAATTCGACCGCCCACCGTTGCGGCACCAGCGCGGCCGCCGCGAAGTAGTTCACCTCGACCCGCTGGCGCAGGAACTCCGCGTAGTCGGCCGGCGGACGATGATCAAGAGCGACGTGGCCGAGCGCCGCCAGGGCCAGCGTGCGTTGGGATTGCGCGTCCGTGGTCGGCAGGAAGATCCGGCGCCGGTCCAGGTCCGTCACGCTGCGGGTCGATCGCGGCAGGTCCGGCACCGACAGCAGCGAGAAGCCCATCACCTCGGCCAGCCCGGCCACGCCGAACCGGGTCAGCGGTCCGCCCTGGTGGCCGATCTTGATCAACAACGCGTCCGCGAGGTCTTCGATCTCCGGGAAGTAGTTGTCCGAGGCGCGCATCCAGGCGCGCAGGTCGGAGTTGGCGCGCCGGGCGTACTCCGGGGTGCTGTCCCGTTCCGCCTTGACCGCGGCCAGCGAACGGTGCAGCGCGACCAGCGACTCCAGGGCGTCGAGCGGCAGCCGCGGCCCGGTCCGGACCGGCGCGACGCCGAGGTCGGCGAACGAGGCGAGTCGCTGTGCTCGCTCCAGTTCGATCTCCAGGCCGGCCCGCCGGTTCGGCGCGGCCGCGGAGAGGAAGTCGGCCAGCTCCGCACCGAGCGCCTCGGCCAGCGCGGACAGCACCGACAGCCGGGCCTCCCGCTTGCCGGTCTCGATCAGGGACAGGGCGGACGGCGAGATGCCGGCGGCGGTCGCGACCTGATCCAGCGTGCGGCCGTGGCTCTTGCGCAGGTGCCGCAGCCGTTTCCCGATCAGCAGCGCGTCGGGGCCGTCGGACGGCTTGGCCGGCCGGTCGGACCGGGGCCCGATCGGGCGACCACGCCGCCCGTCAAGAAGATCGGATCTTGACGCTTCCTCGCGCATATCGCGATTGAAGCACGCATTCCCGCCGCCAGACCCCGATGCCCCAGTCAAGTTCTTCGATTCTTGACAATTCGCGGGCTCGGCCCGATCAGTGGGTACGGGCTCCGGCGCGCAAAACCCGGAACTCGTCAAGGACGGCCGGACTTGACGGCGGCTGGGCCGGTCCGGGCCCTCGCCGCGGGTCGACAGTGGTGATCACCGGCTCCCGTACCGCCGGGGAGCGACGACCGAAGGAGTGATCATGACCAGCACCATCAACCCGACCCAGCGGACCGAGACCGCCCCGGATCCCGCACTCGAGCTGCAGCGGGACTGGGCCACCAACCCGCGGTGGGCCGGCATCTCGCGCAGCTACACGGCCCAGGACGTGGTGGCGCTGCGCGGATCGCTGGTCGAGGAGCACACGCTGGCCCGGTTCGGCGCCGAGAAGCTGTGGCGGCTGCTCGACGAGCGGCGGTTCGTCCGCAGCCTCGGCGCGCTCACCGGCAATCAGGCGGTGCAGCAGGTGAAGGCCGGGCTGGAGGCGATCTACCTGTCCGGCTGGCAGGTGGCCGCCGACGCCAACCTGGCCGGCCAGACCTACCCCGATCAGAGCCTGTACCCGGCCAACTCGGTGCCGGCCGTCGTCCGCCGGATCAACAACGCGATGCTGCGCGCGGACCAGATCGAGACCGCGAACAACCGCGGCCCGGCCGGCGAACCGGGCCGGCTGCTGGCGCCGATCGTCGCCGACGCCGAGGCCGGTTTCGGCGGGCCGCTGAACGCCTTCGAGCTGATGAAGCAGATGATCGCCGCCGGCGCCGCCGGAGTGCACTGGGAAGATCAACTCGCCTCGGAGAAGAAGTGCGGCCACCTGGGCGGCAAGGTGCTGATCCCGACCCGGCAGCACGTCCGGACCCTGAACAGCGCCCGGCTGGCCGCCGACGTGCTCGGCGTCCCGACGCTGGTGATCGCCCGCACCGACGCATTGGCGGCGAACCTGCTGACCAGCGACGTCGACCCGATCGACGCCGAATTCTGCACCGGCGAGCGGACCGCCGAGGGCTACTACCGGGTCCGCAGCGGCCTCGAGCCCGTGCTCGCCCGGGCCAAGGCGTACGCACCGTACGCCGACCTGATCTGGGTCGAGACCGGCACTCCTGATCTTGGTCTGGCCGAGGAGTTCGCGACCGAGCTGCGCCGGGAGTTCCCGGGTCAGCGACTGGCCTACAACTGCTCGCCGTCGTTCAACTGGAAGGCCGCCCTGGACGACCGCCAGATCGCCGAGTTCCAAGATCGACTCGGCGAACTCGGCTACGCCTTCCAGTTCATCACCCTGGCCGGCTTCCACGCCCTGAACCACTCGATGTTCACCCTCGCCAGCGACTACTCCCGTCGCGGAATGTCTGCCTACGTTGAGCTTCAGGAGGCCGAGTTCGGCGACGAGGCCAACGGCTACACCGCCACCAAGCACCAGGCCGAGGTCGGCACGGGCTACTTCGACGCCGTCGCCACCGCCCTCAACCCGACCAGCGAGACCACCGCCCTCGCCGGCTCCACCGAGCAGCAGCAGTTCCACTGATCGGCCGGATCGGTGGGCGTGGATTCGGGGTAGGGAGAGGTGGAACGGGGCCATGGCCTGCCCGGTTGCGACCGGGCAGGCTCGAGCCTATGAGTTCTGCATTGTTGCGCCCACCGGCGGTTCCCTTGATCACCATCGATCCGTACCTCAGTGTCTGGTCCATGGCGGACCGGCTGACCGACGCTCCGACGAAGCACTGGACGTCGGCGGTGCAGCCGTTGGTCGGGGCGGTGCGGATCGACGGTACGGCGCGGCGGGTGATCGGGCGGAACGGGCCGGCGGCGATGCCGCAGCTCGACGTGGTGGTGCATCCGACCCGGACGGTCTACCGGTTCGAGGAACTAGGGGTACGGCTGACGCTGAGCTTCATCACGCCGGCGTTGCCGGACGACCTGGTCCGGCTGTCCTGGCCGGTCACCTATCTCGAGTTCGGGGTGGAGTCGGTCGACGGTGATGATCATGAGGTCGAGCTGTTCTTCCAGCTGCCGGCCCAGTTGAGCGTGGACAGCGGGACGCAGTCGGTGGTCGCGGTGCGGCCGGCGGTCGAGGGGCTGACGGTGGCCGGGTTCGGCAACGCCGACCAGCGGGTGCTGAACCGGAGCGGTGATGATCTTCGGATCGACTGGGGCTGGGCCTATCTCGCGTACGCCGACGGTCAGTTCGACCGGTCCGTCGTGGTGCACGGCGGCGCTGCGCTGGACGCCTTCGTCGCCGGCGAACCGCTGCCGGCGAGCGACTCGCTGGAGTTCCCGGCACCGGCCGGCCGGAAGGCGCCCGCGGCGGCGTGCACCGCCGCCCTGACCGTCCGGCCGGACCAGCCGGCCGACCGGCACCTGATCGTCGCGTACGACGACCAGTTCTCGATCGAGTACCACCACCGCAAGCTGCGGCCGTACTGGCGGTCCCAGGGGCTGACCGCCGAGCAGCTGCTGCGCCAGGCGGCCGCCGAGTTCGTGTCGATCAAGGAACGCTGTGTCGCGTTCGACGCCGAGGTCGAGGCCGATCTGACCGCGGTCGGCGGTTCCGAGTACGCGGCGGTCGCCTCGCTCGCGTACCGGCAGTGCCTGGCGGCGCACAAGCTGGTCCAAGATCACGACGGCACGCTGCTCTACTTCTCCAAGGAGAACTACTCCAACGGCTGCATCGGCACCGTCGACGTCACCTATCCTTCGGCGCCGATGTTCCTGCTGTTCCGGCCCGAACTGCTGATCGCCCAGTTGCGGCCGATCCTCGACTACGCCGCGTCGCCGCGCTGGCGCTTCCCGTACGCGCCGCACGACCTGGGCACCTACCCACTGGCCAACGGCCAGGTGTACGGCGGCGGCGAGGAGACCGAAGATCATCAGATGCCGCTCGAGGAATGCGGCAACATGTTGATCTTGATCGGCGCGCTGGGCAGCCTGACCGGCGACTGGAGCCTGGCCGAGCGGAACCCGGAACTGCTGCGCACCTGGGCCGACTACCTGGTCGAGCACGGCGCCTCGCCGGCCGAGCAGCTCTGCACCGACGACTTCGCCGGGCCGTTCGCCGACAACGTCAACCTCTCCGCGAAGGCGATCGTCGGGATCCGTTGCTACGCGGACATCTCGGCCGCGCTCGGCGATCCGGCCGCAGCCGCCGACTACCGGGCGACGTCCGAGTCCATGATCAAGCAGTGGTACGCGGACGCCGATCTCGGTGATCACACCGCGCTGGCCTTCGGCGCCCAGGACACCTGGAGCCAGAAGTACAACCTGGTCTGGGACCGGCTGCTCGGCCTCGACCTGGTGCCGAGCAGCGTGATCGAGCGCGAGCTCGCCTACTACCGGACCAAGCTCAACCCGTACGGGCTGCCGTTGGACAACCGGGAGACCTACACGAAGTTCGACTGGTCGCTGTGGACCGCGGCGCTGACCGACGACGCCGACTTCCGCGCGACCATGATCAACGCCGCCTACCGGTGGCTGGACGAGACGCCGTCGCGGATCGCACTGACCGACATCTACCACACCGACGACGGCCGGGTCGCCGCCGCCGGCGGGCCGTTCCAGGCCAGGTCGGTCGTCGGCGGTGCGTTCATCGAGCTGCTCGCCGATCCGGCCCGCCGGGAGAAGTGGAACGGCCGGGGCGCCGCTACTGCTGGCGGCGCCACCGGTCGGGGCTGATCGAGACCACCCGCCGGAACGCCCGGGAGAAGGAGAACGCGTCCCGGTAGCCGGTCTGCCGGGCGATCGAGGCGAGCGTCAGGTCGGTGGTCCGCAGCAGCAGCCGGGCGTGCTCCATCCGCAGGCCCCGGACCATCGCCGACGGCGTCTGGCCGAACTCGCGCAGGCACAGCCGGCGCAGGTGTTCCGCACTCATCCCGGCCCGCTCGGCGAGCCGGTCCAGGGTCCAGTCGTCGGTCAGCCGCTGCCGGACCGTACGCCAGAGATCGGCCAGCCGCGGATCGGCACCGGTGTCGAGCTGCCGGGACAGGTAGAGCTTGATCAAACCGCTGAGCATCCGAACCACCTCCCGGTCCGCGGTGCCGGCCTGCTCCGCGTGCAGGGCGGTGATCAACTGGGTCCACAGCTCGGCCTCGACCGGCCGCAGCAGCGGCCCGGCGATGTCGGCCCGGAGCGGCCGGAACGACGCCCAGGCCACCGACCACGGCGTGTTGTCGTAGGCCCGGTAGGCGTGCGGGACGTGCGGCGGGGTGAGGTAGGCGAATCCGGGCCGGCAGGTGACCCACTTCCCGTCCACCCAGACCTCGCCCCTGCCGTCCCGACAGGCGAGCAGTTGGGCCTCGGCCGGATCCGTACGGACGAAACTGAACTCGTCCAGCACGTCCGACAGGCCGACCATGGCGATCCCGGCCTCGGCCAGCTCCGGGCAGTCGCGGCCGTAGACGATCACCTCGCGCACGCCGGCGCCGATCCGGTGATCATCGACGAGGCGCGGGTCGCCACCGCCTTCCGACGCTCCGCCTGCCATGCCAACCACCCTAACCGCAGGGATTCGGACGGGCTGGGCATGGACCGTCCGCCCATTCCGCGGGCCCGCGGGTGGGTCATCGGCCCGTTCCGCCGTGTGCAGCGGTTCGCCGAGACTTGAACCCATCGGACCGAGGCGGAGGCGGGGTATCCCAGGCATGATCATTCAGCGGCGCGGCGAGGACCACTACGACTGGACGCTCTATCGGGGCCGCGGTCCGATCGCCGTCGAGTGGTACTTCCGGGAGCGGACCGCGCTGCCGACGTCGATCATGCTCTACCACCTGGAGCCCGGGGCCGAGGAAGGCCTGCACCTGCACCGCTCCGGCGACGAGACCAGCTGCTCGCCCGGCGACTCGGAGGAGCTGTACCTCGTCGTCTCCGGCGAGGTCGTGATCACGATCGACGGCGAGCGCGCGGTGCTGCGACCCGGCGACGCCGCCTACGCCCCGGCCGGCAGCCGGCACGGGGTCGCCAACGAGTCGGCCGAACCGGCCGAGCTGGTCCTCGCCTTCGGTCCGCCCCAGCCCAGCACGGAAGGATGATCATGCCGTACGCGAACACCGACGGGATCGAGCTCTACTACGAGGAGGCCGGCGACCCGGACGACCCGGTGCTGGTGCTGATCTCCGGCGGCGGTGCCCAGTTGATCAGCTGGCCCGAGGAGCTCGTCGCCCGGCTGGTCGGCGAGGGCCTGCGGGTGGTCCGGTTCGACAACCGCGACACCGGCCGCTCGCAGCGGTTCGGCGGGCCCGAGGACGTCGACGGCGGCTACCAGCTCGCCGACCTGGCCGGTGACGTCGTGCGGGTGCTGGACCGGCTCGGCGTCGAGGCCGCGCACCTGGTCGGGCACTCGATGGGCGGCATGATGGCGCAGGTCGTCGCGCTCGACCAGCCGCGCCGGGTGCGCAGCCTCGGCCTGCTCAGCACGCTCCCGGGCCGCGATCCGCGCTACGTGCTGCGCGGCGAGCGGCCCGAGCTGCTGTCGCCGCCGCCGCCCCGGTACAGCCGGGACGAGGTGGTCGCGGCCGCGCGGGAATACGCACGCTCGGCGCCGGGCCGGTACGACCCGCAGGTCGAATGGCACGCCTGGGCCGCCGGCGAGGCGTACGACCGCGGTTACGCGCCGGACGGTTTCGCCCGGCAGTGGGCGGCCCTGTTGCGGGCGCCGGAACGGCTGGAACGGCTGCGCGGCGTGACCGTACCGACTCTGGTGCTGCACGGCCGCGACGACGACGTCGTGCACTGGAGTGCCGCTGTTGATCTTGCCGAGGCGATCGAGGGCTCCGAGCTGCAGGTCCATCCCGGCATGGGGCACCTGATCCCGTGGGAGCTGTGGCCGGATATCGTCGCCGCGATCGTACGAACCACTCAGCGGGCCGAGGAGCCTTGATGATCAACGGCAGTGGATTCTTCGTCAACGCGACGGTCTTCACCGGCCACGGCGAGGACGCGTTCGCGTCGGCGTTCCGGATCGAGGACGGCCTCGTGACCTGGGTCGGCGACGCCGCCGAGGTAGCCGGCCAGCCCGCGACCGACCTCGGCGGCCGGACGGTGCTGCCCGGCCTGCTCGACGTGCACACCCATCCGGCCGTGATGGCGGCGCAGGCCGACGCGCTCGACTGCCTGCCGCCGCGGGTGACCTCGCTGGCCGCGCTGCTGGACCGGCTCCGCGAGCATCCGTCGCTCGGCGCCGGGCCGGACGCCTGGATCCTCGGCACCGGCTTCGACGACGCCCGGTTCCCGGAGGGCCGGGCGCCGGACGCGCGGGACCTGGATGCCGTGTCGACGACGCAGCCGGTGCTCGTCTGGCGCTGCGACGGGCACTCGGCCTCGTGCAACACGCGCGCCCTCGAGCTCGCGGGCATCACGGCGGCGACGGCCGACCCGCCCGGAGCCCGTTTCGAACGCGACGCCGACGGCCGCCCGACCGGGGTGCTGACCGAGATCGCCGCGGTCGACGCCGTCGCCGACCGGATCCCGGAGCCGGACACCGCGACGATCGCCCGGCGGCTGGCCGACCTGGACGAGCATTTCCTGTCGCACGGCCTGACCGGCGTCTGCGACCTGCTGTCGAGCTTCGTGGCGGATCCGTTGCCGACCTTCCGGGCCGCCCGCGAACTCGGCTTCCGGCCGCGGGTCGCGCTCTACCCCGGCTGGCAGCCGGAGCTGGCGGACCTGACCGACGACGATCGCACCGGCCCGATCCGGATCGCCGGCGTCAAGGTGTTCGCCGACGGGGCCTTCTCGAACCGGACCGCCTGGGTCGAGGACCCGTACCCCGATTCCTGTGAGCACGGCATTCGCAGCATCAGCGACGACGAGCTGCGGGACGCGGCCGCCTGGGCCCGCCGGAACCGGGTCCAGCTCGCCGTCCACGCGATGGGTGACCGGGCCCTGAACCGGGTCGTGGATCTGCTCGGCGACGACGAGCCGTGGCTCGATGATCAACCGTCGGTACGGATCGAGCACGCGACCCTGGTCGCTCCCGGCCTGGTCGATCGCCTCACCCGGGCCCGGGTGGGCATCGGCATCGCCACCCACACGATCTTCCTGTTCGCCGAGACCTCGGCCTACCGGAACAACCTCGGGCCGGACCAGGCCCGCGTGGCGTACCCGATCCGGGCCCTCTACGACTCCGGCCTCCCGCTCGCCCTGACCTCCGACCGGCCGGCCACGGCCTGGGACGACGCCGACGACGTGTTCTGCTCCGTGGCCGCCGCCGTCCGCCGCCTGGCCCACGACGGCACCGACATCGGACAGCCCGAGTCGATCACCGTGCCGCAGGCCGTGCTGCTCTACACCGGCCGGGCCCGGAAGCTTGCTGATCTTGGTCCGGTCGGCGTCCTGGAGCCCGGCGCCGCCGGCGACTTCGTCGTGCTGGACCGGGACGTGTTCACCGTGCCCGCCGAGGAACTCGCGGAGGTACGGGTCGCCGAGACCTGGATCGCCGGGGAACGGTGCTGGGCCTCCTGAGGAAGATCATCATCGCCACTGCCTGTCACAAATCTGCAAGGCAACGCCCTGGAAATCGCCGAAATCGGTATCGGCGGACCGTTGCATTGCAGATTTGTGACAGTGCCAGCCGCGACGACGACGTCAGCCAGGAGCCTTCCCGACTGACCCAGTGGTGACCGCGAAGGCCGAGAGATCGTCGCCCGTCTCGCCGGTCAGGGCGAGGTCGGCCAGGATGCGGCCGATCGCCGGGGTGAACTTGAAGGCGTGCCCGGCGCCGAGGGCGATGATCAGGTCCGGGTGCTGCGCCAGTGGGCCGAGCACGAACTCGCGGTTCGGGGTGATCGCGTACTGGCAGGTCACGGTCCGCAGCGGCGGGCCGCTGTCCGGGATCACCCGGCCGAGGAAGTCTTCCAGCTCGGCCAGCAGCTCCGGCGACGGTTCGAAGGTCCGGTCCGCGGGCGACATCAGGTTCTCCGAGAGGTCGCGGGCCGCCTTGATCGTCGGCTCGCCGTAGGTCGGGAAGCCGTAGAAGCAATGATGATCTTCCCAGATCCAGACCGGGAAACGATCTTGGTCGAAGTGCTCCGGCCGGGCCGGCTTGAAGTAGCTGACCTGCTCCTGCATGGTGATCAGCGGGATCGTCGCGCCGAGCGGGCCGAGCAGGTCGTTGGTCCACGCGTCGGCGGCGATGATCACCTTCCCGGCCCGGACATCGCCGTGCTCGGTGTGGATGATCACGCCGCCCTGCTCCGGCGACACGCGCCGGACCGGGGTCCGGTCCCGCAACTCGGCGCCGAGAACCCTTGCGTGCAACTGAAGCACGGCGACGGTGCGGGCCGCGTGCGCGATTCCGGTGTCGGCCGTGTAGACGGTCTCCACCTCCCCGGTGAGCCGGAACTGCGGCCAGCGCTTCGTCACCTCGGCCGGTTCGAGGAGCTGGTACGGCACGTCGGCGGCCGCGAGACTCGTGGCGAAGTCGGCCGCGTCGTACGGGCCCGACCGGGGCGCGAAGATCACGCCGCCGGTGACGGTGAGCAGCCGCTCCCCCGTCGCCCTCTCCAGGTCCGCCCAGTCCCGATAGGCCGACTGGGCCAGCCGGACGTAGCGTTCGGCGCCGTAGGAGGTCCGGACGATCCGCGACGTGTCGTGCGACGCCCCGCGGACATGGCCGAGTTCGTACTGCTCGAAGCCGACGACCTTCACCCCGCGCCGGGCCAGCTGGTACGCGGCGGCGCTGCCGAGCGCGCCGAGGCCGACGACGGCCACCTCGAACTGTTCCATGATCACCTTTCCGAATCGGGGCTGGACAGTGCCTCAGAGAGCAATGATCAAGTCGTCGAGTGATCAAGTCCGCTGTTGATCAAGGTCGCGGACGATGCCCGGTCCTCCGGGCGCAGGGTCTCCGGCAGGAACCCGATCCCGATCAGTCCGATCACGCTGAGCAGCACCAGGTAGCCGGCGACCAGCCACGGCGCGCCGCCGGCCGCAGCGACCAGCCAGGTCGCCAGATAGGGGGCGGTGCCGCCGACCAGGGCGGCCGGGATCTCCCGCGAGAGGGCGATTCCGCTCCATCGGGTCCGGGTCGGGAAGATCTCCGCCAGCATCGCCGCGGAGACCCCGATCGTGGCGCCCTGGATCACGGCAAGGCCGAGCACCAGGCCGATGCCGACCACGACCGATACCTCGGTGCCGAACAGCAGGAACATCGGGAACGCGTACAAGATCGCGAAGATCGCGGCGAAGATCAACACCGGGCGACGGCCGACCCGGTCAGCCAGCCGGCCGAACAGCAACGTCGCCGGGATCGTCAGCAGTTCGGCGGCGATCAAGCCGATCAAGGCCTCCGTCGGCGGTATGGACAGCGTCCCGGTCGTGTATGAGATCGAGAAGGTCTGCACCACGTACACCCAGGGCAGGGCGAACACGAACAGCGCCATGCCGGGCAGCAGCACCCGCCAGTGCGACCGGACCGCCTCGGCCAGCGGCGCCCGCGCGACACCCGACCGCTCGGTCGCCCGGAACGCCACCGTCTCCGTCACCCGCAGCCGGAAGTAGAGCGCCACCACGACGATCACGCCGCTGGCGACGAACGGCAGCCGCCAGCCCCAGGCCAGGAACGCCGGCTCCGGCATCAGCCCACGGAGCACGGCGAAGGTGGACGTCGCGATCGCCATCCCGACGTAGACCGCGGCTCCCGGAAAGCCCGCCACGAAGGCCCGGTTCGCGGTGCCGGACGACTCGCTCGCCATCGTCATCGCCCCGGCGAACTCGGCCCCGGCACCCGCTCCCTGGAAGATCCGCAACAGGGTGAGCAGGATCGGGGCCCAGACCCCGATGGTCGCGGCGGTCGGCAGCAGGCCGATCAAGGTCGTCGCCAGCCCCATCGTGAGCAGCGTGACCAGCAGCGTCGCCTTCCGGCCGAGTTGATCACCGAAGTGGGCGAAGATCAGCCCGCCGACCGGCCGGGACAGGAAGCCGACGGCGAAGGTCGCGAACGAGCCGAGCATCCCGGCCAGGCCCGCGTCGCCGAAGAACATCGGCGCGAACACGAGCGCCGTGGCGAGACCGTACAGGGTGAAGTCGTACCACTCGATCACGGTGCCGACACTGCTGCCGATCACCGCGCGACGCCGCTGCCGGCGGGAGTCCAGACCAGCACGGTCGATGTCGAGCTGCGCCATGCCTCCCCCTCCGGGTGCGCCGGGTTTCGATCACGCTAAACCGCGCGTTGCGCAGGTCACATGTGCCGACTGCACACGGCCACAGCGACTTGATGAGGGATGCCCACATGCCGCATCCTGGCCGCAGCCGTCGGAGGGAGTGCTGATGAGCGAGGACGCGGCCGCCGCGGCGGCGACCCTGATCGAGGCGGCCGGCGGCACCGGTGCCGTCGGGTACGCCGAGCTGACCGCCGCCCTGGCCCGGCTCGGGGTGACCGGCGACGAGGGCACCCGGCTGGCCGGCACGGTCGACCGGCTGCGCCGGGAACAGGACCGGCTGCGCCGCCGCGAGCACGAGCTCGCGGCCCTGTTCTCCAGCGCCCGCGAACTGGCCGAGTTGCGGGACACCGACGCGCTGCTGCAGCGACTGGTCCGGCGCGCCCACGAGATGATGGGCGGCGACGTCACGTACCTCTCGGAGTTCGACCCGGAGACCCGCGAGCTGCGGGTCCGGGTGACCGACGGCTCCGTCAGCGCCCAGTTCCAGCGGCTCCGGGTGCCGCCCGGCCGCGGCCTGGCCAGCGTGATCGTCGAGACCCGTACCCCGCAGTGGCTGAGCCGCTACCAGGTCTATCGCGCCGACCGGCACGAGCCGTCGATCGACGCCGCGGTCGCGGCCGAGGGCATCGTGTCGATCCTCGGCGTGCCGATGCTGTCCGGCGACGAGGTGCTCGGGGTGCTGTTCGTGGCCAACCGCGAGGAGTACGAGTTCGCCCCCGAGGAGACCGCGCTGCTCTCGGCGCTGGCCGACCACGCGGCTGTGGTGCTGCACACCGCCCAGTCGCTGCGCCGGCTGCAGCACTCCGAGGACGAGGCGCGCCGGGCCCTGGACCGGTTGACCGGCCACCTCGCCGAGCGCGACCGCGCCAACACCGTGCACCAGCAGCTGGTCAGGGCGGTCCTGGCCGGCGGCGGTTTCGCCCCGGTCGCGGAGACGCTGGCCACCGCGCTCGGCCGGCCGGTCATGATCATCGACGACCGGGACCAGGTGCTGGCCGCCGACGGGCCCGCTCCCCCGGCGGACGATCCGCTGAATCGGGTCGACGAACCGACCCGGGCCGCGATCGAGGACAGCCGGCGGTCCGGGCACTGCGTCGCGGTCGGCGGCCGAGACGGGCGGGAGGGTTCGGACGGAAGCCGGACAGTGGCCGCCCTGTCGGCCGGCCGGCGCTACTTCGGCGCGATCCTGCTCGGCGAGGGTGAGTTCGGGCTCGGGCCGGTGGACCGGCGCACCGTGGAGCGGGCCGCGCAGGTGGGTGCGCTGCTGGCCCTGCAGCAGGAGGCCGGCGCGGAGGCCGAGCGCCGGGTCCGCAGCGAGGTGGTCGCCGACCTGCTCGCGGCCGCCCCCGAGCGGTACGCCGATGTCGAACGGCGGGCCCGGCGGCTCGGCGTCGTGCCGGCCGACCTGGACGCGTTGATCTTGTTCGCCGTGCCGGGCGAACACCGCGGGACCGCGGTCCGGACCCTGGGTCCGCTGTGCGGGGACCGGGCCCTGGTCGGCGAACACCGCGGCTTCGTCGTGGCCGCGTACCCGGCGGCGCGGCTCGCGATCGAGCCGGAGGAGCTGCGCGTCCGGGTCGGCCAGGCGATCCAGGCTCCGGTGCTGGCCGTGCCGACCGCGGTCTCGGCCGGCGCGCTGCCGGCCGCGGTGGCGGTGGCGCTGCGGACCGCACGGTTGCTGGCGGCGCTCGGCATCGAGGACGGTACGGCCTCGACCGACGACTACCTTCCGTACTCGGCGCTGCTGGACACCGACGCCACCGCCCTGAACGCCTTCCTGGACGAGACGATCGGCCCGATCCGAAGGTACGACAGCGCCCGCGGCACCGACCTGCTCGGCACCCTGCGCGCCTTCGTCCGGAGCAACGCCAGCCCGACCCGCACCGCGCGTGCCCTGAGCTTCCACCCGAACACAATCCTGCAGCGCCTGGACCGGCTGGACCAACTGCTCGGCCGGACCTGGCGCGACGACGAACGGCTGTTCCGGATCGGCATCGCCGCCCGCCTCGACGAACTCCGCGAGCGGTTGTCGGCACGGTCGAATGCCCCACCCAAGTCAGAGCCGACTGGATGATCACTCCATATCGGGACCGCGACCGATCTTCGTAGGGTGTGAGCGGCGAAGGGAGACTCCGTGGCCGTCAACAGCCGACTGCCCAGACTGCGCGACACCGACCCGGCCGGGCGACGCCGGCTGATCGCCGAGCACGCCGGTCTGGACGCGGAGACCCTGCAGGTGTTCGACCCGTCCCACGGCCTGGAGCTGAAGCAGGCCGACCACCTGATCGAGAACGTGATCGGCGTCCTCGGGGTGCCGGTCGGGGTCGCCACCAACCTGACCGTGAACGGCCGCGACTACCTGGTGCCGATGGCGACCGAGGAGCCGAGTGTGGTCGCGGCCGCCTCCAACGCGGCCCGGATGGCTCGCGGGCTGGGCGGCTTCCACACCTCCGACACCGGCGCAGTGATGATCGCGCAGCTGCAGATCGTCGAGGTGCCCGACCCGGAGGCCGGCCGGCTCCGGGTGCTGGAGGCGCGGGACGAGCTGCTGGCGCTGGCCAACGAGCAGGACCCGGTGCTGGCCGGACTGGGTGGCGGCGCCCGTGAGCTTTCGGTACGGACGCTGCCGACCCGCGCCGGTGATCAGGTGATCATGCACCTGCACGTGGACGTCCGGGACGCGATGGGCGCCAACGCCGTCAACACGATGGCCGAGGCCCTGGCACCGCGGGTGGCCGAGCTGGCCGGCGGCCGGTCGCTGCTGCGGATCCTCAGCAACAAGGCGGACCGACGGCTGACCCGGGTCCGGGCCAGGTTCGACGCGGACCTGCTCGGCGGCGCCGAGGTGGTCCGCGACATCGTGCTGGCCGGCGCGTTCGCGGAGGCGGACCCGTACCGGGCGGCGACGCACAACAAGGGGATCATGAACGGCGTCAGCGCGGTCGTGCTGGCCACCGGCAACGACACCCGGGCCGTCGAGTCCGGCGCCCACGCGCACGCCGCGCGCGACGGCCACTACACCGCCCTGTCCCGCTTCGAGACCGGACCGGATGGTCACCTGGTCGGCACCCTCGAGCTGCCGCTGGCGGTCGGGCTGGTCGGCGGCGCGACCCGGGCCCACCCGGTGGCCCAGGCCGCGGTCCGGCTGCTCGGCGTCGAGTCCGCGGCCGAGCTGGCCGGGGTGATCGCGGCGGTCGGACTGGCCCAGAACCTTGCCGCCCTGCGCGCGCTCGCCGCCGAGGGCATCCAGCGCGGCCACATGACGCTGCACGCGCGCACCCTGGCCGCCTCGGCCGGGGCGACCGCCGACGAGATCGGCCCGGTCGCGGCCAGGATCGTCGCCGACCGCCGGATCCGCGCCGAGTACGCCGAACAGGTGCTGGCCGAGCTGCGGGCCGCCCGATGAGCGGGCCGGACCAGCCGGCGCCGCACCCGTTGCTGGCCGCGTCCGCCGGCGCGCTGGGCGGCGTGCTCGTGCTCGACCTGTCCCGGGTCCTGGCCGGCCCGTACGCGGCGCAGTTGCTGGCCGACCTCGGCGCCACCGTGATCAAGATCGAGAACCCGGCCGACCCGGACGTGGCGCGCGGCTTCCCGCCCTACCTGCGCTCCGAGGCCGAGGAGTTCAGCGCGTACTACGCCCAGTACAACCGCGGCAAGCTCGGCGTCGCACTCAACCTCGCCACCGAGGACGGCAAGCAGGCGCTCAAGGACCTGGTGGCCCGGGCCGACGTCCTGGTCGAGAACTTCCGGCCCGGCACCATGATCAAACTCGGGCTCGGCTACGACGTGCTGGCCAAGATCAATCCGCGACTGGTCCAGCTGTCGATCTCCGGGTACGGGCAAACCGGCTCGCGGAGCCGGCGGCCCGCGTTCGACAGCACCGCGCAGGCGGCCGGCGGGCTCTGGTCGATGAACGGCTACCAAGATCGCGAGCCGGTCCGGGTCGGCGTCACCATCGGCGACCTGTCGGCAACCCTGTTCGGCGTGATCGGCACCCTGGCGGCACTCCGGCACGCGGAACGGACCGGCCAGGGTCAGCTGGTCGACGTGGCCCAGGTGGACAGCATCCTCGCGCTCACCGAGACCGCGGTCGTCGACTACACCGTCGCCGGCACGGTGGCCGCACCGGCCGGCAACGAACACGCCTGGGTGCGGCCGTACGAACTGTTCCCGTGCGCCGACGGCAAGGTCTTCTTCGGCGCGTACACGGACAAGCTGTGGCGGGCCAGCTGCGACCTGTTCGGCACCCCGGACGCCGCCGATGATCAGGAGATCGACACCATGCGGAAGCGGTTCGACGCCGAGGTGTACGAGCGCCGGGTCCGCCCGTTGATCATGGACTGGTTCCGCGACCGGACCCGCGCCGAACTGGAGGACCTGGCCGGCGACCTGATCCCGCTCACCGCGATCAAGGACGTCGGCGAGGTGGTCGACGACCCGGGCACCGCCGAACGCGACATGATCGTCGAGGCCGACTACGGCGAGCTGGGCCGGCTCCGGATGTTCGGCCAGCCGATCAAGCTCTCCGTGACGCCGCCCACCCCGGACCGGATCGCCAACCGGCTCGGCGAACACGCCGACGTGGTGCTGTCCGGGATCGCCGGCTACTCCGCGGACAAGATCGCGGAGCTTCGTCGCGGCGGGGTGATCTGATCATGGAACTGGACCTCGTCGAGGAACTCGGCGAGTTCCCGGCGCTGGCGTACCGGGACACCTTCGCGCCGCACGTTCCGGAGCCGATCGCCGGTGCCGCCCTGCCGCCGGGCTGGGAGGGCCTCTACTTCCCGTTCCGGGTGCCGCTCGCCGATCTCCGCGAGGACGGGTCGCCGGCCCGCGACGGCATACTGCCCGAATTCGGCCTGCCGATCCGCCGCTATGCCGGCGAGGACACCACCTTCCACCGCCCGCTGCGCTACGGCGATCCGGTACGCCAGCGGACCCGGGCCGGCACCGTCACGGAAAAGACCGGCCGGTCCGGCCGGCTGGTGTTCGCCGATCTGGTCCGGACCTTCCACTGCGCGGGCGAACTCGCCGTCGAGAGCGTCTGGCACGACGTGTTCCTCGAGGCCAACCCGGGCTCGCCGCGGCAGCCCGAACCGGCACCGGACCGGCCGGCCGACTGGACCGAGACGTTGATCATGGACCGGCGGATGCTGTTCCGGTTCTCCGCGATCACGTTCAACACGCACCGGATCCACTACGACCTGGACTGGGCGCGTACCGCCGAGAATCTGCCGGACCTGCTCGTGCACGGCCCGCTGCTGCGCCTGCTGCTGCTCGATTCCGTCGTACGGCAGCATCCCGACCGCGCGGTCCACGGCTACCGGTTCCGTGCCCTGGCTCCGACCCTGGCCGAGACCATGATCACGATCAGCGGCCGGAGCGACGACGACGGCGCCGGGGTGTTCGCGCTGGACCAAGATCACGGAATCCTCGCCGAGGGCAGGATCGACTGGGCGGACCCGGTCCTTGAGCCCACCGAAGGGCGGTAGGGCCAGCTCAGTTCCCGTTCGCTTCGAAGTAGTGACCTTGATCGACATCGGCCAGCAGGTCGGGTCCGGTCGGGGTCCAGTTCAGCAGCCGCCGGGTCTGCTCGGCCGAGGACGGCTGATCGCGCTCGAAGATCGGGCCCAGCGGGCCGTAGTCGGCCGTCTCCAACCGGCCGACCGGCAGGTCGAGGTGCCGGCCGATCACGGCGGCCAGGTCCCCCAGCCGTACCCCCTCATCGCCGATCGCGTGCAGCACCGAACCCGCCGGCGCCTGCTCGGCGGCCAGCCGGAACAGCCGGGCCGCGTCGGTCACGTGGACCGCGGGCCAGCGATTGGTCCCGTCGCCTAGGTACCCGGAGACGCCCTTCGCCCGCGCGACGGCGATCAGCTGGGCGACGAAGCCGTGGTCGCCGGTGCCGTGCACCGACCGGGGCAGCCGGACCACCGAGGGCCGGACGCCCTGCTCGGCCAGCCCCACCGCGGCCCGGGCCGCCAGCTCCCGCCCTTCGGCCAGGCCCGGGCCGGACTGCCAGTCGGCCTCGGTTGAGACCTGGCCCGTCAGTGCCGGCGTGCCGGACGCGACGACCAGCGCCTTGCCGGTGCCCGCGAGCGCCTCCCCGAACACCTCGACGGACCGCGCCTCCTGCCGGATCGCCTCGGCGAACCCGGCGCCGAAGTCCGAGTGATCGAAGGCCAGCTGGATGACGCCGTCCGCGTCGGCGGCCCCGGCGCGCAGCGAGGCCGGATCGGTCAGGTCCCCACGCAGGGCCTCCGCCCCGGCCGCCTTCAACGCGTCGGCAGACCTGTCGGACCGAGCCAGGCCGACCACCTCGTGCCCGGCCTTGATCAACTCCGGTACGACGGCGGAACCGATCCAGCCGGTCGCCCCGGTGACGAAGATGCGCATGATCGTTTTCTCCTCCACAGTGATAAGACTCTTGTCCCATCACTGTACACGGTGATGAGACAAGAGTCCCGTCACTATGATGGGCCCGTGGCCAGATGGGAACCGGATGCGCGCGATCGATTGGTACGAGCAGCCCTCGACCTGTTCGGCGAGCAGGGCTATGACGCGACGACGGTGGCCCAGATCGCCGAGCGCGCCGGCCTGACCAAGAGCACTTTCTTCCGGCACTTCCCGGACAAGCGCGAACTGCTCGTCGCCGGCCAGGACACCTTGGCCACGCTGCTCACCGAGGGCGCCGCCGGGGCACCGGACTCCGCGACCCCGATGGAGGCGGTCCTCGCCGCTCTCGAGGCGGTGACCGCCGCCTTCACTCCCGATCGCCGCGAGCTGGGTCCGAAACTGCAAGCCGCGATCGCCGCCAACGCCGAACTCCAGGAGCGTGACACCCTCAAACAGGTCGGCCTGGCGGCCGTCCTCACCGAGGCCCTACATCGCCGCGGCATCCCCGATCCGGCCGCCAGCCTCGCCGCGGAGATCGGGATGCTCGCCTTCAAGCGTGCGTACGCCCGCTGGGTCACCGCCGGTGAGACCGCGGAACTGGCAACCCTGGCCCGCGAAGAACTCCACGCCGTCCAGTCCGCGACGTCGACCCTCACCTGAACACCAAGCCCCGAACCGGCACCCTGAACCCGACCCAAGCAGGCGACCAGGTTCCAGCCGATCCGAACCGGCACCCCGACCCCAGCACAAACCGACGCCTCGAACCCGACCCGAACCGACCACCGGGACCCGCCGACCCGAACCGACCACCGGGACCCGCCGATCCGAACCGGCGCCCTGAACCCTCGGATCCGAACCCCACCCCCACCGGTGACTGGGCAGTTCCGCAGCGACACGCCGCCAGAACGCCTGCTTTTGTGCCCGGTCAGCGGGCTCTTTTAGGGGGTGGCGGGGAAGGCGCGGGCGAAGGCGAGGATGGTGCTCCGTTCGGCCCCATCCTCCGGAATCTCTCGGCGGCGCCAGCGCAGCAGCAGCTCGTCCAGCTCGGCACCGAACTCGGCCAGCTCCTCCGGGGTGGCCCGGAGCCACACGTGGCCGCCGTACGCCGCCTCGTCCCAGGGCTCCTCGGCCGCGGCCAGGAACGCCCGGGCGCTCTCGAACTGCCGGGCCAGCAGGGCTCCGTCGGCCGCGGTCGCGACCGCCTCCTCGGCACTGTCGCGGAACTGGGCTGGACTCCAGCGCAGGCCGCGGCTGACCAGCTGCCAGTTGCGTTGCCGACGGTCGTCGCCGTCCGGCGCCCGCTCGACCAGGCCCGCTTCGCCGAGCACCTTGAGGTGATGGGAGATGCTGCCGGTCGCCAGGTCGAGGGCGGCGGCCAGCTCACCGGTGGTCGCCGCGCCGGAGACCGCGAGGCGATCGATGATCCGCCATCGGTCCGGATGGCCGAGCGCGGCCAGCGCCCGCGCGTCGTGGACCTGCCGGACGTCACCAGGTGAACCGTCTCGCATCCGGCCACCTTAGCAAGACCATTTGCGCAAATTCTCTTGCAGACCTACGCTCGTGATCATGCGCTATCGCCACCTGGGCCGGACCGGCCTCGAGGTCTCCGAGTACGCCCTCGGCACGATGATGTTCGGTTCGGCCGGCAATCCCGATCATGAGGCGTGTGCGCGGATCCTGCATGCCGCACTGGACCGCGGGGTCAACTTGATCGACACGGCGGACATGTACTCCGCCGGTGAGTCCGAGGAGATCGTCGGCAAGGCGCTCAAGGGGCATCGCGACGATGTCGTGCTGGCGACCAAGGGCCACTACCCGCTCACCGAGGGCCCGAACCGGGGCGGCAACTCCCGCCGGCATCTGACCCGGGCCGTCGAGGCCAGCCTGCGCCGGCTGGACACGGACCATCTCGACGTCTACCAGATCCATCGGCCGGACTGGGACACCGATCTGACCGAGACCCTGGCCACGCTGACCGACCTGCAGCAGGCCGGCAAGATCGGCGTGTTCGGGTGCTCGGTCTACCCCGCGTTCGAGCTCGTCGAGGCCCAGCGGGTCGCCGACCGGCACGGGCTGCGGCCGTTCCGGACCGAGCAGCCCCCGTACAACCTGCTGGCCCGCGGGATCGAGCGGGACGTCCTGGTCGTCACCGAGCGGCAGGGCATGGGCGTGCTGACCTGGAGCCCGCTCGCCTGGGGCTTCCTCACCGGCCGCTACCGGCGCGGCGACGCCACGGCCGAGCCGGGTGCGCGAGCCAGGCTGCGGCCGGAATGGTTCGATCCGGCCGACCCGGTGACCGCCCGGAAGCTCGATGCCGTGGAGGAGTTGATCAAGGTCGCCGAGGACTGCGGCACCAGCCTGCCGGCCCTCGCCGCCGCCTTCCCGCTCAGCCATCGCGCGGTCAGCGCGGTCCTGCTCGGTCCCCGGACCGAAGATCAACTCACCTCGATCCTCGATGCACCGGCCCGGCTCGACGAGGCCACGCTGGACCGGATCGACGCGATCGTCCCGCCCGGCAGCAACGTCTACGAGCCGACCGCGCCCGCACCGCCGCCCTGGCTGGCCGACCCGAGCCGCCGGCGGTACGTCGAGCCGCAGTGATCATGATCATGGTCGGTAGAGCCGCCGGTAGTCGCTCGGCGTGATCGAGCTGACCTGGCGGAAGGCGCGACTGAAGTAGGACTGGTCCATTCCCACGTCGGCGGCGATCTCCTCGATCGGCCGGTCCGTGTCGACCAGCTCCCGCTGCGCATGCTCGATCCGGGCCCGCTTCACGTACTGCTTGGGCGACAGGCCGAACTCGATCTTGAACCGGCGGGCGAAGTCGCCCGGCGCCAGCCCGGTCTCGGCGGCCAGCCGGTCCAGCGTCAGCGGCTCGCCGAGCGCACCGCCGACGAACCGCACCACCCGCTGGAAGACGTCGGCAGCCTGGCCCCCGGCCAGCCGCACGGACCCCGGCGGGGCGCACTCCAGGTAGTGCCCGAACAACTCCGACAGGGCGGCCCGGAGGCGCAGCGGGGTGGCCAGCGTCGGCGGGTCCCGGTCGATCGCCGCCACCCGCTCGAAGAGCCCGGCGGCGACCTCGGGATCCCGGCTCGGCACCACGTACGGCAGGTCGAGCACCTCGCCGAGCTCGCTGTCGCCGATCAGCGCCGAGAAATGCAGCCAGTGCTTGCGATAGGTGTCGGCACTGATCGTTCCGTACGCCACCGGTCGATCGGCCGGCAGGTAGACGAGGTCACCCGGAACGGGCGACAGCTCGACCTCCCCGACCCGCAACCGGCCCTCGCCGGACAAGATCAAATACAGCCGGCTGTACGGATCCGGCTGGCTCGGCCGGGCCCAGGAGCGCGGCACCCGGGTGATCCGGCTGGCCACGACGAGGTCGAGCCGGAGCCGGTCCAGCTGGGCCCGGACGACCTCGTCGACGCCGATCACCGGGCCAGCGGCCCGACGTCGGCAGCGGTCAGCGGGCGGAACCGCGGTGGCCCGGTGGTGTACTCGTCGGCGCCGACGTCGCGGGTCCGGCCGCGCTCGTCGCCGTCGAGATCATGATCGACTCCGGGATGCCGCCGCGACGCGGCGCCGATCGCCGGACTCCCCTGCGTCAGCCGGTGCACGCCGTCGGGTCCGGCAGCCAGCAACGGGTCGGCCCGGCGGAACCCGCCGGCCGGCGCGGTGCCGTCCAGAGCCGCACCCCAGAAGAGATTCCCGGCCCAGGCAGTGCCGTCCTGGAACGGCAGGTTGGTCAGCGAACCGGCGGCGCCGACCAGCACGTTGTCGGCCAGCACACAGTCCAGTGGCGGCAGGGTGCGCTGCGACTCGCCGCTGATCCCGGTGCCGCAGTCGATCACCGTGTTGTGGGCCAGGGTGACCCGGTCCGGGGCGTCGTTGCCGCGCCGCGACTCCGGCGACTCCCCCGGCAGATGATCACGGACGCTGCCGCTGCCGAGCACGATCCCGGAGCCGGCGATCCCGTGCAGATAGTTGTTGATCACCAGATGATCATCGCCGTAGATCCGGATCCCGTTCCGGCCGCCGAGCAGATGGTTCGCCTCCACCCGGGTGTTGTTGCCGTGCCGGAGCACGATGCCACCGAGCGAGTCCCGGACCGTGTTGTGCCGGATCAGGTTGCCGGAGGACTTGACCGAGATGGCCTCCGGGTCGCCGTCGACCCGTTCGAACAGGTTCAGTTCCACCAGGGCGCCGGCGTCACCGAGCGCCCGCCCGCTGAGCCCGAGCCGGATCGGCTCGCCGCCGTTGCTGCCGGTGAACGTGTGGTCGGTGAAGTGGTTCCTGGTGATCTTGACGCCCTGGGCCATCACGTCGGCTCCGGCGCCGCCCTCGACGCCGAGGAAGATGCCGAGGGTCGACTTGCCGGCGAACGAGTTGTGGTCGACGACCGAGTGATCACCGCGGATCATCACCCAGTGCAGACCCTCGAGGTCGGCCAGTCGGAAGGTGTTCCGGGACAGCCGGACGTGGTGACAGTCCGCCGGCACCTCGAGCGTCGTCGACTGGCGGAACACGAAGCCGTTGATCACCAGGTGCGAGGAGTCGGTGAGCTCGAAGCTCTGCTCGCCGGTCAGCTCGACCCCGCCGACCGAGGCGGCCTTGATCGTGATCGGCTCCTGCGCGGTGCCGTGCCTGCCGGTGATCGCGACCGGTGCGCCGGCCGGCACCGGGTAGCTGCCGTCGGCGAGCACGATCACCGAGCCCGGTCGGGCCTCGGCGATCGCCCGGCGCAGGGCGTCGACACTGTCCACCCGGACCGCGTCGGCCGCCCGCGCGGTTCCGGTGATCATCGATCCGGCGGTGCCCGCCGCCACGCCGCAGGCGGCCAGGAACGTACGACGCTGCATGAACCCTCCTTGGTTCAGATTTGCACTGATTCGCGCAAATTTTGTTACAGCGTAGGTACGGCTTCGGGCAGGGGTCAAGGATTCGTTGGATGAATCCGCGATCGACGGGTCAGGCGCAGGCGGCGGCGTCCGGGTCCCAGCGGTTGAACCGGCGGTCCGAGGGAAGCTCGGAGGCGGCCCGGGCGGCGTACCAGGAGTCGGCCCAGGGCTGCGGGTCGCGCTGCTCCGCACCGGGATCGGCCGCACTGCGGGCCACGAAACCGGGGTAAGCGTCCCGACCCGAGGGCTGCCCGATCGGCTGGTACCGCAGGTCGAAGCTCCACCGGAGATGATCACTGGTGTTGCGGTGTGCCGCGTGCGGGGTGCGCCGGTGCATGAACAGCACATCGCCGGCCGCCATCGGCAGGTCGACGGTCTCGCCGCCCAGGTGGATCCCGGGGATCGCCAGACCGCCGACGCCGCCGCGGCGGACGCCCATCGGCGAGTTGCCCGGGCAGTGCGGCAGCACGCCCTCCCGGTGCCGGCGCGGCTTCACCATCAAGCAGCCGTTGGCCGGGTCGGTGTCGCCGAGTGGTAGCCACACCGTGACCAGGTCGGTCTGGTCGGCGTCCTCGGTGATCACGCCGTTGTCCTGGTGCCACGGTGTGGCCACGTTCTTCGGCCGGCCCGTCTCGGGGTCCGGCGGCATCAGGTGCTCCGGAACCTTGAGCCGGACGTGCTGGACCGGGTTGGACCAGATCTCCGGCCCGATGATCGATTCGATCACGTCGAGGATGGCCTCGTTGCGGAGCAGCGAGAAGACGGACGGCCCGACCCAGAGCGGCGTGTCCGGCTTGGTCCCACCCTGCGGCAGCGAGAAGTCGAAGTGCTGGGTGTGGTCCCGGCCGCTCTCGGCGAACAGGGCGTTGACGCGGTCGGCGAACGGAAGCTCCGCGTACGTCGAGCTGATCACGCCCTCCGCATGCAGCGATTCCGCCAGCCGGTCCAGCACCCCCGCGTACTCGGTCAGCACCGGTGCAAGATCAGCATCCGGGTCGAGCAGCCCCCGCTTGAGCAGGAAACCCTCGGTCTCGAAATGGTCCAGTTCGGCGGCCGTCAGTATGCCGGTCATGATCACCCTCAGGTTCGAGCCACGTTGACGGCAGGAACCGCACCGTCCGTTTCGAAGCTAAATCGTCTGATGTTGACAGTCAATCGGTCGTCCCGATCCGCCCAGCGGCTGGAAGATTCATTGCGCTGCCCTAGGTCGCCCATTGGCAGACGTGATCCGAACCCGATGCTGATCAGCGACGATTCGGGGCTCGCGGGACGGTCCTACCGGGCGACGGACCTCAACGAACGAAAGGATCATCACCATGGCAGACCTCTCGCCGCGGCTGCGGCAGATCGTCGACGCCCTCCCGCTGACCCCGGGGCTCCGGGTCCTGGAGATCGGCGGTGGGCCCGGCGCGGCGGCCCGCGCCGTCGCCGAACGGCTCACCGGCGGCGGGTCGATCCTCATGATCGACCGCTCGGCGACGGCAATCGCGCAGGCCCGGAGCGGCTCGGCGGACCTGATCGCGGCGGGTCTGCTGCGGCTGCGCCAGGTCGCGGTCGAGGACTTCGCCCTGGAGCCCGGCGAGCGGCCGTACGACCTCGCCTTCGCGATCCGGGTCGGCGCTCTGGACGGCCGGCATCCGCTCGCCGGCGTCGCGGCGCGGGCCCGGCTCGCCGCCGCGCTGACGCCGCGGGGCCGGCTCTTCATCGACGGCGGTGACCCACTCCGAGAACTGGATCCGCGGCCCGGTTCATGATCGATCCGCTGGTTCGTGCCGGGCCAGCGGTTCGACGGCTGGCCCGTCCAGGACGGCGCCGTCGATGTCGAAGCGCGATCCGTGGCAACGGCAGTCCCAGCTGATGTCGGCCCGGTTCCAGTGCAGCGGGCAGCCGAGATGGGTGCAGGTCGGGGTGACGGCATGCAGGGTCCCGTCGGCGTCGCGATAGCCGCCCAGCCGGCGGCCGTCGAGCAGGATCAGGCCGCCCCGGCCCGGTGCCAGGTCGTCCGCCTCGCCGGCCTCGCCGAACCGGCCGCCGACGAACTCCGTACCCACCGAGAGGTTGTCCTTGATCAATCTCCCGACGGTGGCGGCGTCGCCGATCCGGGTGGCGTCGAAGATCGACTGCCACGGGTGACCGGGCCGATCGGAGATCAGGTCGGCCAGCAGCAGCGCGGCCGCGGTGCCGGCGCTGAGGCCCCACTTGGCGAAGCCGGTCGCGGTCAGAATCCTGCTGCTGAAGGGCGTCCGGCCGACGTAGGGCAACCGGTCCGGCGTGCGGTAGTCCTGGGCCGCCCACCGGTGATCGACCGACGCGACGGCGAAGGTCGACCTGGCCCAGTCCGCCAGGTCGCGGTAGCCGGCCTCGGTGTCCGGCTCCGACCCCGGTTCATGATCATTCCCGACCACGATCAGCCCGTCCGACCGCCAGGGCCGCAGGGAGCGGGTCGGGCCGTCCACCGAGATCGTCATCGCCTCGGGCGCCGGTGCGCGGAGTGTGACCGCGAGGCCGTACGACCTCGTTGGCCGGGTCCGGGCGAAGTAGCCGCCGATCACCCCGGGCGGCAGCAGCGTGGCGAGCACGGCCCGGCCGGCCCGCACCCGGACGCCGTTCACCGCGGTCAGCCGCACCGTTCCGTCCCGAGATTCATCGACCTCGCCGATCCGGGTCCCCTCGAAGATCATCCCGCCGGCCGCCACCACGGCGCCGGCCAGCCCGGCCAGGTAGCGGCCGGGATGCACCAGAAGTTGATCATCGAACCGGACCGCGGCCTGGACCGGGAACGGCAGCGGCAGGTCGGTCGTCGCGGTCGCCGGCAGCCCGGCCCGCTGCGCTGCCCGTACCTCGGCGGCGATCCGGTCCCGGCCCTCGGGCCGCACCGCGTAGGCGAACGCGGGCAGCCGGACCGGCTCGCAGTCGACCGGGAACTCCTCGGCCAGCTCGGCGAGCTTCGCCAGGCCCGCCTGGTTGGCGTCGGCATAGCCGCGCGCGACGTCCTCGCCGTGCCGTTCGGCCAGGTCGGCGTAGATCAGTCCGTGCTGCGAAGTCACCTTGCCGGTCGTCCGGCCGCTGGTGCCGGCGCCGATCCGAGCAGCCTCCAGCACCGCGACCCGGGCGCCGTCGCGGGCCGCGAACAGGGCCGTCGTCAGCCCGACCAGGCCCGCGCCGACCACCGCGACATCGACCTCCAGATCGGCCGTCAGCGGCGGGTGCCGCGGCCGTTCGGCGGTCGTCAGCCAGACGCTGCCCTGCTGCATCGGATCCCTTCCAGGGTTCAGCGGGACGTGACGACGGTGCCGTAGTAGGTGCCGAGCTGGCCCCGGTACTCCTCGTCCTGGACCGAGCCGACCTCGGTCTCCGGTGGCGGCGCGTCCGCCACGTCGTCCTTGCTGAGGTCGACGCCCACCGCCCGGTGATCCCAGTCCACGCGCTGGATGGTGCCGGCCGGAAGGACGACCTGATGGCCGAAGATCCACGGCCCGGTGTCGACGACGATCCAGCTGGCGTTCTCCTCGGTCGACGCGTCGGTGATCTTGCCGATCTCGCCGTCGGTGGCGTGCACCCGGAACCCGATCAGCTTGGCCATCAACGGCCACGCCTCGCCTGGCTCGGACCGGAAGTTCCACGCATCCCAGTTCCCGATGGTCATGACCCCTCCTCGCTCGCTCTCCGTTTCCCGTACCCGCTGTGGCCGGGGATCAATCGGCGCAGCCGCGGCCACGAACACCGGGTTTGAGCCCGCCGGGAGAAGGGAACCTGACCGGCAAGCACCCGACCGAAAGGCGGCTCCGATGCCGATCGCCGTGGCCCAGTGGACCCTCGACGTCGACGACGTCCAGCGCGAGGCCGAGTTCTGGTCGGCCGCGCTCGGCTATCCGGCCGAGCCGGCGCGTGCGGACTCGGTCCACCTGCACCCACCGGACGGCGGCTCCGGGCCCTCGGTCTGGCTGCAGCCGACCCACGACCCGAAGCGGACCAAGAACCGGCTGCACCTCGACTTCGGTACGGCCGACCCGGCCGCCGAGGTGAATCGGCTGCTGCAGCTGGGAGCCCGGCCCTGCGATGTCGGTCAGACCGGGACCGAAGGCTTCGTCGTGCTGGCCGATCCGGAGGGCAACGAGTTCTGCGTGTTCACCGAGCCGCACCCGGAACTCACCGGGCGATGATCAGGTACGGGCGATGATCAGGTACGGGCCGGGATCGGCGCGTCGGGTCTCGCCTGGTCGAAGACGCGGCCGTCCTCGTGGTGGACCATGACCCGGGACGGCTGCACCCGCCGCGCCCGGTCGTTGGCCGCGATGACGGCGTCCGCCAGACTCTCGTGCCGGCCGAGGGGCCGTCCGGCGTGCTCGATCACCCACGCGCCCCGGTCGGGCACGACGTGGAACTCGGTACGGGTCATGCGACCTCCATTCCTTCGGGACAGGCTGATCAGCGGCCGAGACCGGCTCGACCCGCCAGCAAGGTACCCAGAATGGCAGGCGTTGATGACGGGATCGGGGATTTCCTGAAGACGATCTCGGGTGCCCCGTTCACCGCCCGTTCGTCCGCGAACCACGGCGGGTACCCGAACGGCACGCGGCGACACCGGTGAGGAGACGCGATGCGACGTCAGGTCCTGGTGACCGGTGCCTCGTCCGGACTCGGCCGGCCCATCACCGCCGAGCGGGACCGAGCGGGGTTCGACGTCTGGGCGACGGTCCGGACCGAGGCGGATGCCCGCGGTGATCAACAACGCGGGCACTGCCGTACCGACCCTTGGAGAACGCCGTTCCGGCCATGATCACCGAACTGGCGCGACGGCATGCACGAACTGGTCCGACGGCAACGTCGAACAGCGGCCAAGAGTTGATCTTGACCGACCAGAATTTACGCAGCGGGGCCTCGTTCGGAAAGGTTCAAAACGGACGAGAATGTTCGCCGGACGGACATGCCCCGCGGGGCCGCGAGCTCCTGTCCCGGCAACCTTGATCAAATTCCTCCATCCCCTTTACTAATACGGTTGTCCTCGGCCATGATCAGTCTTGCCCATCCACGCGGACGGCCTTGGGGACCGAGGAGGATCAACGATGTCCTTGCATCGAACGGTTGTGCGCGCCAGGAAACAGCTACTGGCCGTGATCGCCACCTTGACGGCGATGATCATGCTGGCTGCCTGCACGGCCGGCACCGCCGGTGGCGGCGCACCGGCCGGCGGGAACACCGACGGCACCGCGCCCGGTGATTCGAGCAAGTTCCTGACGTTCTTCCCGTGCTGCAGCTGGAACACCACCTGGTCCTTCAACCCGTACAACGTGAACGGGCTCGGGATCCAGAACGACTTCGTCACGCTGCGGCTGGCGATCGTCAAGTCCCCCAGCCTGACCGAGTTCATCCCGCAGCTGGCCGACACCTGGGAGATCGTCGACGGCAAGCTGAACGTGCATCTGCGCGAGGACGCGAAGTGGCAGGACGGCACGCCGCTCACCAGCAAGGATCTGCACGACACCGCCATCCTGAACGCGCTGCGCGGGGACGGGTTCTGGAACGACATCACCAGCGTCGACATCGTCGATGATCACACCGTCGCGTTCACGCTGAAGAAGGGCCAGCCGGAATCGCTGGCCAAGCTGGACATCCTGAACGCCATCCGCCCGTACCCGTCCAGCGTGTACGGCAAGCTGGTCACCGACGAGCTCAAGAAGGACGTGATCACGTACTACACCACGTCCCACGAGGACCCGGTGAAGGCCGGTAAGCTGCCGGAGTTCAAGCGGATGAGCGCGGCGTTCAAGGACCTGGCCGCGCTGAAGGTGGAGAAGCTGATCGGCAACGGACCGTTCCAGCTGGAGAACATCACCACCAAAGAGGCCAAGCTGGTCAAGTGGGACGGATTCTGGGAGGCGAGCAAGATCACGTTCGCCGGGATCCGGTACCTGAACGGGTCGACCCAGACGGTCTACCCGCAGCTGTTCAGCGGCAACGTGCACTTCTCCAACGTGTACATGCCGCCGCCGATCCTGCAGCGCTGGAAGAAGACCCCCGACTCGAACACCGCACTGCCGCTGGCCTTCGGGTTCACCATGCTGTTCAACAGCAGCAAGAAGCCGCTCGACTCCAAGGCGGTCCGGCAGGCGCTCGCGTACGTGATCCCGCGGCAGCAGATCAGCGAGGCCGCGTACGGCACCGACGAGGCGGCCGGCGGCACCTGGAAAGAGGTCAACACCGGGATCTCGCCTTCCCTGGAAGCGATCTACCTCGACCAGGGCAAGATCGACCAGCTGAACAAGTACCCGATCGACGAGGCCAAGGCGACCGCGCTGCTGGAGGGCGAGGGCTTTACCAAGAAGGGTGATCAGTGGCTCAAGCCGGACGGCGAGCCGTTCACGCTGACCTTCATCGCCAACGCCGAGACGACCGACATCGTCACCTCGTTCAACTCCGCGGCCAAGGCCTTGACCGCCTTCGGCATCAAGTCCGAGGTCAACGCGACCTCCGGTGCGCAGCAGAACGCCGACCAGCACAACGGCGACTTCGACATCGGCTCCGGGTTCGTCGGCGGCAACAACCCGCTCGGCATGTACAACGCGATCCTCGGCCCGGGCTACAACTTCAGCAAGCTGGGAAACTACGCCGGCAAGCGCGGCGTGGGCTTCGGTCCGACGAAGAACGTCCCCGGTCTCGGCGAGGTCGACGTGGTCAGCACCATCGACGGCCAGGTCCGCTCCATCGAACCGGGTCCGGAGATGAACGCCCAGGTCTGGAACTGGGCCCAGCTGGTCAACGACGAGGTCCCGTACATCTGGTACGCGACCAAGGTCTACCAGTTCCCCTTCTCCACCAAGGAATTCACCAACTGGCCGCCGCTGAACGACCAGAACACCAGTGAGCTGTGGGACATCATCGCTGCCGACATGAACGGTGGCGTCTCGCTGGCGATCCAGCAGGGGTTCATCACACCGAAGCCCTAGTGCCGAACGCGCACTGAGCCTGTCGAAGTGCCAAGCCGCACCGGGCCTGGCCCTTCGACAAGCTCAGGGAACGTGTTCAACCGCCCCCCGTCACCCGGTGACACCCCCTTATCCGGAAGGCGCCGATGGTTTCCTATGTCGCGAAGCGACTCGCGATGTCGCTGTTGATCATCTTCATCGTCATCTCGCTGTCCTTCTTCATGATCCGGCTGATGCCGGGCAACCCGATGGCTGCGCTCGAGGCGCAGCTGCGGATGCAGGGTGGCCTGAGTGAGGTCGAGATCCAGCAACGGATCAGCTCCGTGTACGGGGTGACGCCGGACGCACCGGTCGGCGAGCAGTACCTCCAGTACGTGTGGGGCGCGATCCGCGGCGACCTCGGGGTGCCGATCATGAACCCCGGCACCACCGTGGTCGCCGTCATCGCCGAGGCGCTGCCGTGGACGATCATGGTCGTCGCGGTCTCGTTGATCGTCAGCTTCCTGATCGGCGTCGCGATCGGCGCCATGATGGCGGCATTCCAGAACAGCCGGTTCTCCCGGGTGATGACGTTCGTCGTGTCGTTCCTGAGCGCGATCCCGAGTTACCTGGTGGCGATCGCGCTGCTCTACTTCCTGACCAGCGTCTACCAGGTGTTCCCTTCCGGAGGCGCCTACGCGGTCGACGTGACGCCGGGCTTCAACGGGCCGTACCTGCTCAGCGTGCTCTACCACGCGTTCCTGCCCATCGTGGCGTCGGTGATCACGTCGTTCGGCGGCTGGGCCCTCGGCATGAAGGGCAGCGCGATCTCGGTCCTCGGCGCGGAGTACGTCCGGGCCGCCGAGGCCCGCGGGCTGAGCGACCGCCGGGTCACCCAGTCCTACGTCGGCCGCAACTCGATGCTGCCGATGGTGACCCAGCTGGCCCTCTCGATCGGGTTCATGTTCGGCGGTTCGGTCTTCATCGAGACCTACTTCCAGTACCCCGGGATCGGGTTCTACATGATCCAGTCGGTCGGTCAGCGGGACTACTCGCTGATGATGGGGTGCTTCCTGTTGATCACGGTCTCGGTGATCGTCACCAACCTGCTGGTCGACCTGCTGTATCCGCTGGTCGATCCGCGGATCGCGAACCCGGCGGCGCGCAAGCGGGCCGCGGACAAACCCACCGATCCCGATGAGGAAGTGCTGCCGGCCGGAGGGACGATGGCATGAGGTTCCTCAGTGACCTGTGGCGGATCCTCCGCAACGACAAGGGTGCTCTGGTCGGCGGCGTGATCGTCCTGATCTACGGCCTGGTGGCGATCTTCGGCCCGATCTTCGTCCAGGTGGGCGACGAGCAGGACGCGAGCCAGGCCTACCAGCCGCCGTCCTGGGCGCACCCGCTCGGCACCGACTCGCTCGGCCAGGGCGTCCTCGAACAGATCATCGTCGGCACCCAGCCGATCATGATCGTCGGCGTCCTGTCGGCGGTGATCACGATCTTCGTCGGGGTGGCGGTCGGACTGTTGACCGGCTACATCGGCGGCGTCGTCGACACGATCATCATGCGGATCACGGACATCTTCCTGACCATCCCCGGGCTGCCGTTGATCATCGTCCTGGCCAGCGTCATCCACACGACCAACCCGGTCGTCCTGGCCTGCATCCTGTCGATCACCGCCTGGGCCGGCCTGGCCCGGGCGATCCGGTCCCAGGCGATGAGCCTGCGCAGCAGCGACTTCGTCGAGGCTGCCCAGCTGCAGGGCGTCTCGCTCGGCAACATGATCGGCCGGCAGCTGCTGCCGAACGTCGGCCCGTACGTCGCGATCCACTTCCTGCTCGCGATCACCGGCGCGATCTACGCCTCGGTCGGCCTGTTCCTGCTCGGCATCGCGCCGATCAGCGGCAACAACTGGGGCATCATGATCAACCTGGCGATGGCGCAGGGTGCCCTGTACACCACCGACAGCGCCTTCTACCTGTTCTCCCCCATGGCCGCCATCGTCATCCTGCAGGTGTCCTTCGTGTTCTTCTCCCGCGCGTTGGACAGCGTCTTCAACCCGAGGCTGCGTGTCCAGTGAGCACCCCAGTGAGCAACGAAGATCAAACCCTGCTCGAGGTCGACGACCTGACCGTCGCGTTCGGTGACGGCCCCGGCTCGGTCCGGGCGGTCGAGAACGTCAGCCTCACCGTCGGCGCCGGCGAGATCTATGCCCTGGTCGGCGAGTCCGGCTGTGGCAAGTCGACGCTGGCGTACTCGCTGCTGCAGATCGTTCCGCCGCCGGGCCGGATCACCGGCGGCACCGTACGGTTCCGCGGGGCGAGCACCACCACGATGTCGAAGCGGGAACTGAACGCCCTCCGCGGCGCCGAGCTCGCGATGGTCTTCCAGGGCGCCATGAACGCCTTCAACCCGGTGCTGACGATCGGCACCCAGGTCGACCACATCCTGCAGGCCCACCCCGAGGTGTTCGCCGACCCGAAGGACGGCCGGGACTACTTCCGGCATCTGCTCGACCTGGTCCAGCTGCCGCCGGACCGGATCTGGAAGTCGTACGAGAGCCAGCTGTCCGGCGGCATGAAGCAGCGGGTGGCGATCGCCGTCGCGCTGCTGCTGAAGCCGTCGGTGGTGATCCTCGACGAGCCGACCACGGCGCTGGACGTGCTCAACCAGCGCCTGGTGATCGACATCCTCAAGGACCTGCACCGCAGTCTCGGGGTGACCATCGTCTTCGTCACCCACGACCTCGCGGTGGTCGCGGAGCTGGCCACCCGGGTCGCGGTGATGTACGCCGGCCGGCTGGTCGAGTCCGGCACCGTCGAGGAGATCTTCAAGGCGGGCCGCCGGCATCCGTACGTCGAGGCGTTGATCAACGCGATCCCGAGCGTGCTCGATGCCGGCCTCCGGGTCCGGCCGATCGGTGGCGCGGTGCCGAACCTCGCCGAGCTGCCGGCCGGCTGCCGGTTCGCGCCGCGCTGTGGGCTGGCCGAAGATCACTGTCACCAGGTCGAGCCGCCGTTGCTCGATGATGATCATGGACATCTGGTGGCCTGTCACGTCGTCAATCGCAGGGCCGAACTGGTGGAGGTGTCGGAGGCGTGAGTCTGCTCGAGATCCAGGATGTGACCCACACCTATGATTCCGGCACCGGCCGGCCGGTGCTGCACGACGTCAGCCTGTCCACCGGCGAGGGCGAGATCGTCGCGCTGGTCGGCGAGTCCGGCTGCGGCAAGACCACCCTGGGCCGGTTGATCGCGGGGCTGCACGAACCCAGCAGCGGCCGGATCTCCTTCGACGGCACCGACATCGCGCGGCTGCGCGGGCAGCACCGGCGGCAGTGGCGGCGCCGGGTGCAGATGGTGCACCAGGACCCGTACGGTTCGCTGAATCCGGGGTTGACGATCGGCAGCACCCTGGCGCCCGGGATGCTGCAGCACAAGCTGGCCACCTGGCGCACCGTGCAGCGCGAGATGATCAAGCTGCTGCAGCAGGTCGGCCTGGACGCCACCCCGGCGTTCCTGCAGCGCTACCCGCACCAGCTGTCCGGCGGCCAGCGGCAGCGGGTGTCGATCGCCCGGGCGATCAGCCTGCAGCCGAGCCTGATCGTCGCCGACGAGGTGACCAGCATGCTCGACGTGTCGATGCGGGTGGCGATCCTCGACCTGCTGCTGTCCTTCCAGCGCGACCGCGGCATCGGCTACGTGTTCATCAGCCACGATTTCGGGGTGGTCCGGTACTTCGCCCAGGGCGGCCGGATCGCGGTGATGTTCTTCGGCTACATCGTCGAGGAGGGCCCGGTGGAGGAATTGATCACCGCGCCGAAGCATCCGTACACCCACATGCTGCTGCAGGCTATCCCGGTGCCGGACCCGATGCTGGTCCGGAAGCGGGACGAGGAAGGACGCGACCCCGAGCGGATGATCGGCGAGCCGGCGACCTCCGGCTGTGTGTTCGCCAACCGCTGCCCGCTGGTGCAGGACGTCTGCCGGAAGAAGTCGCCCGAGCTGTCCGAGATCTCCTCCGGGCACCGGTCGGCCTGCCACTTCTCCGACGAGGTCCCGCCGCTGGTCCACCTGACCGACGACGCGGCCTGAGGTAACGATCATGATGAAGATGGCCGCCCGGGTCCTGCTGCGGATGGGCCTCGGCCTACTGATCATCTCCGTCGTCATCCGCCCGGCGATCCGTACCCAGGAAGGGATGATGGGCGACAACCTGGCCATCATCTCCTGCCTGGTCCTGATCATCACCGCCCTACTCGGCCTCAGGTTCGGCTCGGACGACAAGATCAGCAAGGCCGACGACGGACGCCGGCAGGCCGCCGGCCCGGTCGATCGTGATCACCGGCGGCCGGGCTGACGTGTCGGCGAGCAGCCGGAAGACGTCGGGCCGGTTGTAGTGCCCGGTCGGATCCATCAGGCGCCGGGTCGAGGCCACCAGGCCCAGGTCCAGTTCGGCCAGCAGGGTCTCCTCGCGCTCCCGGACCGGGCCGGCGATGATGCCGCCGTCGGGCCCGACGATGACGGTGTTGCCCTCCTCGATCCAGGGCCCGCGGGCGGCCAGGAAGCTCTCCGGCAGCAGCCGGTCCCGGTACGGGAAGTCGGCCGGCACCATGGCCTCGTGCAGCACCGGGTTGACCCCGATGACGTACATCCGGTTCTCCCGGGCCAGGTGCCGCATCGTGGCGATCCAGCCGTCGCCGACCGCCAGCGTCGGTGCCAGCCAGACGTCCACGCCCTGCGCGTACAGGTGGAAGCGGGCCAGCGGCATGTAGTTCTCCCAGCAGATCAGTCCGCTGATCCGGGCCGTGCCGGTGTCGATCACCGGCAGCGTCGAACCGTCGCCGGGCGTCCAGACCGTTCGCTCCGACCCGGTCGGCACCAGCTTGCGGTGCCGTCCGGCCAGCCGTCCCTCCGGCGAGAAGTAGAGCACCGTGTTGTAGAGCGAGGATCCGGTGGGCTCCCGCTCCTGGACCCCGACGACCAGCCAGACCCGGGAGCCGGCCGCGATCCGTGCCAACCGGTCGCAGTCCGGCGAACCGACGACCAGGGCGTTGGCCACCAGCATCCGGAACCAGTCCTCGTCGCCGTCCCAGATCGGCCGGGTGTCGATCCAGATCGGGGTGCCGGGGACGAACGCCTCGGGAAAGATCACCAGTTCGGCGCCCTGGCCGGCGGCGTCAGCGGTGAGCGCCTCGACCCGGTCGAGGTTGGCCGCGCGGTCCAGCAAGACGTACGCGGCCTGGACCGCGGCCACGGTCAGCGTGGTCACGGCGTCTTGGTCCCGACCGACAGCAGGTATTCCTGCTCGAACCGGGCCCGCTCCGGAGTGCCCCGATTCCACCGGTCGCAGAAGTCCTCGAGTGCCGTGTCGAACTCGGCCTCCAGGCCGTTCCTCGTCGCGTTGGCGCGGGCCGCGATCGTCGGCCCGTAGTAGGCCTTGAAGTGCTCGCCGTAGCCCTGGGCCTGGGTGAACGCGGTGATCTCCAGGGCCGCCTGGTCGTGCCGGCCGAAGATCACCCGATCACCGAAGAGCTCGTCGAGGTGGGCCTCGTTGCCCCACAGCGGCGGGGACGAGGCCCCGGCCGGAGGCGGCGGCGCGAACGGCTTCATCGTCGCGAACAGATCGCCGATCATGCCCTCCGGCGTCCAGCTCAGCAGCCCGATCGTGCAGCCCGGCTTGCAGACCCGGACCAGCTCGTCGGCGGCGGCCTGGTGGTGCGGGGCGAACATGACGCCGATCGAGGACATCACGACGTCGAAATGATCATCGGAGAACGGCAGCCGTTCGGCGTCGGCGGTGGTCCAGGTCAGCAGCAGTGCCGCCGCCTCGGCCTCCGCCCGGCCGGCGTCGAGCAGCTCGGGCGTGAGGTCACTGGCCGTGACCTCGGCGCCCATCCGGGCCGCCGGAACGGCCGCGTTGCCGGTGCCGGAGGCCACGTCGAGGACGCGGTCGCCGGGCCCGATCCCGCACGCCTCGACCAGGCGCGGACCGAGCGGCAACAGGAAGGTCTCGACCATCAGCGGGTAGTCACCGGAGGCCCACATGGCCCGGTGGCGCTGCTTGAGTTCTTGATCGATTGCGGTGGTGGACATGATCAGTCTCCTCTGAAGTGGTGAGGAGACTGACGCTAGGCGCGGCGCCCGGTCGGGAACTTCGGAACGATTCCCTATCTTTCGTTCGGGTCGATCCCCCGTCGTACGGCCTCGGCGACGGCCTGGCCGCGGTTGCTCACCTCGAGTTTGAGCAGCACGGCGGAGACATGGTTCGAGACCGTCTTCTCCGAGAGGAAGAGCTGGGCAGCGATCTCCGAGTTGCGTGCGCCCTTGATCATCAAGGCGAGCACGTCCAGCTGGCGGGCGGTCAGCCCGGCCGAGTTCGCCCGGGTCGCGGCCCGGGGTCCGAGCTTCACGCCCCGGGCTCCGCGTTCCCGGAGACGACGGGCCACGATGGCCGCCGCCGGTCGGGCGCCCAACTCCTGCAGCTCCCGCAATCCCTTGCGTAGCGTCGATTCCGCGCCGGAGGTCCCTCGTACGACGGCGGCCTCATAGGTGCAGCCGCGCTCGGTCCAGAAGGCCGCGGCAGTCTCGGCGTCGCCGGCCAGTTCGGCCCGGATCGGCGCCGGCAGTGGCAGCCCGGGATCGGGATGATCACGTCCGGCCCGGTGCTGCCAGCTGATCAACTCGCCGAGCGTCCAGGCATGCTCGCTGCGTTCGGCGAGCGCGTACGCCTGCTCGGCCTCGGCCGGGATGAGTTCCGGCGTGCCGGCCAGCCAGCGCGCCTCGGCGCGGGCGATCGCGACCGGTGCCAGCCGCTGCAACTCCCCCGTCGCCCGGGCGATCTCCCGGGCCTCGTCCAGCGCCGGCCACGGGCTCTCGTCGCCGCGGCGGGCGGCCAGCACCCCCTGCACGACCAGGGCGATGAACCTGCTGTGCGGCAGCGAACGCGGCGCCCGGACGAAGACCTGGCCGACCAGCGAGGCCGCCTCCGGCCACCGTCCCTGATCGAGCGCGACCCGGGCTCCCCAGGCGTCCAGATAGCTGCCCCACGACCGCAGGTCCTGTTCGTCGCAGAAGGCGCGACCGGCGTCCAGATAGCCGACGGCCTTGCCGTAGTCGCGGGTGTAGAGCGCGCTGGAGACGAGGTTCGAGTAGGCGACCCCGACCAGGTCGAGCAGGCCCGCGTCGAGGGCCAGCCGCAGGCTGTGCCGCAGTTTCTCCTCGCCCTCGGCCAGCCCGTGCGAGAACTCGACCGTCCCGACGTGCAGCAGCGCGGTGATCACCGCCTGGTCCTCGCCGAGTCGCTCGGCCAGCCGCAGCGCCTTCGTACCCCACTCCCGGGTTTCGGCCAGGTCGTAGTCGAACATCGGCGGCGACGCCCGCGTGGTGTAGGCCCGGACGAGTTCGGGGCTCGGCGGCAGCGTCTCGAGGAGTTCGACCGCCCGGGCCGCACTGGTACGGAAGCCGGCGCCGTCGCCGCGATACCAGGCCAGCCGGGACAGCCAGCGCTCGTCGTCGCCCTCGGCCAGCCGGTCGCCGGCGCGGCGGTGCTCGGCCAGCGCCTGCTGCCGCGCCGCCAGCGATTCCGGGATCATGCCCGCCAGGAAGCATGCGTACGAGCGATGAGCCAGCAACGCCGTGTGCTCCCGTTGATCCAGCCCGGTGGCATGGCGCAGGACGGCGGCATAGTGTGCGGCCGCCTCGCGGTGGGCACCCAGCCGGGCGGCGCGCTCGGCGGCCGAGGTGGCGTGCTCGACCACGGCCGGACCGTCGCCGGCTGCCTCGGCATGGTGTGCCAGCCGGGCCGGGTCGTCCCGGCCGGCGAGGGCCTCGAGAGCCGCCCGGTGCAGCGCCACCCTGCGGTCCGGCGGAAGATCATCTTCGATCGTCGCGCGCGCGATCTCGTGCCGGAACGCCACCGCGTCCCCCTCGGCCCGGAGCATGCCCGAGGCCAGGCAGGTCTCCAGCGAGGCAAGCTCCTCCGGGGCGATCCGCTGCAGCAGCCAGACCTCGGCCCGAGGGCGGGCGACGGCTGCCGCCTCCAGCAATCGCCGGGCGGCCGTGGGCAGCCGGCCGGCGCGGGCGAGCACCGCGTCACGGACGCTGCCGGGTGTCTCGCTGCCACCGTGAGCGAGCAGTTCCGTGACATAGAAGGGATTTCCCGCGGTCCGCTCGTAGAGTCCCGTCGCCGTGACGCCGCCGTCCGTGGCGAGCCGGGCGACGGCCGTGGCCGACAGAGGCTCGAGCACCAGCCGGTCGGCGGCGGTGACCTCGCCCAGCACCAGGCGGAGCGGATGGCGACGATCGAGCTCGTGCTCCCGATAGGTGATGATCACCAGCGCGCGCAGCGTGGCCAGTCGCCGGCCGATCATGCTCAGCGCATCCACCGTCGCCTCGTCGGCCCAGTGCAGATCTTCGAGGACGACCACGCTGGTATGCCGCACCGCGCCCGCCAGCGCCGCGACGGCCTGGGCGGCCGAGGCGTGGTCCGGGTCGAGGCCGGCGAGCAGGTCCAGCAGCGGCCCCAGCGGCCGGGGCGTGAACAGGGGCGCGGCGGCGCCCGCCAGCACCGGTGTTGCCGGGTGGCGTTCGGTGAAGGTGTCGATCAGGGCCGTCTTGCCGACGCCGGCCTCGCCGGCCACCAGGACCAGGCGTCCCACGCCGGAGGTACGGACCGCGGAGAGAAGATCATCCAGAGCCGCCAGTTGCGGGCCGCGCTCTAGCAACTCCATGATCGGGACGGTACCGCCGATCCACCCACCACGGGCCGAAACCGGTGCTGATCACGACCGGCCGGGGCCACCGCCGGCTCCGACGTCACCGCTCCCCTGCCGTCGGCCCCGCCGGGCCGCGGCGCCTCGCTCCTCCTCGTCGCGCAGTCGCCGCAGCCAGGTCCGGACCTGGGCGTTCAGCGGACGCTCGAGCCACCAGCCCAGGCCGAGCAGGGCGATCAGGCCGCAGCCGCCGACGGCGACGGCGATCAGGAAGGCGCCGAGATCCATGCCCGTCATGCTTCCCGCGGAAGCTGCGCCAACCCAGTGGCAAGAATGTCATGATCCGATAGATTCTGGTCATGCACGTCGTCGCGGTGGTGACCCTGGACGGGGCCGGCGGGATCGACATCGCCATGCCCTGCATGATCTTCGGCCAGACGTACCCGCGGCCGCTGCGGCACGGCAAGCGATCCTTGTACGACGTGCGGGTCTGCGGTCCGGAGGTGACCACGACCTTCTCCGGCGGTACGAAGACGTTCAAGGTCACCCCGCCGTACCCCCTGGCGGAGGCCGCTCGGGCCGACACGATCCTGGTGCCCGGGCTGAACCCGCACGACGTGCCGCCACCGCCGGAGATCGTCGACCTGCTCCGCGACGCGCACCGCCGCGGCGTCCGGATCGGCTCCATCTGCAACGGCGTCTTCGTCCTCGCCGCCGCCGGGCTGCTGGCCGGGCGCCGGGCGGCCGTGCACTGGGGCCATGCCGCCGAACTCGCCGCGCGCTATCCGGACATCCAGGTCGAGGACTCGGTGCTCTACCTCGACGACGGAGACATCGTCACCTCGGCCGGCGGCGCGGCCGCGCTGGACCTCTGCCTGCACCTGGTCCGGCGCGACTTCGGGTCCGCGGTGGCGGCCCAGACCGCACGCCTCACCGTGATGCCGCTGCAGCGCGACGGCGGCCAGGCCCAGTTCATCCACCATGCCGAGCCCGAGTCCGGCGGCAGCCTCGAGCCCGTCATGCGGTGGATGGAGGACCGTCTCGATCGGGACCTGACCCTGGCCGAGATCGCGAAGCGGGCCGCGACCAGCGTACGGACCCTCAACCGGACCTTCCGGGCCCAGACCGGCACCACTCCGTTGCAGTGGCTCATCCAGCGGCGCCTGCAGCGGGCCCGGGAACTGCTGGAGACAACCGACCTCTCGGTGGAGGAGGTCGCCTCCCGGGCCGGCTTCGGCACCGCGATCGGACTCCGCCAGCACTTCCGTCGCGTCGTCGGCACCAGTCCGGTCGCCTACCGGCGGAGCTTCGTCCCGGCTCCCCCGTCGTCGGGCCGGCAGCACGCCGGCAGAAGTTGATCATCGCGGACCACCTCGGACCGGAGCCGGCTCAGGACCGGACGACCTTGCGGCGCAGGGTGATCACGGCGGTCATGGTCAGGCTGAGCAGGACCAGGTAGCCGGGAAAGCCCCAGGTCGCCGGGGTCCAGTTGATCAAGGTCAGCAGGGTCAGGGTGCCGTTCACCCCGACCAGGACGTAGAAGACGGCGTTCTCCGACCACGGGTCGCGCCACGCCTTGCGTACGGTCGGTACGGCGCCGACCGCCTCGGCCAGGACCGCGAACACCACCGCGACCGGAGCCGCGTCCAGCCCGAGCCAGATGATCAACGAGACCACGGCGACCGCCCCGCAGGCGAAGTCGAACGCGGTCAGCCGGACCGTGGCCCGCTTGTTGACGAAGGAGGCGATCACCACCAGCAGCGGCCCGACGCCGATGGCCAGCGTCGACACCGCGGGCAGGCCGACCTGGCTGTCCAGCTGGGCGAAGAATCCGATCAGGGGTGCTGCCGCCCAGAGGATCCAGGTGACCCGGTTCGGGCTGGTCCGCCCGCGCAGGGTGCCGATCGCGTACCGGATCGTGCCGGTCAGCCCGATCGCGGCGGCAAGGAAGACGAAGTGCGGATCGATCACCCTCGAGACCTATCAGGTCGGACCGCAGCCCTTCGAACGCCGGGGTGTTGATCCGCTCCCGCGCGCCCGTCCAGCCGTGGCGTCCCGGAATACGGTCCGAGCGGGCACGGACCACGTCATTCGACTCTTCCACTCCGGCGATACGTCGCTTAAAGTCGGTCCAACCACCTTTTGTGTATCGATACAAGAAGGATGTCGGCGCCAATGACGGGGCAGACGACGACGGAGTCAGCGGGTGGATTCTCGCTCGATGAGCGAGCACGTCCCCGTGATGCTTCGACCCGGGCCGGTGAAGCCCTCCATCCGCTCGATCAGCATGCCGAGCGCGGCCGCGACGAGGTCCTCGTTCTGGGGGTCGATGGAGGTCAGGGTGGGCACCGCGAAATCCGTGTCGGGCAGGTTGTCGAAGCCGACCACCTGGACGTCCTCCGGGCAGCGGAGCCCGGCGTCGACCAGGCCGCGGAGCACGCCGTGGGCGACGCTGTCGGTCGTGCAGACGACGCCGTCGAAAGTGGTGCCGGCGGCCACCATCGTGGCGATCGCCTCGTTACCCATCCGCTGCGGCGAGGCATCGGCTGTCTTGACGACGAGCGCCGGGTCGATGGGCAGCCCGGCCTGGGTCAGGGCGCTCAGATAGCCGTCGGTGCGCAGCGTGATCATGCGCGAGGTGATCAGGTTCCCACCGGCCATCGCGATCCTTCGGCAACCCTTGTCGAGCAGGTGTTGGGTGGCCAGCCGCGTTCCCTCGACGTTCGCCATCGCCACGTGGTCGACGGCCGGGTCGGACATGCTCTCGCCGAGGAACACCACGGGGAAGTCGTTGCGGACGCCGTCCGGCAGCCGTTCGAGTTGGGTGGCGTTGATCAGCAGGCCGTCGTAGAACAGCGGCGATCGCTGCCAGGTCGCCACCTCGGCGTCCAGCCGGCCGCCGGTCGCCTCGATCGCGACGTGGTACCCGAGCGCGGAGGCCCGGGCCGTCACCGCGCTGGCGAGATGGGCGTTGTACGGGTGCTCGATGTGGCCGACGGCCAGCCCGATCGCACCCACCCGCCCGCGCCGGAGCGCCCGCGCGGCCAGGTTCGGCTGGTAGTCGAGTTCTTCGATCGCGGCCAGCACGCGCGCCTTCGTTTCCTCGCGCACGCGCCGGTTTCCGTTGATCACGTGCGAGACGGTCATCGTCGAAACGCCCGCCCGGCGAGCAACGTCCGCCATCGCTGTCACCCTCCGAACTATAGGCGAACCCCCCGATCCCGACCCGTTCGTGACGTCCACCCCTGAGGAGAATCCCGTGTCCCAGTTGCGCGCCGTGATCAATCTCGACGTGGCAGGCCCCACCGTCAGCAGGCACCTGTACGGCCACTTCGCCGAACATCTGGGCACCTGCATCTATGGCGGTATCTGGGTCGGCGAGGACTCGAGCATCCCGAACGTACGAGGCATCCGTACCGACATCGTCGAGGCGCTGCGCGGGATCGCGATCCCGAACCTGCGCTGGCCCGGCGGCTGCTTCGCCGACGAGTACCACTGGCGCGACGGGATCGGTCCCCGCGAGGACCGGCCGTCGATGGTGAACACCCATTGGGGAAACGTCGTCGAGGACAACAGCTTCGGCACCCACGAGTTCATGGATCTGTGCGAGCAACTCGGCACCGAGCCGTACATCAGCGGCAACGTCGGCTCCGGCACCGTCCGCGAGATGGCCGAATGGGTCGAGTACCTGACCCGCGGCGGCGAGGCCCCGATGTCGGCCCTGCGGCGCGAGAACGGGCGGGCCGAGCCCTGGCGGGTGAAGTACTGGGGCATCGGCAACGAGACCTGGGGCTGCGGCGGCAACATGCGCGGCGACTACTTCGCTGATCTTGCTCGCCAGTACTCCACCTACTGCCGCAACCACGACGGCAACGTCTTGTACAAGATCGCTTCCGGCGCGCGCAGCGACGACTACGCGTGGACGCAGTCGCTGATGCAGACGATGGGCGATTACGGCTGTGGCTGCAACCCGAAGCACTACTTCGACGCCGTCTCGTTCCACTTCTACACCGGCCTGACCAACCGCAAGCACGGCAGCGCGATCGACTTCGGCACCGACGAATACCTGGAATCTCTGGCCAACGCCTGGCGGGTCGAGTCCATGATCAAGCGGCACAGCAACGTCATGGACGTCTACGATCCCGAGGGCCGGATCGGCCTGGTCCTCGACGAGTGGGGCACCTGGTGGGCCGTCGAGCCGGGCACCAACCCGCGCTTCCTCTACCAGCAGAACGCCCTCCGGGACGCGCTGATCGCCGGCCTGCACTTCGACGCGTTCCACCGCAACGCCGAACGCCTCGTGATGGCGAACATCGCGCAGACCGTCAACGTCCTGCAGGCCATGCTGCTGACCGCCGACGACGTGTTGATCAAGACGCCGACGTACCACGTCTTCGAGATGAACCAAGATCATCACGATGCCGCCCGGCTGGACGTCCACCTGCTCGACGCCGTACCGACCGCGCAGGACAACGACGACCGGTCGGTGCCGCTGATCACGACGACGGCCACCACGAAGGACGGCCACGCCCTGATCTCGCTGACCAACCTCGACCCCGATGCCGATCACACCGTGACCTACGACCTGCGCGGCGGTGCCCCGTCGGACCTCTCGGCCCGGATCCTGCAGGCCGACTCCCCGCAAGCCCACAACACCCGCGAAGCCCCGGACACCGTGGCGCCGGCCGCCTACGACGGCACCGCCCTGTCCGGGAACACGCTCACGGTCACGATCCCGGCCCACTCCTTCGTCACGGTCCGGTTCGTCACCGGCCGTACCCAACCATCCGAATCGGAGGACCAACGATGATGCATCCGATCACCCGCCGCGGCTTTCTGGCGGCCGCCACCGCCGCGGCCGCCACCACCGGACTCGCCGCCTGCAACCTCAACCGCGGCGCGCCCAACCAGGGGCCCGGGCAGGCGCCCGGCGAGGAGGCCCCACCACCCGACGGCACCAAGGAAGTCGCTCCGGGCGTGCTGCGCAAGGACTGTCTGATCTTGGAGAACCCCACCGGCCGGATCACCACCCCGGACGACTTCAACCGGTGGCGGCCCGGCTTCACCGGGTCGTCGACCGGACTCCAGCAGATCGGCCTGGACGCGCTCTGGTACATCGATCCGGACGCCGGCGTGAACGGCGTCTGGGACAACGCCTGCGCCGCGGAGAAGCCGATCTACAACAGCGACTTCACCCAGATGACCGTCAAGCTCCGCGAGGGCCTGATGTGGAGCGACGGGGTCGAGTTCACCGCCGAGGATCTCCACTACACAGTCGATCTCCACATGAACAACGACGGGTGGTCCTTCACGGGACAATTCCAGGGCAACGTCGCCAGCATGGAGATGCCCGACAAGTACACGGTGATCTTCAACCTCAAGCAGCCGAACTCGCGTTTCCACGCGTACTTCACCGTCCGGTGGGCGGCCTGCTGGATGATGCCCAAGCACATCTTCGAGAAGGAATCGGACCCGCTCGCCTTCAAGTTCAACCCGCCGGTCAGCCTGAGTGCGTACAAGCTCAAGGACTTCGACCCGAACGGCAACTGGTACCTGTGGGAGAAGCGGGAGGACTGGCAGAAGACGTCCATGGGGCTGATCGGCGAGCCCGGCCCCAAGTACGCCATGTACACGGCTCCCGGCCCGAGCGACAAGCGCGTGATCGCCCAGACCCAGCACAACCTCGACGTGATCCACGACCTGGCGCCCGAGGGGATGATCAAGCTCGCCAAGGAGAGCCCCTCGTCGGTGGGCTGGTTCAAGAGCTTCCCGTGGGCGCACCCGGACCCCACGCTGCCCATGGTGATCTACAACAACGAGAAGCCGGGCCTTGATCGCAAGGAGGTCCGGTGGGCGCTCACGCTGGCGATCGACATCGTCCGGGTGTCCCTCGCCTCCTACCGCGGTGCGGCCACGCTGTCGGCGATCCATGTCCCGCCGACCGGTCTCTATCCCCAGTACTACTTCGATCCGCTGGAGCCCTGGCTCAACGAATTCACCATCGACGTCGGCGGCAGTCCGTACAAGCCCTTCGATGCCGAAGCGTCCAACCGGGTCGCGGAGGAGGCCCGGAAGACCCTTGGTGATCTTGTCCCGACCGACCCGGAGCAGATCAAGACCGCGCTCGGTCGCGGCTGGTGGAAGCACGACCCGGCGGCCGCCGAGCAGTTGATGCTGGCCGCCGGGATGAAGAAGTCGGGCGACAAGTGGGCGCTGCCCGACGGCTCGCCGTTCAAGATCGCGTTGCTGAGCGCGGCGGAGAGCAATCCGACGATGAACCGGGCGGCGAGCATGGTCGTGGAATCGTGGAAGGAGTTCGGCATCGATGCCAGCCACGACGCCCGCGACAACACCGGCGATCTGGTCGGCCCGGGCGACTACTCGGCCGCGATCGGCTGGACGATCGAGACCTGGGGCGGCCATCCCGACCTGTTCTACTTCCTGAACTCGTGGCACTCGAGGTTCTACGTACCGTCCGGGAAACGGGCGACCGGCTCGAACACGATGCGCTGGAAGCACCCCGACCTGGACCGGATCATCACCGAGATCCAGAGCCTGGACTTCGACGATCCGAAGGGAATCGAGCTCGGCCAGGAGTTCATCAAGCTCGCCGCCGCCGAGATGCCGGTCACGCCGATGATGAGCTACAACGTCTTCACGGTCTGTGACACGACGTACTTCGACGGCTACCCCACGGTCGACAATCCGTATACGAACCCGGTGCCCAACTGGGGCAACACGAAGTACATGTTCATCAAGATCAAGCCGAAGAGCTGATCATCGACAGGTCCCGCTCCCGGCGCGGCCGGCGCCGGGAGCACCAACCCCAAAGGAGGGGCGAGTGCGGACTTTTCTTCTCCGATATCTGATTCCCCGCATCGTGCAGTTCATCGTCGTGATCCTGATCGGCGTGACGGTGGCCTTCATCATTCCGCGGCTCTCGCCGACGAGCCCGGTGGAATCACAGATCGGCTTGATCACCAGCAGCGGTTCGTCGATCGATCCGGAGGCCATCCAACATCTCCGGGAGTCGCTGACCGAGATGTACGGCCTGTCCGGCAGTCCGGTCCAGCAGTACTTCGCGTTCTGGGGCAGGCTGCTCCGCGGCGATCTCGGACCGTCGCTGTCGAGCTTCCCGACCCCGGTCAGTGAATTGGTCGGGCGGGCGATGCCGTGGACGCTGTCCATCGTGCTCGCAGCCACCCTGTTGTCCTGGGTGCTGGGCAACCTCTTCGGCGTGCTGGCGAGCTACTACCCGCGGAAGCGGCTGCTCGGCGTGATCGACGTCGCGAGCCAGGCCGTCCGGCCGATCCCGTACTACGTGGTCGCGATCGTGCTGCTCGTCGTGTTCGCCTACGTGCTGCCGTTGTTCCCCTTCAGCGGCGCCTACCAGGTGGGCACCAGACCGGAGTTCTCCGCCGCCTTCATCCTCGACTACCTGTGGCACGCGGCGCTGCCCGGACTGACCCTGGTCCTGGTCGGCTTCGGCGGCTGGTTCGTCGGCATGAAGGCCCTGACCAGCAACGTGATCTCGGAGGACTACGTCGTCTATGCCGAGACGGCGGGGATCGCGCCGAAACGGATCCTGCCGCACTACGTCGCGCGGAACGCGATGCTGCCGCAGGTCACCGGATTGGGACTGGATCTGGGCACCGTCTTCTCCGGCGCCCTGATCATGGAGGTCGTCTTCGGATATCCGGGCATCGGCCTGCTCAGCCTGCAGGCGGTGTTCCGGAACGACTACTCGCTGATGATGGGCATCACCCTCTATTCGATCATCGGAGTCGCGACCGCCGTCTTCGTGATCGATCTCCTCTATCCGCTGCTCGATCCGCGCGTCCGGCACCAGTGAGGCGGCCTCATGATCAAAATCATCCGGGATCTGCTGAAGTACGACGTCCGCTTCCGCTTCGCCTTCGCCATGATCGGGCTGATCCTGATCATGGTCCTGCTGTCGTTCGTGTCGCCGTTCCCGCCCGACAAGACCTTCGTGGTGGCGATGGACTCCGGCCCCTCGCTGGAGCACCCGTTCGGCACCACGTCGCGCGGCCAGGACCTGTTCTGGTGGATGACCTTCGGCGTACGGAACTCGCTGCTGCTGGGCGTGATGACCGCCCTGATCAGCCGCGTGATCGCGATCGCGGTGGGGCTGACCGCCGGCTACCGGGGCGGCTGGGTCGACCGGGTGCTGATGTCGATCAACGACTCGTTCGTGGTCATGCCGCTGCTGCCGATCCTGATCCTGCTGGGCTTCCTGTTCAAGGGCCAGCTCAACATCTATCTGCTGGCGGTGCTGCTCGGCCTGTTCGGCTGGCCCTGGGACGCGCGGCTGATCCGGTCCCAGGTGCTGAGCCTGAAGGAACGGGCGTTCACCCGGACCGCCTCCTACAGCGGCGCGCCGTCCTGGCGGATCATGATCGCCGAGCATCTGCCGTTCGTGCTGCCGATCGTGTTCGCGACCTCGATCAACAACATGCTGTGGTCGATGGGCATGGAGGTCACGCTGAGCGTCCTCGGCCTGTCGGACCTGAGCCGGCCGAGCCTCGGCACCTCGCTGTACTGGGCGAACCAGCACCAGGCGCTGGTGGCCGGCGTCTGGTGGTGGATCGGCGCGCCGGTGCTGGTGGCGATGGTGCTGTTCGTCGGCCTCTACCTGTTGATGTCGAGCGTCAACGAGTACATCGATCCCCGTACCCGACTTCGCCTGATCGGAGCCTGAGATGGATCCCCTGCTGAGCGTGACGGACCTCAAGGCGTACTACCGGACCGAGGCCTACGGCGTCTCCCGGACGGTACGGGCCGTCGACGGCGTCTCGTTCGACCTGTATCCCAACGAGATCTACGGTCTCGCCGGTGAGTCGAGTTGTGGGAAGACCACGTTGATCAAGGTCATCTCGGGCAACATCAAGAACCCGCTCCGGGTGGTCGGCGGCCAGGTACGATTCACCGCCGAGGGCATCGACCGCGACATGGTGTCGATGACCAGCGACGAACTGCGCAAGACGATGCGCTGGAAACAGATCTCGTACGTCATGCAGGGCTCGATGAGCGTGCTGAACCCGGTCCGCCGGATTCTGCGCACGTTCGCCGACATCGTCGCCACCCACCGGGGAATCCGCGACCGGGCCGAGTTCCGGAAGGAGATGAGCGACCATGTCGCCCGGCTCGGGCTGCCGTCCGAGGTCCTGCACTCGTTCCCGCACCAGCTCTCCGGCGGCATGCGGCAACGGGTGGCGATCGCGCTGGCGACGATCTTCCACCCCAAGTTGATCATCGCCGACGAGCCGACCACCGCGCTCGACGTGGTGGTGCAGCGAGGCGTGCTGCAGATGCTCAAGCAGGTCCAGGCCGAGAGCCGCAACACGGTCCTGCTGGTGACCCACGACATGGCGGTCCACGCCAACGTCGCCGACCGGGTCATGATCATGTACGCCGGGCGGATCATGGAGGAGGGCGTCACCGAGACGATCTTCCAGGCGCCGCGGCATCCGTACACGAAACATCTGATCGCGTCGCTGCCGAAGATCGGCGAGCGCACCGCCCGGGCCTCCCTGCCCGGCAGCCCACCGAACCTCTCCGACCCACCCGCCGGCTGCCGCTTCCACCCCCGCTGCCCGGCGGCCATGGACGTCTGCCGGACCGTGGTCCCCGAGACGCTCCAGCTCGCCGACCGGCACCGGGTCGCCTGCCACGCCGTCGCCATGGAGGAAGGCCTCCCGCTCCCCCGGCCTGACCTGGCGCCCGCCACCGGCAGCACCGCCGCCCCGAACCGGACGGAGGACCTGCTGTGACCGCCACCGAGCCGGCGCCGCCGCTGTTCGAGCTGGACCATGCCGTCGTGACGTTCCGGATCGGCTCGCTGCTGGCCGGCAGCCGGCTGGTCGCCGTCAACGACGTCTCGCTGAGCCTTGCGGCCGAGAAGCCCGAGATCTTCACGCTGGCCGGCGAGAGCGGCAGCGGGAAGACGACCCTGGCCCGGGTCATGTTGGGTGATCAGGCGCCGTCGGGCGGCCAGGTGCGGTTCCAGGGCACGCCGGTGGCGGAGGTGATCAGGGCGGGCGGCCACAAGGCCTTCATGGCGGAGGTCCAGCCCGTCTTCCAGAACCCGTTCGAGACCTTCAACCCGCTGCGTCACGTCCAGGAGTATTTGATCGACACCGCCCTGAACTTCCGGGTCGCGAAGAACCGCCGGCAGGCCGCCGAGGCGGCGGATGCCGCACTGCGGACGGTCGGCCTGTCGCTCGAGGAGGTCCAGCAGCGTTACCCGCACGAGCTGTCGGGCGGGCAGTTGCAGCGGGTCTCCGTGGCCAGGGCGTTGATCCCGAAGCCGAAGGTCATCGTCGCCGACGAGCCGGTCTCCATGGTCGACGCGTCCTTGCGGATGGAGATCGTCAACGTCTTCAAGCGGCTCCGGGACGAGGAGGGGGTGACGGTCATCTACATCACCCACGACCTGGCGACCGCCTACTACATCTCGGACCGGATCGCGATCATGCTCCGCGGCTTCGTCGTCGAGTCCGGCCCGGTCGAGGAGGTGCTCGACCATCCCGCGCACCCGTACGCGCAGCTGCTCAAGGAGTCGATCCCCGAGCCGGCCCCGGAGGACAAGGCGGCCTGGACCCGTCAGATCACCCTCGGCGCGACCGAGGCCCGCGAGTTCAACCAGGCCGGCTGCAAGTTCGCCAGCCGCTGCCCCTCCGTGATGGAGCGGTGCCGGCTGACCGACCCGCCCGACTTCCCGGTCGGGAACCGGCAGGTCAAGTGCTATCTGTACGACCGGGCGGAGGTCGGCGACCGAAAGCCGTGACCGCGGACTCGTCCTCGGCGACTCCGTCCCGCGGGCTGCGGAGGATCTCGGAGAAGGCGGCGTGCCGCAGGATGGCGATCGCCTCGTCGATCGCCGCAACGGCCTGAGTGGCGCGCGCCTCGACGCGGCCGTCGGCCAGGCCGGCCACGGCGGACAGCTCGAACGCAGCCCGGGAGAGGCTGAGGATCACGCGATGATGGAGTTCGGGGATCGTCTCGGCCGTCGCGTCGTCGCCGTCGATCCGACCGTCGTACGTCATGGCGACAGCCGACGCCCGGTCGCGGCCGTCGCTCCTCGTTCCCGCACCACCCTGAATCGACGTCCGACCGGGGAACCAGGCCCGCACCGAGCCTCTGGTCGTCGTCGCTGGCTCGACCTCGGCATGAACTCCATGGTCCGACCCTTCCGGCACGACGAACAGTGGCCAGGGTCCGGGGCCCGAAAGCGCCAGTTTAGCCCCGGCCGGCGGTCCGGTGCAGCGGCCGGCCGGCGCCGGCCTCCACCGTGGGCCCGGTTTCCAGGGTCATCCGCACCCGGGACCTTCGCCCCTTAACCGGCGCCCGTTCGCTTGATGGACTGGGGGTTCCGTCGGCCGAAGTGGAGTTGATCATGGCCAGGTTCCTGCTGAACCGCCCCGTTGTCGTCGGGATCGACGACTCTCCGTACTCCCTGGCAGCGCTCGAGTGGGCGGCGCGGTTCGCCGTACGGCATCGTCACCCGCTGCGGATGGTCCACGTGCCGGGGCGGCATCTCGACGAGACGGAGTCCCTGCAACGGCGGGTCGCGGCCACCCTCGCGGCGATGAACCCGAGCCCGACCTGGGTGGCGTGGAAGGTCCGGCCGGGGTCGGCCGCCGAGATCCTCTCCGAGGAGGCGGTTGCCGCCCGGCTGCTGGTGCTCGGCCACCGCGAGCCGCGGCCCGTGATCGGCTCCACGCTGCGGGGCGTCCTGATCCGCGGCGTCGGCCGGGTCGCCGTCGTTCCCGGTTCCTGGACCCCGGACCCGGCGCCCTCGCGAAGGATCGTCGTCGGGATCCGTGATCGGCGGTCGGTGCCCGCCCTCGACCTCGCGTACGACCTCGCCGTCGCCCAGGGATCGACGCTGTGCGTGGTGCACGTGACGCGCCGGCCGGTGCCGCATCCGGACCGTACGGTCGCCCAGGAGACCCGCCGGATCGAGGCCGAAGGCCACGCCATCGTCCAGACCGTGCTGGACGAGGTGAACCGCCGGGTCGATGTACCGCTGGACGTTCAGGTGGTCCAGGGCGACCCGGGCGAGGTGCTGCTCCGGGCGTCCTCCGATGCGGAGCTGCTGGTGCTCGGCGGGCGCCTCTGGGCCGAGATCCCGGTCCGGCTGGGCTCCGTGGTCGAGCAGTCGCTCATCCACGGCGACCGGCCGGTGGCGATCGCCCACCCGTCCCGGCGCCGGCCGCTGCGACAGTCCGCCGGCGACCGCTCGCGATCGTCGATGATCACGAACGGTACGGCGGGTACCCGGGTCGACGAGCTGAATTGATCATGGTCGCGGTCACCGGGCCTTGATCACCGACGCCGGCGCAACGGCGCCGACCGGGACCGGGACCGTCAGGTATTCCCAGGGTTCCGGGGCGGTGCCGACCCAGGACCGGTCGGCACTCGCCGCGCCCACCAGCCGGGCGAAGGCGGCCCGGTGCCGGGCCCGCGGGACCTCCACCGTGATCGTGCCGGCGTCGGCCGGCCGCCGGCGCGGTGCCGTACCGGACCAGCGCAGCAGCGGTGCGTCCAGCAGCTTCGCCACCCGCTGCGCCGTACGGAACGCCACCACCTGGGTCGGGCGGACCCGACCCGCCGCATCGATGGCGAGCACGGCATCCGCCCGCCCGACCGTCTCCCACACCTCGCGGGCGAGCGTGGACACCGGCGTGACCGGCAACTCGGCGAGTCCATGATCAAGAATCTCGAACTCGCCGACGCCCAGGTCGTCCGCGGCCTCGACGATCCGATGGCTGAGGCCGATCCAGTGGCCCGGTGTCGCGCCCAGCCGTTGCCCGTCGGACAACGACACGACCTGGACGACCGAGCCGGCGTCCGCGAACGCCCGGATCATCCCGCCGAGCGCGAACACCATGTCGTCCGGCCGAGCACTCACGACCAGGAGGAACTTCACCGACGGGACCACATCAACCGGGATATCCATGATCAAACGGTCGTCCGCGCCGCCGCTCACCGCCACGAGCGAACGGCACGGATACCCGGGACCTTCGGCCCGTGCGGGCCAGGGGCGATCGGAGCCGGGTCGGCGACCGTTGACCCTGACCCCGGGCCGGCTGCCGGAGAGACGCTCGGAGTCCGACTACCGAGGGGACGGTCCGATGGACGCCGCCGACTATCCGATTCGTATCGAGGGCCGCCTGGATCCAGAACTCAGCCGTTGGCAATGGCTGGTGAAATGGCTGCTCGCGATACCGCACTATGTCGTGCTGGCCTTTCTGTGGCTGGCCTTCCTGGTGCTCAGCGTCGTCGCGTTCTTCGCGATCCTCTTCACGGGGCGCTATCCACGGGCGATCTTCGACTTCAACGTCGGCGTGCTCCGGTGGAGCTGGCGGGTCACCTACTACTCGTACGGCGCGCTCGGCACCGACCGCTACCCGCCGTTCTCGCTGGCGGATCAGCCCGACTATCCGGCGCGGCTGGAGGTGGACCATCCGGTACGGCTGTCCCGGGGCCTGGTCCTCGTCAAGTGGTGGCTCCTGGTCATCCCGCACTACCTCGTCACCGCGATCTTCCTCGGCGGCGGCGTCTACCTGACCACCGAGACCGGCGCCACCCAACCGGTGGCCTGGCGCGGCAGTCTGATCAGCATCCTGGTGATCATCGCGGCGGTCGTGCTGCTGTTCACCGGCCGCTATCCCCGGACCGTTTTCGATCTTGTTCTTGGCCTGAACCGGTGGGTGCTCCGGGTCGTCGCGTACGCCGCTCTGATGACCGACACGTACCCGCCGTTCCGGCTCGACCAGGGCGGCAGCGAGCCGACTGCCGGCGATCACCCGGCCGAACGAGCTCCACAGCTGGCCGAAAGTGACGTTCGCTGAAGCCGACGGCACGCCCTCGCTCGAGTCGAGGACCGGACCACCAGGAAGGGAGCGGAGCATGCACACCGACCGCCGGGAGACCAGGGTCTTCCTGAGCAGCGACGAGATCCGAGGGTTGCGCTCCGTGTCGTACTGGGCGTTGATCGTGATCACGATCTTCAGTGCCGTCACCGCCGCAGGCGGAGGAATCGGGTTGTTGATCACCGGCGGGCTCGGGATGCCGATCGCCATCCTCGCCGACGGCCCGTTTCCGACCTTCGTCTGGCCCGGTCTGATCCTGCTGATCGTCGTCGGCGGCAGCCAGGCCCTCGCCGCCGTACTGCTGCTCCGGCGTCGGGAGACGGCCCTGATCGCGGCCGCCGTCGCCGGCTTCGGGATGCAGATCTGGGTGTTCGGCGAACTGCTGGTGATCGGCGAGGGCTCCGCGCTCCAGTTGGCCTACTTCGGCACCGGCACGCTGCAGTTGATCTTCGTGTTCGCGCTGGCCGGGATCGCCGGCTGGTTGCCGCGAGCCCCGTTGCGGCCGGCCGGCCGTCGATGGCGGCCAGGAACTCCGAATCCGAGTCCGGCTGCGCCGTCGTCGAGCCGCTCGTGATCACCGCACCGTCCTGGCGCCGCGCGACCTCGGGCGTCGCAGGCCAGGGGCGAAGGTCCTCGATCCGGCCCGCCGGGCCGGGCCGGAGGACAGGTGACGACGGGCAGAACGGCACTGGCCGCCCGCAGCCGCGGCGACGAGCCTGACAGATGAGGAAGGGAGTCCGACGATGATGTTCTGGTACGGCGACGGTATGGGCGGTTGGGGTTCGCTGCTGATGACTGTGAGCATGGTGATCTTCTGGGGCACGGTGATCTTCCTGGTCGTGGCGCTGACCCGCCACCTGTCCCGCACGCAGCGACCGGCCGCAGGCCTCCATACCTCCGCAGAGCAGTTGCTCGCTGAGCGCTTCGCGCGCGGTGAACTCGACGAACAGGAGTACCGCTCCCGGCTGAACGTGCTCCGGCACGGGCCGGAACCGCACTGAGGCTCGTCCGCCAACCACCGTAGGAAAGGACGAACCGATGCAGAGTGCCGAGGGACGGTCCGTTGCCGACATCCTTGCCGAACAAGGAAAACGACTCGCGAGCGACCTCGGCGGCGGAACCCGATTCTTTCGTCTGGACGTCCCCAGGAGTCGACTGGATCTTGGCCGGCGAGGTCGCCGAGGAGGCGACGGGACACGTGTCGGTCTTGATCAACAACGCCGGCCCGATCCGGACTCCGATGGCCGCAGGTTCGACGACACGATGACTTCTGCTCCCGCTCAGGGGATGACGGCCACCGAACACCGGGCCTGGTGGACCGCTCCGTTGGCGACGGAGCCGAGGTGCAGCCCGCTGCCGCGGCGACGTCGACCGACCACCAGCAGCTCGGCCTTGCCGGACGCGGCGACCAGGGCGTCCACCGGGTGCCCGGCGACGACCTCGCCGGCCAGGTCGAGCCCTGGGTGACGTACCGACGCATCGGCGAGCAATGCACTCAGCCGGCGCCGCAACGCCGACCCCGCCTGCTCGGTGAAGTCGTGCAGGACGCGGTGGCGGGAGGCGGCCGAGCCGGGCCAGCCGCGTTCCGCCGCAACGACCCGCAGGTCCACCCCGCGCAGCGAGGCCTCGGTCGCCGCGAACTCGAATGCCGCGACATCCTGGTCGGCCAGGACGGGGTCGGACAGGTCGATCCCGAGCACGATCCCCGTGACGGTCGGATCCTTGGGTTCGCGGACGATGACGACCGGACAGTCCGCGGCCGCGGCGGCCCAGGTCGCCACCGAACCCAACAACTGGTCCAGGTAGCCGCCGGAGCCGTGGCTCCCGACCACCAGCAGGTCGGCGTCCCGGGCCGCTTCGGTCAGGCCCGACCACGCCTCGCCGCCGCGCCGTTCGACACTGACCGAACTGCCCGGCCGGCTCTCCTCGGCCGCCGCCCGCGCCTCGGCCAGAGACCGGTCGCCGTCCTCCCGCGCCCATCGGCCGACGGACGCGTGCGGGTCTCCCTCTGCCATCTCGTTCGCCCAGGTCGGGACGACCGCCACCAGGTTCAGCCGGGCGTCGCCGAGACCGGCCCGTGCCGCCGCCCAGCGCACCGCGGCCAAGGCCTGCGGCGAGCCGTCCACCCCGATCACGATCTTGGTCATGCATCCTCCAGCTCTCGACCGATTCGACGGTCACCAGTCCAGCCGAGAACCTCCCGACCGGTAAGGGACCGAGGGACCCGGAGATCGGGACCTTCGTCCCGGGGAACAAAGCGCGAACCGTCGCTCGCGGGGCTGACGTGTGATTGAGTTCGATCATGGAGCCCGAGCAACCGATTTCGGTGTTTGTCGTCGACGACCACGAGGTCGTACGGCAAGGAGTGCGCGCCCTGCTGGACGCCGACCCGGGCCTCGAGGTCATCGGCGAGGCCGGCACGGCCGCCGAGGCGGTGACCAGGATCCTGGCCCTGCGGCCCAGGGTCGCCGTGCTCGACGTCCGGTTGCCGGACGGGGACGGGATCATGGTCTGCCGCGAGGTCAGGTCCAAGCTGCCCGAGATCGCCTGCCTGATGCTCACCTCGTTCCCCGACGACGACGCCCTGTTCGAGGCCGTGATGGCCGGAGCCTCCGGGTACGTCCTCAAGCAGGTCCGCGGCACCGACCTGATCGGTGCCGTGAAGACGCTGGCCGAGGGCAAGTCGCTGCTCGACCCGGACAGCACCCAGCGGATGCTGCGCCGGCTGCGCGAGCGTGATCAGGATCCCGCCGATCCGACCAGCACCCTGACCGATCAGGAGCGGCGGATCTTCGAGCTGATCGGTGAGGGCCTGACCAACCGGCAGATCGGCGAACGCCTCTACCTGGCCGAGAAGACCGTCAAGAACTACGTGTCCAACCTGCTGGCCAAGCTCGACATGAACCGCCGCACCCAGGCGGCCGCCCTGGCGGCGACACTGAAGGCCGGCCGCCGGAAGACGACCTTCCGGTCCTCCGACGACGACTGACTGATCGCCGGGGTCAGCCGACCGCGAGCGGGACGAACCAGACCGCGGTGGTGCCGCCGTCGGCTCCCGGCTCGACCCGGAACGTGCCGCCGTGGCGGATGGCCCGCTCCTCGAGATTGAGCAGCCCGCTGCGGCGCTCCCCCGATCCGGGGCCGACCCCGTTGTCCGACACCCGGGCCTCAAGGGCGCCCTCGGGCGACAGCTCGACGGTGACGTCGACCTGCTTGGCCTGGGCGTGCCGGACCACGTTGGACAGGCATTCCTCCAGCACCGCCGCCAGGTCGGCGGCGACGGCATCGGCGACGTCGGTGTCCAGCAGCCCGGCCATCCGCACGCTGGGTGCGAAGCCGAGCAGTTCGCTCGACTGGTCGGCGATCTGCGTGATCTGCGCCCGCAGCCCCTGGCGACCGCGCGGGCTGCCGGGGAGTTGCAGGCCGAAGATCGTCGAGCGGATCTGCCGGATCGTGTCGTCGAGGCCATCCACCGCCGACTGGACCCGCTGCTCGACCAGCGGGTTGGTGATCAGGTTCGCCGCCCCCTGCAGGTGCATCCCGATCCCGTACAGGCGTTGCACCACCAGGTCGTGCAGGTCGCGGGCGATCCGTTCCCGATCCTCGACGAGCCCGTACCGCTCGGCTTCGTGGCGGGCGTCGGCGAGTTCCATCACCACCCCGACCTGCTGGCTGAAGGATTCCAGGATCCGCAGCGTGGCGTCCGCGAACGGGACGCCGGCTCGGCGTCGCGACACCACCAGCAGACCGGGACGGGCGCCGGCGATCGGCAGCAGGATGGCCGGGCCGGGCAGCCGGCTCACCAGCGGGGTCGGCAGCCCGGTGGAGCGGGGGTCGTTGATCAACACCGGTTCGGCGGAGGCGACCGCCCGGCCGGCCACCGACTCCGCGAGCGCCACCTCGAACCCGACCAGCTCGGGATCGCCGTCCGCGACCTCGACCCGTAGTCGATCACCGTCGACGAACGCGATCAGGCTGACCCCGCCGTCGGCCATCTCCCGGGCCCGGGCCGCGACGATGGTCAGCGCCTGCTGGCGGTCCGCGCCGGACAACAGGATCCGGGTCACCTCCGAGATCGCGTCGAGCCAGACCTCTCGGGCCTTGGTCACCTGGTAGAGCCGGGCGTTCTCGATCGCGATGCCGGCGGCGGTGGCGAGCGCCTTGACGATGATCTCGTCCTGCTCGTCGAACTCGCGCTGCTGCGACTTCTCGGTCAGGTAGAGGTTGCCGAACACCTCGTCCCGCACCCTCAGGGGTACGCCGAGGAAGCGGTGCATCGGCGGGTGGCCGGGCGGGAAGCCGTACGACTCGGGATGGGCGGAGATCTCCGGCAGCCGGAGCGTCTGCGGGTGCTTGATCAACAGGCCGAGCAGGCCGCGTCCGTGCGGCCACTCCGCGATCCCGGCCACCTCGTCCTCGGTCATCCCGACCGGGATGAACTCGGTCAGCTGGCCGTTTTCGCCGATCAGCCCCAGCGCCCCGTACCGGCAGTCGGCCACCGTCTTGGCGGCCTCGATGATCCGCAGCAGTACGGCCTCGAGTTCGAGATTGGACCCGATCGAGACCACCGCGTCGAGCAGGGCGTGCAGGCTCTCCCGCTCCGACATCGCCTCGCCGATCCGGCTCTGCAGCTCGGTCAGCAGCTCGTCGATCCGCAGCCCGGGCAGAAAGTGGCGGCGATCGGCCTCCGACACGATCTGCCTCCGCTCTGCCCTGACCCGTCCGGGACCCGTCACGGGCACGTGGGCGGGGACGACTCCATCGTCAGCCCTGGGAGAGCGGATCGCAACCGTGCGGACCGGTCGCTCCGGTCCGGACCGCCAGCTCGACGATCCTGAGCGGCCTCCGGTACGGCTAGGTCTGTTCCTCGGCCAGCAGTTCCCGGGCCTCCGTCGGGTCCACGACGACCCGACGGCCGGAGATCAGGGAGAGCTGGATCCGCAGGAACGCGGCCGGCTCCGGGTCCGCGACCCGGCTGCGCAGCGGCAGCGCGGCCAGCAGGTCGGCCTCGACGCGATCGCGGACCAGGCGCGCCTCGCCGATGACGACGACCGACCAGCCGCTACCGTCGCGCGGATCGATGGCGTCCACCTCGAACGCCACGACGTCCCGCCGGTGCGCCGCCGACAGCTTGGCACCGGGCAGGCTCCTGATCACGATCGTGTCGCCGTGGATGAGGTAGTTGACGACGGCGATCGCGGGCAGGGCCCCGTCCGTGTAGACGACCCGGCCGACGTCCGTGGCGGCGAGCAGCCATCGGCACTCCGCTTCGCTGAGTACCTCCAGCCGTCCCTGCCCCTGCTCCATGGGATCGAGGATGCTCCTGCCCCGGCGGTCGCCGCAGGGCCGAAAGGCCCGGTTCATCGGACGACCGACCTGTTCTCGGCGGGCCCCGGCCGGCTCGTCGTCGCGGTACTCGAGGCGGACGGCGTCCTCGACGATGTCGCCGAGGACGCCGACGTACGGCCGGAGCATGACTAGACCAGCCAGTGCTGCCGGTCGACCATCCGCTCCCACCGGCGGCCGACACCCCAGAAGCGGCCCGCGCCGGTGACGGCGAGGGTGATCAGGACGAGGGCGTAGATGAGGTGGTAGTCGACGATCGGGTTCGTGCTGCGGGTGGCTTCCCCGGCTGCGTTCAGCAGCGCCGGCGGCCATTCCGCGGCCCACATCAAGATCATCATGAGCGATCCGGCGACGGCTGCGATCCGGAGCCCGGCGCCCATGATCACGGCAACGCCGATGCCGAGCAGGGCGATCATGAAGAGCCAGTCGAGGAACGGATTGCCGGCCAGGGCGCGGAAGGCGGACTGGAACGGCCCGACGTCGACTCCGCCGAGGAATCCGGCGGTCGGCGATCCGCCGCGGATCCAGGCCCGCTCCCCCGGCGTCGCGTAGCCGAGGCCGAAGGTCTTGTCGACGAAGGCCCAGAGGAAGATCAGGCCGGTCGCGATCCTGGTGATCGCCAGCACGGGACCGCGGATCCGGTCGGTGAACGGCGTCTCCGGCTGCACGATCTGGCGATCGGGGGTGCGACGGTGAACGGTGGTGGTCATGAGGGTTCAACTCCTACGGTGTGGTGTTCTGAGGTTGTTCGATGAGCCGGTCGGCGATCGTGTCGCCCCACTGGGCGATCACGTCCCAATCCCGGTAGTCGCCGGCGAGCGGGCCGTCGGAAATCCAGCGCTGCAAGGGCGATCGCGCCAGCGCGCGATCCAGCCGGCCGCCGAAGGTGACCGGCGGTTCGGCACCGATCGCGAAGGCCAGGCGGTCGACCGCGCGCGGAACGCGGTCCGGATCCGGTGAGTCCGCGCCGCACGGCCCGCTCTGGAAGAGCCAGGTCGGTCGCTCCGCGAGTTCCGGAGCGTTGGCCTTGAGCCAGTGCAGGGCTTCCGGAAGCCAACGGCGCAAGTAGACCGCGCTGCCGACCACGACCGCGTCGAAGCCGGTCAGGCTCCGCACCCGGTCGGTCGGCAGCACGACCGCGTCCACACCGCGCCGGATCAGTTGATCACCCAGAGCGCGAGCGATCTCGGCGGTCGACCCCATCCGGCTCGCGTACGTGATCAGGACCCGGCTCATCGGGGGCCGCCGGCGGCGAGCCTCGGGCGGAGGCGTTGGGTGGGCAAGATCAACATCGTCGATCCCTTCCGTGATCATGTGGCGTGATGCGACGTCGTCAGTTCATCGCCCACGGAAGATCACCGGCAGGGCTGAATCGCCTGCGAGGCGAGGACGATGGTCCCGGGCTCGGCGGACCTAAGCCCGTCGCTGCGAGGCAGGTTCCGATTCGACACTGGAAGTCCGGAACACCCGTACCGAAGGGAACTGCCATGAAGGAACCGACTGTGGTCGTCGGCATCGATGACTCGGCGTCGGCTCGGACCGCACTGGGCTGGGCGGTCGACTGGGCCGCCCGGACCGGCGCCCGGCTGCGCGCCGTCCACGTCCTCACGTACGAGCTCGACCTCCCGTCCGGCTGGTATCCCGGTTCGATGGGCTGGGTGCCCATCGCCGATCTCGGCACCGATCCCGCGACGTACCGGGAGCGGGTCACGCAACTCTTCGACAGCGTCACCGAGGGCCGGCCGGACGCGTCGCTGGAGTTCGCCGAGGGATCGGTCGGACCGGAACTCGTCAAGGCGGCGCACGGCGCGGCCCTGCTCGTCATCGGCACCCGGCAACTGCACGGCATCGCCCGGGTGATCGACGGCTCGGTCAGCCACTACTGCCTCAGCCACGCGGCCTGCCCGGTGCTCGCCGTGCCGGCCCTGCCCCGGACCCCGGCCGCGGTCGCCCCCGCCGTCATGGCGTCCTGAAGATCAAACCCGAGGAGGACGCCATGCCGAGGTTCCTGGTCAACCGGCCGGTCGTCGTCGGAGTCGACGGTACGGACGGGTCGCTCGCCGCACTCGACTGGGCCGCCGCCCACGCCTCCGATCACCGGTGCCCGCTGCGGATCGTTCACGTGGCGAGCGGACGCGGCCTCGCACCCAGCGAGGTGCAGGCCGCCGTCTACCGGCGGTTGGCCGAGCATCACTTTCCGCAGCCACCGTCGACGACCTGGCACCTGCGGTACGGGCCACGGTCCGAGACGATGATCGACGAGGCGAAGCGGGCCCGGCTGCTGGTGCTGGGCCACCGCCGGCCGCAGCCGCTGCTCGGCTCGACCCTGCTCGGCGTCCTGTCGCGAGGGGTCGGCCAGGTGGTCGTCGTGCCCGCCAGTTGGCGGTTCGGCCGCCGCCGTACCGGTCACTTCGTCGTCGGGACCAAGGACGACACCGACGCCAGGCGGGTCCTGGACATCGCGCTCAAGCTCGCGGTACGGCAGCGCTGCACCGTCCGGGTGATCAGGGCGATCGAACAGCCGGCGCCCCGCAAGGGCCGGTCGCTCCTGGACGAGACCCATCGCCTGGAGACGGTCGCGCTGAACCGGCTTCGGGTCGCTCTCGCCGCCTCGCTGCGCCGGCATCCCGACGCCGTCGTGGAGTCCGAGTCCATCCAGGGCGACCCCGCCGTGATCCTGAGCCATGCCGCCCGCGACGCCGACCTGCTCGTGATCGGCGGTCGCCCCCGCTACGGTCTGCCGACCATGATCGGTTCGACGACCGAGTCGATCATGATGGAGGTCGACCGTCCCGTCCTGGTGGTCCGGCCCGGCTCACTCCGGCTCCGGCTCCGGCCTTTGTTCCAAGGGGTTCGCGGCAACCGTTCCCAGCGGGCCCGGCCCCTGGTGCGGAGCTGAGACAGGGACACCGGTTCCTGACCCGGGACACCTTTGCCACCCGGATTTGTCCTTGCCCAGCACGGAAGATCCCAATTCGGCACATTCGGCCCGTTCCCCCGATTCGCGTGCGACGATCTCGCCACGGGACTACAGCGGGGGCATGGATATGGGCGACGTCACCGACGACGATGACGATGGCATGATCATCGAGGACGACATCTGGAACGATGTCAACGACGACGACGAGGAGGACGAGGAGGACCTGGACGACTTCAGGGGATGGCTTCGGCCGCTCCGGGCGGGAGTCCAGTGGCCGGCACCGAACGCCGGTGACGGCAGCGGCCTCTCGTCCACCGACACCGGTCCGGCACCGGTCACCTGATCGTCGAGCATGATCGACGATCAGGACGGTTCATGATCATTCCGTCGGGATGGCCGTAGCTGCCGGTCCTCCTCGCGGGCTCAGCGGCTCCGTCTGCCATGGACCACGCCGCCACCCGCCGGGCCGGAGAAGATCAAGAAGACGCCGAGGATGAACCCGAAGTCGTACCAGTTGCCGTTGTTGACGACCTCGTAGACGTTCACATCCGTGCGGAACAACGAGATCAGGAACGTGATCGGGCTGATCAGCCCGTGCCACAGCCCGAGCCAGAAGCCGGCCGGGTCCGGCCCCTGGCCCACCAGCGCATTGGGCCCGGCCGCGCAACCTGCCAGCAGTACGAGAGCCACCGCCGATCCGGTCAGGGCCCACCGCCTCGCGCCGGCCCGCCGCCCCGTCGCTCCCCGGTCAGTCTCCATGTCCGTCTCCCGTCCAGTAGGTACCGCTATGGCGATCGACCGCGACCGCCAGTACACCGATCGTCGCGCCCCGGGTGATCCGGCCGTAGGCCGTCACCGACCATCCGACGGCCGTCTCCAGGTCGAGATCGTCGATCTGCAGCGCCACCAACTGGCCCGCCCGCAGCCGGGTGTTCAGGTTCCCGCCGCCGATCATGATCTCGGTCCCGTCGAGTCGCGACCGGTAGCCGACCGGGCGGACCTGCGGTCCAGCCGTCTCGGTCCACACCAGCCGGCCGAGACGATGCGTCCGGATCAGCGCGGAACATTCCGCGCCGCCCAACAGGAATCGCCCGTCCGCCTCTGCGGTGAGCGAATCGACGTCCGGGTCAGTGATCATGATCTCTCCTGGCGTTGCGGCTGCCGTTACCGAAAGTCCACTGCTCCGGTCGTGTCGACGGCAGGGCTGAAACTCACCCGGCCTCGGGACTTTCGCCCCTGCGCCGGAGCTTCCGGCCGGGCAACGCTGGAGACAACAGCGACGACGATCAAGGAGAAACCCGTGTCGGGCCGAACGTTCAGCGTGCTCCCACCGGATCGGTGCCTGGAACTCCTCACCCACCAGGTGATCGGTCGCGTCGCCTGGTCGGGCGATCAGGGTGTACAGGTCCTACCCGTCACGTACGCGGTCCATGATCAAGGCATCGTCTTCCGTACCGCTCCGTACGGGCTCCTCGCAACACTGCGCGATCCGTGCGCCGTGGCCTTCGAAGTCGACCGCTTCGACGTCGACAGCCGGTCCGGCTGGAGCGTCGTCGCCCAGGGCCGTACCCGCGCCGTTGCCGCCGCCGAAGATCTTGCCGAACTGTGGTCCGCCGAGGATCCCGTGCCGTGGGCGCCGGGCACCCGCAACCTGTTCATCACGATCGCGATCGACCGCCTCAGCGGCCGTATCGTCGGAGGAGTCTGATCTCCATGGCTGACACGCAGGGCAGCTTCCGCCCGATTCCGGCCGAGGAGTGCCTGGTCCTGCTCCGTTCCCAGGTGATCGGCCGGATCGGCTGGACCGACGACGACGGCCTCCAGCTGCTTCCGGTCACGTACGCCCTCCATGATCGGACCATCGTGTTCCGCACCTCTCCGTACGGGCCGCTGGCCGGTCTGCACCGGCAGCAACCGGCCGTGTTCGAGGTCGACGCGTTCGACGCGAGCACCCGGACCGGCTGGAGCGTCGTGGTCCACGGCCGGGCCCGAGGCATCACCGACCCCGGAGATCTGGTCGCGGTCTGGCGGGCCAAGGACCCGGTGCCCTGGGCCCCGGGAACCAGGAACCTCTTCATCGCCGTCACCCTCGACCAGATCACCGGACGCACGGTCGTCGCCGGGACGCCCCCGGAGTGGCTCGCGACCGACCAGGCCGACTAGCGCGGCACCGTGCTCAGCTGCGGCACCGTTGTCGATCTTGGTCCGTACGCAGCAGGACGTCGGAGGTAGCCATGCCAGCTCATTCGGGTCAGATCTCCGGGACCCGGGGCCACGCGGAGCCGGTGCTCGACCGCGCCAGTGCCACCGATCGCGCGTTCCTGGCCATCGACCGCGGGAGGACGCCGAAGAACTTCGGGGTGTTGTTGATCTTCGAGGCGGACGGCTTCGATCTCGGCTCGGCCCAGCAGCTGATGGCGGAACGGGTGGCGGGAATCCCGCGACTCCGGCAGCGCTTGATCAAGACGCCGGCCGGTTGCGGCGGACCGATCTGGGTCGACGACGATGCCTTCGAGCTCGGCCGACATCTGCGCCTGGTGCGGTGCCCCGAGCCCGCGGATGATCAAGCACTGCTGGATGCCGCTTATCAGGTCGTCAGGACGCCGATGCCCCGCGACCGCCCGTTGTGGTCGGGAGCGTTCATCACCGGCCTGGCCGGCGGCCGCACCGCGCTCGTAATCGCGCTGCACCATGCGCTCACCGATGGTGTCGGCGGCCTCGGCATCCTCACCGAGCTTGCCGATCCGGGCGCCGCAGGTCCTGACCGGGGCTTCCCGCGGCCTCGTCCGTCCCGGGCCCGCCTGGCGCGTGCCGCCTGGTCGGAGCTGATCAAGAAAGTGGGTGAGAGCGGCCACCGGCTACGCCTGCTCCGAGCCTCCGTCGCATCCAGCGGCGGCGCCGTTCCACCACCTGCGGCCGCCTGCTCCCTGGTCGGCCCCACCGGCGGCCGAGGTCGGCTCGCGGTGGTACGGATACCCCGGGCACCGCTCCGCGCCGCCGCGCACCGGCAGGGCGCGACCACCAACGACGCGATCCTGGTCGCCGTCGCCGCGCTGTTCGAGCGGTTGCTGCGGTCGAGTGGCGAAAAGCTCGACACCCTCCGGATCGGCGTCCCGGTCTCCGGCCGTCCCGTCGGTGAGTCCTCGGCCGGCAACCAGGTCAGCCCGATGCTGGTCGGAGTGCCGACCCACGGCGACCTCGCCGCCCGCCTGCGCCAGGTGGCGGCGATCACCCGCGCGCGAAAGCCCGGCGCACAGGGACCGCCACCGATGGCGCTCCTCGGCTGGGTGTTCCGGCTGCTCGCGGCCGCCGGCTGGTTCCGCTGGTACCTGAACCATCAGCGGCGCATGCACACGCTGGTCAGCAGCATTCGTGGCCCGGCCGAGCCGATCACCTTCGGCGGCGTTCCGATCCAGGTCGCGATCCCGGTCGGTGTCGCCGACGACGGCAACCAGTCGCTCGGTTTCATCGTGCTGTCCTACGCCGGCACCCTGACCATCTCGGTGATCATGGATCCCCGCCGCTTCCCCGACCCGGCCGTGGTCGTCGATGCGCTCACCACCGAGCTGGCCATGATCATGGTCCCGGAGTCCGTACCGGATTCGGCTGCGTACTGACCGCCCATCGCAACCACGAAGGGACACGAGTCCATCAGCAGACCTGTGACGCCCGCACTCCTCGATCGCCCGCGCAACCCAGTAGGTTGCCGCCGTGGATCTCTTCTCACACTCGTGGACGGCTTTGCGCCGAGCCGTCGCCGACCTCTCCGCCGAGGACTTCACCCGGCCGTCCGGCTGCACCGGCTGGCTGGTCCGGGACCTGGTCTGCCACTTGATCATCGACGCCCAGGACGTGCTGATCACCCTCGTCACGCCCGCCGAGGAGGAGCCGACCCGGGACGCAGTGACGTATTGGGAGGTGGGTACGACGCCGCCGACCGGCGACGACCCGCTGGACGCGCTGATCGTGCGCCTCGCCGCGGCCTATCAGGACCCGCGTTGCTGCTGCACCACTTCGACGACGTCGGCACCGCGGCGGGACGCGCAGCCGAACTGGCCGACCCGGATCGCCGGATCCGTACCCAGGACCAGGTGCTGACGACCGGCGACTACCTGTCCGCGTACGTGCTGGAGTGGACCCTGCACCACCTCGACCTGATCGCCCACCTGACCGGCACCACCGAACCACCTGCCGAGTCACTCGCGCGCACCCGCGCGATGTTGGAGCAGATCGCCGGCGCACCCTTTCCCGGGACCTGGTCCGACGCGGACGCACTGCTGATCGGCACCGGCCGGCGCGCCCCGTCCGCCGCCGAGCGGACCGCCCTGGGCCGGCTGGCCCCGAGGCTCCCGTTGATCCTCGGATAGCGCGAACCAACCACTCGAGACACGGCAGACGCCCCTCACCAGTCGGCCCGAACGTCTCGGTGAGGACGGCTCCTGATGATCACGCACGAGCCGGCCGTGGTGCAACGCCCGGCCGGCCATGATCACGAGATGTCCAGCTGATCAAGCGGGGCCCGGTTCAGCCGCGGGCCGCCTGCTTGAGCCTGGTGCCCGGGCGGAGCCGCACCTGGCGGGCGGCCGGGATCGTCATCGGCTCGCCGGTCTGCGGGTTCCTCCCCTGCCGTTCCGCGCGATCGACGACGTCCAGGACGAGCAGGCCGGCGAGCCGCAGCTCGTCGCCGGCCCGCACGATGTCGATCAGAGCGCGATCGAGCCCGCTCAGCACCCGATCGACGACGCCCTGCTCCAGACCGGTCTCGGCGGCGATCTTCCCGACCAGTTCAGCCTTCGCCATGGCACCTTCTCGTTCGTTCTTGATCATGGAATTCCTCTCTCGGATGGCCGGCACCACCTCACCAGCTCGACTTGGTGATGCCCGGCAACTCACCGCGGTGCGCCATACCCCGGAACCGGACCCGGCTCACGCCGGCCACCCGGAGGAACCCGCGCGGCCGGCCGTCGACGGCATCGCGATTGCGCAGCCGGGTCGGGCTGCTGTCGCGCGGCAGTCGGGCCAGGGCCAGCCGGGCCAGGTCCCGCTCGGCTTCCGTACTCGTCCGGCTGCTGATCTGCCGCTTCAGCTCGGCCCGGCGTTCCCGGTAGCGCTCAACGATCTCGGCGCGCCGCCGGTTCTTGACGATCAGACTCTGCTTGGCCATCCCGGGATCACCGATCCTCGCGGAAATCGACGTGCCGCCGGATCCGCGGGTCGAACTTCCGCAGCACCAGCCGGTCCGGGTCGTTCCGCTTGTTCTTCTTGGTGACATAGGTGTAGCCGGTACCGGCCGTCGACCTCAGCTTGATCAACGGGCGCACCTCGTTTCGTCGTGCCATCCGTACTCCTGACCATGGTTGTGTTCATGGATATGATAGTCATGTTCATTACGGAATGACAGACGACCCAGCTAGGAGTCGGCGTGAAGCCAGGAATCCATCCCGAGTATCGACCGGTCGTGTTCCGGGACAAGTCGGCCGGTCTCACCTTCCTGACCCGATCGACCCGTTCCTCGGATCAGACGATCAGCTGGACCGACGGGCAGACCTACCCCGTCGTCGATGTCGAGATCTCGTCCGCCAGCCACCCCTTCTACACCGGAACCGCGCGGGTGGTCGACACCGCCGGTCGGGTCGAGAAGTTCCGGCGTCGCTACGGCAGCCGGTCCGCCCGGCCAGAGCAGACCGACCGGTGACCGGCCGGTCACCGGCGATCCAGGTCAGCGCCGTCTCCGGACTCCGGGCCGAATCGATCATCGCGGTCCGCGACCGCCTCAGCGGATCGCATCGGCACCTGCCGGTGATCGAATACTCCACCGACGATCACGGCGACCTGATCAGGTCGGTCCGGCGGGGACGGATCGAGCTGGACCGCGAGCCGGTCGAGTTGATCATGGACTGTCAGGCCTGCTCGATTCAGCTCGACCTCACCCGGCGGCTCGGCGACTACGCGTTCGCGGGCTGGGGTTCCGTGCTGCTGGTGTGTCTGCCGCCGGGGGTGTCGGCGTCCGCGGTGATCGACGCGGTCGACGCCCTCGACCTGGACGGCGACCCGGTCGGTCCGGGATCGATCACGACCGCCGTCGACCCCGCGTCGCTCTCCGAAACCCTCTGGTCGGCGGCCACTCTCGCCGACCTCGGAGTCGCGGTGGGCCACAATGATCAGCCGTGCGGCGAGTTCGTCGTCGAGGAGCTGCTCCTCTGCGACAGCTACGTTCACGTGGTCGACCGGCTCGACCCCGACGACCGGGACCAGACCCTCGGCATCGAGCTGACCACGCACATCGCACCGCAGAGCCGTGCCACCATGATCAGCACCGACCGGCGGCCGGTGCCGCTCCCGGCACCGGTGCTGGGTGCTTCGCGCTTCGATCCCGTCGAGGTCGCCTGGCGGACGTCGCCGGCGACGATCATGATCCCGCTCGATCACCGCGGGGACCAGGTCAGGACCTTCCTGGCCCAGACCCGGCGGCCCCTGCATCCCGCCCGGCTGGAGGAATCGTTCACCGACCTGGCCGCGGGCTGCGTCTGGACCCGAGGCCGCCTCTGGATCGCCTCGATCCCCGAGCGCAAACTCGGCTGGACCGGCATCGGACCCAAGATCGGCTTCTCGGACTGCGGCCCGTGGCTCGCCGACCGGGCCGATCGGCCCGGACAGTCACTGGACACCGAGGGCATGCTCAACTGGCATTCCCGGTACGGAGACCGAGGCACCTGGTTGGCGTTCACCGGCGAGGAGGTGGACCCCGCCGACCTCGAGGCCGGCCTGGCCCGGTGCGCGCTCACCGACCAGGAGTACGCCCTCGGCCCACGGGGCTGGAGCCGCTATCCCGACCCGCTCCGGCTCCGAGAGTCCTTCGGTCATGATCATGCCGCTTCGACCGACCTGCGGATCTGAACCCACCGAACACCACGAGAGGAAGAGAATTCGATGAAGGTACGCAACTCGCTGCGAGCCCTGAAGAAGAAGCCCGGCGCGCAGATCGTACGACGCCGGGGCCGGGTCTTCGTGATCAACAAGCTGGATCCCCGACTCAAGGCACGTCAGGGCTGATCATGATCGACTAGGACGACCTTGACGGGCGCCGGCCTTGCACCGGTCGACGGCTGGCCGCACCTCCGCTACGGAGTCCCCAGGGCTCTATTGGTCGCCGGCCAGGGCCTCCTGATACTCCTCACGGAGCTTGTCGCCGCCGCCGTTGCGCCACTTGGTCACGGCCTCATCCAGCGCGCCGATGGGTTTGCGGCCGAGCACGACGTCGTTGATCGTGTCGGTGATCAACTGGTTGATCTGGGTGGTGCCGGACAACGACTCGGCGAAAAGACCGTCGGTCGGGCTGAGCTGCCGGTGATCGGCGACGGCCGTCTGGTAGTCGTGGATCTTGGTCACCATGTCCGCGTCGCCATTGGACGCGAACAGCACATCCGGGCCACCCGCGACGAAGCGCAGGGAGAGTGCCGTCGTCTCCGCCTCGCCGCGGTCGGTGAGGGTCGGCCGGCCATCCTCGATGGTGTGGTTGGTCCCCTCAGGGCCGAAGGTGCGGAGGAAGTTCTCCTTGCTGCCCAACGGGGCTGACAGATAGTTCAATACCCGGAGGCATTCCCGCACCCGGTCCTCCTCGCCCTTCTTCACGAAGGTGAGGAAGTCGGTCTCGATCCGGGAGATGTGCTGCGCGGGGCCGCCGTCGACCAGGAACGGCCGGACAAGATCAACAGCGAAGTTGAGCTTGCCGCGCACGGTGTACCGGACGATGTTGTCGCCGCGCAGCGCGACGGTGCCGTTGGCGAACAGCGGATCGGACTCCACCGACTGCGCGCCGGCGCTGTCCGGGTGCCACCAGCCCTTGCGCCAGGTCTCGGCGATATAGCCGACCGCCTGCTTCCACTCCTCGGTCTCGATCTGGTTGGTCAGCCCGCCGCCATCGTCGGTACGCCAGCCGTTGGGCACGCCGAACATCGGGAAGAACAGCCGGGTCATCCAGCTGCCGTCGTTGGCAAGCGCCCATCGCTTGGCGTCCGGGTCGGAGAAGGTCTGGCACAGCTGCTCGAAGTCGCTCGCGTTACCGGGCTGGGGATCGGCCCCGTACTTGCTGATCAGATCCGACCGGCAGAAGACGGCCCCACCGGTGCCGATCCGGAGCGTCGGCGTGGCGAAGATCCGGCCGTTGACCAGGCCTGGCCGCCAGCTGTCCTGCGGCAGCCGGGCGAGGTTGGGGTACTCCTGGACGGCATCGCCGGAGAGGTGGTCGCTCAGGTCGGCGAACTTGGCCTGCACCACCGACTCGTACCGCCGCAGACCCCAGCCGTCGGCGGGATAGAGCGTGATCAGATCGGGCAAGTCGTTGCCGGCGAGAACGGCGGCGAGTTTGGTGGCGAAGTCGTCCGGGACCAAGATCGACTTCAGGTTGACGTTCAGCGCGGCGTTGACAGCCTGCCAGTACGCGTTCTTCGCCATGGTCGACGGCGGCGGCGAGAACGTGACCACAAGGTTCGTCAGATCACCGCCGGATCCCACCTGGCCGGTGACGGTCTGCACCTGCTCGGCCGGCAGTGGGTAGCTGAAGAAGCCGGGGCTGATCCCCTTGTTCTGATCTCCCGGCAGGTCGGGCGTGATCTTGGTGAACGGCGTCTGGTTCGGCAGCGGGACGTGGCCGGCGTTCCGCTCGGCGGGAGTGGAACCGCCCCCGGTGCACCCGGACAGCAGGCCGGACGCCCCGGCGGACGCCGCGATCCCGCAGGCCGAGGCAAGAAGGCCGCGCCGGGTGATGGGCCCCGATGCAGGACCGGGAACTGTGCTGATCATGATGATGGGAGTCCTCTCGGATCGAACGTCGGCGGTCGAGGTGGGTTCAGCCCTTGACGGCGCCGGTCAGGACGCCGCGGCGGAAGTGGCGCTGCAGAAAGGGATAGATGCAGGCGATCGGAATGATGGCCAGCACCACCACAGCCATCTGGAGCGCCTGGGTCGGCGGCAGGACGCCGACCTCTGCGGCCTCCTTACCGATCGGGGTGCCCTGCAGGACGTAGGTGCGCAGCACCAACTGCAGCGGCCACTTGGTGGAGTCGTTCAGGTAGAGCAGGGCGCTGAAGAAGGCGTTCCAGTAGCCGACGGCGTAGAACATGCCGATCACCGCGATCACCGCCCGGGACAGCGGCACCACGATCTGCGCCAGGATCCGGAACTCCGAGGCGCCGTCGATCCGGGCACTGTCCAGCAGTTCGCCGGGGATGCCCATGAAGAAGCCGCGGACGATGACCAGGTTGAAGGCGCTCACGGCTCCCGGGAGGATCAGCGCCCAGTACGAATCCAGCAGACCGAGCTGCTTGATCATCAAATAGATAGGGATGAGCCCGGGGGTGAACAGGAACGTGAGCAGCACAAGGGTCAGCAGCGGGCGGTGCAGCAGGGTGCCGCGACGGCTCAGAGCGTAGGCTGCGAGCACGGTCGACACCAGCGAGACAGCGGTTCCGACGACGGTGACGCCGAGGCTGACCACGATGGCGCGGGTCACCACATCACCGGCGAGCACCTGCAGATAGGCATCGAGGGTCGGCGTGGTCGGCAGCAGCACGTAACCGCCGCCGGCGTTGATCTCGGCCTCGGTCGCCAGGCTGGTCGAGACCACGATCAGGAACGGAAACGCGATCAGGGCGACGATCACGATCAACGCGAGGGCCTTGAGCGCCAGCACAACGGCCGGCGGCCGCCCCATCCAGATCGGCCGGCCGACCCCCGGTCCGCGCCGTCGCCGTCGGCTCGGCTCGGTGATCAGTTCAGTCACGCGAATACACCCCCTGTTCGCCCAGCAGGTGGGCGAGCTTGTTGGCCGCCAAGATCAAGATCAGACCGACCACGCCTTTGAGCAGGCCCGCGGCGACGCCGATGCTCCAGTCGCCGTCGACGACGCCGCGGAAGTAGACGTAGGTGTCGAGCACCTCGGCCGCGTCGGCGCCGACCGCGTCGCGCTGCAGCAGGATCTGCTCGAACCCGACGGACAGCGAGGTGCCGAGCTGCAAGATCATCAGCAGCACGATGATCGGCCGGATCCCCGGCAACGTGATGTGCCAGAACCGGCGGGCGCTGCCGGCCCCGTCGACCGCCGCGGACTCGTACAGACTCAAGTCGATGTTGGTCAGGGCTGCGAGGAAGATGATCGTGCCCCAGCCGGCGTCCTTCCAGACCCCCTGCGACACCAGCAGCAGCTTGAACGTGTCCGGGTTGGTCATGAGGTTTACCTGCTCACCACCCAGGGATCGCACCGCGTCGGCCACCGCCCCGTCCCCGCCCAGCACCTGCTCGAACATCGCGACGACGATCACCCAGGACAGGAAGTGCGGCAGATAGATCACCGACTGCACGAACCCACGGATGAACGGGGAGATCAGGCTGTGCAGCAAGATCGCCAAGAGGATCGGGACCGGGAAGCTGAAAATCATCTGCAGCGCGGTGATCTGCACCGTATTGACGAAGGCCGACCAGAAGCCCGGATCAGACAGCAGAGCGGCGAAGTTGTCCAGCCCGACCCACGGCGACTCCTCCAGCGGGAGGTACGGGATGTAGTCCAGGAAGGCCACCAGGTTCCCGATCAACGGAATGTAGGTGAAGACGAGCAGCAGGATCACCACCGGCAGCGCCATCACCAGCAGCGGACTGTCCCGCTGCAGTCGGGCCTGGACGGAGATCCGCCGCTGGGGCCGGGGGCGGCGATCGGTCGAGAGCGGCCGCCTTGCCGTGAGTATCGCCATCGATCTACCCTCCGATGAGTGATGCTTTGTTAGCACCATCGAGGTGTTGCTAAGATAGCACTATGCGTCCGGCTCAGCCAAACCAATCTCTGATCGACGGACTCGCCGCCCTGCAGGCCCTGGCCGCCAGGAACGGCCCGATCGGCTCCCGGGAGCTGGCCCGGTCCCTCGGCATCGAGCCGACACGGGCCAACCGACTTCTCAAGACGCTCGCCTACGTCGGCCTGGCCGAGCAGGACGAGTCGCGCAAGTACCGGCCCGGCCCGGGTATCCACGTGCTCGCCGCCCAGGCCCTGCACGGCTCGGACCTGCTGCGTCGTTCCGTCGAACCGCTGGAGCGACTGCTGCCACTTGGGCACATGGTCGCGCTCGGCGTCCTGTGGCGAACTGAGGTCTGCTACCTGTATTTCGCGCGCACCGGGGACACACCCGGACAGATGCTCGGCCGGGAGGCCGCCTACCCAGCCGCAGGCTCAGGGCTCGGGCTCGCCCTGCTCGCCGACCTGGACGAAGCCGAGGTCAAGGAGCGCTACGCCGCTGCGCCGGACGGTCCGACCGAACTCGACGGACCGGAGGGACTGCTCACCCGCCTGCGGGTCACCCGGAACAACGGCTTCGCCCTGACCCAGGGCCGCGGCGCACAACACGTCCGCACCGTCGGCGTCACAGTCGGCGACCCCGTGGTCGCCGCCGTCGGCCTAGCGGGCTCCTTCCAGGACGGCGAGGTGCCGGACCTGGTCGACCGGCTCCGGAAGACGGCCAGGGCGATCGGACCCTGACATGTTCCCGATCCCGCTCAGGTGTAGACGAACTGCGCGGTCGCGACGCAGTCGGCCGACGGAACCAGGCGGACCCAGTGCGCACTGAAGCCGGGCGGGAAGGTGAAGCACTCGTACCCGCCTGCCGGGACAGTGATCGTGTGATAGCGGTGGAACCTCCCGGTGCCCATGAAGTCGATCTCGACCGCGACGTCGAGCGGTTGATCGGCGTCCTGGCTGAGATGCAGACACTTGGCGTCGAAGCCGGTCATCAGGTACGGATCGGACGGCAGCCCGGCCGTGACCGGCGTGTCCCACCATGGCCCGCCCCAGCCCGACGGTTTGCCGAACTTCCACAGGTCGTCGGTCGTGCCGAACCAGAGGTTGGCCTGCGGCTGACCGGCCACCGGGTTGGTATCCCCGATCGGTGTCGTCTGATCACCCGCGAGGACCAGCAGCCCGTTCCAGGAACAGAAATCGCCGACCACGCGGAGATGCGTGGAGATCGGCCGCAATCCCCAGACGGCGTTGTCGTACGTCATCGCCGGCAACTCGTAGTAGAGGCCGCTGGCGTCCATCAGCAGCCGTTCCGACTCGACCTCGCGGATCCGCGGCCACTCGGTGGTGAAGGCGTGATCCTGGGTATGGGTCGCCTTCGGAAGCCGATACGTCGTCCAGCCCGTGTCAGGCAGGAAGACCTGGAACAACGCGGACGCCCGGTCCTGGCCGACCGCGTAGATGGCTTCGCCGATCCCGTTCGCACTCGCCAGGGTGTTGAACTGGGTCCGTGCCAGGATCCGCCATTCGGTCCCGTCCCACTCGGCCAGCCGACCGTCGCTCTGCCCCGCCCGGAAGTCCTCGTCGAAGTAGGAGTTGTTCACCACCACGACCCGGCCGTGCCGGGTATAGGCGTCCTTGAAGTGCGGCCGGCCCGCGACGTCGAGCTCGAGGAGCAGGTCGAACAATTGCTTGACCTCGAGGGTGTGCACGTCGACCTCGAAGAACTCGCCCTCCATCCCGAGCACGAACACCTTGTTCGCGGGGTCTGTCAGGTGCCGGCAGGTCGCGGTCAGCCGGGTGTTCACCAGCCCGTCGATGGTACGGACAGCACCGGCGGTGTCGATCACGTGCGGACCGATGAAGAGCTGGCTGCTTTCCTTGTGCACCAGCCGATTCGCGTAGGTGCCGACGACGCTCTCCGGATGTTTGATCATCTGGAAGTCGTCGTCCAGGCTGAACAGCCCGGTGCCGCCGCCGCGCTTGTGTGCCACGTACGTGACGAACCACAGACGGCCGGCCCACGGCATCAGGGCACCGATCCCGGTCTCCGACCGATGTCCATGATCAGCTTTCACCGCGATTGCCGGGACGACGCCGCTGATGGCGAAGGGCGAGTCGGTCATGATCATCCTCTCTGCAGGCCGCGGACGCTCGGCCGCGGGTTCCGTATCGGAGTCTGCTTCCCGGCCCGTACCCCCTGCCACCCGAGCTGTGCAGGCCGCAGCACACGACCGACAACCATGCGGCCGGCGCATAGTCCGGCTGCCCGGAACGTGACGGAGCCGCCATGTCCGTAATCGAGCGGGTCGACCGTATGCAGTCGCTGGGCCGGGGGCTGGCCGTGCTCGACCAGTTGGTCCGGGCCTCGGGGCCGCTGACCGCGACCGAAGTGGGGCACCGGTGCGGGGTGCACCAGACGACCGCGTCGCGGATCCTTCGTGATCTTGTCGCCGCCGGCTATGCCCGCAAGCTCGGCTATCGCGAGTTTGCGCCGGACTACGGCCTGTTGGCTCTCGGCCTGCGCGCGGGCGAGCACCTTCCGATCACTCTGCGACCGAAGCTGGCGATGGAACGCGCGGCCGCCATGTGTTCTGGCCTCAGCGTCTCGCTGTGCATGCTCTGGCGGCGCCAGCTGCTCTATTTCGACCAGGCCACGCACGGCCAGGACACCCGACTGTTCTCCGGCCGTGACTTCCCACTGCATCTGTCCTCGCCCGGACTGCTGTTCCTGCTGGAACTGCCACAGCGGTCTGCTCTCGAGCTGCTGGCCGGCTCGCGTGCGAAGTTCGGTTGGGACCAGCCGACGGCTGCCGTTCCGTCCACACCGTCGGAGCTGCTTCGTGTCGCCCGCCGATCACTGCGGCAGCAGACCCTGGTGCTCCCGCAGTGGGCTGCGATCGGCCACGTCACTGCCGCGACCCGACTCCGTGATCATGAAGGACATCCCCTCGCCCTGGCGATCTCCGGCCCGTCGGACGTCCTCACCAGCGAGGGCGTACGCCTCAAGCTGCATCAGGCCCGCCGGCTGGTCGAGGCGGCAATCAGCTGATCCCGCGCTGATCGCTTCGTGACCCCTCACCCTGGACGGTCCTGGTCGTAGACGTCGTTCGGGCCTGAAGGTCGGCCGAGCAGCTGAGAGGTCACGATGGCCCCATCCTCAGTCGGCGTCGTTGTTCAGTTGGTTCACCCGACCACCGATCAGCCACTCGGCGACGACGATCTTGCCATCGGGCGTCACCGCAACACCGTGGGGCGAGTTGAAGCGGCCCGGCTGCAGTTCGGGACGCACGGTCAGCTCGTCGGAGGAGATCGCGTTGGGCCAGCCGGGACGTGAGACCGCCTCGTCGTCGGCGCCGATGTAGCCGACAAGTTGATCATCGAGATCCAGCACGGCCACCCGCGCCTCCAGCTCCGCGATGATCAACTTCTCACCGGAGATGGCGAACGCCGAGGGCCGCCGGAGCAGCCCTTCGCCGGACATCCGACGGAACTGACCGTCCAGCCCGAAGACCTGCAAGCGCTGGTTCTCCCGGTCGGCGACGTAGAGCTCCGGCTCGTCGCGGCGGCGGTCGATGATCAAGCCGTGCGGACACTTGAACTCGTTCGGCAAGGTTTGCCGATACGCGCCATCCGGACCATAGACATGGACCAGGCTGGCGCCGTACCCATCGCCGACCCAGACGTCGCCGGAACCGCCGTCGCCGGTGGAGTCCGCCACGACCGAGGTCGGAGCAAATCGTCCCTCGCGGTAGGCCGGGTGATCCGGGAGCGGGAGCTCGAGCACCAACCGCCCGGCCAGGTCGAACTTCGCCACCCGACCATGATCACCGGGAGTGAATCCGCGATAGCTTCCCGGCGAGTCGGCCACCATTTTGCTGCCCGGGTCGGCGATCCAGATGTGGTCTCCGTCGTCATCGCGCGACAGCGAGATGCAGTGCCCCTCGGTCAGTCCGGTGGGCCAGCGGTCCAGTTGTTGTCCCTCGGCGTTGGAGATCACCACCTCGTCACCCGACGGTGCGAAGGTCACCACCCGGCCGTCCGTCGTCACGGCCACGCCGTGGTGGGCCCAGCCGTCCGCCCGCTCCGGATCCTCCGGGAAGGCCGACCATCGATAGTCGAGAGCCGGCTCGCTGATCGAGTCCGTCACGCGCTCACCGCCTGCTCGGAGTGGGCCGCCCGGATCAGTCCGTGCGGATCGAGGACGAACTTCTTGGCCGCCCCTTGATCAAAATCGGCGTAGCCCTGGGGCGCGTCCTCGATCGGGATCGGGGTGGCGTCGACGTTCTTCGCGATCTGCACCCGATCATGCAGGATGGCCATCATCAACTGATGGTTGTACCGCATCACCGGACACTGTCCGGTGTAGAACGCGTGCGACTTGGCCCAGCCGAGGCCGAGCCTCAGGGACAGCGAACCGACCTTGGCCGCCTCCTCCTTGGCACCAGGGTCGCCGGTGACGTAGAGCCCGGGAATGCCGAGCGAGCCGCCGGCCCTGGTGAGATCCATCAGGGAGTTCAGAACACTGGCCGGCTTCTCGATGGCCGCACCGTCCGGCCCGTGCCCGCGTGCCTCGAACCCGACGGCATCGACCGCGCTGTCCACCTCCGGGACGCCGAGGATCTGCTCAATTTGATCTTGCGGTTCGCCCTGGGAGACGTCGATGGTCTCGCAGCCGAAGCTCTTGGCCTTGGCGAGCCGATCCGCATTGAGGTCACCGACGATCACCACAGCCGCTCCAAGCAGGAACGCCGATGTCGCCGCCGCCAATCCGACCGGGCCCGCACCCGCGATGTAGACCGTGGAACCGGTGGTCACCCCGGCCGAGACACAGCCGTGATAGCCGGTCGGGAAGATGTCGGAGAGCATCGTCAGGTCGAGGATCTTCTCCATGGCCTGGTCCCGGTCCGGGAATTTCAGCAGGTTCCAGTCGGCGTACGGCACCATGACGTACTCCGCCTGGCCACCGACCCAGCCACCCATGTCGACGTACCCGTACGCCGAGCCCGGCCGGTCGGGATTGACGTTGAGACAGATGCCGGTCTTGCCCGTCTTGCAGTTGCGGCATCGCCCACAGGAGATGTTGAACGGCACGGAGCACAGGTCGCCGACCTCGATGAACTCGACGTCGGGGCCCTTCTCGACCACTTCTCCGGTGATCTCGTGACCCAGCACCAGACCTTCCGGCGCAGTCGTACGGCCGCGCACCATGTGCTGATCACTGCCACAGATGTTGGTGGCGACGTTCTTCAAGATCACGCCGTGCGGCACTTTCCGTCCGACGTTGGCCGGGTTGACGCCCGGACCGTCGCGAAGCTCCAGCCCCGGATACTCGATGTCTCGGACTTCGACCTTGCCTGAACCGACATAGGTCACAGCTTTGTTGCCTACCACCAGTCCTCCTCCGCCCATGTCGGCAGCCGCCGACCCTTCGGACCCTATCGGTGCTGATGCGCTAGTTGAATGGACCGGGACCGGATTCGGACTGGTCGGTCAGGTGGGGCCACGCAGCAGCGGAAGCCCGTCCGGCTGCGACCCATCTCATGATCATTTGGGTGCGGATCAGCCGGAATCAGCCGGATCCGCGGAAACGCCCCTCACCAGGCGTACTGCCTGGTGAGGGGCGTCTTGCCGTTCGTAGCCACGATCCGGTGATCAGCGGCGGTCAGGTCACCAGTTCGGGTTCGCCGGGCCTTCGCCGAAGTCGGGGACCTCGATCCGGGCACCGGACTGCTTCGCCGACTCGTAGGCGACCACCCCGGGCAGGGTGAACCGGGCCGCCCGCCAGGCGCTGACCGGCGGCTGGGTCTTGGTCGTCACCGCGCGGACGAAGTCGTCGGCCAGGAAGTGGTGCGAGCCCTCGTGTCCGTTGTGGGCCCCCTCGAACTCCTTCGGCAACCGGCTCCGGTCCTGCACCTTGGCGTTGCCGGAGGCGAAGCTCTGCATCAGCGCCGGGTCGACGTCGCCGAAGCCCTCGGGGATCTGCCCGCCCTTGGTGTAGAACTCGTCGCTGATGTCGAGCGTCTTGCCCTTGCGGTAGTTCTCGCCCTCCGTCTTGATGCTGTACGTCGCACCGTGGCCGGACTGCTCCATCACCGCCTCGGTCCCGTAGAAGCGGAACCGCGACTCGTGACCGTGCCAGTAGCCGACCCGACGGAACTCGTTGGTCCGCATCGTGCCGCCGTCGGCGAGCTCGAACAGCGCGGTCATGTTGGAGAATTCGTTACCCCACAGCGAAACCTCCTTGTCGAACACGCCGTCGCCACGATCGTCGCGGATGCCGATGCAGCTGACGCTGGTGGCATACGACGGCACCGCGCCGAGCACGCCGCCCACCGCATGGGTCGGATACAGCATCGGCGGGTAGCTCGCGGTCCGCTTCCAGTCGTCACCGCCGCTGTACTGATAGGCGGCGTAGAAGCCGTTGTCCATGTCGTGCACGTAGTCGCCCTCGGAGTAGAAGACCCGGCCCAGCTCGCCCTGGGCGATCTTGCTCCGCGCCCAGACCACAGCCGGGTTGTAGTAGCTGGTCTCCCCCATCATGTAGATCAGGCCGGTCTCCTCGACCTTCTTCACGATGGCGCCGATCTCCTCGACGCTGATCGCCATCGGCACCGCCGAATAGACGTTCTTGCCGGCCTCGAGGGCCTGCAACACCAACGGCCCGTGGGTCCACCGCTGGGTCAGAATCGCCACCGAGTCGATATCGGAGGCCAGCGCGTCCTCGAACGTGTCGAACGTCCCGGCCAGACCGTGCTTCTCCGCGTGGTCCTTGGCCCGCTCCGGTACGACGTCACAGGCATACACCTCCTCGACGTCGGGATGGAGTTGCCAGAGCCCGATGAAGCTGCGGGCGAATTGTCCAGTTCCGATCACACCGATTTTCACGGGGACCAGCCTTCCATCACTGCCCCAGGACGGAACAGGTGGTCGCACCAGGTGGACGAGGCCGCCGGGTGGCCGCATCCTTGGGGAAGGCCGACTTCGAGGGGGAATCGCCATGGACCTGGGCTTCGAGCGGATCTTGCAGGTGAAGATCCCGGTGACGGATCTCCAGCGCAGTGTCAACTGGTACCGGCGGGTGTTCGGGCTGCGACTGGCCTGGGAGTTCGGCCCGCCCGGCGTCGTCACCGGCGCGGTCCTGACCGATGACGACGAGCGGTTCCTGATCGGCCTGCGACGGCTCGACACCGTGCCCGGCAATCCCTCATTGGCCGGCTTCGACGTCGTCAGCCTCGGCGTACCGTCCGTCGACGTACTGAAAGCACTGGCCGAGCGATTCGACGAACTCGGTGTGGAGCACGGCCCACTGTTCGACCGCGGGCCGGGAGGCGGAGTGCAACTCGACGTACCGGACCCCGACGGCACGGTGATCCGGATCCTGTCGCCGTTCGGAGACCACGCGCCGTTCACCGGCGTCGAGTTCGGACCCGACCGGGCACCCACCTTCTACCCGACGCCCCGCCTGCAGCTGGACTGAAGCTGAAGGCACTCACTCTCACGTTCCTTGTCTGCTGGGCCGCGCCGGTGTGCTGGAACAAGGCCACCGACGCCGATCAGGAGAACCCATGGACCCGGGCCCCTAACGGACCGACGCCCGGAAGCCGCCCGGCTTGATCGAACCAGTAACCGACGACGAGTGACCGAGGGCCGACCCGGTCTCGCGGCATGTCGACAACGCAGTCGGCATCGCCCTACTGGGGCATGGCGGCCCCCACTTGCCCCCTTCGACAGGCTCAGTGCGTGTTCGCCACCAGCTTGTTCCTGATCGTCTCCCGGCTGGTCTCCGGATCGTCGGTGTGATCAACTTCGAGGTCGTCGAGCAGAGCGAGTGCGGCCCGCCAATGGTGCTCGGCGCGGGCCGGATCGCCGAGCACGGCGTGGGCATCGCCGAGGCAGTCCTCGGTCCGGGCGAGATCGGTTCGCACCTGCGCCCGCTCGGCCAGCAGGCGAGCCTGCCGATGATGTTCGAGCGCCGAGCGGCCGTCGCCTTCGGCGGCGTGGGCACGGCCCGTCCCGAGCTGTGCCTCGTACTGCCAGTTCCGGTCTCCGGTACGACGAGCGATGACGAACGCCTCGCGGTAGCAGTCGCGCGCCGCCGACGGGTCGCCGCTGCGGCGGGTGACATGGCCCAGGTTGACCAGGCCTGCAAGTTCTCCGACCGGCAGGCCGTACCGACGCGACAACTCCACGGCGCTGCGGAAGCGGTCCACTGCGGCGGCCGGCTGCCCCAGTTCGGCGTCGGTCCGGCCCCGGCCGATCAGGGCGGTGACCTCCCGCGCGCGGTAACCGACCCGCTGCGCCAGGCCCAAGGTCTGATCGAAATGGCGGGCTGCCGACCGATAGTCGCCCTCGTTCAGTCGAGTGTGGGCGATCTCCACCTGGACCTCGAGCTGGCCCAGCTCGTCCCCCACCTGCCGGGCGATCCGTTCCGCCCGGCGGAGGTGCTCGTCATGGTCGACCGAGCTGCCGCCGTAGCGCACCGTCGAGGCGAGCTCGATATGGGCGTCCACCTCCACCAGCGGCTGCCGCTCCTGCGCGACCAGCGACAGCGCCCGGTCGAACTGCTCGGCCGCGCCCCGGTAGTCGTTCAACCGTCGCCGTACCCGACCCAGGTCTCGATGTGCCCGGGCCTCGGCCGCCCGGTCGCCTGCCTGTTCCGCCGCCCGCAAGGCCATTCCGTGCAGCGCATCGGCCTCGGCGATCTGATTTCGCATGATCAACAACCGGTGCACCACTCCGGCCAGATCGATGACGTGCCGGTGCAGGTGGTGCTCGTCGGCGGCCCGGGCGCCGGCCAGCAGGTTCGGCAGTTCGGTGTCCAGCCAGCCGTTCGCCTCCCCTGCGGTCCAGGTCGGCTGCACCCGGTACGGCGGCTCGGGTCGACGGCTCTTGGTGTACGGGTGCGCCGTGTCCATCGCTGCGCTCGCCCAGGCACAGTGGTGTTCCAGCAGCCGGATCAGCGCGTCGGTCCGGTCCCGCTCGCTCTCGGTGGCCAGCGCGTGCCGGGCGGCGTGGGCCCGGGTCAGATCATGCATGCCGTACCGCCCGGCCGGTTCCTCGTCGATCAGGTGCAGATCCTGCAGGCTGTCCAGCGCAACTTCGGCGGCCGGCTCGCCGGTCGCCAGCAGGGCCGCAGCCGCGCGCGCGTCGAGATCGCGGCCGGGCATCAATCCAATCAGCCGATAGGCGCGGCGGACCGGCTCGTCCAGCGCGGCGTAGGACAGGTCGAGCGCCGCGGACACGCCGAGGGACTGATCATCGCTCCGGTCGAGCACGGCGGCACGCTGCGCCCGCAGCCGCGGCACCAGGTCGGCCAGCCGCCAGGACGGCCGGGAACGGAGCCGGGCCGCGGCGATCCGGAGCGCCAACGGGAGCCGCCCGCACAGGTCCACCGCCTCATACAGCTCCTCGGAATCGGGCGCCTCGGCAGACTCCGCGGCCTGTACGAACAGATCGGCCGCTTCCGGCCGCGACAGCGCGCCGAGCCGGATCGTCGCGCCGCGGTCGAGGCCGGTGAGCGTGTGCCGGCTGGTGGTGATCACCTGGCAAGTCGGGGTAGCCGGCAGCAAGGGCGTGATCTGGCCTGCTGCGGCCGCGTTGTCGAACACGAACAGCAACCGACGCTCGGCAACCAGGCTGCGGAACTGGCTCGCGCACTCCTCGACTTCGGCGGGCAGGTCCGTGGCCGGCACGTTCAGGCCCCGCATCAGCCGGGCCAGCGCCTCGGCCGGCTGGAGTGGCCGGGTGCGCTCGCTGAAGCCGTGCAGGTCGAGGAACAGCTCGCCGTCGGGGAAATGCGGGGCCAGCAACCGAGCCGCCTGGATGGCGAGGGCCGTCTTGCCTACCCCCGCCATGCCCTCGATGGCGATGACCGACCGGCCCGCCGCGACCTGCGCCCGGACGGACTCCAGCTCGTCGCCGCGACCCACGAAGTGCGACGGTGCCGGTGGTAGTTGGTGCGGACGATCGGGCCTCGCGGTGGCCTGGTCCGTCGACGGCACACCACGGGCGGCCGCGGCCAGTGCAGCAGCCTCGTCGTCGTTGAGCCCGAGGGCATCGGCGACCGATCGCAACGACCGGCCGTGCGGCCGGGACGCACCGGACTCCCAACGCCGCAAGGTCCGCGGATCGAGGCCGGCCCGCTCCCCGAGCTCCTCCTGGGTGAGCAGTGCCCGTTCCCGCCAGGCACGCAGCAGCGCGCCGAACGTCGATGGTCCAGGTTGGGTCACGGTCACGCTGCCTCCCCCGAGGCAGTTTAGGACGATCACGAGCGAACCGGCATCGGAGATGTCCGCCAGATGTCCGGTCCGCGACCTGTCTCGGCGGGCCGGTTCGGCGAACAGTGGATGTACCGAGAACCACCCCGGGGAGGCAGCGAAACCGTGATCACCAACGCCAGCCACCTGCACCACTGGACGACGGTGTCGCAGCACCGGACCAGCGAGGGCGCGGTCGCGTACGAGCGCTGTGACTGCGGCCGGTGGCGGGTCCGCCGCGAGCTGACTGTCGTGATCGAACGCAGCATCCCCGTCACGACCCCTGACCGGAGGAGAAATCCATGACCGTGCCGGATTCGGCACCAATGGCCCCGTCGCCAGCGCCGCTGATGCAGCTGGCCACCGGCTTCTGGGCATCCAAGACACTCGCCGCGGCCCACGAACTCGACCTGTTCACCCGGCTGTCCGGCACCGACGGCACGACGACCGACGGTTTGGCGGCCGAGCTGGGCCTCCACCCGCGGCCGGCAGAAATGCTGCTCACCGGATGCGCGGCGCTCGGCCTGCTGGAGAAGAACGGCGACGCGTACGTCAACAGCCCGCACGCCGAGGAGTTCCTGGTGCGCGGCAAGCCGTACTACTTCGGCGGCTTCGTGACGATGCTGGACCAGCGGCTCTACCCAGGCTGGGGGAAGCTGACCGAGGCGATCCGGACCAACCGCCCCACCACCTGGGACCCCGAGCGCCAGACGTCGATCTTCGCCGACGTCGACCCGGAACTGCTGAGTGTCTTCTGGGAGGCGATGCACTCGCTGTCGTCGTACACCGCACACTCACTCGGGGCGACCATCGACCTGAGTGATCACCGTCGGCTGCTCGACGTCGGCGGCGGCTCCGGTGCCTACGACATCGAACTCTGCCGGCTCTATCCCGACCTGACCGCAAGCGTGTACGAACTCGCCGACGTGGCCGGCTTCGCCGCCGGAAAGATCAAGGAGGCGGGACTCTCGGAGCGGATCCAGACGATCACCGGCGACTTCTTCACCGACCCGGTCTATCCCGCCGGGCACGACCTCATCCTGCTCTCGATGATCATGCACGACTGGAACGAGGAGCATGATCACGAGATCCTCCAGAAGTGCTGGGCCGCGTTGCCGAGCGGCGGTGAACTGATCATCAGCGAGCTGCTCGTCGACGACGACAAGGCCGGTCCGCCGGCAGCCGCGCTCATGAGCCTCAACATGCTGATCGAGACCGAGGGCCGCAACTACACGTCCGCCGAGTACACCGCCTGGCTCCGTGATCTCGGATTCACCGACGTCCGCACTGTCCGGTTCGACGCTCCGGGCGCGAACGGTGCCGTCATCGGCCGCAAACCGTAGCCCCTGGAAAGGAAACAGATGATCATCACCAAGCAGCTCCGCCGCGCGGCCGTCATCATCGGGATCGCCGCAGCGACGACCGTCCTGAGCGCCCTGGCCGGCGGGACCGGTACGGCGAACGCGACAGAACCACGCGTGTCATACCGGCAGTGCGTGGGCGACGAGTACGGCTACGGCTGCATCAGCGAGGACGGCAAGTCAGCCTTCGTCGTCGACCGCCGCTGCAACGATCGCGCACAGGCCTTCATCCGACTCCACAACGGCAGCGGTTGGGAACGGTCTACGACCGGAACGGCTGCCGGCCCGGCGCCAGCAGGGCCTACCTCACACGCGGCCACTACGACGACATCGGGATCTGCCACTGGAGCTCCGGCCGGATGCGCTGCTCCTGGACCTAGTTGATCAACGTGCCCCGAGCCGGTCGAAGACCACGTTCCGCAGTTCCGAGGCATCTTGTTGATTCGGTGCAGGCCGGTCCGCGTCGGTGCCACGTCTGCGGCGGCTGGTCACATCGAAGGCATGCATGCGCCCAGTAGCAACAGAGTTCGACCCCTGCTTCTCGCTCGGGCTGCGGCATCTCTGGTCGGGACTCACACCGGGCACGGCCGTGCTGCATCCTGCGTTGCGGAAAGTCGAGCTGTCTGTCCGGTGATCCGGCAGGACGAGTCCGGCGTCCGCCGCGCTCGTCAGGCCTGCTTTCGGTCCCTGCCCAAGGGCACCACCTGCGGCGTGCCGGCCACCGGATCGGACACGATCAGACAGCGCAGTCCGAACACCGCCTCGACGAGGTCGGCGGTCACGATCTCGGCCGGTGTTCCCTCGGCGACGACGGCGCCGTCCTTCATCGCGATGAGGTGGGTGGCGTAGCGTGCGGCCTGGTTCAGGTCGTGCAGTACGGCCACCAGGGTCCGGCCCTGTTCGTGCAGGTCGGTGAAGAGCTCCATCAGTTCGATCTGGTGTGCGATGTCCAGGAAGGTGGTGGGCTCGTCCAGCAGCAGGATGGGCGTCTGCTGAGCGAGGGCCATCGCGACCCATACCCGTTGCCGCTGTCCGCCTGACAGTTCGTCGACCGGCCGGGCGGACAGGTCGGTGACGGCGGTGGCGGCCATCGCCGCGACCACGGCCCGCTCGTCAGCCTCGGTCCACTGGCGGATGAAGCCCTGATGCGGATACCGACCGCGGGTCACCAGGTCGGCCACCGTGATCCCGTCCGGGGCGATCGAGGTCTGCGGCAGCAGCCCGACCCGCCGCGCCACCTCCTTGGTCTTGAAGGCATGGATGGAGGCTCCGTCCAGGACCACCCGGCCGGCCGACGGTTTCAACAGCCGCGACAGCCCGCGCAGCAGCGTCGACTTCCCGCAGGCGTTCGGACCGACGATCACCGTGAACGACTCGTCCGGAATCTCCACCGACAACTCGCGGGAGATGACGCGTTGGTCGTAGCCGATCGTCGCCGACTGCACCTGGAGGCGTGAGCCGCCGATGGGCGACGGGTCCGGTCCGGGCGGGTCCGTCGCCGTCGCCCGGACGTTGACCGTGCCGGCATGAAGTTTCACAGGCGTCTCCTGGCTTCGGTGAACAGCAGCCAACCGAGGTACCCACCGCCGAGCATGACGGTGATGATCCCGACCGGCAGCGGAGTCGGTGCGGCGTGCTGGGCAAGGTAGTCCGCCGCCAGGCACAGCAGGGCGCCGACGCAGGCGGCAGGTGCGAGGGTGATCCCGGCGGTATGGGCGAGCCGGCGGGCGATCTGCGGCGCGACCAGGGAGATGAACGCGATTGGTCCCGCTGCAGCGGTGACGGTCGCGGTCAGGGCCACGCCCACCACGACCAGGGCCAGCCGAACCGCGACGACCCGTACTCCCTGTGCTGCGGCCGTGTCGTCGCCCAGCTCCAGTTGCCGCATCGGCCGGCTCAGGATCCCCGCCAGGACCAGGAGCGCACCAATGACGGCTCCGCCGACCAAGACCTGGTTCCAGGACACCCCGTTGAGCGACCCGGCACCCCATACGGCGGCCGCCATCGCGACTTCCAGGTCGGCTTTGAGGATCAACCAGGTGTTCAGGGATCCCAGCATCGCCGAGACCCCGATGCCGACGATGATGAGCCGGAACCCCTGCACCCCGCGCCGGTAGGCGAGCAGATAGACCGCGACAGCCGTGACCATCCCGCCCAGCAGCGCTCCGCCGACCAGCTGCGTGTAGGTGCCGTTGATCACCAAGATCACGATCAGCGCGCCGCTGTAGGAGCCCTGCGAGAACCCGATGATGCCGGGGTCGGCGAGCGGGTTGCGCAGCATCGACTGGAAGACCGCCCCGCTCGCACCCAGCGCGGCGCCGAACACGAGCGCCGCGGCCACGCGGGGCAGCCGCCACTCGACCACGATGTCGTGGATCAGCCCGGTCTCCCCGCCGGCCAGCGCGGAAAGCACCTGGCCTGGGCCAAGCGAGTACGAGCCGGTCATCAATGCGAGCACCGCCAGACCGACGACCGCGACCACGAGCACCGCACAGACAACGACCGGACGCCACTCGAGCCGCACCGCGACCGTCCAACGCCGCAACACCAGAACCGGCCGCCCGAAGTCCACCCGCTCCACTGGATTCCCGCCCGTCGGCCGAAGGCGAGCCGACCGCGGCCGAGTCGAAGTGTCGGCGTTCATAGTCCGCTCGCCCTCTTCCGCCGCACCAGCGCGATGAGGACCGGTGCACCGACGAAGGCGGTGACGATACCGACGGGTATCTCGCCGGGCCGCATCACGACCCGCCCGAGGACGTCGGATGCCAGCAGCAGGCTGGGGCCCAGCAGCGCGCTGTAGGCGAAGATCCAGCGCTGGTGCGGCCCGACGATCCAGCGCGCGACGTGCGGAACCATGAGCCCGACAAGCCCAATGGGTCCGGCGATGGCAGTAGCACCCCCGGCAAGCAGGGTCAGCGCGAGGATCGCGACGACGCGGGTGCGGGCCAGCCGGACGCCTTGGGCGACGGCCAGGTCGTCGCCGAGGGCCATGGCGTTGAGCGGACCCGACACCGCGAAAGTCAGGACCAGCGCCACCACGAAGAACGGCAGGATCGGCCACACCAGGTCGAGCGGACGGCCCACGATCGAACCGGCGTTCCAGGATCGCATCGCGTCGAAGGCGTCCGGGTTGGTCAACTGGAGTGCCTCCCTGGCGCCCCCGAGCACCGCGCCGACGCAGACCCCGGCCAGCACCATCACCACCGGGGACTGACCCTGCCGCGTCGACCCGAGGGCGAGCACCATCAGCGTGACGATCAGCGCCCCGGCGAAGGCGAACCACAGATAGCCCTGAATCTCGCGGACGCCAAGCACACCCACGGCGACCGTCACCGCGAAGGACGCGCCGGCATGGACGCCGAGGATGCCCGGATCGGCCAGCGGATTGCGGGTCAGCGCCTGGATCAATGCACCCGACAGCCCCAGCGCCGCGCCGACCACGAGACCGACGACCGTGCGCGGAACGCGGAAGTCACGGATCGAGAACTGGTCCGGGTCGGTCGACGGATGGAACAGCGCATCCCAGATCACCGTCGGCGGGATGGCCTTCGAGCCCACCATCACGCTCAGCACCGCCAGCGCCATCAGCGCAACGAGAGCGACGATCAGCCCCACCGTACGGCGGCGGCCAGGTCCGGTCGACGCAGCGGACGGCGACTCCGGACGAGCCGCCGTCTGCTGCGCATCCGTGAGCGTCATTCGGCCCCGGGAAGCGTGCTGAGCGCCTCCTTCAGCGACTCCAGATTGCCGATCTTGCTCGCATAGGTCGGGCCAATGTTGCACCGCACTCCGAGTGCTCGGCCGTCCTTGACCTGTGGGAGCGACGTCCAGACGTTCGTTCCCATGGTCGGTTTGAACTTGGGGTTCACCTCTCTGTCAGCACCGAGCGGATAGACAAGTACGTCCACGCTCGCGGCCAGGTCGCTGAGGCCCTCGATCGACTGCGACGGTCCGGGTCCATCGAGCTCTTCACTCGGAGGATCGGGGAGGATCCTCAGACCGGCTTCGGTGGCATAGGCGGTGCAGTACGAGTGGGCGTACTCGACAGCGAACTCGCCCGCCGACCCAGTCCAGTTGTTCAGGAACGAGAAGGTCGTGGAATCGAAGAGGTCACCATATTGGTCCTGGATCTCGGCGATGAGCGCGTCGTATTTGGCCTTGCCCTCCTTCATGGTGTCGAGTGCGCCGGTCGCGTCGGCAAGCCGCTCGGTCTGGGTCTTCCATCTGGAGTTCTCGACCTCGAAGTAGACAGTCGGCGCGATCGACCGGAGCCGCTCCGCGTCGTACTTGTCGCCTTCCAGCACATGATCGGGCTCGCTGACGACGATGAGATCCGGCTTCAAGCTGGCAACCTTCTCGTAGTCAACCGGGTCACCGACGTCGACCGCCGCGTCGTTGGCTCGCTTCTCCTCGGCAGACAACCACGGAAGGTCCGCCTCGGAGGCCTTCGGCCCGAGTCCCACCGGCTCTACGCCGAGCGCCAGATAGGTCTGCGCCGAGCCGAGCGCGACGATCCGCTGTGGGTCGGCGGGAATCTCGACCGGCCCGTTGTCAGCCTCGAAACTGCGGATCGTGCTCGTGGTCTCGGTCGGCGTCGCCTCAGGGCCGCTGCCGCAGCCGGTGAGGGCCAGGGCCGCGCTCAGCAGGGCCGTGGCGAGCGCCACCGTTCGTCGTCTCAAGGTGGTCATCGAGTGTCGCTCTCTGGTGTGCGTACTTGGGTTGCAGGGTGTTGCGGGTGCCGTCATTCCTTCGCCGGAAGCGACGCCAGCGCTCGGTCGAGCGAATCCAGGTACCGCAGGACGGGACCGTAGGAGTTGTTGCCGGGGCAGAAGAGTCCGAGTGCGCGACCGGAGTTCACGGTCGGCAGCGCCTTCCAGGTGTTGGTCGCGACCACCGGGGCGAAGGCCTCGGCCGGGTGGCCGTCGACGTCGACGGGGTACGTGATCACGTCGTACTCGGCCAGGCTGCTGATCTGTTCGAACGGCAACGATGTCCAGCCCAGGGGGTCATCGCCCTCGGCCGCCCGGGGGAAGTCCAGGCCGAGGTCGTCCATGGCAATCTCCACACAACCGAAGTCCGAGATGGAGAACGTCCCGGGGTCAGAACTGTCCCAGCGGTCGACATGGACGAACCTGGTGTTCTTGATCATGCCCGAGTACTTCTGCTTCATCTCGGCGACCTGTTCCTCGAACGCCGCCTTCTGTTCGCCGAGCCCGTCCGTGACGTTGCCGGCCTCCGCGAGTCCGTCGGCGAAGGCCTTCCACTCGACGTCGAGTCCCCAGAAGACCGTCGGGGCGATCGATTCCAGCCTCTTCTCGACCTGCTCGAACTCGCCGGCGGGGAACTGGGCCAGGATGAGGTCCGGCTTCAGGCCGGCGAGCTTCTCCAGGTCGATCTGGTCGCCGCTGGAGCCGAGATTCGTGGCCGCCTCGAACGCAGCCTTCTGTTCTTCGGGAATGAGGCTGAGTTCGGAGGCACCCACCTCGGTGACGCCCACCGGCTCGCCGCCCAGGTCGATGAACGGAAGAGTCGTGTTACCGATCGTGACGACCCGCTGCGGGTCAGTGGGCACCTCAACCCTGCCGTTGTCCGCCTCGACAGTGCGGGTCTCAGCGGCGGGGTCGGCGGCGCTGCCGCCGTCGTCGGTGGCACTGCCGCAGGCGGCGAGCGTCAGGAGCAGCGCGGCACTCACCAGGGCCGCGATCGAGGGAGCACGGTGTCGTCCCAGGGGTGGCATGGACATGGATGCGTTCCGCCTTCTTCTCTTCTCTGGCCGGGAAAGGGTCAGTTCGTCCCGGCCGGTACGAGCTCGTGGACGGTGGTGCCCCAGCCGACGGTGTGCCTCTCACGGCGAACGAGTCCGGCCCGGTTGATCACGGCGTCGAGTTCGGTGGCGGTGCGTAGGCCGGAGCCGTGACAGGTCAGGGCGAGCAGGTCGGCTTCGCCGTCGTGCTCGTCCGGATCGTCGGTGTCGAAGGTCTCCTCGATCAGCAGTACCCGGCCGCCCGGAGTGAGGTTCTCGGCCGCGCGGCGGAGGGCGTGGGCGGCGTCCGCGTCCGGCAGGGCTTTGAAGGCTCGGATGACGAACACCGCGTCGGCCGTGGGGCCGGGCTCGAAGACGGACTGCTCGACCACGCCGACCCGTGCCCGCTGCTGGTCGTCGGAGATCGTGTCGGGCAGGTCGCGGCGCAGCCAGTCGGCCTGGGCGGGCAGCGCGCAGATCGTCACCCGCAGGTCGGGGTGGGCGGCGACGAACTCGCGGGCCTGGGCGCCGGCGCCGCCGGAATGGATCACCAGGTGGCGGACGCCGGCCAGCAGTTCGGACCTGGCGATCGGTTCAGCCAGCGCGGGTTGGAACCTGGACAGGCGTTCCAGGTAGCGGTCCTCGTAGTCCTGCTCGGCCCGGACCTCGGCGAAGGTCTGCCCGGCGACCGAGGCGTAGGACGCCGTGCCAGTACGGATCGACTCCGTGAGACCAAAGATGCCGAGCAGTTCGCGTCCGCCCACGCCCGCCGGATGCAGCGACTCGGCCACGAACTCGTTGGTCAGCACCTCACCCACGGCGGTCAGGCCGTAGTGGCCGGGTTCGGTCTCGGTCAGCAGGCCCAGGGCGTACAGGTAGCGGAGCAGCTTGCCCAGTGCTCGCTGATCGGCGTCGGTCTTGATGGCCAGGTCGACCACGCTCGTCACATCGCGGGAGATCAGGTCGGGAACGCCCAGCTCGACGGCGGTGCGGATCGCGATCGGCCGGATCAGTTCGGTCAGCTCATGGATGCGCTCGAACGGCGTGGTCGACTTCTCGGGATCGGGCACCGCTGCGTCGGTAGCCAGTGCCACGACCTCGCCGCGCCGCCAATACCCGGTGAACTCGATGTCGGTCTTCGGCAGGCCCCGGTCCTCGACCAGATGGCGGCGCAGATCTCGTACGGCCGTATGCTCCCCGGCGAGCCAGGCGAACGGACGGCCCTGCCACCAGTCGCTGCTCCTGACCGCGTCCCGGAGGAGAGCGGTCGTGCCCGCCTCTGCCGCACCGCGCACGAGCCAGGTCACGTCGACCCCGGCCGGCCTGCGCAGGTCAAGCCGATGCGAGTCCTCGGCGACCTCGACGAACACCTGCCCGCTGGCGTCCTCGGGCAGCTCCTCGAGCAGCCGGGCGATCGCGGGGATGGCCGTGTCGTCACCGGCGACCAGGAGCCAGTCCGCGTCCTGCGGGAACGACCGGGACGCGCTCGGGCCGTAGAAGTGGATGCGGTCGCCGGGCCGGGCCCGGTAGGCCCAGGTGGTCCCCACGCCGATGCCGTGCTTGACGAAGTCGACGTCCAGCTCGCCGGCCGACGGGTCCCAGCGCCGGACCGTGTACGCCTTCGACAGCGGGCGGGGGTCCTTCGGCAGCTCGACGCCCCGCTCCTGCTGCACCGGCAGCACCGGCTCCGCGCGGCCGGGATAGCGGAACACCAGCCGGATGTCGTCGTCGAAGCCGGTCGAGTCGAACGCCGGCTGCGCGAACCCGTTCGCCGAGGTGAAGGCGCGGAGCTGGTCGCCGGCCAGCGTGACCCGCCGCATCCCCGGCGAGAGATCCAGCACTCGGACCACCTGGACCTCGCGCAACGTCACGGGGCGCACGGTCAGCCGGCGGGAGGTTTTCGGCATGCTGAGGAGAGCCCTTCCGATCGGTTCCGGGGAGTGTGAGCAGGCCGCGCGCCGTCATCGGCAGGAAGACCAGGAACAAGGTTAGGTAATGCTCACCTCTCATCGTGTGCGCAGACTGCCGTATGGTGAGGAGGTGTCGCGCCCCTCTCCGTACCTCGCCGGCACGAGCAAACCGCCGCCGATCCCGGGAGCACGGTCGGATTCGACGGGAGCCACCGCCCGACCGCTGTTGATCTGGGTCCGAACCGGCACCGCGCATGTGCACATCGACGCCACAGCGCCGTTCCACCTCTCCGCCGGGGACGGCCTGTGGATTCCCGCGGACGGCTGGAACCACCGCGCGATCGTCACCGAGCCGGGCACCGTCGCCTTCCCGCACTTGCCTCGGGGAGACGTCGGCACCGACGGACCGTCGGCACCGGTCCGATTCGAGGTCCCCGACGGCTGGCAGGACTGGCTGATCCAGCACTTCAACCTGCAGGTCACCCCGCTGAGCGGTCGCGGATACTCCCGGGACGTGATCACCGACCTTCTCCGCCGTGCTGGAGCACGCCCGGCGGTACCTCCGCGAAGTCGGAATGCCGAACCTTCCGCATTGCTCACGCCTCCGCCGATGCCGAAGTCCCGTGGAGCCCGAGCAGTGGCCGAGGACTTGATCCGCGACCCCGCGCTCGACCTCACCGTCGAGCAGTGGGCGGCCCGGGCAGTCTCCAGCCCGCGCACGCTGCGCCGCGACTTCCTCGCCGGCACCGGGCTCAGCTTCGAGCAGTGGCGGCTGCACTGCCGGCTGACCGCGGCCGTGGAGTTCCTCGCGGCGGAATACGACGTCGACCAGGTGGCTGCCCGGGTGGGCTTCGCCAGCCGGAACGGCTTCACGCGCGCGTTCAAGCAGCGGTTCGGACCGACGCCGTACGAGTTCGGCCGGCGGCTCTCCGCGAGTGGACCGGTGCGACGCGACACGGCGGCACGACAGACCGACAACCTCGTCCGGATGGTGCGAGAAGGCGCCACCTCCGCGGCCCCACCCGACCTGTTGCCGGCCGCCGCCACGCCCCCGCACACCAACGGCCGGCATGTCCTCAGCTGGATCTACCGCGGCAGCGGCTACCTCGATGTCGCCGGCCGCCGCTACCAGCGCCATCGCGGCCTCGCCACGTGGATCCCGGCCGACGTGGAGCACATCACCGGCCTTCGGGAGAACTCCATCTCCCTGCCGCTCGGGGAAGCCGGTACCTCCGACCTCCTGCTGACCGAGCCGCTCCAGGTGCAGTTCTCCCCCGCCTGGGACGACTACCTGATGCACTGCTCCCTCAGCGCCCGCTCCATCCTTCGCCCGGACGACCACGATCCCGGCCGCATCCTCGGGCTGTTCGCCGAGCAGGTCGCCGCACAACGTGCCCTGTCGGTACCGATGCCTGTCGATCCGCAGGCGCGCGCTGTGGCGACCGACTACCTGCGCCGCCTCGGCCTGCCTGGCAGAGCGGCCGACCGGCACGCGCCCGCCACAGTCCGCCGGACCTTCCGGGACGAGACGGGCATGACCTATTCCAGTTGGTGCTACGCGGCCCGGATGCGCATTGCCCGCGACCTGCTCGTCGGCGGCGCCCAGCCCAGCGCCGTCGCCCGTCGCCTCGGCTACGCCCACCTGCCGACCTTCAGCGCCGCCTTCGGCCGGTTCCACGGACTCTCGCCACGCGACTACCAGGAGCGCGAGCTCGGCGGCACAACCTCACGAGAAGGTCAGGACGGGTAGCCGCCGGTCGGTCAGGTGGTTGGCAACAGCTTCCCGCCGCGATGTGCCCGACCAACCCGAGTGGGTCACAGAGGCACTGCGCTGGATCGCCGGCCACACTCGACCGGCAGCTGATCTTGCAGATCCCGACGCGCTGCGCGCCCTTCTCGACGGCATCGCCGTCCGACTCGACGGCATTGCATGATCGGCAACTGTGGTCTCACGGTGGCGGAAGATCATCAGCAACCTCGCCGAGCACGCCGTCGAACGCAAGATCATCACCGAGAATCCCGTCCCCGCCGCTGCCCGGAAGACACCACAGCGCACGACCGCGGCCGTCGATCGGCGCCGGGCCGCCAACCCGACCCAAGTCAGCAGGCTAAGACAGCCGGACACAAAGGAAGAACCCCTCACCAAGCATCCTGCTTGGTGAGGGGCGTTTTACCGCTCGTAGCCCCGACGGGATTCGAACCCGCGCTACCGCCTTGAGAGGGTGGCAGAACACGATCTCTCATGCAGCATCTGACAAGGCAGAACACCCACGACGACGACCCCAGACCAGCAGGTTCTCCGCGTATTAGCCGAGCAGTTCAGTGGGGGCCTTCGGAACGTGGTGTTCGGGACGCTGGGATTGATCCACCACAAGAGCCTTCCGAGGCTCAACCCGCCAGGTCACCAGGTCCACTAGCCGGGACCCGAGTTCCATAGGCCGTATGACGAGCCGGCGGTCCGGTTGACGGCTGGGGCGACGTGTTGTCAGGCACGGTCACGCGTTCGTCATCGCCACAGGGATGCGGTCGAGGGTTCCCTGTCGTCTTGTAGTCCACTCGGCCGCATCGGCCACGAGCTCCGCGCCTAATCGAGGCCCTCCGTCTACCCGAGCGGGTTCGGAGAGCAAGCCGTTGGCTTCCTCGCCGATACGTTCGCGGCCCATCCGGAGAATCTCCAGCCAGAGAATCAACGACCGCTGGCTACCCGAACGACCATTGAGCTCGCCAACGTGCCAGGCTCTCGGCTGATTGCCAGCCTCTCGTCCGCTACCCGCGGATCATCAGCGGGAATCGCCGCCCGGCGGCGCGCTTCACCAGTCGAAGGGCGCTGTCGGCGCGGCGTGTCCGGTCGCGCCGAGCGGATACGCCATCGCCACCGCATGTAATCCCCACCATGCGCATCCCGAGACGGTTCGCGTTGCCGGCAGTCACCAGGTGCTGAAAGTGATCACGGAGGACACCGTCCCATTGCGGATCGAGGGGAGACGACGCGGCTCCGACTGCTTGGCGCGAGCAGTTCCCCGGCTCGGCCGGCCGCCTGAGTGCAGAACCACGGCAGCTCGCCGCCGCCACGCGCATGCTCCTCGGAAAGACCGCAGAGCTGATCATCGACGAGTGACAAACGGATCCGGAGGACTCTGAGCCACTGATCGCACTATGGCGAGGACGTCGGCCTGGCGTTGATCAGAGCCGGGTATCTCAGGGCGGCCGACACAGTTCCAGATCACGGCCGGATCCGGCATCGCGACGCGGAGCCCGACGCGCGGGGACGGCAGCTCGGCCCCTGGAGTGGCTGCTGAGGTCCACCATCATGCGTGTAACCGGCGTTGCAGTTTGCGATCGGCAGCATGGACGGATTCTGGATCCCTGGAACGGCGCCGTGGTGCTCGGCGTCCGGTGGTCGTACTGACGTTGCGCTTGCATCGGGAACAGCCGAGCAGACTTGGCGGCCGCCGAGCACGCTCGGGGAACCACAGAGCAGTCGGAAACGGCCCAACGGCATTGGCGAGTCAGGCGCACGAACACACGCACGGTTCCGATCCACGACACGCCCGCACGGACTTAACGAAATCTCACCTCGCACGAGGTAAGGTTTCGTCAAGTTCCGGAGCGCAGAGGAGTGGGCCTTGACCGTAGTCACCTTCGACAGGACTGCTGAGCACCGACTTCATGACCTCGGCCTCGACGTGCCTCTGCTGGTTCGGGCCCTGCAGCGTGCGGACGCCGAGGCGAAGCAGACCACGGGACTCGAGCCGCCGACCGCAGAAGGCAGCACGCGCTACTTCAAGACGGTGCGTTTTCTGCGCGAGGAACTGGTTCCGCTGGGTTGGGATCCCGACAACTACCGGAACTTCTGTCGCACCGTCCATCCCAGCCGCCGGCATTCGATCGTGGTCAGTTCGGGTGACGAGTTCACCGGGCTGGACATCCACGGCACGTCGCCGCGCACCAAGTACCCAAAGGGCGATCTGACCGAGGTCGCGGTCCAGCGGAATGCCGTCCAGGACGCCTTCGACTTCGGGGAGGAGTTCGCCGAACCGATCGCCGAGCGAGTCCGCGTCGAAAGCACCTGGTACTTGCTGCAATACACGACCCCGCAGCACATCCAAGCCGAGGTTTCCCTGCCGACCGCCTTCAAGAACGGCATGATCACCGACTGGCAGGAGCGCATCCTCCTCCCCCTCATCACCCGCGAAGACCCCGGGTCCGCAGAAGGCGCCACATTCAGTGACCCGGGTCCAGGCGACACCGACGGCGATGCCTATTCTTTCGACATCACCATGCGCTGAACCTTCCTCCCGCACCTTCGACCGAAGACGTCACGATGCTGAACCCAACGCGATTGGCCGCTGCCCGCAAGCGCCGCGGCTGGACACTCACGAAGCTTGCTCAGGAAACCGGGCTCAGTCGGGTCGCCCTGTCCTCCTTCGAGAACCGACATCAGGACCCCGCACCGAGGACTCTGATCGCACTCGCCACCGCGCTGAACGTCGAACCGCTCTTCCTAGAGGGCGATGAACTCGACGAGATCCCGGTCGAGGCCGTGAGCTTTCGGGCCTTGAGCAAGATGACGGCCCGCACCCGGGATCGCGGCCTGAACTCGGGACGGATCGCCATCCTCATCAACGAGTGGCTCGAGGACCACTTCACCCTTCCCGCCCCAGACGTGCCGAGCCTGACCGGACGCGATCCGGAACTGGCAGCCCAGGAGGTACGGGCTCGCTGGGGTCTCGGCGAGCAACCGATCGGAAACCTGATCCAGCTACTCGAAGCGCACGGAGTCAGGATCTTCTCGCTCACCGACGACACGAAAGACCTCGATGCCTATTGCCTGACCTGGCAGGGGCGGCCCCTCATCTTCCTCAGCCGGGAAAAGTCCGGCGAGCGGCACCGCTTCAACGCCGCACACGAACTCGGACACCTGATCCTCCACGGCGAGGACAAGGCTCCCAACGGCCCTGAGGCAGAAGTGGAAGCCAACCGGTTCGCCGCGGCGTTCCTCATGCCGAGAGCCGGTGTCCTGGCTCAGGGACTCCACAACGCGCATGCCCAACGATTTCTTGAGGCGAAGAAACGCTGGAATGTTGCCGCCATGGCCATGGCACACCGTGCCAACGAACTCGGACTCATGACCGAGTGGGCGTACCGGACCGCGTGCGTCGACCTCTCACGCATGGGGTACCGGAACGGAGAGCCGAACGGGATTCTCCACGAGTCCTCGCCGCTTTTCACCAAGGTCTTGCAGCAACTCCGTGCTCGCGGCCTCGGGTTGCAAACCATCGCCGCCGATCTCGGCCTCACTGTCGCCGAGGTCAAGGCGTACCTGCTCGGGCTGACTCCAACCGTCCTCCCCGGCAGGGCCGGCGACGCCGACCGAAAGCTCCGCAACCACCTCCATCTCGTCGACTGACTGTCGTCGGCGCCCCACCGGCCCCTGGGAGCTCGATCAGAAACACGCGGGTATGCATCGCGACCCGATCCCTGTGCCGGACACCTACTTCGACGACTACCGCACCAGGACGCCCTTCGCCCGGCGCGCGGCCATCCGGCTGGACGAACAGCTGACCGTACGCGACCTCAACAGCCCGAAAGTAGCGGGCCACCCAGTTAGGCGGCGACCGCTGAGAACCTCTCGGAGGTGGGCACGTCATCTGCTCACAAACGGCCGTTTCTGAACGGTCGCGCCGGTTTCGCCTGCCCGGCTTCGGTGTGAACCGTGGGACGTGGCGTATCGCCACTGGTGCGGCACTGGCCGGGTCCGTGCTCGTGCCGTCACGGTTCATACAGGGTGCGGGTAACTCGCCGCGAGTGGCGGTTACGAGCGCGGCGGGATCTCGTCAGCGTGTCGGGTCGCGGGCCCAACCTCGAGAAGTATCGGAGACCAAGGTCTTTGGGGTCAGGTCGCTTTCTCGGTGGCGCAGTCCGATGACAGTGGGTGCGGAGCACGGCCAGGTTTCGGCTGCAGGTTGATCTGGTTTGTGCTGTGCTGGGCGTCGCTCACGATACGTTCGCGACATGCAAGACGCCCTCGGCTACGTCGGCAGCCCGCCGCCACAACCGGTCGCGCGCCAAGCTCGACCTCCCCGCCACCTACACCGTCGACGCACTTCTCGCTGCCAGCGAAGGCGGCCATGAGCCCGAACCGACGGCGGAGGGATCGCCGCTCTCGGCGAACAACGAAACCGGGCATGGTTCGGACGCACCTAGCGGTGATCACTTCACTCAACCCGGACCAGCGCCCGGGAATGATGATTCTGCAGCGAGAACTGGAGATGGCGAAGGCAGCGGTCCTGTATGCGGAATCGGTCGAGATGCTGAGCCTTGCCCGGCAGATAGTAAATGATCTTCGGGCTCCCGGGGACGGCCCAGACAGCAACGTCATCCTCGGCGTGCTTGAATCCCTCGACGACGAAGCACCTCGGAATCCCGGTAGCGGCGGCCGCAACCCGGAGGTACACCGACAGAAGCTCAAGATCATCAGGGCGCTGGTCGCGGGGCCCCGCGACTCGCTCGATCCTGAGATGCAGGAGCAGCTGTCGACGTTTCTGGAGGCGATCGAGGTCGGTCGGACCGCGGAGTCGGAAGCTCAGATTCGCGACAGGACCGATCAGATGTACACCGTCACCGGTGCAGCAGAGCTCGATCTTGCATTCAGGACCGGCCAGCTCCGGTACAACAACCGCGTGAGGTTCGACAGCGACTTCGAGACCCTCATGGCGGACTATGAGCACCAGGTACAGCGCTACCTGGAGGATCCCCAAACGTGCGTCCTGGTTGACGATCCGTCCGCATCACTCGTTCGAGCCATGATCGACGAGGGCGACGTCAAGATGCCCCCGCGATCGGTCGCCAACGCCGGCGAGGCTGCTCTGGGAACGGGCTTCTTGTCCCGACTTCCGACCTTTCCCACGGCTCCCATGGCTCAGATCCTGGAGGTCAAGGACGGGTTGGCTGAGCCGCTCGGTCGGTACCGGCGGAAGGTAACCGACCTGCGCAGTCATCTTCTCACCGGTCCGTTCGACCAGCACATCGATGCGGAGATCAACAACGTCTGGCGAACTGAAGTCGAGCCCGCAGTCGCTGAGATCCGCCTCGCGATCGCCGATCACGCCCTGGGCAAGGAGCTAATTCGGGCCGCCGGCGCTGACGTCAAGCAGTTCGCTCAGGGCTCTCTGCTGACCGGCGGTCTGGCGATCCTCACAGCGAACGCTTTCGACCTGACCGCGGCAGTCACGGCCTCAATCGGCGTCGGCTCAGCGGCGGCCGCAGCGACCGTCAACGCTCTGATGCAGCGCAAGAAGGGCGGCGCGCAGGCGCGTGCCAATGACCTGTACTACCTGCATGCGGTCGACCAGGGGTTGGAGTAGTGACGGCGGTGACGCAGCCGGACTCGGCCGAGCCGCGGAGGCTGCGGTTGTCCCGGCGGGCCGGGTTCCGGCTGCCGGCCGGCGCCCGGTCGGTGGCCTACCCCTCCCGACACGCCAACCCGTTCCGGCCGGCCCCGCCGCCCGGCGGCCAACTCCGAAGCGATCGCGCACTTACGGGACGTGGCTGCTGTCCTAGCCCGAGCTGGTGCGGCGGGCGCGCGCTAAGCTGCGCAGCCGCGACCTGGCCTGCTGGTGGTGCCCACTCGAGTGCTCAGTCCTTGGGGAGCAGTGCGTCCGGATACCCGCGGTCGAATGCTTCCAGGCAGTCTGGGCAAGCTTTGACTGAGCCGGGGTTGAACGGCTCTGGAAGCCTTCGGGCTGGCTGACCCGCTATCGGGCATGAGTGCAGCCACCGGCCGGTTCGGCATCAGCAGCAGCGCGTTCCTGACTACCGGCTGCGCCTCGATCCTGCAAACGCCTGTGCTGTGCCATGGGCGGTTCCGAAGCCGTGGCGGTCGCACTCTGGCACTGCAGTGAGTGCGGGCGGTGGTCGAAACGCACCTGGGAACAGGGCACCGGCCAGCCACCGATCGGCGAACACCTCCTGCACCGTAGCGCCGGCATCGGACCGGGCGATCCCATAGAACTGAGCCATCTCGAGATCGAATATGCGAACGGCTCCGGGACTACTTGATCTGATCTGGGACCCAACTGCCGGCTCGCACCTTACGTTCGGCGTCGGCTGCTGGACCTGGCTGGCCTCGGCCACAACGCTGGCGCCGTGTCGTTCGTTCGCAGATCTCCCTAAACCGACGCACACCGCGCCGGTTCGCCGCGCGCTGAGCCTTTGAGTCGGCCGCCCATTCGCGGACAATCCCGTGCGCCTTCAGTGATGTCGCGGCTGCACGGGGCAGGATTTCCCTGTGAACGATCCCGCTCCCGCTCTGAGCCCAGACGAGGCCTTTGCGGCGGCGCGCGATCATCTCTCTCGCGCCCACGACCACCAAGCGCGACTCAATTATCTGTGGAACTCCATGCTCGAGCCTGGTCCGTTCTCGGCATGGATCGAAGTACCCACTCCGCCGACGCGGGAACTTTGGTGTTCCTTCGATCCCGATCCTCAACTACAGACCGAGGCCGACCAGGTCATGGCGGACTTCTTCCGATCCATCAAGCTCGCCATGGATGCTTGCGTACTCGCGGCTGCCACAGTGGTCTGCCAACCGATCGGCCGCGTCACACCAGACACACACCGAATGCCGCTTATCCGCGACCAACGTGAGTTCGACACGCTAACCGAACACGGCCAACTGCTCGGACTACGCCCGGACCAGATCAACACAATTCGACCGATACAGCCATTCAGCTCGCAGCCCGACGATCCCATCGTTCGCGACATGCAACATCTCGCCCAGGCGCTCGAGGTTGCCTCGGCCGGTGGCCAACTCTTCACAGCCTGGGTGTCCGAGGCACGACCAGAACCTGAGGTACCTGCCGGAGTGACAATCGCTCGGACCACCATAGATAACGCCGGCACCCTCGACGCTCCGAAACGCCTGGCAGCGTTCGAACTCGAGGAATGGGACACAGCCGCGCGTTTCGCCGGAAACCCGAACGTTTCCTTCGACCTTGTCGGTAATGCTCCGCCGTGGCCAACCGATCCTGATGACAACTTCGCAACCCGATCCCACAGGTTGCTCGTCATCACCCAGCACCTAATCGAAGCCATGGAACGCTCCGTCACCACGCCATACCGTGCCGACCTGCTGGCATCGCTCGACCAAATGATGCCCGAACGCCCCAACAACACCTGGCATCCCGTCCAGTTCGACGACACCACAGACGACGAGAAAAAGGCTCGAGCCGCCATCGCAGAGTCGGATTACGGGCTTGCCACCTACCTCAACGGAGACCGTACCCTTACCTATCTGCGCCTTGGCGCAAATGGCCAGATCCTTGGTCGAGAGATAGCCGACGCATCCGATCTGCTTGGCGATAGCCCCGACGGAGCCGCCGTCGAGGAGGCAACCCGCGCGACCGCGGGACGTTGGGGCCTGCCGGACTTCGTCCTTAGGCCGAAGATCTTCCAGAAGGGCAGCGGAATCCGAGAACTCGGCGATGGCACCATCATCTCTGGTCCTCGCGGCATCACCATCCAGGTCAAGGCCCGCGCAAATGCGGACGACTCGCCGGACCGGGCCGAGAATTGGCTGCGTAAGAATGCAGCCCGCGGACTTCGCCAAGCCCGCGGTACGGTCCGCTCAACCTTGATTGACCCTTCGGTCGAACTCACCAACCTCCGCGGACGACCGATCACCCTCCGGGGCTCAACAATCTCGTGGGTCCCGGTTGTCGTCCTTGATCACCCCAACCCGCCGCTGGACCTTAGCCTGGAGCGGGACGGCATGGGTCCAAGCGTCGTCATTCTCCGCCGGGACTGGGAGTTCCTTTGGAACCAACTCCGGTCAGCTAGCGCGCTGGTGGACTACATCCACCGTGTCGCAGGCGATGAAGACCCGCTCGAACTCGGGGCCGAGACCCACCGCTACTTCGAGCTCGCGCACCGCGACCCGACCGCACAGCCGACCCCGCCGCCGGACTGGGCTCTTGAGACAAATGTAGCGCCGACTAGTCTCCCGCTCCTGCCACGGGATCCAGCAGCCTCGAGCGATGAATTCGGCCACGCAATATTTCATCGGATCCTGGAAGACATCGCGAGCACCGACTTCACCGGCGACGAGTCCGAACGCATCGACGTCCTATCCCGGATCGACCGAGTCGCTGTTGCGTCGCGTGCTTCCCTTGGACGACTCCTGCTTCGTCGGTTGACGGTATGCGCAGAAGCTGCCCCGGAGGTTCACCGCATGGAGCATCGAATCATCTACATGGAGAATGGCGACCTCCAGGTCGCCTTCACGACCATGTCCCAACTCACCGGCTATCACCAACAGATCTACCGAACCTGGCTCCTCCATCGCCGACAGACCTTCCTTGAACGCACCGCCACGAAAGGTCCAATATATCCGTGGACCGTGGGCGTGCTACTAACCCCACGTGCCCACGGAGGGCGCCCGTGGGACACCACGGTTATGGCCTCGAACGGTCCGCCCGCCTACGATCAACAGGAATTCGACCGCCTCTCCCCGTTGCTCACTCCCAACATTTGACGTAGCGCGCGCGGCACTCGAAGTGCCTGTTGTCAGGAACTGGCAGAACTCCATGATCACCATTAGCGCCCGGTTGCTAAGCTCAGTCATTGCTTGAATTGAAAGGTCAGAAGGAGCGGAGCAGGGCCGCAATCTTGCCGCGTATTCGCCGCAAGCTTCACCGCTCGAGCCCCAGGAGCCAAGCGTATATGCGATCGAGGTGCCGCCTGATGTCGTTCTTCGACACCTGTTTAGCCGACTTCCTCAACGCCACCGCGTTCGACCTTCCGTCGATCCAGCTAGTTGCCGATCTTGATGTTTCCTGCTCGGGCACACCCGGCATACCCGCACTGCCTGCGCCGGCGACCCGGCCGAGCGGTTCGGGTTCTGCCGCAGGCTCGGCGTCGACCCGCTCACGGCGAAGGTCGACCACGCCGACTCCTACGCCCTCATGCTGCGTGAGCAGCGCGGCCGCGGCGGCTGGCCCCGGCCATGCCGAACAGACCGGTCGTCCGGCCTACGTGCACCTGGCCGGAGCTGGAGACGGGCGGCGCCTACGGCGTGGTGAATGATGTCGCAGCCGGCGTGGTCCGGGTCGACATCGAGACCGGCGAGCTGGTCATGATCATCCCGCCGGTCAGGATGCCGATCGCGCGCGCGCGCCACCATGCCAAGGCTGATCCTGACCGACGACAGGGGTGTTGTACGGGTCAACAACAGCGTCAGCGACGGCGAGCAGCCCAGCGCACCCTTCGCCGTACGCTGAGGTTATCCTCGGGCTGGTCGGGGACCGCGGCAGAGTCGCGGGACTCAGTGTCGGCCTCGTCGAACTCGGGCGGATCGCCAGCGAGCCGTCCGGATGACGGATTCCGCATCCGATCATCTCGGTAGGTACCGAGACGTACAACTTCACCCTGGCTCGCACTGTCACAGCGTATTGGCTCGAAGGACAAGGGGCGGAAGACGCTGGCCGGCTTCCTGCTCGGCCCGGTGAGCCGGACCGCGGTGCTGCCGGATCCCGCGCTGAGCCGGCCCCGGGTCCCCGGCAGCAACCGGCCGGCCAAGCTGGACGGGCCCGACACAGCAACTCACCGGGCATGCCCTCAGGGGCCAACCCACGCCAGGTCCCTGACTGCCGCGAGCGCACCACCCATATTCCAGCAGATACAGGGAATCCAGACACGAAGTTCGCTCAAGGGCGACCACGCGTGGGCCTTCCGATCACCCAACCGGCGACTGGTCGGCCGGGTCAGCCCGTTCGAGACGGCCTGGTGCGGAGTCGCCGCGGCTCGGCGAAGCCGATTCGCCGAGAGAGTTAGTGTTCCCCCTTGACCGGCGAAGTGATCCGGGCCTCGAAAATGACCGCGATCCGTTACGACCATGATCGTCCCGGTTGAGCCCAACAGCATCTACGCTGCGCTATCCTTCGCGTCCCCGAAGATCGAATCAAACGACCGGTCATACGCCGCACTGATCAGAAAATAGGGTGCTCCCGAGCCCACCCGAGGCGTACCGCCAGGTTCGCCTGCCATCAGGACGTCGTACGGCGTTGCAACACCGAGGCTGTCGAAAACGTAGTAGACCGGCAGGTTGTTCCAGGCGACGAGTTGAAGGTGTGCCCTTACTGCCGCCCGTTCGATTGCGTGCCGCCGACTGACGCGGCCCGTCATGTTCGCTTTGCAATCAACAAAGCACACCGTCCGGTTGCGGGCGACCACCAGGTCCGGCGTCCAACGCGCGAAGGTCTCGGTGGCGCGGAGTGCCTGACGGACCGGCTCGTCGAGAACTCCTTGACCCCACGCGTTGACATGCCAGCCACGCCCGCGAAGTTCCTCCGCAACGCGTCGCTCCAAAGAATCGCCGACGCGCTTTCGCTGCTCCCAGTTCACCATGAAATCGAGTATGACTCAGCCAAATGATCGAGCCAGGTGACCCTACATCTGTGGCCGTACGCTCACGGACAACCATGGACACCAATGAACACTCACGGACACTCATGACAAACAATGGGACGCATCGAGAGTTACCTGATCGTTATCTGAATGTGGGAGATCCTAACCTCCTGCCCAACTATTGAGACAGGTGAGGGATCTCCCGATCGCGGATACGGAACGTGACGGTACCCGATGCCTCGGCTCGATGGGCGATGGTTTCTTGCCGCGGCGGACGCTATGCGACCGCGCACCCGATCACTGCCCGATCGGCGCGGCGGCGCGCACTGCCGTCCAGCCGGAACACCTCAAGGTGGGCACCCCGATCTCGCAGGTCGCGATGATCCGGTGGTCGGGCAGAGGCTCGTCCAGCGCAAGCCGGTGACGGGTTCAGCGCATGGCACCGGCCAACTGGCGCTCACCGGCTGGCGCTGTGAGGCCCAGCAGGCTTGATTCGCCTGGTGATCATGGACCTCTACGTTATCTCGGTGCCGGTCGCGGAGTACCTGCGATGACCTCTGGTCCTGGTAGAAAATTCGCGAAGGGTGAGAAGATTCCGACGATCCCCATGGCCCGATCGGCGGAATTGTTTGCCCTTACAGCACGGAAGGCGCCGCCCGATGCAAGACCCCACCCTGCCGCGAATCCTTCCGCGAATTTCTTCGGGTTCTCGATCGCCTGTTTGGTCATGCTCTTGGCTGCGTTGCTGAACCCAAGGGTGGCAAAGGACAACCCCACGTCGATGCAACCCTCAACCTTGTCACTTTGACAGTCCTGGGCCGACTTGTACATCGCCGGATACCAGGTCACCCATTCGACCGCGGCACAACCTGCACGTACCGCAGTACCCTTGCCGGTCACCAGTGCGCAGGTGCCCGCGGCGGCGTTGATTGTTCCGGCGTTGTCGACCAGCCATCCAGCGGCGTCGTCGAGGAACGAGGCCTCGCCGGGCCCATTCCACTCCTCACGGGGGAGCTTCCACACCTGGTCCGTGTTGGGATTTGCGTCAGCATCCTTGATTGCTGTTGGTGACTTCTTCGTCGGCGGCTTCTTCCACGCTTTCGCTTTCTGCTTAGCGCGATCAGCACGCTTCTGGTAGATCCTCGACCACTTGTTGATCCGTTTCCTGACGTTCTTCTTGATCACCGGATTGGACATCGCCTTCGCCGATGGCGCCCGGACGTGGCCATCCGCGTCGACGATGTAGGCCAGGCCGTCGGGGTCCGACATGGTCGTCGGGTTGTTGTTCGAGTAGGCGTAGGCGTTCAGCGTCTGGGGATCCATTGGGTCGACCTGCGGGTCGACCGAGAGGAACCTGCCCATGGCGGGGTCGTATTCGCGGGCGCCGAGTCGGGTCAGTCCGGTTTCGGAGTTGGCTGTGCCACCTACGAAGCCGCGATCACCGGCGGACCACTCTTCGGCCTCGCGGGGCGCACCGAAGAGATTAAATCGACGCGCTGTGACAGCTAGCGTCTTGGCGTCGATCGCTGCCTGCGACGTGCCGTGATGATCAGCGACGGTCCAGACCAGACCGGCGGCCGTGCGGGTGCCGATCCCGTCGTAGTACCGGGTTCCCTTGATCAGCTGCGACTTCGTGTCCAGCATCACCTCACCGCTGCCGAGGAACAGCGTCACCTTCCCCGGATCCCGTCGCAGGAGTTGCTTTCCGTCCGGGCCGTAGACGTACGACGTCGAACCCACCGACGCGAGCAGCCCTTCCTCGGTCCAGACCAACTCCTGTTCCGCCCCACCGGGAGACGGGCGCCGCACCGTGTTTCCGGCGGCGTCATAGTCGTAGGACCGCTCGTCCGTACCGGACGTCACTGAGGTCACGGCATGCGGTCGCTCCGCACCGTCGCCGGAATCCGGGTACGTGTACTCGTGCACCACATCCGAGGCGCCGGAAACACTCTTGTCCACTAGGCGAGTCCGGTTTCCGGTCGGGTCGAAGGCGAACTGCTGCCAATAGGACGCCGGTCCGCCGACCGTCGATTCCGAGGGTCCTTTGTCGCAGGATTCTTTCGCCGTCCAGGCCTCGGTCGTTCGCCGAAGGTAGTCCTGGGTGAAGCACTGGGTGTCGACTGCGGACCCTGCGGCTCGGTCACCGATCCGGGTGACGTTTCCGACCGGGTCGTACCCGTAGGTCAGGTCATGGAGGAACGCACCGTTGGGCGACAGTTTCGTGGTCAGCGTCTCCGAGAGCCGGCGGGTGCCGTCCTCGTAGTACGAGGAGCGCCACAACCGCTGGTCGCCGGTTCCGAGTTCGAGCTGCGCGACCTCGCCCAGCGCGGTGTGTTCCGTGTCGGTGACGTAGGCGGATGTGCCGGCCAGTGTGTCCGACAGTCCAAGATCGTCGTAGCCGAAGGTGAGCGTCTCGGCGGGCAGGTCGCCCAGGGTCGGCAGGGTGGTGGTCCGGGGGCTGTCGTCGGCCGCGTAGGTGTGCGACGTCCGGTAGGTGCCCGCGAGCTTTCCTTCGGCCGCCGGGATGGTCACGGTTTCGGCCTCGGGCCGGCCGGCGGCGTCGTACCCGGTCACTGCCGTGACGTACTCATGATCATCGACGAAGCGGGTCGACGATGTTGGGTGCCCTTTGGACAGGGTGTCGTAGACGGACCTGGTAAGCAGCGTCCCGTCGTCGGATCCGAGCCGGGTCTCGATCGGCCGTCCGAGTTCGTCATAGCGCGCCGCGATGGTCTTGCCGCGGGCATCGGTCGCCGTCCGTTGTTGACCGGCGTCGTCGTAGGTCATCGTCGAGACACCACGGTCGGGATCGTCCGCCTTCACCCTGCGGCCGAGCACGTCGTACTCGTACCGCCAGACGTTGCCGGCCGCGTCCTTGATCGACGCCAGGTCGCCGCGCTTGGTATAGCTGTACCGGGTTTCGTCGGATTCGCCCTGCGGTTGCCGGCCGTGCCATTGCTGCAGCGCGATCTGCTGGTCCCGAGCGTCGGTGAATGTCGTGGTCACCGTGCCGCCGGCCGGCGGGACAACAGTCACCTGATCACCTCCGTACGACGTGGTCGTGCGCCACTTCTCCACGTTCTTCTCGAGGTAGATCTCGTTGATCTTCCGCTCGGCGCCGTCATGGGTCGTCACCGTGGCAGCGGGGACCGCGCCCGCGTCCGGCACGACCAGCGTCGTCCCAGGACTCGCCGATTCGTCGTAGTACGGGGCGCGGCTGACGACTGCCAGCCCACGCGTGTCGTAGAGCGTGTCCGTGAGGATCCGGCCGCCTCGGGGGCTTGGCGCCTGTGTCTGCCGCGGGCGCAGGAAGCCGTCGAGGAGTGCGTAGGTCGCGACCTGGTTCCCGTTGGCCTTCAACGTCTGGGTCCGCACCCAACTCGGTCCCCCGGTGTTACGCACGCCGTAGGCGAACAGCAGGTGGGCACTCTGGGTCAGGGGCCGTCCCGGCTTCCACACCTTGGCCAGCCGGCCGAGTCCGTCATACACCAGCGTCGTGGTCCGATTGTTCGGGTCGGTCTCCTTGATGGGGAGGCCCCACCCGGGATCGAGCGTCTTGATCGTCGTATGTCCGAGCGGGTTCGTCGTCTTGACGGTCGTTGCGAGCCCGTTGGTTTCGGAGTAGCCGGTGGTCGTCGTGCGCCCGAGTGCGTCTTTGCTCTCCAACACCCTTCCGTACGCGTCGTGCGTTGACCGGTTGGTCGTGAGGTAGGTCGGATCGCTGCCCTGGTACGACTTCGCGACCTCGGTCTGCGTGGCGAGGCCGCGCTTCGGTGCGGTGCCGAACGGCTCTCCGTCGTAGGAGATCCGGCTGTCGGACACTGCGTCCGCCGGATAGTTCGGCGTCGTGCCGCAGGCGACTCCGACGACGGTCTCTCGGCTGGGCAGGCTGACCAGCATCTTCTCTGTGTTCGCGACGTACGTTGTGGTCGTGCACCGGTCGTCCCGAGCGATCTTCACGTCGCCCAGGTCGTTGATCTGGGTTGCGTTGCCGTACTGGTCATAGGTGGTGTCCAACTGGGTCGTGCGGATCGAACCGCCGGACAGCGGAGTCCGTTCGATCGTGCGGATCGTTTCGACCTGGTTGGACACGAGATTGAGTTGCGTCCCTGTCTGCCGGATCCACGGGTCGTTGATCTCACCGCTGACCTCGGCACCACCGACCCCGTTGTACGTGATCTGCTCGCGGACGAACCCGGCCAGGGGTTCCGAATCGGGCAGTGCCTTGCCCGTCGAATCGTTGATCATCACAGTCTTGGTGCCGGAAGCGGCCTTGTCGCCGTGCATTCCCCGGAAGTACTGCGTTGACGTCTGAGACTGCGGTTTGTGCTCGTCCAGCGTCGGATCTCCCTTACGGACAACGACTTTCTCGAACCCACGCCATTGAGACCAGGTCTGCTCCTTCGGGGCGACCAACGGGTTGTCGTCGAATGCCCAGGCTCCGCCCCCGACGTATTCGTAGCGAGTGACGATGGGCTTCGCGTCGGTCACCTTGTCGTGTTCCACGGTCTTGGCCACGACATATTTGTGGAACCAGTCGTCCGACGGTTCCGGCGCGGGCGGCATCGCCCACCGCACCGGGAAGCAGAGCTTGGTGTTGGAGGGCGGCTGTGGTGTGCCGCCGGCGACACACTCGGGATCCTGGTAGACCACATTCACGTCACCGCCGGACTCGGAGGTGATCGTCGTGATCCGCATCTTGTTCAGTGCCGGCAGGCCATCCGGTGCGCTGTTGACCCGGTTCGGCTTCATCGTTCCGTCGAAGGTCACCGGCGGGAGTGGGACGGCTGCACCCGCCTGACCGGTGTGCGTGATGCTGTTCAGCCAGAGGCCGGGAGCCGTGGCGTCGCCCGGCGGCGGATAGCTGTGCGCGAGGTCCCAGCGATCGACGTTGCGGTAGCTGCCGTCCCCGGCCAGGACCTGAGTTGTGACACTCGCCAGTCGTTTCGTGGTCCAGAACGTCGGCGATGACTTGTCCGCGCAGGTTGTCGGACAGTCGGCGTCCCAGGGCACATCTGGCCACGACACGGCGTTGTGCTTCGTACAGTCCTGCCCTGGCACACACCGGTCCGCCGACTCGAAGACAACCCGTGCCGGCGCCTTGCTGCTCTGCCCGGTCTCGGCGCGGGTTCCGTACTCGATCCGGGCCAGCACTCCGCCGCGGGTGTAGAGCGCGGTGGCTGCGCCGAGGTTCTGTCCGTATCTGTTGTTCTCGGCCGTGTAGTAGTAGGTCATCGAGTTGCCGTGGACATCGACGACATGATCAAGATTCCACCGATAGGCCTGATTGCAGGACGACGCAGCGAACGTCGCCTGGTGGCACGGCTCGCCCGCGTCGTTGCCGTACACCGGAGCCGTCCACGCCGACTGGGTGGTCGTTGTCCAGCCGGTATTCTTGTTCAGGCCGAAGTAGTACTTGGTCCCGGTCGAGGAGGTGACCAGCCAGTACTCGCCGTTGTCGTCGCCGTTGAGCGTGGAGTCGCCACGCACGATCCGCTCGACCTTGGTGCCGTCGTCGTTCTCCGGGCGCCAAACGCCTCCGCTGAAGACGAGCCTGCCGGACTGCTCGCCAAACGACAGCGTCGCGTTGTCCGTCTCCCAGCACTGGTCGCCGGTCTTGCGCTGGCCGTTGTTTCCGCCGAGGTCTTCGGCACAGCTCTTGTACGACCGCTCGATGGAACCCGGCCACATCGACCAGCCCTCACCGAGCCAGGTCGGCTGGTTGTTGGTCGCAACGGTGCGCCCGTCGACCGAGTTCGACGAGTACGACAACTCGAGCTCCGGGCTGAGCTCCCCCGGAACCGGCGGCGTCCGCATCGGATACGTCCACTCGAAACCGCCGCTCTGCGTGGCGACCTGCCAGGTACCCGACGGCGCGAGTGAGGTCGCCTTGTAGTCGCCGGCCGACCCTTCGGGCGCGGCTGCGACGACGTAGGTGCTGGCCGTACCGGACACGTGCAGGTCAGCCGTCAAGATCTGCTCGGCGGCGTTGTTCCGGCTGCCGGAGACGTCCCCCGATCCCTGACCAGTGGGCTGGATCCGCAACCTGCTTGACCAGTCGCCGCCAAACACGTCGGCGAAGTCGGAGTAGTCGACGGTGACCCGAACGACCGCGGGACTCTTCGCTCGGTCCGAGCGTCGCAGCGAGAACGAGAACCGATCCTTGGACGCCCCCGGCCGCAGGGCCACCTCGACCTGGTCCGGCGCTGGCGAGTCGGTTGCCGCCACCCACACGGGTGCAGCACCGGCTCGGGCGCCACGGGCCGACTTCTGTGCCGGCGAGATTGCCACCTGATGCGTACCGGCAGTGGGCCAGGTGGCCTTTGCCGAGCGCGACTTCTCCGACGGTGCTTCCGGATCGGGCTTGGCCGGGTCGGGGCTGAAGGGGCTGACCGGAACCGGATCGACCTGGTCGACCGCCGCATCTTCGCGAACCTGCTCGGGCTGCGGGCTGGGCCGGGTTGGTTCCGCGGCGGCGGTCGGAACGGCCAGCGACATCGCGACCAGACCTACGACTGCAAGGGTCAGGGCACGGCGCAGGACTGGATGGTTCTTGATCATGAGACTGGCCTTCCTGATCAGAGTCCGGTGAGGGCGAAGCCGAGCGACCGGTCCACGGCCTGGCCTTCGCATCCGGGGTCGGAGGAGTCGAAGAGGTCACCCCAACTCGAACGGCAGCGAAAGACCTCCACGCCCTGGCCGATCCCGGCCGGCGGTTTCTCCCAGATCCAGCCGAGGGAGGTGACGGTGGTTTTGCCTTCGCAACTGGGGTCAAGCGAACTGAACGTGTCGTCGCCGGCGACGCAGCTGTACAGCGGCTTTGTACCGGGAAGGGACTTCATCGCCAGCGTTCCGAGCCGCTGCTCGGGTCGGTAGTTGGCACCGCTCTCGCCGGTGCTGCTGGAGTGGTCCCACGGCCGGCCCGTCGTGACGTGACGGATCAGTTGTGCATAGGCACGGGTGTGACCGAGCAGGAACTCAGCAGTGTGGCCCTCGCACTGCGGGTCGGTGGACGCGAAGTGGCCGGCGTTCGGGATCAGGCATCGATAGACCGGGATCGTCGGCACGTCGTCCGGCGGCGTCAGATAGACACTGCCCACCGCGCCGAGTTTCGTATGGTTTCCACAGTCGCCGGCCAAGAAGTAGTCGGTCGCGCCGTTGCGGCAGGAGTAGATCGTCCGGGTGTTCGGTGCCCCGTCAGGTGCCGCATGACCGAGCGACCGTTCGAAGTGCGATCCCGCGGGCACCGGACCGTCGGTGACGATGCGGTGGCCGGCCGTGTTGTAGTAGCGGGCCAGCTGACCGCCGTAGGCCGACGACCGCTTCGTGACCGGATCGAGGTAGTCCGCCTTGATCTGGTCCGGCGTCCGTACGCCCGTCCAGGCATGCACGTCGTCCACCTCACCGGTGAGGGGCGTAGCCGGGGCGCCGAGCTGCCGGCCTTGGCCGACCTGGAAGGTCCCGTTCGCCTGCCAGGTGTCGGTGGAGATGGGTACGGCTGTCTCCAGCGCAGAGTTGACGTAGAGACGCACCCGTTGTGCCGGCTGGTCGAACACCCCGACGAGGTGGGTCCACTCCCCCGACTGCGCCTCTTCCCGGGAGTCGGCCGTGACGACTCGGGTGCCATCGCGATCGCTGGTCGGAATCGCGAACGACCACCTCTTGGTGTCGCCGCGATAGCGCAGCTGGAACCCGCTGTTGCGGCTCCCGTCCTGGCTCAACACCGTCTGTGTCGCGTCGTCGGCACGCTCGAGTCGGACCCAGGCTGAAACGGTGAATCCGCTGTCTGTGCGGACCACCGGGGTCGAGGTCGAGAGCGGCGACGATCCGCCGTCGAGCCGGACGGCACCCGGCCCGACCTGTCCGTCCACGTGGCTCGCCGCGGCTCGGAGCGTTCCGAGCCGATAGTTGCCGGACACGTCGTCGGCGTTCCTGCCCGACGACTCGTCCAGGGGCCAGAACAGCTGCTCCACTGCAGGGGTCCCGGCCAGCCCGACGATCTCCTCAGACGCCAACGACCGGTCGTAGATGCGTACCTCGTCGATCGCGCCCGGCCAGTACTCGGTCGGAGCACCCTGAGCCTGGCCGCGGCCCAATCGGGCAGATCCACCCGCGTCCCACGGTGTGGTGTGCGACACCGCCGTGCCCGCGACGCCGTCGACATAGATCCGGGCCTGTTTGGCAGCCAGGTCGTAGACGCCGACCAGATGGGTCCACCGCTCGGCGACGGCCGGGTAGGTCGACTGCGCGGACACCTGCACCGCGCCGTCGGCGTCGGCAGCCGGTAGGGCGAAGGCCCACTTCTTGGTCCCAGGGTCGTACCGCAGGAAGAACCCGCTGGTACGGCTGCCCTCCTGGCTCACGGCCGTGTGTGCCTCGGCATCCACGCGGTCGAGCCGTACCCATGCGGCCACGGCGAACGACTTGTTCGTGTGGACCGTCGGCCCACCGGTGGTTTCGACCGATCCGGTGCTGCCGTTGAGCCAAAGCGCGTCGCCATGACGGCCCGGTCGCCAGCCGAAGCTGTCGGCCGGGATCGATCCGTCGTGTCCGTTCGGCGAGTCGTCATGCACGTCGGGCGCCTGCGTGCCCTCGAGTCGCCAGTGACCGACCGGAGGCGTTCCCTCGCCGACCATGAAGTGGTAGCGATAGAGCGGCCCGAGATTCCCGGCCCGGTCGACGCTGCGCGCGTACAGATCCAGGTCGCCGTCCTCGGGAGGGGTGAGGAGGATGGTCGCGGTCTTGTCCGCGTCGGCGGCCACGTACGTCTGCGGCTGGTCGTGCAAGTCGTAGCGGAATCCGGCGACGTCGGGATCCCCTCCGGCGGAGAAGACGAAGGCGCCGGCGCGTCCGGCACCCCCGCCGACCGGGCAGTCGTCGTACGGCGGCGGACATTCGGGGTAGGTCTGAGACTTCACCGACGGCTTTATCGCCGGCGCCGTCCGGTCGATCGTGACGTGGCACCAGTCGCTCCAGGGCCCGAAGTCGGTGCCGTCGGCGCCCCGTACCCGGTAGCTGAGTTTGGTGCCGTCGGCCGCGTCCTTCGCCGGAACGTCGACGCTGAACGCGCTGTTCGACTGCAGCTCCGAGGTCGCGGCCGTGCCGAGCCGTTGGCCCCCTCGGGTGTACCACTCGAACTGGGCGTGAACGAGGCCGCCGTCAGGATCGCTCGCGGTGCCCCACAACCTCGGGCCGCGCGGACCTTCGTTGGGATCGTCGTCGATGAAGGGGTTCAGGTACGGCTCATTCGGTTCCAGCGCGCAGGCCTTGTGGTCGACCTGCAGGCCGGACGGCTTGCTCGGATAGCTGTTGTACGTGACGGACAGCGAGGGTCCGCCGTTGTCGACGATGAACTTCTTCCACCCCAATTGGTCGTTCTCGTTCCGGGCCGCGAGCATGATCGTCGCGATGCCCTCGTTGAACGCGACTGCGCTTCGCACGACGTCGCCCGCCTGCCAGCCGAGCCACTTCGACGGGCAGTTGCTGCTCCATCCACCGGCAGCGTTGTGCGAACTGAGATCAATGCCCCCGCTGACTCCCGGCTGGTTGTTCCAGGTGGTCCCCGAACCGACGCGGTTGGTGCCCCACGCGCCCACCTCGCGCGCGGAGCACGACGGCGTGTAGGCGAGAAAGGCGTTGAACTCGGCGCCCAACACGTGTTTGCCGGCCATCCCCTTGACGTCGAACGTGAAGTAGGACCGAGCAATGCCGACGCCGTTGCATGTGCCGTCCTCGTAGCATCGTCCGACCTTCGCCACACCGGATCCGTCGCCGCCCCAATAGGCCTGGCCGGGGTAGCCGGAGAACACCTGGGCGAAGCCGGTCCGCGGACCGACCGTGTCGGGGTCGATGTAGAGCGGGAACCGTGCCTTCCGGTCGTTCAGGAGTGCTCGGTCGGGCTCCACACTGAGCGTGTTCCGGCCGACGCGCATCTTGCCGACGGCACGCCTCGCCTCGCCAGGCGTCGAGTCCCACATCATCGGTGCACCGACACCGAAGGCGACCTTGCCCGACGGGTCGTACACCGCGACGTTGCCGTTCTTGTCGGCGCGAAGCACCAGGCCGTCGCCGCGTACCCCGAAGTCGAGCTTGCGTAGCGCGGGGTTTCGCGCGGCCGCCGACGTCTTGACGACCAAGATCATCTTGTAGCCCTGGGCGACGGCTCGCATCCGCAGGTCGACCCCCGGAAAGACCTCCGGATAGGTGGCTGTGTCGCCCTTCAACGACGGCTCGGGAAGCCTGCCCGGCCAGTGCAGTGCGATCTTCCGGCCGGCCTTCCCGATCGTGACCAACGCGGCGTCTCCGCCGGCCGAGAACGCGATCGGTACCGTCGTGGCGACCGGCGCAATCCTTCCGTTTCGCTCCACCACCCGGGTATCCACCGGCACCCACGTGTCGTCGCGTTGAACCCGCACCGGATCAGTCGTCAGCTTCGCCGTGAAGGTACCGTCCGGGTTCGCAAAGACCGTTCGAGTCTCGGCGCGCTCGTCGGGCACCTCGACCGGTTGGCCACTCTCCTTGGCCCGAAGCCTCGCCTTCGCCGACGACCCTTCGGGCGGCGCCGGCTGACTGGTTTGACCAGGCTGCTTGTCGACCGGCTCCGCAGCGGCTCGAGTCGGCGAATCAGGAATCGCCAGAACCTGCAGGACCAAGGCCAAGCCGATCAACGTGACGATCAGCACCATGGTGCGCGTGTTCTTGATCCACGATCGAGCGTCCACAAAGTCCTCCAGCGATGTCCCGACCAATCAGAGTTCCCGGATAGGCCGCTCGGTGCGCCGCGGCGTTTCACCGGGCGCATCATGACGATCACCGGTTACGGTCCGCGGACGCGCGTCCCAGGTGGCACGCTATTGATCCGCGGAGCGATCGGTGAAGGTCCAATTCAGTGCCCGCTTCGAGGGACAGTCACAGCCCGGTAACGCGCGACGTTGCGTCCGGGGCGCCCGCGGATCCGGCCACCCCCGTTCCACGGTCGGTCCGCGTCAGTGAATCGTCAGCGCGACACGATGAGCTTGACCCGGGTCTGGACACATCCGCCTGCTCGCCAGACACATCGGTTCGATCCGGGAGGGCAACGTGAGGAATGACGAGCGCAGTTCACGCCGCCGCCGACCGGCGGGTCAGCGCCGCGGCGCAGAACGGATTGTCCAGTGACGCGACGGAATCTCCACATCAATCTCGTTGGCCGTCGGAACCTCGGCCAGCAGATTTACCGATATGTTCGGCAGGCCATTCTCGACGGACTCCTTGAGCCGGCCGACGTCTTGCCCTCCACTCGTCAGCTTGCTGCCCAACTCGAGGTTTCCCGGACAACCGTGGGCACCGCGTACGACCGGTTGATGGCCGAGGGACTTGTCCGTGGTCGCGCAGGAGTGGGGACTGTGGTCAGCCCCGGCCGCTCCATGAAGATGAGGATGGTCACTCGGTCATCGCCGCTGAAGCCGGCCAGGCTATGGACCACAGGCCTTCCGACACAGCAAGCAGATGCCGCCGACGCTGCCTACAACCTGCGGCCAGGGATTCCCGATCCGCACCTCTTTCCGTTCGCGACCTGGCGCAGCCTGGTGGCCCGGCACACCAATCAGAAGACCCTCCCGGGTCGACCAGCTGATCCGGCCGGGCAACTCCGGCTGCGCGAGGCGCTGGTACAACACCTGGGTCTGGCGCGAGGCATTCGGACGGAGCCGCCGGACGTCTTCGTGACTGACAGCGCTCGACAGGCGTTGGAACTGGTCGCCAGGGTCCTCCTCGAACCCGGGGACGCAGTGGCCGTGGAGGAGCCCGGCGACCGGACGGTCAAGTTGTTGTTCGCCAGCCTGGGAATCCGAACCATTCCGATTCCTATCGACGACGAGGGGGTCGTGGTCGAGGCAATTCCGCCCGGGGTGCGTGCCGCTTACGTCCGCGCCGCCCGGCAGCTTCCGCTCGGCATGGCGCTGTCGATCGATCGGCGGCACGCCCTGCTGGACTGGGCGGTGGCGGCCGACGGCGTGATCATCGAGGACGACTGTGGCGGCCAGTTGCAGTACGCGCCTCGCCCGCCCAGTCCGCTGTACGCGCTGGACGATAACGCCCGCACGATTCACCTCGGCTCGTTGCGATGCCTGATGCTGTCCGGTCTGGGGGTCGGCTACCTGGTCGCGCCGGCTCCGCTCCATGGCGCGCTGCGCCGTGCCAAGCAGATTTCGGAGCCGTACCAATCGACCGTGTTGCAGCTTGCGGTGGCCGCGTTCATCGACGAGGGACACCTGGCCCGCCAGCTACGAAGAGTCCGATCCATTTACGCCGAGCGACGGCAGCTGCTGGATGATGCGAGTCGGAGGCTCGATCGGTACGCACGTCGTTCGTCGTCGACAACCGGGCTCGATCTCACGATGGTCTTCACCGACCATCACGTCGATGATGTCAAGATCTCCCGTCGCGCGCTTCAGTTGGGGGTCGAGCTCGTCGCCCTCTCTGAGCTGGCGACGTCGGATCAGCTCAGCGGCCTTCTCCTCGGGTACGGCGCGCTGCCGGCCGAGAACATCGACGATGCTGTGGAGCGGCTGCAGCGGGCGGTCGAGTCGGTCGTTCCGGCCGAGGAGCTGCATAAGAACCGGTCCATTCACGCCGGCCAGTGGACTCGGCCGGGCGGTCCTGACTACTAAATACGGCCGAGGCTCGGGGTGGCACGTCCACCAGTAGTCCTTGGGACGGTCAACGATCACCGGGACACAGTCGGGTTCCGGCGTTCTGTCCGGTGGAAATCGGGTCGAGGTGAACGCAGAGCTTCAAGTCGGCCGATGAGGTCGTCGCGACGGAGTTCCGCACGATCGTGTGCGTTGGTCACGTCGAACAGGTGGAGGGCCTCGGTCCACCGGGCTACTGCCTCATCGGCCCGGTGTCGCTCATGAAGAGCGTCTCCAAGATGGGAAAGGGAGACGCAACTGGCCCAACGGTTTCGGCGAGCTTGGTGCAGACTCAGGGCGCGGCGAAGGATGTTCTCGGCCTCGCCAGCCCGGCCAAGCTGGATGAGCGCTTGACCGTACGCATCCAACGCGTAGGGCAAGGCGCGACCGTTCAAGGTCGCCAGGCTCAGCGCCCTTGCCGCTGTCATCGCCGCGCCTTCGCCGTCACCGAGGTCGAGCTCACAGAGCGACTGGTTCGTCCGGCAGGCGGCTTCGAGTTCTGATTCGCCGGACTCGAGCGCGAGTTCGGTTGCACGTTTGCACAGTTGGAGGCCCTCGTGCGCTTGGCCGAGACCGCGACGGGTTGTGCCGAGGTTGGACAGTGCCGCAGCCTCCCCCGCGGTCTCGCCGACTCGCCCGAACAGTTCGGCCGCCTCCGAATAGAAGGCTTCGGCTCGCTCCGCCGCCGGTAGCTCGGCGTAGGCCCAGCCGAGCTGGTTGAGCGACCGGGCCGCGGCGCCCTCGTCACCGGTCCGCCGAGCGCGGAGAAGGGCGTCCTGCTGCACCTCGATCAGGTCATTCAGGTGATGGCGCTGCAGGAGGTAGGCGCCCACAAGATGCGCAAGTTGGTGGGCGATCCGATCCGAAGCCGGAGGTGCGCTGCGGAGGATTGCGCGCAGGTCGTCCATCTCGGCTTCGAGCCATGCCAACCCTTCGTCCGCTGTTGAAAATTCTTCTCGCTCAACCTCCGGCGGTACCGGCTCAAGCGTCGGCCACACATAGGTGAGGCCGGCGAGCTGGGACGCCGCCGCCGTAGAGTGCAACGAGTAGAGGTGGATACGCCGCAGCACCGCTCCGCGTTCTTCGGCCGGATCGTCCGCGCACAACTCGCGGGCGAGGGCACGGATCAGATCGTGAACCTCGTATCTGTGGTGATCGATGGGGCGGATCAGGGTCTGGTCGATCAACTGGACGATCCGCTGTCGTGCCCGCGAGACTGGACAACCCATCGCGGCCGCCATCGACCTGGTCGTGAAGGTCGGTCCCGGATGCAGGCCTATCATCCGGAAGCACCGTTGAGTGTCCTCATCCAAAGCGAGGTAGGACCAGGACAGAACCGATCGGACATCGGCACTCTCGTCGGCATCGACGAGCAGATCAAGCGGTGCAGCGCTGTCGTGCCAGTGGTCGAGCCAATCCGACACAGTGCCTCCGCCGGATCGGGCGACTTGGCCAGACGCCACCGCAAGGGCTAACGGCAGATGAGCGCACACCTGCGCAAGTCTCTCCACACCGGACCGGTCAGGATCCACCGCAGTCGCGGCCAACGAAGTGGCGATCAACCTTGTACTTTCGTCAGGCTCCAGGGGTCCGACCCCGACCGGCTGGGCCTGTTCGCGCACCGTGAGACCGACAAGCTGATTTCGACTCGTGATCAGGACCTGACCGGCTGTGCCGGGCAGCAGCGGCCGCACCTGCCTCGGGTCTTTGACGTTGTCGAAGACGAACAGCATCCGACGATCGGCAACGAGGCTGCGGAGCAGGGCGGCGGCAGCTTCGGACCTGGCCGGAATCGATTCTCCCCGGATGCCGAGGCTTTCCAGGATGACCTTAAGCGCCTCGGCCGGGTCGACACTGCGATCAGGGCCATAACCACGCAGGTTGAGATACACCTGGCCATCCGGAAAGCGATCAGACCGACACCGTGACCAATGCACGGCCAGCGAAGTCTTCCCCACCCCTGCCGTGCCGTGAATGACTGCGATCTCCGTTCGCCCGGCCGCCGCGCCGCTGAGGATGCGGTCCAGTTCGGCCAGTTCCGTTCGTCGGCCGATGAAGCCAGCCAGGTCGGCCGGCAGCTGGCGCGGCGTGATCGTGACGTCGACACCGGCACGGATCGACGCGCCGATTCGGGCCGCCGTACGAACCTCACCGGTCAACAGATCCTGGTGCAGTCGGCGAAGCTCCTCGCCGGGCTCTGTGCCAAGTTCCTGCGCCAGTGTGAGTCGCAACTGCTCGTACCGATCGAGAGCCTCGGCGACCCTGCCGAGCTGGACCAACACAGTAATGAGGCGGAGCCACAGGCTCTCCCGTAGTCGGTGCTGCTCTGACAGCGTCACGAGCTCGGGGATCAGTCCCTCCACCTCCCCCTTCGCCAACCGCAGATCGGCCTGCCACTCCCGCAACAAGAGGTATTCCTCAGTCAGGCCGGCCCCGTGAGTCCTGTCAAGCCACTCTGTCGAGAAGCCAGTGAACGGGTCACCGCGCCACAAAGCCAGCGCCGACTCGACCAATTCCAGGGCGCCGGCCGCCCCAGCCGACATCGCCTCCCGAGACTGCTGAACAAGTCGGCGAAACCGTTGCGCATCGACTGACTCCGCCGGCACCGCCAACCGGTAGGCGTCACCCTCAGTCGCGATCAAGCCCGGCAGCGCCCGGCGGAACCGGGCCACCAGGCTGTGCAACGCTGCCCGCGGGCCGCCGGGCGGGCCAGACGCCCACCACACAGCCGACGCAAGTTGTTCCTGATTCACGGAAGCAGGCGCCGCCATCGCTACTACGGCCAGCAATGTTCGTTGTGCCCGCGAGGAGACGAACTTGGGGTCGCGGCCAACAACAACTTCGAACGGACCAAGCAGCCCGACCGCCACAGTCTCCAACGACGTACTCCGGATACCCATCGGCCGATACCTTCGCCCATCCGCGAACATTCTCCGCACATCGGCTCCTCGGTGTTCAGACCCCAAGCCGAGTGGGCGTGACGTTCGCTGGAACGCGAGAGTCCCTAGGGGCCCCAGGTTGACGTCGCTGACGAGCCGGCCCGGGACACTACTGCCCGTTCCTGGAAGTGGACCCGAAGGCGGAGGCAGGTCTCTCCGTTACCGCTCAGTTGGGGGCCCGGCGGTTTCACCGCATGGGCCCTCAGCCGTTCTACCGCCTACCTGATCCTGCCGATCTTCTTGAACGCCCGTTCCATGCGGTTCAGGCTGCGCTGGGCCTTACGTGCTCCGCCGTCCTTGTCCTCCATGGCGATCCGGTGGCCTCGGCTACACCGAACCGTCTGGCCCTTGGCGACGGCACCGATCGATGCCTTGACCGGCGCACCGCACTCTGGGCATTCGGTCGTGAAGTCCAGGTCCATGATCAGACCGCCTCTCCGAGGAACAGGTCCGGCCGGACCCGGCGGGCGATCTCGTCGGCGATCTCTTCGACCGAGAACTCCGACGTGCTCCGGGCGACCTTGTCGGCCAGGGACGGGCTCTGCGCCATCACTTCGTCCTTGGTGATCTTGTGCCAGATCGGCAGCAGGTTCTGCTCGCCAGCGACCGTACGGGTGACGATGCCGTCGAGTTCGTACTGCGGCCATCCCTTGGAGAAGAACGCCGTGGAGAAGATCACAACGCCGAACGCGCTACGGCCCAGGCCCTGGTCGATCCTGCGCCGAAGGCTGTCGCCGATGCGCAGCTCGGCGTCGTCGAACCAGACCGTGACTCCAAGATCACACAGCGCCTCGTACAGGGGTCGGGCGATGTCGGCCTTGTCCTCACCAGCGTGGGAAATGAAGGCATCCCACGTTTGCCCGTCGTCGGCCAGCGCGGCCGTCGGCGGCTGAACCCGAACGCTGGACAGCGACGGAGGCGCCGAGCTGCGGACCACAGGCAGCGGCGGCGGCTCGACGTGGACCGCCGACCTCACCCGAGCCTTAGACCCCATGCCTTGCAGATCAACGACCACGTACCAGTGCCCGTCGCGCGGGATGACGATGCGAAGCGGAGACCGGCCAGTGACCTCGGACAGCCAGCTTCGCCGCTTGAAATCGGGGCACAGAATCGGCCGTTCCGCACGACGCCGCCGCCGCGCCCGCCACCGTCCACCGGGCCTTCCGGGACGAGACCGGCCTGTCCTTCTCCAGTTGGTGCTACGCGGCCCGGATGCGCATCGCCCGCGACCTGCTCGTCGGCGGCGCCCAGCCCAGCGCCGTCGCCCGTCGCCTCGGCTACGCCCACCTGCCGACCTTCAGCGCCGCCTTCGGCCGGTTCCACGGACTCTCGCCACGCGACTACCAGGAGCGCGAGCTCGGCGGCACAACGTCACGAGGAGGTCAGGACGGGTAGCCGCGGTCCCGCAAACCGCGTAGGTCAGCGCCGTCGGACTTACCGTGGAGCACATGGGAAATGCTGGCGCGCTCCTGGGCCGTGACGAAGAGCAGCGCCAGCTGGCCGAGCTCTTGGCCGCGGCGCGCAACGGACGCGGCGGCTCCCTGCTGATCCTGGGAGAGCCGGGAATCGGCAAGACCTCTCTCCTGGCCGAAGGAGCGTGGCAGGCGGGCTTCGCCGTGATTCGGCTGGACGGGTACGAGTCGGAGTCGGCGATGCCGTTCGCCGCAGTGCAGCGACTGGTCACCGTGCTAGAGGTACACCACTCGGTACTTCCGGAGCGGCAGCGGCAGGCAGTCCAGGTCGCGTCCGGAGCGGCCGACGGGCCCGCACCGGACCGGTTCCTGGTCGGCCTGGGGTTGCTCGGCCTGCTGACGGCGGCGGGTGCCGATCAGCCGGTGGCGTGCCTGATCGACGACGCGCACCTGATCGACTCCGAGAGTTTGGACGCCCTCGCGTTCGTGGCACGGCGCATCGCGGTCGAGCACGTCGCGGTCGTGTTCGCCGCCCGGGACGAGGAGGGCTTCGCGGACCGGATCGGTGGCGTGGCACAGCTCGCCCTGGCCGGCCTTGATCACGACGCGGCAGTGCGGCTGCTGAACCGTTCGGCGGCGCGGCCGGTTGCGCCGTCGGCGGCCGCGGCGATCGCGCGAGCGACTGGTGGCAACCCGCTGGCGCTGATCGACCTGGCGGGTGACGTGCTCGTGCACGAGCTGCCCGACCTGGGACTGGATGGCGATCCGGTACCGGTCGGTCGGCACCTCGAGGCGCACTACGTCCGCCGGGTACGGCAGACCGACGCCGAGGTCCAGCCGTGGGTGCTGCTGGCAGCCGCGGACTCGACAGGAAACGTCGACCTTCTGGCGGCTGCGGCGAAGGACCTCGGTCTCAGGCCCGACGGCGACGATCGGGCAGAGGTCGACGGCCTGGTGGAGCTGGAACCGGTCGTGCGGTTCCGGCACCCGCTGGTGCGGTCCGCGGTCTACAACGCCGCTCCGGGTGCCGAACGCCGCCGGGTGCACGGCGCGCTCGCGCGCGCCGCGGACAAGCTCGGCCTGGCGCAGACCGAGGCCTGGCACGCGGCCCGTGCCGTCCTGGGAACCGATCCCGAAGTGGCCGACCGGCTGGCCAACTCCGCGGACCTGGCGGCTCGGCGTGGCGGCCTGGCTTCGCAGGCGACGATCCTGACCCGTGCAGCCGAGCTCAGTCCTCCTGGAGCCGTACGCGATGCGCGTCAGATCAGTGCGGCCGAGGCCGCTCTGGCGGCCGGGGCGATCCACATCGCCCAACGGCTCGTCGATCAGATCGACGTGACCGTCGTCGACGCTGTCACGCGTGGTCGCACCGTCTCCCTGCGCAGCGCACTCAGCCTGTTCGCGGGCGACACCGATGGTGTGCGGGGAGCCACCGCGGCGCACCTGCAGGCGGCCGACGCGTTCCACGAGCTGGACCCCGCACGGGAGCAACAGGCCCTGCTCCGCGCGTTCCACAGCTTTTGCACGGCAGAACGCATGATCCTGGGCACGACCCACGGTGCGCTCGGGCGGCGGCTCCTCGCAGGCGCAGAGGCAGCCGATGGACCCGAGTCGGTGATGCTCCGAGGTCTCGGCACGCTGATCCTCGAACCGTACGAGGCGGCGGTCGCGCCGGCCCGTGCGGCGCTGGACGCGATCCTGGCGCTGCCGGACCACGAGCTGATGCAGCTGGGCTCGGTGACGGCAGCCCTGGCAACGTTCCTCTGGGACAACGACGGCCGCGCGGCGGCGCTGGACCGAGCCGCCGCGGCCGCGCGCGATGCCGGGGCGCTGCAGGTCCTGGACACGCTGCTCTGGGTCATGGCGCTCTCGGAGCTGTGGGGCGGCAGCCTGCGTCGTGCCGTCATGTTCGACGAGCTGGTGCGCGAGGTGCGGCGGGCGATGGGCTACGACGCGGAGAACGTCCTGAACGCCGCCGTCCTGGCATGGACCGGGTCACCTACCGCGGTGGTGATCGCGATCGCGGACGGCGCGGACGCGACCGGGTTCGGCGGCGTCAGCTCGTCCGCGCGAGCAGCGGTCGCGGTCCGCGATCTCGCTGAGTCGAAGTACCAGGAGGCGTACGAACGGCTCACCCCGCTCGTCGTCGACCAGTTCTTGCACACCACCCCCACCTACTACCCCGACTTCGTCGAGGCCGCTGCTCGCAGCGGGCACCACGGCGACGCCGTACGAGTCGCGACGCTGCTCGCGCAACTGGCCGATGCGAACGGTTCGCCCTGGTGCCACGGGCTCGCCCAGCGTGCGCTGGCGCTCGTCGGCGCGGAGGACGCCGCGGGGGCGGCCGATCCCGAGCCGCACTACCAAGCCTCGATCGATGCCCTGAGCGGGACCGCGGCCGTGATGGACCTGGCCAGGTCCCACCTTGTCTACGGCGAATGGCTCCGCCGAATTCGACGCCGTCGCGAGGCCGGCGAGCAGCTCCGGCTCGCCCTCAGACACTTCCGGCACAGCGGCACTGCCCTGTTCGTCGCACGCGCGACCACCGAGCTGGCGCCGCTGAGCGGCTCCGGCGGAGTCGACACCACGCCACGGCAGTTCGACCTGACCACACAGGAACACACCATTGCGCAACTCGCCGCAGCCGCACGCACCAACCATGAGATCGCCGCGAACCTGTTCATCAGCCCCAACACGGTCGACTATCACCTGCGCAAGGTCTTCCAGAAGCTGGGAGTGTCGTCCCGGCGTCAACTGGCCGACCGCCTCAAACCGCCGGCCGACGAAGGCACGACGACCTGGTAGGAAACGACGGACTACGAGGTTCACGTGGTCCGGTGTGGTGGTCCCAGCGGCAAGGTCGAAGTGCCAGAACTCGACCGAGACTGAGGCGGCCCACCATGCCTTACATCAGCACCGACGACGGTGCCCAGATCTTCTACAAGGACTGGGGCACCGACGGAACGCCCGTGCTACTCAGCCACGGCTGGCCGCTGAACTCCGACGCCTGGGAGGCCGCCGCACTGTTTCTCGCCGAGCACGGCCATCGCGCGATCGCCCATGACCGGCGCGGGCACGGCCGATCAAGTCAGACCTGGGGCGGTAACGAAATGGACACCTACGCCGACGATCTCGCCTGCCTGATCGACGCGCTCGACCTGCGCGACCTGACGCTGATCGGTCACTCCACCGGCGGCGGAGAGATCACCCGTTACCTCGGCCGCCACGGCACCGCCCGCGTGGCCAAGCTCATTCTGGTCTCGGCCGTCCCACCGATGATGCTGCAGACCGACGACAACCCCGAAGGGCTGCCGGTCAGGGTGTTCGACGCCATCCGCGCCAGCGAGAAAGCCGACCGGTCCCAGCTGTATCGCGACCTGGCCGACGGCCCGTTCTTCGGCCACAACCGGCGGCAGGACGTCGACCAAGGGTTCCGCGACGCGTTCTGGCTGCAGAGCCTCGCCTCCGGGCACCGCGGTGCCTACGAGTGCATCGCCGCGTTCTCCGCCACCGACTTCCGGCCCGACCTCGCCAAGGTCGATGTCCCGACCTTGATCATCCACGGCGACGACGACCAGATCGTGCCTTTCCACGTCGGCGGGAAGCGGGCCGCCGCCCTGATCGACGACGCAACCCTCACCGTCTACGAAGGCAGTGGCCACGCACTACCCGATACCGACCGCGACCGCCTCCACGCCGACCTGCTGGCGTTCATCGACACCTGACCGGCGTCGGACCGTTCACCCAGCGGAACCTAGAGAACACCCTTCACAGGAGGAGCAGCAGCGTGAACGCAGCAAAGCCGGATACCGTCGTCCTGGTCCACGGACTGTGGATGACCCCACGCAGTTGGGAGGGCTGGATCTCCCACTACGCAGCCAAGGGCCTCACCGTCCTGGCCCCGAGCTACCCGGGGTTCGAGATCGAGGTCGAAGCGCTTCGGGACAACCCCGAGATCATCGCCGACCTCACCGTTCCCGACACCGTCGACCACCTCGCCGAGGTCATCGAAGCCCTGGACAGCCCACCGATCATCATGGGCCACTCGTTCGGCGGCACTCTCACCCAACTCCTGCTCGCCCGGGGCCTCGGTGCCGCGGCCGTCGTGGTCGACTCCGCACCGACCGAGGGGGTACGGGTCAACCCACTGTCCCAGGCCAAGTCCCTGTTCCCCGCCCTGCGCAACCCCGCCAACCGGCACCGCGCCGTGGGGTTCACACCCGAGGAGTTCCACTACGCGTTCACCAATACTCTCTCGGCCGAGGAGTCGCGGCAGGTCTGGGAGCGGTACGCCATCCCCGCACCCGGTCACTGGGTGTGGGAGTACGGCCTCTTCGCCAACTTCAAGCCCGGCCCCCAGGAGACCTGGGTGGATTACGCCGCCGACCGGGCCCCGCTGCTGTTCATCGGCGGCAGCGAGGACCACATCATGCCGACCTCGGTGAACAAATCCAACGCCAAGCACTACGACAAGTCGCCCGCGATCACCGAGTACTACGAGTTCGAGGGCCGCGACCACTGGACCTGCGCCGCCCCCGGCTGGGAAGCCGTCGCCGACCACGCCCTCACCTGGGCCCTGGCGCACGCCAAAGCCGCCGACACAGTCGCGTGACCAAACTCCAACCTTCCGCACGGAAGGCCCGCCCGGCTGCGCCTGACGCACGTGGGCGGGCGTACCCCTCGGAACCCGATCGGGAACGCCCGCCACCCTGCCGGCCCAAGGGCAGCGTCGAGGGCGCCCAGTGCCTGCCTCGCGGATTCGAGACCTGCGAATGAAGTCGGCCAGCTCATCCCCCAGTAGTTCCATCGACAGGTCGGCGAAGGCCCGGACTTGGCCGGAGGCTCGGAGATGTCGAACCCGGCCCCACGAGATGGTTCGTGCAGTAGGAGCCGGCGTACTCCCGGGAATATGACCCGTTGGGATCGCCGCCCAGCGGTTCACGACCGCGAAGGATGTCGAGTCGAACAGCACGCGGTACTGGTCGCGGATCTCCGAGACGAGGGCATCGTAGGCCTGCTGCTGCACGGTGAAGGCCGGCGGCGTCGTCGCGAGTCGCAGGCCAGCCGTCGAGGTCGGCGCTTTCCCCAACGGCCGGCCTCGCCGTGTTATGGCTGGAGCCGGCACCCGCCGGCCGTCCAGGGAGATCGTTGGAGCGGCCGCTGTCGCGACAAGTCGACCTGCAAACTTCATGATCGGGACGTGGTTCCTTCGCCGTTGATCTTGTTCGTGGGCCTGGTGGAGCGACCTCGGACACATCTCAACAGCGGAGTGGGCAGTCGCCCGGACCCACTCCCCGACCCCGCGCACTACTCCCACCGATCGGCAACCCCCTTCTCGTAGCAGCATCGATGGACTTCGGATCCAGGTATCCCCGAGCAACAACGGGTCCACGATCACAGAGGAGCGTCGCCGGTGATCGAACCCGTCAGGCTGCGCAAGGTCACGACCTGTGACCGAGACTGCTTTCCACAGCCGGAAATCGCCGCAGCCCCGCCGTCCCCGGGCCGGAACTGGTCGACGACGCCGAACTGGACCGTCGGCGCGCGACCCGACACCCATCCCCGGCTCACTACCGCTGGGCCTGTATCAGCCGACCGAGGGACCCAGGCCGAGGGATTGCGGGGTGCTGGAGTCCGGGGACGGCTGGTGCAGGCCCTCGTCGAGCGCACCGTACTCCGTCATCAACGCCGCGCTGCCGCCCCACGGCGTCTGCTCCTCGGCGATCAAGGTGTTGGTGGTGAGCAGCAGACCGGCCACCGACGCACCGTTCTGCAGCGCAGATCGGGCCACCCGGAGCGGGTCGACGATGCCCATCTCGAGCATATTGCCGTAGTGCCCGTCGAGGGCGTCGAAGCCCTCGTCGACGCCGAGCGCGCCGACCCGTTCGAGCACCTCGACGCCGTTGTAGCCGGCGTTAGTCGCGATCAGATAGGTCGGCTCCGGCAGCGCGCTGCGGACGATCTCGACCCCGATCTTGTAGTCGTCCTTAACATCAAGATCATCGAGCGCCACAGCCGCGTGCAGCAGGGCCACGCCACCGCCGGCGACGATCCCCTCGGCCATCGCCGCCCGGGTCGCCGACAGCGCGTCCTCGACCCGGTGCTGCAACTCCTTCAGCTCGGCGTTGGTCGGCGCCCCGACCCGGATCACCGCGACCCGGCCGGACAGGGCGCCGATCCGCTCGGTCAGCACGTCCTCGTCGACGCCGAACGAGGCCCGCTCGAGCTCGGCCCGCAGCTGGGTCACCCGGAATTCGACCTCCTCGTTGTGACCGGGTGAGGCGATGATCGAGGTCCGGTCGGCGGTGATCCGGACCTGGTCGGCCCGGCCGAGCTGGGCCACAGTCATCGTCTCGAGCATGAAGCCGGAATGCTTGCTGTAGACAGCACCCCCGGTGATCGCACCGATGTCCTCCAGCTTGTGCAGCCGCCGATCGCCGAAGCCGGGCGCCTTGACCGCGACGCACTTGAAGATCCCGTTGACGTGGTTGTGCACCAGCATGCTCAGCGCCGTGCCCTCGAGGCTCTCGGCGATGATCAACAACGGCTTCGGGTCACGCATGATCTTGTCCAGCAGCGGCATCAGCTGCTGCACCTTGGTGATCTTCTCGCTGCACAGCAGGATGTACGGATCGTCCAGCACAGCGTCCAGGGCGGCTGGGTTGGTCACCATGTACGGCGACAGATAGCCGTTGTCGAACTCGAACCCCTCCACGAAGTCGACGCTCATCCCGTGGATCGCGGACTCCTCGACGCTGACGATGCCGCCGTCGCCGACGGTGAACAGCGCCTTGGCGATCGCCTCGCCGACCACGTCGTCGTCGTTGGCCGAGATCGCCGCCACCCGGGCCAGTTCGTACTCGGTGGCGACCGGATGCGCCACCTGGCGCAGGTGCTCGACCAGCCGGCCGACCGCGAGATCGATGCCCCGCTTGACCAGCACCGGGTTGCCACCCGAGCCGATCGCCCGCATCCCCTCCCGGACGATCGCGTGCGCGATCACCGTCGCGGTGGTGGTGCCGTCGCCGACGATGTCGTTGGTCTTGATCGCCGCCTCCTTGACCAGTTGGGCACCCATGTTCTCGAACTGGTCCTTGAGGAAGATCTCCCGGGCGATCGTCACTCCGTCGTTGGTGACCACCGGCGAGCCGGTGATCTTCTCCAGGATCACGTTGCGGCCCTTGGGCCCCAGCGTCGACTTGACCGCCTCGGCGAGCTTGTCGACACCGACCAACATCAGGTCGCGCGCTTCCTCACCGAAGCGCAGTTCCTTCGCCATGACAGTCCTTTCGAGCGATTGGGATTACGGGGCAGAATTACGGAACGAGGATCGCGCGGCCTCTGACCCGGCCGGCATCAAGATCGGCGACCGCGTCGACCGCGGCCTCCAGCGGATAGGTCTTGGTATGCAGCGTGACCTTGCCGGCCTGGGCCAAGATCATCAGTTCGGCCAGCTCGTTGTAGGTGCCGACGATGTTGCCGACGATGTTGCGTTCGGTGGAGATGATGTCCAGCGTCGGGATCTCGACCTGGCCGCCGTAGCCGATCACGTAATAGGAGCCGGCCCGGGCCGTCATCGCGAAGCCGTCGTGCTCCGCCCCCTGCTCGGCGACGAAGTCCAGCACCACATCGGCGCCGGCCCCGCCGGTCAGGTCCAGCACGGTGTCGACCTGGTGACCGTCGGCCACCACCGTCTCGCCCGCGCCGAGTTCGCCGGCCAGTGCCAGCGCTTCCGGGTTGCGATCCACCACGATGATCTTGGCCGCCGACAGGGCGGCCAGGCACTGGATGCCGATGTGGCCGAGGCCGCCGGCGCCGATCACGATCGCCGTGGTCCCCGGATAGAGCAGCGGCAACGCCTTGCGGACCGCGTGATAGGCGGTGATCCCGGCGTCGGCGAGCGCGGCGACGTCCTTCGGCTGCGTCGCCGGGTCGAGCTTGACGCACGCCCGGGCCGAGGTGAGCAGATATTCGGCCATCCCGCCATCACTGTCCAGCCCGGGGAAGGTGCTCTCGACGCAGTGCATGTCCTGGCCGGCCCGGCAGGCCCGGCACAGCCCACAGGTCGGAGTCGGGTGCAGGATCACGGTGTCACCGACCGCGACATTGGTGACCGCTGAGCCGATCTCCTGCACCCAACCCGCGTTCTCGTGACCGATCGTGTACGGCAGCGGCGGATCCATCGCCGCGGCCCACTGGCCCTCGATGATGTGCAGATCGGTCCGGCAGACGCCCGCCCCGCCGATCTTGATCACCACGTCCAGCGGCCCCTTGACCGAGGGGTCGGGCACGTCCTCGATCTCCGGCTGCTGGTGATACCCGTGTAGTCGTACGGCTTTCATGATTCGATCTCCTCCGCCACGCCGTGGCTGTCGTAGCGGTGTCGCAGCATGCCGCGGCAGATGCCGGTGTTGGCCTCGATGCCCACCCGGGTCAGCCGCGCCCGGCCCAGGTGCAGCGGCATCGCGGCCCGGGCGACCGGCTCCCCGGTCTCCGGATCCACCAGCACGGGAGCTGCGTCATCGGTGCGCAGCCCGAGCTCGGCCCGGCGGCGGCACAGCCGGTCCCGCTGCACCGACGGCGGCAGATCACCGAGCGTAAGCACAGTCAGGGCCTCCTGATCAAGGCCGAGCGGCCGGACCACCTGATCGGTGCCGGCCAGCACGGCTTTGATCACGAAGATGCGGCGCAGGTCATCGAGCTCACCCAACGCCTCACCGGCGAACGAGACCGCGAATCCGGCCCGGGCGGCCACGCCGGCGTTGATCACGTCCGCCGCGAAATGATCTTCGAGGATCACCGTGGCGCTGCGGACGCCGGGCAGCGCCGACACCGCGTCGTAGGCGTCGGCCACCATCAGGAAAGCGAAGTTCGGCGCACAGAAGTACGTCGGCAACCGCAACCGGATCTCGACGTCGCCGGCCGCCGACACGCGGCACGAGGAGACGAACCCGAGCGCGGTGATCGGCTCGTCGAGCTCCGGGTCCCGGACCGTGTCCAGCGCGGCCAGGACCCGGGGCCGCTCGGCCACCCGCGTCGTCATGGTCTCGGCGGTCGTCATGATCGTGGTCTCCTCACGGTGGCCCCGGCCCGTCAGGCCCGGGAGGCCAGTGCCGGATCGGGCTCCGGCGCCAGCACGGCATCGGGTTCGGTCTTGACCTCCAGGTCGTCGGGGACCTCGATGTCGTACAGCCGGGCGGCGTTGAGACCGAGGATCTTCTTCTTCCCCTCAATCCCGAGCCGCGGATAGTCTGCGAACTCCGGATCGTCCGGGAAGTCCCAGTCCACGAATCCCTCGATCTGCCACTTCGGCGTCCAGATCGCATAGTCGCTGCCGAAGGTCATCTTGTCCTCGCCGACCCAGAACAACAGCTCGCCCATCACCTTGGCGAAGAAGCGCGGCCGTGCGTGCATCAGGCCGCCGATCACCACCGAGAGGCCGGCGTAGACGTTGGGCTCCTGGGTCGCCATGAAGCAGAAGTCCTCGATCCGCGGCAGCCCGACGTGCTCGACGATGAAGTTGAGCTCTGGGAAGTCGGTCGCGGCATGATCGACATCGGCGACGTCGAACGCGTCCTTGTCCAGCGGCCAGATCGTCGGGCCCTTGTGTACATGGATGTTCTTGATCCCCAACTGCTGCGCCTCGGCCAGGTATCGGTACGCCTCCGGGTCGGACAGCTTGTAGCCGCGTGACCCGTTGTTCCATTCGGCCGTGTAGAGCTTGACGCCGCGGGAGCCGTAGCGCTCCACGTTGTAGCGCAGCTCGGCCAGCCCGGCATCCCCGTCCCGCGGATCGAACCGGGTGTTGTGGACGAACTTGCCGGGATGTTTCTCGCCCAGCCTGGCGTTGCGCTCGGTGGTGTTGAAGCCCTCCGTGTACCACTCTTTCAGGTAGGTCGGCTGGAACACGGCGACGTCGACGTAGCCGTCCTCGAAGACGTCCTTGATCAAGTCGTCCTCGGAGTACTTCTGGAAGTGCTCGATCGGCCAGTGCGTCTCGGCCGGCGCCAGGCTCTGATAGGCGTGGAAGCACTCGATCCAGCCCTTCGCGAACTGCTCGGCACCGAGCACCCAGTTGTCGGGACCCGCGTTCCAAAAGTGCATGTGGCTGTCGACGATGAAGTACTTCTCACCATTCTTCTCGTACACTTCGGTCGTCCTTTCTAGCCGGATGCGGTCAGGTCGAAGCCGATGAACTCGGCGGCGTCCTCGGGATTGGCGAACATGATCGTCCGGTCGTCCTCGTGGATCATCCGGCCGTAGTGGGTGGACATGTTCTCCTCGAACTGGGCCGAGTCGTAGTAGCCGGACTCCTCCCCCAGTGCCTCCGAGATCTCGGCGTAGTCGAAGATCATCGTGCCAACCGCGTCCACTCTGATCATGGACGGCAGTGGCGTGACCGTGACGTTGTCCTTGTGCCGCATCACCTCGGCGACGACGACTCCGACCTGGTTGTTCATCAGGGTGACGCCGCACCGGTTGGACGCGGTGTTGTCGGACTTGTACGGGCTCTCGGTGGGGGTCTTCAACGTGGTCACTGGGACAACTCCTTCGGTTCTGTGAGGCCGAGGCCGGTGACGATGCCACTGAACCGGCTCTTGACCCGGTCGAGCCCGTCCTCGAAGCGCGGCGGTTTGCTGTCCGGCTGCGACCACAGAGGCTGCAGCGTGCGCGCCGAGGCGATCGCCCGCGGCACCCAGGTCGACATCCAGCCCTGGATGATCGGCTTGTTGTAGTCGGCGAACTCACGATCTTGGGTGAGCAGCTCGAACATCGCTTTGGTGTAACGGAGATCGCGCTCGGCGAAGTCGTACTCGGCCGCGCCGATCACGGTCGGGGTGACCCAGTCGCCGTTGCCGGGAGCGGCCTGCTGCACCAGCTGGCTGCGGAACAGTTCACCGACCAGTGGCTCGAAGACCACGTTGGCGGCGAAGATCGCCTCGCACCAGTCGTCGATCGCGGTCAGCTGCTCCGCGGTCTCGCGCAGCTTCTGCCAGGCCGGATCGGAGTTCCAGGTGTCCAGGTGCGCGGTGCCGTCGAAGCCCTCGATCTCCTCGCTCAGCGTCAGGTTGTAGAGCGCCAGGTCCTGGGCCGCGCGGATCCGGTGCATGCTGTTCACCGAGATCGCGTTGTTGTGCATGTTGGTCGGCGCCCGCCGGTTCGCGTTCGCGTACAGGTAGAGACCGAGACCATGATCGACATGCATCCAGGCACCGACGTGCTGCTCGACGAACCGGACCCAGTTCGGATTCCACTGCTCGAAGGCCTTGGACTGCCGCGCCGCCTCGACGTTCTGGGTGACCTGCCGGACCACGTTGGAGTTGTAGCGGTAAAGGGTGAGCTCCCACTCCTCGTTCGGGTCACGGAATTCGTGCCAGCCGTGGGCCGGCCAGGTGAAGTCCTTGGGCAATCCGCCGGTTCCCGGACCGCGCACTGGCTCGGGCTTGTCGACGCCCCAGGCCTTGAGCACGGTCCAGTCCAGCGGATAACCGCCGCGGCCGTCGGCGAAGCCGTACAGCCAGCCCTGGCTGAGGTAATGCCGAGGGTCCGGCTGTACCTCGACCGTGACGTCCTCGTAGTGGGTCTGCTTGCGCTTCTGCGCGTTGTAGTAGTTGTAGCGGCGCGACGTCGAATCCGGGAACACCTTGGCACCGGCCTCGGCGTCGGTGAACTCCGGTTTCGGCACGCTCCGCCCCGGCGCTGGACTCCCTTCGATCGGGATCTCTTGGGTCGAGATTTGCTTCGTCGGATCTTGGGTGGTCGTCATCTGAGCTCCGCCTCCAGCACCTTCGGGTCGCCGGCATCGCCGGTCGTGGTGAATTTGTCGTAGAAGGTCCGCTTCTCCGGCACGCCGAGCCGTTCGAGCAGCGGGATCGCGGCCTCCACCATCGGTGGTGGGCCGCAGACGTAGGCGTCGGCACGGGACAGATCGGCCTCGTGCCGAGAGACGACGTCGGTGATCATGCCGACCTCCCCCGCCCAGTCGTCGTCGGGTGCCGGCTCGGACAGCGCCGGTACGTACTCGAACCGTGGCAGCCTCGCCGCCAGCTTCTCGAGCTCATCGGTGAAACACAGATCGCGTTTGCCCCGCGCCCCGTAGTAGAACCTGGTCGGGCGATCGAGGTCGCGTTCGGCCATCGACCGCAGCAGGGCGAGGATCGGAGCCATCCCCGCGCCACCGCCGAGGAAGATCAGGTCCTTGTCCGGCGCGTCACGCAGAGTGAAGACGCCGAACGGCCCGGTCAGCTCGAGCTGGTCACCGACCGCCAGCCGTTGATCAAGGAACTCCGAGAACACGCCGCCCGGATAGACCTTGATCACGAACTCCAGCCGGCCGCCCTCGCGGCTCGACGTGTTCGCCATCGAGAAGGAACGGACATGCGAGGAGTCCGGCACCGAGATGTCGACGTACTGGCCGGGGAAGAACTTCAGCTCCGTCGGCTCGAGCAGCCGGATCACCAGGTGCCGCAGGTCGTGCGTCACCGGGTCGATGGACACGACCTCGGCCCGGGCCTCCTGGATCGGCAGCCCGGACCTGATCATGTCCTCGTCGTAATTGAGCAGCTCGATCGTCAGATCCTCGAACGGATGCGCCCGACAGAGCAGTGTGTAACCCTCCTCCAGCTCGTAGTCGGGCAGGGCGAAGGTCGAGTAACGATCAAGCTCGATATCGTCGCCGTCCAGCACGAACGACTTGCAGGACGCGCACTGGCCCTCCTTGCAACCGTGCATCAGCATCACGCCCTGCTCGGCCGCGGCGCGCAAGATCGTCTGCGCCTCATCCACCTCGATCTCGATGCCGACGGGCTCGAACCGGACGGTGTGCTTCTCGCCCATCGCACTCACGTCCTCTCCGGTCGTCGGTTCCTCGTGGGGCCGTCGTTCCTCGTGGGGTCAGGTGGCACGGAGCGGGAGGGCGGGCCTCCCGCTCCGCTCGGAGGCCGACTCAGTCGTCGACGGGCGCCCGACCGGCGGGACCGCCGCGCACGTAGCGGGCCGCGAAGGCGTTCCGCTCGCTCTCCGACATCTCGTTCAGCAACACGTTCGGGCTCTGCAACGGTGGGCACCGACGAAGATGATCAAGGGTCCACATCTTCTTCGGATCGAGGTTGAGGTGCGGCTGCGCGACCATCGTCTTGCCGTCGTCACGGACGAAGCCCATGTCGCTGACCACATCGGCCCAGTTCCAGCCGTGGTAGAGGGTCTCCCACTCCCGGTGGCCGATCAGCTTGCCCATGTTGGGCGTCTCGCGACCCTGGTACGTCGGCCGGAAGGCGGTCTCGTCGGTCCACTTGCACATCTCGTGGCAGTAGGTCCGCCACTGCCCGTCGACCTCGGCCATCACCATGTCCTCGCGGACCAGGCAGGGCACCATGCAGGTCCAGCAGCGGTGCGGGTACTCGTAATCGACGTCTTCGAAGACGATCGGGTGGTGGCCGTTCGGCGTTGCGAGGCGGTTGTAGTTCTCCCACCACTTGCCGTAGCGGTCGTACCAGCCCGGGTACTTGTACTCGAACCACTCGAAGTCCTTGTCCGTCATCGGATCGATCCGCCAGTAGTTGGCGAGCCAGCCGGTGGCGAAGAACTGGGCGACCTCGTGCACGTAGCCCTTGTTCCAGATCTGGTTCCAGGACTCCTCGATCAGGTCGTGCGGGATCTCCAGCCCGTACTTCTCCAACGGGACGAGATAACTGCGGTAGTAGTCGTCGTAGATCCACCGGCGCCACATCTCCGCATAGCTCTCGCGGTCCTTGCGGCGGTCCTTGGTGCCGTATTCGATGAACGTCCCGATCGCCGCGTCGACGACCCGGTGGTTGTTCCACCAGGCGTAGCGCAGATCGCGGGCGAGCAGCTGGTGGTTGTCCTCGTCGGCCAGGGCCATCAGCAGCGTCGCGTACCCGTTGCTGATGTGGCGCGACTCGTCGGACTGGACGGAGTGGAAGACCGTCGGCAGGAGGTAGTCGCCGTTGGCCGCGGCCTCGGCCGGCATCGCCACGAAGAGTGTGTTGGTGAACGCGGTCTCGGCCACGATCGTCAAATAGATGCTCGCCGCGGTGATGGCGTCCCCGGTGATGAAGCCCTCGGCGAACTGCCGGCCGATGGTGCCGCAATAGTCGCCCTGGAAGTCACGCAGGCTGGAGTTGAAGCCCGCCGGGTCGATGTAATTGTTCATGTACAGGCGTTTGAGGTTCTGCTGGATCGTCGAGTGCCGGACCTCGTCGATCATCTGGATCGCCTGGCCGTTGTGCAGCTCGGGATTCGGCACGGTCCGGAACAGCAGCGGCATCGCCCGCGCCGCCGAGATTTCAGGCAGCGGAATGATGCTCAGGAACAGCTTCTGCCATTCCAGCCAGCGCTCCTGGACCTGGCGGAACATGTTGCCCCGGATCGCGCCGTCGGAGGCGCCGTAGACCCGGTGATCTTTTTCTTCCTGCATGGGGAAGTAGGAGCGGAGGACCTGCTTCAGCGGATCCTTCTTCTGTGCCTTGCGAAACGTGTAGTCCGTTCCGTACTGAGACACCGGCTGGTGGTACACGGGATCCCAGGACAGTTCCTGGATCTTCTGGTGGGCCCTGGCCACACTCTGTCGACTCATGGCACTCCTCACGTTCACTCGGTGTGGGAATTCAAACCCGGTCGGCCTGTGATGCAGGTCTCAATATGAGACTCACGGCTCGTCGAGGACCGCGCGCCGCAACTCGGCCAGGTGCTCGCGGTTCCTTTCGACGATGCGCGAATTCCCTTCTGCAACAGGGGAAACTCCGAGCGCGGTCAACAGAGCTGCCGCGGCCGCGCCGGGATCTCCGGTCTCGCCCAGCACGGGATGCAACCCCTCGTCGGCGAGGTGCTCGAAGATCAGGTTGACGATCGTCCATGGGTTGTACGTCTGCTCGTCCATCCGCCGCCTCCCGGAAACGATGGCGAACTCGTCGCCTACGTACGCATCACACGGCGGCGATCGTCGCTCGACGGTCTCAATTTGAGACATCACGGCCGGGTCCACCGGTTACCCTCGAAGCAGGGCCGCGGCACGCCATCGGGGCTGGTGCGTGCGCCGGAATCCCGGGAGGCGCGCTCATGGACGAGCAACTGGCCGCGGCGAGACTGCGGTTCCTGACAGCAGAACCGGTGCACCCGCGCGACGTACGACAGACGATCTTGGCCTCCTGGATGCGCTCGCAACGCTGGAACCTCCCCGCCGACCGGATCGATATGCCCTACATCGCCGATCCCGACCTCGAGTTGCCGCTGGCCCGCAGCGCCGACCCGGTGCTGCGCCGGCTGCACGAGCATCTCGGCGGGCAGCCGATCAGCGTGATCTTGACCGATCGGACCGGGCTGGTGCTGACCCGGCTCACCGCCGATGATCAGCTCAGCCGGCACCTGGACCAGGTCAACCTCGCCCCCGGCTTCAGTTATGCCGAACGGTTCGCCGGCACCAACGGCATCGGTACGGCGCTCGAGGGCGGCCGGCCGATGCATGTGTTCGGCCACGAGCACTACGCCGAGAATCTGGAGGACCTGGCCTGTGCCGGCGTGCCGATCAAGCACCCGATCAGCGGCAAGACCGTCGGCGCGATCGACCTGACCTGCTGGCGGCGCGATGCCGGGACGCTGCTGATCGCCCTGGCCAAGACCACCGCCGATCAGATCCGCTCGGCCCTGCTGAGCAACAGCAGCGCCCGGGAACTGGAACTGCTGCAGGCCTACCTGCAGGCGAGTCGGCGGACCAGCGAGATGGTGATCGCGATCGACCGGGACCTGGTGCTGATGAACGACTCCGCCCGGCAGGTCCTCGACTCTGCCGACCAGCCGATGCTGCTACGGCACGCGACGGAGATGATCACCGGCGGGCGCCGGACGCCGGCCCTGGTCGAGCTGCCGAGCGGCCTGCGGGTGCGGATCTCCTGCCGGCCGGTCAGCCCGGACCGGGCCGGCGGCGGGATCGTCCACCTCACGCCGTTGCCGGTCGAGTCCACCCAACCGGCCAAGTCGCGACCGCCGACGCGGCCGATCCTGCCCGGCGTGGTCGGCACCGGCGCCTTGTGGCTGGGCAGTTGCCGCGCGGTCGATCGGGCCTACCGGGCCGGCGAATGGCTGGTGCTCAGCGGTGAACCGGGGGTCGGCAAGCTCGCCCTGGCCCGCGCGGCGCACCAGCTGAACAGCCCCTCCACCCCGTTCCACGTCGTCGATGCCGCGACCACCTCCGAGGGCTGGATCGCCGACCTCGAGGCAGAACTGCTCGACGACACCGTCGGTGCACTGGCGATCCGACACGTCGACGGGCTCGCCCCGGACCGACTCGACGAACTGGTCGGCGTGCTCGACGTCGCCCGGGAGCAGCGGGCGGGCAGCCTCTGGGTCACGACAACCCTTACCCCGGGTGGCGCGGCCGAGCCGGATCTGACGTCCCTGCTCACGCTGTTCCCCCTCACCGTGGACGTGCCGCCGCTGCGGCATCACCTCGAGGACCTGCGCAAGCTGGTGCCGTTCTTCCTCGGCCGGCTCAGCCGCGGCGGCGAGCTGACCTGCTCCCCGGAGGCGCTGCAGCACCTGTCCCGCTCGACCTGGCCCGGCAACACCGCCGAGCTGTATCAGGTGCTCAAGCACGTGGTCCGCCATCGCCGCCGGCAGGGCGCAATCCTGGCCGCCGAACTGCCCGCCGATCATCAGGTGATCAGCCGGCGCCAGCTGTCCCAACTCGAGTCGCTGGAGCGGGACGCGATCGTGCAGAGCCTCGCCGACAGCAACGGCAACAAGGGCAAGGCGGCGCACTCACTCGGGATGAGCCGGGCCACGATCTATCGCAAGATCCACGAGTACGGCATCCAGGCCCAACGCTGACCAGCCACCCACGCCCTAAGCCCGCCGAAGGACCGCCGAGTCGCTGCGTCACGAATGCCCCAAAGGATCAGCACCAAGATCAACCAGGCGTCCTGGGACGAAGTCGCCCGCACCACGCGCGGTCAGACTTCTACGTGATCGAAGGGGTCGTCGCCCATCCGGACAGCCTCCAAGCCGTCGAGACAGCCGAGGTCGGCTACGTCTCGGGACTCTCGATCTCCCACCTGCAATGCCATCTCGGCCTCGACACGTTGTCGCTGGCCCGCCGCGGCACCGAGGTCACGGCGTCGGCTTCTCCACCGAATCGATCAAGGTCGCCCGCGAACTCTCCACAGGACAGGGATTCCCGGGATCATGATCAACTTCCTGCACGAGCAGCACGCCGATGCTCATGCTCCGACCACCCTGTCGCCGACCGACTCCACGACTGGGTCGTGCCGCGGCCATCCAGTTGGACATGGAGGCCACCGGTCCGTTCCCGGGCCGGGTTTCGATGTCGATGCGGTAGCTCGTCTCCCGACGCGCTGGTTGTCGATCAAGTTCTTGGCCGGGATGATCTGCGCCCCGTTGGCGCCAAACAGCGAGGGATCGCTGACGAGTTGGCGCCATGTCTCGGGCCCCTTTGATCTCGTCGTTGCTCATTCCGGCGGCGATCATCGGCCAGACCACGGTCCTGGGCCGGAGATTCCCCTGCCCGTCAGTCGCGGGGTGGAGCGGGTGCTGCTCGAGCTCCGGCCGTCCGACGAACTCGACCCGGACGTGCTGACGCGGGCGGAGCTGAGGCGGGTTCCGGACCTGGTCGACCGCGAGTTGCTCACCGTCGCCGAGGGCCGGCTGGTGCTCACCCTGAGCGGCCGGCTACTGGCGGAGGGTGCCCGTCCGCGAGCTGCTGGGCTGACTGGCCGGTTCAGTCGCCGAGCCGGAGCAGCTCGATGAACCGGAGCATCGCCCGGTTCGGCGCCGGCCGGGTCACGGCGACCATGCTCGCGTTCAGGTCGCGGACCCGGGCGTAGCCGATGCCGAAGTCGAGACTGTCCCGCATCGCGGTTGGGACCAGGCAGACGCCCTGGCCCGCCGCGACCAGGCTGAGCTGTGCCTTGATGCCGGTAGCCTCGCTCCGTATCCGAGGCAGGAAGCCGACCCGCTGGCACGCGGCGATGAAGCCCTGCCGCAGCGGCAGGTCCGACGAGTCGACCGCCATCAGCCACTCCTCGCCGGCGAGGTCGATCAGCCGCAGCTCCGCACTGGCCGCGTACGGGTGCCTGGGCGGCAGCGCCACCGTGAGCGGCTCGTCGCGGATCGGGGTGTGCTCCAGCCCGGCAGGTACCGACGCACCGGGCAGAGTCCACTGCACGCCGATGTCCACCCAGCCCTCGAACAGGCCGGTCCGCTGCTCGCTGGAACTCGCCGGGAGCAGCCGGAGCTCGTAGTCGCGCTGGTCGGCACCGAACAGCGCCGCCGCTCGCGGGATCATCCGTTCACCGGGGGTGCTGACGTACGCGACGCTGATGGTCCGGCCGTCGGAGCGGTCCCCGGGCCGCCGCCGGAGCGCCTCCTCGATGGTCGCCACCGGCACCGCGATCGCGCCGTACACCCGGCGCCCCTCCGGAGTCAGAATCACGCTGCGGCTGGTCCGCTGAAACAGCGGCGCGTGCAGAGCGTCCTCGAGCAGCCGTATGTGCCGACTCACCGCGGACGGACTCAGCCGCAGCCGTGCCGCCGCCCGGCCGAAGTGGAGGTCCTCGGCCACCGCGACGAACGTGGCGAGCCAACTGAGCTTGGGATCCATCGCGCTCGGACTCTAACCCCGGCCGCCCACCATGCCGCGGCGCGCGATGATCCGTCCCAAATCCGGCATGATCGTTCAGGCCTCGGTCGTCGCCGGTACAGCTCGCCCCCATCTCCCGTTCCTACCGTCGACGACGTGAACTCCGAGACGACGACCGACGGCGCCCCTCGCCTGACCGTGTTCGGCTGCCGGGCCGGTATGCCGGAGCCCGGCTGGCCGAGTTCCGGCTACCTCGTGCAGTTGGACGGTGGCGCGATCCTGCTGGACTGCGGTCCCGGCGTCGCACCGAAGGCCGCCGCGATCTCTGACGACCTGTCGGCGATCTTCATCAGCCATCTGCACGTCGATCACTGCCTGGACCTGCTGACCCTCGGCAAGTCCCTAGTGCACCGCCGGGACGGTCGGCCTGCCGACCTCGGCGCCCGGCTGCCGCTCTACCTGCCGGCCGGTGGGACGGCTATCTTCCGCCGCTTCAACGGACTGTTCCCGCTCGGCACCGAGGGTCCGGGCCCGCACCCCACCGACCGGGTCTTCACCGACGTCTTCGAGGTACGGGAGTACGTCCCCGGCGAGCCGGTCACCGTCGGCACCGCGACCGTCCTGCCTGTCCCGATGCGACACCGGCTGCCGTGCTGCGGCTTCCGGGTCTCGTCGAACGGGCACACGCTCGCGTACAGCGCCGACACCGGCCTGACGCCCGCGTTCGACCCGCTCGCCGGGGACGCCGACCTGCTGCTGGTCGAGGCCACCCTGGCCAGCCCGGGCATGCTCGACCACGGGCACCTGAGCGCCTCCGAGGCGGGCCAGGTCGCCGCCCGGCACGGCGTCCGCCGGGTGATCCTGACCCACTGGGCGGACACCGATCCGGCCTGGCTCGCCGACCAGGCCGAGCGGGCGGCGCAGCATTTCCCCGGGCGCCTCGAGCTCGCCGTACCCGATCACACCTTCCATCTCTGACAGGAGTTCCGCCATGCGCCCTCGGAGCAGTGCGGTACGGGTCGGCCTCGCCGCCGCCGTCGCCGCGACCATGATCATCACCGCGGCCTGCGGTGCCGGCTCGACGCCACCCGGCGGATCCTCCGGCGAGCCGGTTACGTTGACGTTCGAGTCGTACAACTACGGCACCAAGGGAGTCGGCGGCGAAGGGACGCAACAGCTGATCGACGCCTTCCAGGCAACCCATCCGAACATACGGATCGAGCCGACCGGTACGCCGGCCGGCGAGATCCACACCAGCGTGCACGCCAAGGCCGCGGCCGGGAACCCGCCCGACGTGGCCCAGCTCGGCTGGAGCAAGTTCGGGTTCGTGCAGGAGAACCTTCCGTACGTACCGCTGGAGGAGCTGGCGCCACCGGGCGAACTGGACGAGCACCTGGCCGGCATGTACCCGGCGGCCGTCGAGCTCGGCCGGCACGACGGCCAGCTGGCCGGGCTGGCCTTCTCGGTGTCGACCCCGACGATGATGATCAACGCCGACCTGTTCGCCAAGGCCGGGCTCGATCCCCAGGACCCACCGGCCACCTGGGCCGAGACCAAGCGGGCCGCCCTCGCCATCGCCGAGAAGGCCGGCGCCCAGGGCGTCTACGTCGACGCGGCCGGCGAGGCCAAGTCGGACTTCCTCACCCAGTCCTTGATCAACTCCAACGGCGGCCGGCTGATCGGCGACGACGGCTCGCTGCAGCTCGACCAGCCGGCCGCGGTCGGGGCGCTCGGCATGCTCGGCGACCTGACCAGGAGCGGGGCGCAGCCGGCGGTCGGTGAGGCCGAGGCGGTCGCGATGTTCGAGGCCGGCAAGCTGGGCATGCTGGTGACCAGCACCTCGCTGCTCGGCGGCCTCACTTCGACGAAGCTCGGCTTCGAGCTGGAAACCGCCGGTCTGCCCGCGTTCGACGGCCACCCGGTCGGGCCGACGGTGTCCGGCGCCGGGCTGTTCGTCTTCGCCACCGACCCGGCCAAGCGGGCCGCCGCCTGGGAGTTCGTACGGTTCCTCACGTCACCCGAGGGCTTCACCATCCTCGCCTCGGTGATCGGCTACCTGCCGCTCCGGCCAGTCGTGATCAAGGACCCCGCCTACCTCGGCGACTTCCTCAAGCGGGACGACCGCCTGGTGCCGACGATCAAGCAACTCGACGCCCTGGTCCCGTACCAGGTGCTGCCGGGCCGGAACAGTCAGCAGGCCGTCGAGCTGATCCAGGACAACGCGGTGCAACCGATCCTGACCGCCGGCGCCGATCCCGAACCCACCCTGCGCGACGTCGCCCAGCGGGTCCGCCAGCTGCTCGAACGATGACGTCGATCCTGGCCAGGCCGGCTCTCTATGTGGTGCCGGCACTGGTCGCGGTCGGGCTGACCATCTACGGCCCCCTGGTCGCGGTGACCGGGCTGAGCCTGTTCGACTTCAACCTCACCACCAAGCCGCCGCGCTGGGTCGGGCTGGACAACTATCGGGCCGTGGTCACCGCCCCGGAAGCCGGGCAGGCGCTGCGGACGACGATCGCCTACCTGGTGGCGATCACGCCGCTCAGCGTGATCGCTCCCGGCCTCGCGGCGATCGCTGTCTGGCGGTTCGCCGGCCGGCTCACCATGTTCTACCGGACCGTGTTCTTCCTGCCGGTGCTGATCCCGCCGGCCGTGGGGGCCGTGATGTGGCAGTGGATCCTGAACCCGGTGCTCGGCCTGACCCGGGTCCCGCTGGAACTGATCGGGATCGGGCCGGTCAACTGGCTGACCGACCCGACCGGCGCGTTCGCCACGGTGACGCTAGTCGCCGGCTGGAAGGTGTTCGGGCTCAGCTTCCTCCTGTTCACCGCCGGACTCACCGCGATCGACGGCAACGTCGTCGATGCCGCCCGGCTGGACCGGGCCGGGGAACGGCAGCTGCTCTGGCACATCGTGCTGCCGCTGCTGCGGCCGGCCACCACCGTGGTCGTGTTCGCGACGATCGTCCTGGTCGGGCCGTGGACGTTCGGCGTGATCGACGCGCTCACCCAGGGCGGACCGGCCGGCGCGACCTCGCACGTCTACTACCTGCTCTACCAGCTCGGGTTCGGCTACTTCGACGGCGGTCCGGCCGCCGCGCTGTCGGTCATGATCATCATCGGCTTCGCCGCCGTGGCCGCCGTGCAGGTCGTGTTCTCGGGACGGCGGGCGGCGCGGTGAGCCGGGCTACCCGGCGCGGGATCGCCGGAAGGCTGGTCCACCTGCCGCTGATGCTGACCGCGGTCGCGATCGCCTTCCCGGTGATCTGGGCCGTCGCCACCTCGTTCAAACCGACCGCCGTGCTGTACGACCTCAACCCGCTGGCCGCCTCGCCGACCGTAGAGCACTACCGGGCCGCCGTCGCCGCGCTCCCGATCGCCGGCGTCGTGTTCAACACCGCCCTGGTCTCGGCGGCCACGGCGCTCGGCCAGTTGATCTTGGCCACGCTCGCCGCCTACGGGCTCACCCAGTACCGGTTCCGGACCAAACCGCTGGTGTTCGCCCTACTGGTCGGCACCGCCCTCGTCCCGCAACCGGCACTGATCCTGCCGCACTACCTGATGATCGCCAGGCTCGGCCTGCGCGACTCCTACGCCGGGCTGGTGCTGCCGCAACTGGCCTCGCTGGCGCTCGCGGTGTTCCTGCTTCGGCAGCACCTCGCGGCCTTCCCGAAGGAACTGGTCGAAGCCGCCAAGATGGCCGGCGCTTCGGACTTCGTGATCTTGGTCCGGATCATGATCCCCAACCTGCGGCCGATCCTCAGCGCGGTCGCGATCATCGTCTTTATCCAGACCTGGAACGAATACCTGTGGCCGCTGCTCGCCGGCGGCGGCATCGACCACGCGACGGTCCAGGTCGGACTGCGGATCTTCCAGACCGAGCAGGGCCAGGCCTGGGGACCGCTGCTGGCGGCCGCGACGCTGGTCGCGTCCCCGCTGGTCGCCGGCTACGTCCTGCTGCAGCGCCAGGTGACCGATGCGTTCCTGAACTCCGGCATCGACTGACTGGCCTGCTTTCCTGGCCGGCGGGACTCCCGCCCCGTCGGCGAGCCTCGTACACGAAGATCCGGTCCGGAACGTACTCGGACGACTCGGCGTCGCTGACAAGATCATGAGCGGCATCGATCAGCGACCGCAGCTTCTCCAGCGGACTGCCGAAACTGATCTTGGTCGCCAGACCCGCAGCCTGCGCCCGCGCGGCGAGCCCGCCACCAGCTCCGCGCCGAAGGTCTCCTCCGGCGCCGCGACGTTGTCCTGGATCGGTACCCATGGCGTAACCAGCACGCCTGGGTCCTTGTGTAGCCGGCGTTCCACAGAGGGTGCCGGCGGTGCCGAAGCGCCTCGACCTGGCTCGTGGTGATACCGGCCCGTCGGACCAGGTCGGCCATCGACGCGAACCGGCCGCCGGTGACCTGTTCGGCCGCGATCCGTTCGGCGTCGGCGGTGCCGATCGACCGCGGGGTCGGCGAATACGGCAGCGCCAACCAGCTGACGGGTAGGGGGTTGACCGGCCCGTGACCGCCCGGGTACTTTGATCACACACCCTTCTTTCAGAGTCAAAATTAAGCGCACTGGAGGAGGCGTGATCCCCTGCCGTAGATCCCAACGAAGAGGTTGGTACGTGCTATGAGATCAAGATCAACACATCCCAAGCTCCGAGCCATCCTGCTCGGCCTGACCGCCCTGCCCCTGATTGCGTCGGCCCTGGTCGGGCAGGCCCCGGCCGCGCAGGCCGCGGCCACGACCTACTACGTCTCGCCGACCGGCAACGACAGCAACTCCGGCACCTCGTCGAGCCAACCGTGGAAGACGATCGCCAAGGTCAACGGCTCCGTCTTCGGTGCCGGGAGCACCGTCTCCTTCCAGGGCGGAGCCTCGTTCGCCGGCTGCCTGGCCTTCAACCCGACCAACGTGCCGGGCTCGTCGGCCAGCACCCCGTTCAAGGTCAATTCGTACGGCTCCGGCCAGGCGACGATCACCTCGAACTGCACCGGCACCTACTCGGCCGCCATCTCGGCCGACAACGTCAACGGGTTCACCGTGGACAACCTCAAGATCGTCAACGGCGGATCGACCGCCGCCGGCGTGCTGCTGCAGAACCAGCAGACCACTACGCCCACCCGCGGAATGATCATCCAGAACTCCAAGATCACAGGATTCTTCCAGACCGGGACCGAGAGCGTCTTCGGCGGCCAGATCGCGATCTTGGGCTATGCGGTCAACGGCAACAGCGGCCCGCTCGCCGGAATCAAGATCATCGACAACCACCTGTACGGAGCCAGTAAGACGTCCAAGGCCGGCGCCGGCATCTACGGTTGGGGTTCCGGGACCAACATCACCGACGTCCTGGTGGAACGCAACATCGTCTACAACCTCGGCATGGCCCCGAAAACGACCGGTGGCGCGATCACCGCCAACGGCTGGAACGGAGCGGTGATCCAGCACAACCGGGTGCACGACATCGGCGCCAACGTCACGTCCTGCGGCGGTACCAGTGGCATCCTCGCGTACACCTCCAAGAACGTGCAGATCCGCTTCAACGAGGTGTACGCCGTCGAGCCGTACCCGAGCCTCACGGCGGGCTGTGACTGGGACGGCATCGATCTCGACGGAGGCGTGTCAAACTCGGTCGTCGAATACAACTACACCCACGACAACGCCGGCAGCGGCCTGCTCGCCTATGTCGATACCCCGGGCGGCGCCGCGTGGGGGCCGAACACGTTCCGCTACAACATCTCGCAGAACGACGACCGGCTGAAGGCACAGGGCGGCTTGATGAACGTGGTGCCGAAGGTGCCGCCGAACGCCCTGTCGATCTACGGCAACACGTTCTATACCAACGTCGCGCAGACTGCGAAGTCAACCGCCAGCGCCTGCTTCTTCTTCGGCTACGCGGGCGGCACCTGGGCGGCCGGTTCGCAGATCAAGAACAACATCTGCGCGCTGGAGAACCGTGATCAGTACGGCCGCGCCGGACAGTTCTACTACAACCCGAACGGGCACACCGGAATGGCGATCTCGAACAACCTGTACTGGTCGCCGCGGGCTGCCACCTGGCGCTGGGGCGGGACGACCTACCCGGACTTCGCAGCCTGGCAGGCCAGCGGCAAGGAGACGAACGCGAAGTGGGGCAACCCGCTGTTCGCGTCCCCTGGTAACGGCGGCAACTGCGTCCCGACTCCGCTGCCGACCGGCCCGCAGCCCTGCCCGGCGGCGTACCGGCTGCAGTCCGGCTCGCCAGCCCTCGGGGCCGGGGTGCCGATCTCCGGGAGCGGCGGCAAGGACTACTACCAGGACCCGCTGGCGAATCCGCCGCACATCGGCGCCGACGGCGGCTAGACAGTGACGGGCGACCAGGGCGCAAGACTGGCCCTGGTCGCCCTTCGACGTGATTGTGGCGCGGTGGTCAGCTGATCGCGCGGCGGATGGTCTCGTGCAGGATCCGGACCTCGTGCGCGTACTTGTTGGAGAAGTACCAAGATCGGTGGCCGCGGCTGGTGACGTTGGTCGAACCGTTCCACGTGGTCGTCTCGTCCCCGAAGGTGATCGACAACTGGTGGGTGGTGAACCAGCCCTCGCGGACCTGGTAGCTGACGGTGTGGATGGCGGACAGCGCGATCGTGCTCGTCTCGGTCTTGGTCGCCGTCGTGATGCTCTTCCCGGTCAGCGAGACGGTCGATCCGTCCTGGGCCTTGGCCGTCGTCATGGCTCATTCTCTCAAGGCCCGACTCCGCCGCGGAAGCCCTGGAATCCTTTCCCTGTTCGGTTTGAGCACGGCGACACGCCGGAGTTGCGGACTGGGCGGCTCGACTGGTGGTCGGATTTCAAGGCGCGTCAGGTCTGGGAGGTTCGCCAGACGGTGCCGGTACGGTCCAGGGCCAAGGTGGCGTCGTTGGTGATCACGGCGTCGCGGAGGTCGGCCTCGAGCAGCTGATGCCAGTTGGCCCCGCCGTCGGGTGACTCGGACAGGCCGCGGTCGGTCAGGGCGAGCAGGCGACCGGCGGTGCCGATCAAGCGGCGGATCGTTCCGGGTGGCCCGTCGATCCGGCGCCAGCCGTTCGGCCCGGGGATCAGCCGGCGGTCGTCGATCACGGCCGCCGGCGGGTCGAGACTGATCAACACGCGGTCCGGATCCGCCGGGAGCCGGCCGGTCCGGATCAGCCGGTCCGGGGCGGGGCCGCGCCACAGGTCGACTCCGGTGCCGAGGCCGTCCCGGGTTGCGACGAGCAGGTCGGTGCCGACGACGCCGAGCGCCAACGGGGTCGACGTACCCCACGGTGTCGCGGTCGCGGTCCAGCTGAGACCTCGGTCAGCCGAGCGCAACAGACGAGACCCGTCCGCCGGGATCGCCCACCAGCCGCCGTCCCGATCCGGAGCCAACGCGGACACGGCCCCGAGCTCGCCGCCGACCTGCTGCCAGGTGCGACCCGCATCCGCCGATCGGGCCAGACCCTCCGGGCCGGCAGCCAGCAGGACAGCGTCCGGCCCGGCCGCCGCGGTGATCATGGGGAGTGGCGCTCCCGGCAGCGGATCGCCAGAATGCGCCCCACCGGGCGAAGAGCCGTCAGGCAGCAGCGAGGTCTCCAGCAGACCACTCAAGGGTCCGTACGCCAGCACGCGATCACCGACCGGCAGCAGGCGGGACACGTCGTCCAGCGCGGGAAACGGAGCGGGGCACCAGGTGACACCGGCGTCGCGCGATTCAGCCAGACCGGAGGCGGTGCCGGCCAGCAGCAGTCCGTCGGCGTCGGCGAGGGCGTAGGTCGGCTGATCGTGCCTCCGTTGCCAGCGAGCGCCGGCGGCCGAGTCGTACAAACCGGCCGACGTCGCGGCCAGTAGCCGACCTGCGATCGATAGCACGGCCGACGGGACCGCCTCGTCGGGAAGCCGGTCGACCTCCCGCCATTCGTCCCCGTAGCCGCCGAACACGCGGCCCGACTCGGTAAGCGCCCAGCTGTGGTCAGCGTCCGCCCAGAGTGCGGTGATCGGTTCGGTGGGCGTGCCCGGCACCTGGCGCCAGACCCTACCTTCGACGGCCGACCGGCAGAGCCCGCGGTCGGTCGCCGCGAGAGCAGACCCGGACTGGAACGTGAGGGCGGAGACATGATCATCGGGCAGCCCGGCCGATGCGTCGGCCCAGTTCAGACCGTCGTCCGTGCTGCGCAGCACGCCCGCGCCCAGGGTGCCGGCTAGCAGCAGGTCGCCGGAGCGGGCGAGGCAGGTCACCGGGACCGTACGCCGCACCAGCTGCCAGGTCCGGCCATGATCAACCGACCGCCCGATGCCGAGGGGGCCGCCGGTGATCAAGGTCAGGGGAATCCGGCCCGACCCTTCGACAGGCTCAGGGAACGGAGGGGCGGCGGGCTCAGGGACCGGAGGGGCGGCGGGCTCAGGGAACGGAAGGGTGGAGGGCGGGAATCGCCGGTCGGGGGAGGTTGTGATCAGGGCTGCGATGGCGCCGATGGCGGGGTTGGAGGTTTGCCAGGTGCCGGTTGGGTCTCGTACGGCGATCAGGCCGGTGCCACCGATGATCATGGTCCCGGAGGCCGACAGCAGGGACAGGACGGCCGGTGAGCCGGTCACTCGGCCGATCGGATGCCAGGCGGCGGCCATCAGGAGGCCCGGCGGTACGGCAGCACAGCCGCGGTGGTGATCACGGAGCCGGCCAGGCTGCCTGCCGCGCGGACTGCGCCAATCAGGACGCCGACCGGGTCCAAGATCACCGCTCCGCCGCTCGGGCCGATGCGCCGGGCCGGCGCCGAAAGTGCGTCGGCGATGGCGGAGAGGCCCCAGGCTTCCTCGTCCGAGTCGCAGGAGCCCCGGGCGGCCCGGACCGCGCCGGCCGCATCCCGGAGCGCGGTCCCGCCGCCGGCCACGACGCCGCCGGCCAGAGCGAGTTCGACGACCCGCTGCGAGCTCCGTACCGCCTCGATCCGGGCCGTCCGGTCGCACTCGGTGACGCCGCCGACGATGATCACCGCCTGACTGCCGGACAGGCGCGCACGCCGTTGCCGGAGCACCGACCAGGCATCTCCGCCGGGATCGACGGTGGTGGTGTGGGCGGCCAGTCGATCGGCGGTCGCACGGATGGTCGCCGGGTCGCCGCCGCCGCGGGTCAGGGTCAGGTGGGCTCGGGTCAGCTGCGCTCGGCGGGCGGTGCCGCAGTCGGCCTCGCGCACCGACCGCAGAGGTCTCCCGACCAGGTCGCCGAGCGGTGTCGCGCCGGTCAGCAATGCGAGGTCGCCGAGGTGGGCGGGCAGTTGCTCGCCCAGCTCGGTCAGCCGGGCCGGCACCACGGACAGGCGGTGCCGATTCGCCAGTACGGCAGCCCGGGCAGCACCCTCGAGCCCGCGGGTGATCAGCAGCACGGAGCGGCGCGCGACCAGGCCGAGTTCCAGGGCGGGCACGACCTCCGCCGCCTCCCTTACGGTCTCGTCGGCCAAGATCACCAGCGGATCGTGCAGTGTCACCGCCTCCCCCGCCGGCAAGGCCACCAGGTCCGGCACGGACTGAGCGGCCCGCCAGCGGGCCCCGTCGACGAAGGCGGCCTCGAGACCCGGCCCGGCCCGCTCCTCCAGCACCAGCGCGACCCGGTCCCCGAGCGCCTCACAGACCTCCGCGATCACCTCGGCGACCTCGTGATCTTGACCCGCGCCGAACGCAAGCCCGGCCAGTGCGGCACGACCGGCGACGAGTTCGCTCGCCGATGCCAATGCGGCGCAACAGACGTCGACGCCGCGGTCGATACCGCGCCGCAGTCGGCCTGGATCGGCTCCGGCGACGACCAGCCGAGTGGCCGAGGCGACCAGCTCCCGGGCCAGTACGGCGACGGTCGCCGCACCGTCCCCGCAGCGGCGCCGGACGCCGAGACACGCCTCCCGTAACGCCATCGCGCCGGGATGCAGCTTCGGGTCGCCGAGCGCGGTCAGCCGGCGGGCCAGCACCGCCGCCTCGGTGATCAACTCCGGCTTACCATGATCGCCGACGAGCACCGGTGCGGCACCGGGCCCATACGTACGGGCCAGGATCTCCCCCATCGCGGCGACTCCGGCGGCCAGTCGGACGGCAGCCTCAGTCATCGCCGATGGCCCGTTCCGTCGCCCGGTCGAACCAGCGGATCGGCCCGGCCAGGTCGAACGACACGTGATCACCGGGTTCAGCGTCAAGATCATCGTCGAGCACCGCGAGCAGCTCGGTCCCGTCCGATGCGGCGAACCGTACGGTCAACTCGACCAGCCCCTCCTCGACGGTGATCACCGTCCCCGCGATCTCGCCGGACCCGTTGGCCGCCGGCCGCAGCGCCTCAGGCCGGAACCCGGCCAGCCGCTCGCCCCTCGGCAACAGGTTCATCGGCGGGCTGCCGACAAACCGGGCGACAAACGCGTTCGACGGCGCGGCCAGCAGCTCGTCCGGACTCGCGACCTGCTGCAGCACCCCGTGGGACATGATCGCGACCCGGTCGGCCATCGCGAACGCCTCACTTTGATCATGAGTCACGTAGACACTGGGCCGCCCCTGCTCCCGGTGCACGGCCAGCACGTCCCGGCGGGCCTGGTGCCGCAGCTTCGGGTCGAGGTTAGACATCGGCTCGTCGTAGAGGAACGCGTCCGCGTCCTTGACCATCGCCCGGGCCAGCGCCACCCGCTGCTGCTCGCCGCCGGACAGGTCCTGCGGCGCCTGGCCGAGCAGGTCGGTGAGCCCGAGCCGTCCTGCGGCGCGCTCGACCCGGCTCCGGATCTCGGCCTTGTCCAGTCCGCCCCGCGCCTCGAGGCCGTACGCGATGTTGCCGCGGACGTCCATCGACGGATAGAGACCGTACTCCTGGAACACCATGCCCAGATTGCGTTGCCGCGGCGGCAACGCCTGGATCTCCCGGCCGCCGACCATGATCACGCCGCGGTCCGGCGTTTCCAGCCCGCAGATCAACCGGAGCAGGGTCGACTTGCCGCTGCCCGACGTGCCGAGCAGCACGAAGAACTCGCCGGCAGCGACCGTGAAGCTGACGTCGTCGACCGCGGGGTGATCACCGAGCCGCTTCGATACGCCCCGGACCTCGAGTTCAGTCATCGCCCTCTCCTGCATGGTCGAGGAGATTTACCTGGATCAGTGCCAGCACAGCGGGTACGGCGAGCACGGCGCCGGCGACCGTGAGCACGCCGATGATCAGGAACACCGCGCTGGCCAGGGCCCCACGCACAGTGAGCCCGGGTCGCCGCCAGACCAGCAGCGCGGCGCCGCGCAGCACGCCGAGGGCCGTCGCACCCGGAACCCGGACCAGCAGCGGGGCCCACCAGATCGAGCAGACCGACACAACCAGCAAGCTCAGTTGGGCGCCGACGGCGACCACCGGATGTGTCCCGGCCGCCAGCACAGCCGCCATGATCAATCCCACCAGGATCAGGTACGGCAGCGCCAACACCCGCACCGCGTCCGCCCAGACTCCGCGCATCGCCTCGACGGCCGTAGCCAGCCCTAGCTCTTCACCGTCCAGGGCGGCCGAGACCAGCGCGTACAGCATTCCGGTCGCCGGCACGACGAGCAAACAGGTCGCCGCGGCCAGCGCAAGCCGAACCCCGGCAGGCAGTCCCGACGCGGCGAACGCGACCGTCGCCGGCGCCAGGGACAGCGACCAGCCGAGGCTCAGCCCGACCATCCGCTCCACCTGCCCGCCGAACACCGCGAGCGCACCGATCACCGGCCCGCGGTGCCGCTCCGGCGCGATCCCGGTGTGGTCGAGGGCGGTCATGAGGGATCCCTTCGCAACAAGGAAGTCTCGCTGACCGGGTCGAACAGGTGCAGCCGGTCCAGGTCCGCGGCGAGCGGCACCTCCTGCCCGACATAGCGGTCCGGCAGCCGGCCGGCGAAGCTCGCGGTCAGGTCGAGCCGGCCGTCCGGCCCGGCCACGGTGGCATAGACCGTGGACCCGGCCGTGGTCGGCTCGATCAACTCCACCGCGGCCTGCAGGGTGTTGTGCTCACCCACCGCGAACTTGGCCTGCCGCGGCGTGTGCAGATCCTCCGGCCGCAGCCCGACGGTCACCGGACCCTCGACCGGCCCGGTCAGCCGGGCCGTCAGCCGTTCCGGCAGCCGGAACGTGAACGCCGGCGCGGTGATCACGATGCCCTCGTCGTCGCGGCTCAGCTCGGCCTCGATCAGGTTGATGCTCGGTGTACCGATGAAGAAGGCAACGAACCGGCTTGCCGGCGCCTCGTACAGTTCGCGCGGGGTGCCGACCTGCTCGATCCGGCCGGCCCGCATCACCGCCATCCGATCACCCATCGAGAGCGCCTCGGATTGATCATGGGTGACGTAGACGGTCGGCTTCCGCTGCCGCCGGTGCAACTGCAGGATGTCCTCGCGGGCCTGGTGCCGCAGTTGCGCGTCCAGGTTGGACAACGGCTCGTCGTACAAGTAGGCCTGCGCGTCCCGGACCAGCGCCCGGGCCAAGGCGACCCGCTGCCGTTCGCCGCCGGACAGCTGCCGCGGCTTCCGCCGGAGCAGGTGCTCGATCCGGAACGTCGCGGCCGCTTCGCCGACCCGGCGGCGGATCTCCGCGCCCGGAGTCCGTCGCGACCGGAGCCCGTACGCGATGTTGTCGTAGACGCCGAGGTGCGGAAAGATCGCGTAATCCTGGAACACCATGGCGATGTCGCGGTCCCGGGGCCGGACGTCGTTGACCGGACGGGAGTTGATCTCCAGCCGGCCCTCGTCGATCGACTCCAATCCGGCGATCATCCGCAGCGTGGTGGTCTTGCCGCAGCCGGACGGCCCGACCAGCACGAAGAACTCGCCCTCGCCGACGGTGATGTCGACGCCGGCCACGGCCGACTTCTCGCCGAACCTCTTGATCAACTTCGAAGCCATGATCGTCATCAGAAGAACTCCGGGGGTCCGGGGGTGTGCAGCGCCGCCTCGTCGTCGGCGCCGAAGATCAACACCGAGTCCCAGTCCGGCGTGAACCGGGCCCCGCCGTCGGCCGGCCCGCCGGGCAGCACCAGTGTCGCGTCGCTGCCGGCGACGGTGCCGTGCGCCAGGGTGAGCCGTTCACCGGGGATGGTCTCGGTCCGTTTCAGCTGTACGGGAGCGCCGGCCGGATCGACCCGCCAGCCCTCCGGCCGGACGCCCAGACGGACCGGTCCGGGTGGCAGCCGGCCGGCCAGGAACCCGGGCAGCGGCCAATCGACACCGTCCACCCGGAGCACCCGATTCTCTACCAGCGCAGGGATGACGGCTAGCGGCCTACTGCCGAGAAAGCGCGCAACGAACAGCGTCTCCGGACTGTAGTACAGCTCGTCGAAGGTGCCGACCTGGGCCGCCCGGCCGTCCCGCAGCACCGCAATCCGGCGGCCCATGAAAACCGCCTCCTGTTGATCATGCGTGACGAACAGGGTGGTGATCCCATACCGCTGCAGCAGCCGAGCCAGTTCGATCCGGGTGCTCTCGCGCAGCTTCGCGTCAAGGTTGACGATCGGCTCGTCCATCAGGAACAGGGTCGGGTCACGGACGATGCAGCGGGCGATCGCGACCCGCTGCTGCTCGCCGCCGGACAGCGTCGTCGACTGCTGGCCCAGCAGCAGCTCGAAGCCGACGCCCATCAGGTCCGCGATCTCCTGCGCCCGAGCCCTCGCCTCGGCCTCCGTGCGCCGGTGCACATCGAAGTAGTACTTGAGATTCCCGGCGCCCTTCATCGTCGGATAGAGCGCGTAATCCTGGAACACCATGCCGATGCCACGGTCCTGCGGCCGGATCCCGGCGACGTCATGATCATCGTAGAAGACCGTCCCGGAGTCCGGGTCCTCCAGCCCGGCGACCAGCCGGAGCAGGGTGCTCTTGCCACAGCCGGACGGCCCGACCACGCTCAAGGTCTCGCCGTCCTCGATCTCCAGGCTGAGCTGGTCCAGCGCGGGCGGCCGGTCCTGATCATCGCGCAATGAGTCGGCGGTGACGTACCGCCTGGTCACTTGATCAACTCTGATCCGCATCGCCATCCCCTACTTCAGCCCGCGGATCTTGATGCCGCGGAGCAGGTACTCCCGGCAGATCAGGAACGCGGCGAACACCGGGATCGACTGCAGGATCGCCAGCACCATCATCCCGTTCCAGGTCAGCCCGGACTCCAGCAGACTGGACATTCCCTCGGCCTGGGCGGCCTCGGCGGCGCCGGTGGTGCCCTTGGTGGTCAGCCGGTTGATCAACTGGTAGGTCGCGACGGACAGCGTCACCTTCTCCGGTGACTGCAGGGTGACCAACTGCCAGAGGAAGTTGTCCCAGACCGAGCCGAAGCTCAGGTAGGCGGTGACGGCGAACACCGGCACCGACATCGGCAGTACGATCCGGCGGAAGATGTTGAGCTCAGAGCCGCCGTCCACCCGGGCCGCGTTGATCACCGAGTCCGGGATGGTGTCGAAGAATCCCTTGAACAGCAGAAAATTGAAGGGTACGAACAGCGCCGGCAGGATCACCGCCCACGGCGTGTCCCAGAGCCGCACCGACGGCAGCTCGCCACCACCGGGCAGCTCGGGCGCGTCCGGCAGCGCGAACGGGAAGTTCAGCGTCAGCAGATACATCGGGATCAGCGTCACCACGAACGGAACCATCATCGTCCCGATGAAGAACAGGAACGACAGCCGCGCGGTCCGGCCGGCCTGCAGCTTGCTGTTGGCGTAGGCGGCGAGCGCGGTGATCGGCAGTCCGAGGCCGACCGCGACGATCGTGATGAACGCCGAGTTCGCGAAATAGACCCAGAACGGGTGCTTCACCAACTCCACCTGGGCGCTGTCGCCGAGTTGCAGTACCAGCGCCCAGGCGTCCCAGGTGATCTGCGACGGCAGCAACGTCGGTGGTGTCCTGATCACCTCGTCGCCGGGCTTCACCGACGTGGACAGGATGTAGAGGAACGGCAGCAGGTGCAGCACCACGCCGATGCCGAGGAAGGTGAAGATCCCGGCCCGGGTCAGCCGAAGGCCCGGCTGCCTGGTGCCGACCTTGGGCAGCAACGCCGGCATCAGTGATCATCCTCCCGGTCGTGATCATCCTTGCGGCGGGTTCGGGTGACCACCTCGCGCAGCGACCGCCGCGGTGGCGCGTCCGGATCCTCCGGGACGGCGAACCGCATCACGGCCACGATGATCATGATCAACGCGAACAGCAGCACGGACAGCGCGGTCGCGTCGGCGAACCGGAGCTGGGCCAAGATGTCGTAGACGTACATCACCACGGTGCGGCTGGCGCCGCCCGGACCGCCGTCGGTCATCAGCTTCGGCCACTCGAACTGCTGCAGGTTGCCGATCACCGCGAACATCAACATCATCAGGATCACCGGCCGCAGCCGGGGCAGCGAGATGGTCCAGATCTTGCGCCAGAAGCCGGCGCCCTCGATCTCGGCCGCCTCGTAGTAGGAGGCCGGCACGCTCTGCAGCGTGGCCAGGTAGATCAGCCCGGGACCGTACAAGATCAAACCGGGCAGCACCAGCCAGAACAGCACCTGATCACTGCTGTTGAGGAAGGGCTGCGGACCGAGCCCGAGCCCGGTCGCGATCCCCTGCAGCAGGCCGTAGTCGGTGTTGTAGACGTACCGCCACAAGATCGCGGTGCCGACCGAGCTCAGCGGCAGGAACCAGAGCAGCATCATCCAGCGCATCAGCCGGCGGGGCATCTCCATCAGCAGGATCGCGACGAAGATCGGCAGCACGAAGGTGAGCACCACCGACAGCACGGCGAACACGATCGACACCTGGAACGCCTGCACCACCAGGGGATCCCGGATCATCCGCAGGTAGCTCTCCAGCCCGGTGAAGTCGACGTCGCCGCGCAGCCGGGCGTCGGTCAGGCTGAGTCCGAACGCGGTGATCAGCGGATACCAGCCCCAGACCAGGTTGAGCAGTACGGCCGGGCCGAGGAACAGCCAGAGCTGTCGCCGCCGCCTCGGTCGCTTCGCCGTTCCGGTCGCGGGCTCCGGGCTGTCGGGATCGGCGGTCGCCGGCGTCGTCTCGTCGGTCGCGGTGTCGGCGCTCATCAGCCGAGCACCGGTTTCACGTGCTGGTCGTGCCAGGGCTGGAAGACGGTGCTGTGGAACTCCGGCGCATGATCACGCCAGTGCGTCCCCAGCGCTTCGTAGTACGCCTTCGCCCCGGCGACGAACTCGTCCCGGCCGACACTGGAGGTGAAGCTCGCCGCCTGCTGGTTGCGGACGTCGCCGAGCCGGGTGAGGTCAGCCAGCACATCCGGCGCCGCCCGCTCGTACCACCACTTGCTGGTGGCGTCGTTGACCGCGGCGTCGCCGGGTCCAGCGTTCTGTTCCACGGGAATGTACGAGCTCGGCTGCGGCCGCTGCGGCAGTCCCGCGATGGCGTCGATCTCGGCCCCGATCTTGGTTCCCCAGCCCTCCGCGAGTGAGCCCGGCAGGCCCTCGGCCACCTCGGTGAACACGGGATAGGCCCGGCCGCCCTGCCAGACCGACGAGGCATCCTTCGCCTTCGCGTACTGGGCTTCGCCGCGCTTGATGTTGCCGTCGGTGACCATGTACATGTGCAGGCTGAACGCGGCCAGCAGCCCGTCGTCGGAGAGCTCCGGGTCGAACGCGGCGGCCTGCAGGATGTTCTCGCCGGAACTGGGCCCGCCGTGCCCGTTCAGGCCGGCCGGCAGCGGCGCGATCCCGGTCACCTCGTCCAGCGGCTTGCCCAGCTTCTTGGCCAGCGCCATCGGCCCGTCGGCCGCGTTCGGCCCCTGCAGCAGCATGTCGACCGAGTTGATCTGCAGGGCGATCTCGCCTCGGTTGAACTTCTGCCGCGGCGCCCACGGGTCGTCGCCGGTGCCGATGTCGGCCAGCGCCGTTCGGTCCTCGAAGATCATTCCTCGCAGATTGGCCACCGCGGCGGCGAAGTCGTCGGCCCGGGTGGTGTAGTCGTACCGCCACAGCCAGGGTCCGTCCGGGTTGGGCAGCTCGCCGAGCTCGGTGGCCCCTTCGCCGACGGTGAACGACGTGTTCATGACGCCGGTGCGCAGCATGATCCCCTTGCGACTGGGCCCGTTCAGGGCCCTGGCCAACGCCCGCAGGTCGGCCCAGGTCCAGCCGATCTTCGGCTGCTCGAGGCCGAGCTCGGCGACCAGATCACGCCGATAATGCACCACCTCGCCGACGCTGAACGTGAGCGGCGCCCCGAACGACTGTTGATCAAGCTGCCAGCTGCGCTGCCACACCTCGCGGGCGGCCGGGGTCATCCGGTTGATCATGTCGAACCGGCCGACCAGATCGGTCGTGTCCGCGGCCAGCTGCTGGGCGAAGGCCTGCTTGATGCCCTCGGTGTTCCAGCCGCCGATCACGTTGGCGTAGTAGATCGCGGGCGCGGTGCCGCCGGCGATCGCGGTAAGCATCGCGTCCTTGGTCCAGACGTCGACGTTGACCGCCTCGAGCTTGACCGCGGGGTTCTCGGTCAGCCAGCCCTCCAGCACCGACGCGTAAATCTCCTGGTCCGGCTTCTCCTTGCGGGTCTTGGCATCCGGCAGCGCCTGGTACGGGCCCGCGTCACTCACCTTGAGCGTGACGGCGGGCAGCTCGGACGGCAGCGACTGCTGCGCGCCGGGCTGCTGCGCACCGGGGGTGCAGCCGACCCCAGCCAGCGCCGTGGTACCGACACCGGCACCGATCGAGGCGTGCAGGAAGGCACGCCGGGTCAGCGGCGGAACCGGTCCTGCGGCGGAGGGCAAGGTCGTCATGGTTGTACTCCCAGTGGCTCGTCGATGAGCGGTGACCTACTTTCGTTACGCCATAATTTAAGCCGCGCTATTTGCGAGGTGTCAAGAGCGGTACGCGCTTGCGCCGGGAACTCTTTCAAGGCATATTCGATCCAGATCGACACCCTCGACGACGATCAAGGAGGCGAGTTGATCATGAAATCCGTGGCCGGCCGCGGCCCCACCGTGCGCGACCTGCGCCGGCAGAACCGGGCCCGAGTGCTGCGCAGCATCGCGTTGTCCGGCGAGACCCACCGCGCAGCGATCGCCGCCGACTGTGGGCTCTCCACGGCGACGATCACCAACGTCGTCACGGATCTGATCGGCGACGGGCTGGTCCAGGAGATCGGCTCCGTGCCGTCCAACGGCGGACGGCCCATCGCCCGGCTCTCGGTCCGACCGGAGGGTGCCTACCTGATCGGTGCGGACATCGGCGAGACCGGGGTGATCGTCGAACTGTTCGATCTCTCGTTGACCGCGGTCGCCCAGATCCGCACCGACCTGCCCACCGCGACCGCCACCGCCGCCGAGGTCGGCGCCGCGTTGACCGAGGCAGTGCAGTCGATCATGAACGACCGGCCGGAGATCGTCGACCGGCTGATCGGGATGGGCCTCGGCGCCCCCGGCCTGATCGAGCAGATCGACGGCCGGCCGGTGCTCTACGCGCAGAGTGTCGGCTGGGAACCGGTCGACCTGGCCGACCTCTGCCCGATCGACAACCTCACCCTGGAAGCCGAGAACGGCGCCAAGACTCTGACCATGGCCGAGCAGTGGTTCGGGGCCGCCCGCGATGTCGACGACTGCGTCGTGGTCCTGATCGGCCGCGGCATCGGCGCCGGCATCATCAGTGGCGGGCGGCTGCTTCGTGGCACCGCCGGCAGCGCCGGCGAGCTCGGCCACCTCAAGATCTCGATCGGCGGGCCGGACTGCCGGTGCGGCGACCGCGGCTGTCTGGAAGCCTATGTCGGCAGCGGCGGACTGGTCGCCCGTTGGCGCAAGGCGACCCGGCGTTCGGCCCAGCGGAGCACCGTTCGGCACCTGTTCGAGGACGCCGAGGCTGGCACTGCGAGTGCCAGCCGGGTGCTCGACGAGACCGTCGAACTGTTCGGGGTCGGGCTGGCCAACCTGGTCAACCTGATCAACCCCGAACGGATCGTGATCGGTGGGCCGACCGGCGGGCCCCTGTTCGCCGCGCGCGGTCCGCAGCTGGCCGACGCCGTCCGCGCCCATGCCCTGCGGCGGCCCGGCGATCAGTGCACCCTGGCCCCGGCCGGGATGGGCGTCGACGCTGTCGCGCTCGGTGCCGCGCTGCTGCCGCTGGAACGCCTCATCGAGGGCGACGCCACGCCGCCGGCGGTGCTGGCATGACCTTCCAGGGCTTCGTCCACGCGGACCGTGGCCGGTTGGTCGACGGCACCGGGGATGCCTTGTCCTGGCAGGGAATCGGACTCGGCAACTGGCTGCTGGCGGAGGGCTACATGTGGCTGCTCTGGGGTGGCCCGCAGTCCGCCCGCGGCATCGAGGCCATGATCGAATCGCTGGTCGGGCCCGACCGGGCCGCAGAGTTCTGGGCCGGCTTCCGGGACGTCTTCGTGACCGAGGCCGACCTCGCCGCGATCGCCACCGCCGGGTTCGATCATGTCCGCCTGCCGATCAACTCCCGGATCCTCGTCGATGATCATGGGACGCGACTCGAGTCCGGTTGGGCGTTGATCGACCGTCTGGTCGAGTGGTGCCGCCGGCACCAGCTCTGGATCGTGCTCGACCTGCACGGAGCGCCGGGCGGGCAGACCGGCACCGAGATCGACGACTCGCCGAACGGCCGGCCGGAACTGTTCACCGAGCCGCGGTACCGCGACCTCACGGTACGGCTCTGGACCATGATCGCCGAGCAGTACGCCGACGAGCCGGTGATCGCCGGCTACGACCTGCTCAACGAGCCTCTGCCGGGCGACTACCAGCACCAATTCGCCGACGAGCTGGTCGCGCTCTACCGCGACCTGACCGCGGCCATCCGGACCGTCGACCGGAACCACCTGATCATCTACGAGGGCAGCAACTGGGCCACCAACGTGAACTCGTTCACCGAGGTCTGGGACCCCAACTCCATGATCGCGTTCCACAAGTACTGGTCGCCGCCGGACCGGCCCAGCATCGCCGACTTCCTTGCCGCACGGGAGCGGCTGGGCCTGCCGCTCTACCTCGGCGAGTCCGGCGAGAACACCCTCGAGTGGCTGCAGACCACCTTTCAGCTGGCCGCAGACCATGGAATCGGCTGGAACTTCTGGCCGTGGAAAAAGCTGGACACCGAGACGTCGCCGTGCTCGGTGGTGCCGCCGGACGGCTGGGCGGCGATCACCGGTTGGGCCGCCGGCAAGGCTCCGCAGCCCGACCCGGACACCGCCTGGGCGACGCTGACCAAGCTGCTGGACCGCATGCGCTACGAGCGTTGCGATCAGCGCACCGAGGTGATCAACGCAGTGCTGCGCCGGGTACCGCTGCGGCTGCCGGCGACCGGATTCCACTTCCGGAACGGGGCGAGCACCGCGGCTCCGGTGCCGCTGCCGTCATTCCGCTCGGACGATTCGATCACCGTCCGGTCCGCGGCGGGCGAGCCGGACTTCTCGTACCGGAGGGGAAAGGTCGCGCCCGAACTGACCGTCCTGCTCGACGCCGGCGACTGGGTCGAGTACGAGGTGAACCTGGCGGAACCGATCAGAGTCGCCGTGACCGTCGACCTCGCCGACGACGACCGGCCAGAGCTGAGCCTCGACGGCCTCCCGCTGGAACCGGACGGCAACAGCTGGCGAGCGACCGAGTCGGCGCCCGCCGGACGACATCGGCTCCGGCTGACGGCTCGTCGGGACGGCACCCGCCTGACCACCCTCAACGTATCCGGTGATCATCGACCCGATTGACCTGGGCCCTGCCGGCGACCAGGCAGAACGTCGAACACGATCCCTGAGCCAGACCTTCACCGGGCAGCACTTCACCGCCACCGACGCGGAGGTCGAGTTCGACGACGGAGGCTGATCGACACCGACGTTCTCGTCAATGCCACCGGAGCCGGCGCGGCGGATCTCGAACCAACCAGCGGTCCGAGCCGGTGATCCCACGGCCCAACAGGCTTGGTCGCCGGAGTCGACAGCGACCACGACGTGGTCTCGACCGTCGTCCGAATGCCAACCCTGGGCATCCGACCCGACGGGGTACCCCGAGCGATCCTGCACAGCCACGACCTCGACACCAGGGCCACCAACGATCCCGACAGTGCAGAACAGGCCGCCGAAATCCTCCTCGCCCGGGCCCGCGCCGCGTTCCCCGACGCGGGAGGAATCACCCTCCGGCGGATCACCACAGGTCCGAGGCCGACCCCTCGCGACGGTCTGCCGTCAGTCGGCGCGATCCCGGGCCTGCCGGGATACTTCGAATTCATCGCCCACAGCGAATCACCTTGGCGCGCCGCTGCTGGGCCGGATCCTTGCCACGGAAATCCTCAGCGGTGCACCACATCCACTCCTCCACCGATGCCGCCCTGGAAGACCGGTAGACGAACTGCGATTGACTCGGCGCCGCCCGTAGGAGTCAGTGTGAGTCGGCAAGTGCCTTTGCGAGTTCCTCGGCAATCTGGTCGCCGCCGTCGGACCGCCACTTCTTGACCGCGGGGGCCCAGGCGGAGATCGGCTTGCGGCCTTGGATGATGTCGTCGATGACGTTGTCGATGGCCTCGCCGATCTGCGGCCCCTTGCGCACATTGGTTTCCGAATACAGACCTGCGACCGGGTCTGGGATGGCCGTAGGGCAGACCTCCTTCATCGCGTTGAAGGCGGCCTCGCTGCTTCCCTCCTTCGGTAGGAAGATGGCCCAGGGTGAGTCCGCCAGGTATTCCTGACCCAACTTGGTCTCGCTCTTTCCCTTGTCATTGAGAATCGGATTTCCGTCGACGAGGTCGTAATCGACGCCTTCGATCCCGAACTTGCGGAACAGATACTCCTGGGTGCCGAACGGCGCGGCCAGGAAGTTCAAGTATCCGAGCAGGCTCTCGACGCGCCCTTCGGCGCTCTTGCTGATCGCCGTGTTCGCAATCGTGGGGGCACCCAGCCAGATCCTGCCCGGACCCGAACCGTCGTGCTTCGGCGGAGAAGTGATGGCGATCCTCGCCTCCTTGTCGACGGCAACCTGAAGGTACGTCGCCCACGCCGTGAAGGTGTCAAGCGCCAGCGGACTTGAACCATTGCCGAAGCGAGCCTTCACGTCGAAGTTCTGGCCGGCAAACGCGTCTGGATGGATATAGCCGGATTTCCAGAGCCGATTGAGGAGTTCGAATGCCTGTTCGTGACCCTCGTGCACGAGATAGCTGGTCAGCGATCCGCCATCCTCGCTCCATCGGTTCGGAATGTCGAACATGTTCCACACGTATTCCGTCGGAGCCTTGCCCAGTGCGAAGCGATTCCGGCGACTGTCGGTGAGCGCCTTACACAGTTCGAGGAAGTCGTCAGCGCTCTTGACCTCAGCTTTCAGGCCTTCGGCTTCGAGGATGTCCTCGCGACTGTAGAGAACCTTCGAGCTGATCGCGCCACGCGGGATGGGGATGCCATAGATCTTGCCGTTGAAGATCGATGCGTTCCAGCCGGCCGCGGGAAGATTCGCCAGGAACGGGTACTTCTTCACGTTATCCCCGGAGAGGTGCGGCGTAAGGTCCACGGCCCGAGCCTCCAGGAGCTGGGGGATCTGCGGGATGTTGCCTACCGTGAAGATGTCGCCGAGCTTGTTGCCGGCGACCGCCGTGGCGAACTTCTGCATGTATTCCGATGACGGGGTGAGGCTGATCGTGATCGGGGATCCGACCTGCTTGTTCAGCTCCTGCCAGAAGGCATTCTGCTCCAGCTTGGGCGGAATGGGCGCGTTGGTGTAGGTCGTCACACTGATCGGCTTGCCATCCCCTGGCGGGTCGTTGATCACGTCCACCGGTTCGGCCGGATACCGCTTGAAGGCGTCCGGAATCCCGAACTCTTCTCCCGCCAGGTCGGGCGAGACTCCGGTGTAGCGGAGGTAGGCGGGACGCACCTTTGAGCGGGCTGCTTCGTCGTTATCTCCACTCGAACCACCACGGCCCTCGTTGGAGCAGCCCGTGACCGCGCTGGCCAGACCGAATGCGGCACCCCCCAACATGAGAGTACGACGGGTCAGCGAACGCGAATCTCTGTCGTTCACGGTTCCTTCCTTTCTGTCAGCCTTTGACGGCTCCAGTGAGCACGCCTTTGGCGAAGTGGCGCTGGATGAATGGGTACACGCACAGGATCGGAATGATCGAAATCATCAGAATGGCCATCTGGATCGAGGTCTGCGGCGGCAGGGCCTCGGAACCGACACCGAGATCCTGACCGCCGATCTCGACCCCGTTCACGACATAGGTCCGCAGCACCAACTGCAGCGGCCACAGACTGCTGTCGTCGATGTACAGCAGGGCGTTGAAGAAGCTGTTCCAGTAACCGACCCCGTAGAAGAGGCCGATCACCGCCACCACGGCCTTGGACAGCGGCAGCCCGATGTGCCAGAACAGTTTCCACTCCGTCGCGCCGTCGATCCGCGCCGAGTCGACGATCTCCCCCGGCAGACCGACGAAGAACGCCCGAACGACGATCACGTTGAACGCGCTGACGCAGGTCGGAACGATCACCGACCATAGGCTGTTCAGGAGCCCGAACTGCTGGACGGTGAGGTACATCGGGATCAGGCCCGGATTGAACAGCAGGCTGACCAGCACCAGCAACAACAGGGCCTTGTTGCCGATCGTGCCGCGCCGGCTCAGCGCCCAGCCGAGGGTGCAGGTGAGCAGCAGCGCGATCCCGGTACCGACGACGGTGACAAAGCTGCTCACCAGCAGCGCCTGGGTCACCGTGCCACCGGCGAAGATCGACCGGTACGCCGACAGGTCGATCCCCTGGGTCGGGAACAGGACGAAGCCGCCGGCCCTGATCACCTCCTCCGGCTTGGCCAGGCTGGTCGAGATCACCCCGATGAACGGGAACACGACCAGACCACAGATGATGATCAAGAAGATGGCCTTGACGATCCGCTCGGTCGCCCCCGGCCTCACCATCCCGCCGGCCAGTGGCTTGCCTCGCTTCCGGGTCGGTATCGGTCTGGCGGAGGCAGTTCTGACCTGACTCATCCCTTGTACACCCCTTCCTCACCGAGGCGATGCGCCACCTGGTTGGCCGCCAGCACCAGGGCCAGCGCAACGACGCTCTTCACCAGGCCGACCGCGGCCGAGACGCCCCAGTTCCCGCCGATGATCCCATTGTTGTAGACGTACGTATCGAGCACGTCACTCGCATCCACCCCGACCGCCGACTGTTGCAGGATGATTTGCTCGAAGCCGACCGTCAGCGAGTCGCCCAGCTTCAAGATCAACAGCAGGATGATGATCGGCTTCATCCCGGGCAGCGTGACGTGCCAGGTCTGCCGCCACCGCCCGGCCCCGTCCACTGCCGACGCCTCGTACAGAGACTTGTCGATTTGGGACAGCACCGCCAGAAACAAGATGGTCGCCCACCCGGTGTCCTTCCACATCACCTGCGAAGTCAACAAGGCACGGAACGCGTCGACGTTGCCGATGATGTTGATCACCTCGAAGCCGTTCATCCGCAACCAGTTGTTGATCATGCCGGTCCCGCCCAGCACCTGCTGGAACACGGCGACCACAATCACCCAGGACATGAAATGCGGGATGTAGATGATTGTCTGGACCAACTGCCGAAGCTTGTTCGACAACAGGCTGTGCAGCACCAGGGCCACCACGATCGGGGCCGGGAACACGATCACGGTCTGGATCGCGGTCAGGATCAGCGTGTTCTGGACCGCGTTCAGGAACGCCGGGTCGCCACTGGTGATGATCTTGAAGTTCTCCAAGCCGACCCAGAGACTCTGACCGACCCCGAGATAGGGCTGGTAGTCCTGGAACGCGATCACGTTGCCCCAGAGCGGGTAGTACTGGAACGCCAGGATGATCAGCATGCCCGGTATTGCCAGCAGCAGCACCGGATAGTCACGTCGCAAGCGCGCCGCGAGCGAACGTTTCCGCAGTTCAGGACCTGCTGGAGACTCTGGCACCGTCTACCTGCCGATGTCGAGATCGAGCACCTGAAGGGCGCTGGGCACCCCGGGTTCGGCAGGGGCCCGCTGGACGTACACCGAGAGCACCGCGGACTCGCGCCAGCGGGACTCGTCGACGCGAGGTTCCCCGACGTAGGTATCGCCCGTCCGGTGGAGCTCTCGCCACGTGCCCCAGTTGTCGGCTGCGGAGGCGGTGAGAATCTGCAGCGGACCGCCTGGATCCTTGCCGTGGTAGTCGAGATTCTCCGGTTTGGTGGAAACCAGGATCAGGTTGTCGCCGTGGGCCACCACGGACGGCTTTCGTCCGTAGCAGGGAAGTACCTGCTGGTGCCAGGCCCCGGTGGGTTCACGCCAGTAGTGGACGTAGCGCCATGTGTTCAAGTCGGCCGACGCGGTCGGCGCGGATGGTGGCTGCTGCCACAGCACCACGTGCACGCGACCGCTACCGTCGACGGTTTGGGTGACCTGATTCATCAATCCCCAGCCGTAGGCGATCGGACGAACGGTGATGCCCTGCGATCGAAGATCCATGGGTTGTTGGCCCGAGACCCCGACTTGGCTGCCGTCGTTGCTGCGCCAGGTGTGTCCGCAGTCGTCGCTGTAGGCGTACTGCAGATCGTGGTTGCTGAGTAGGTTCGGGCTCTCCCGCCACACCCAGGTCGTGTGCAGCCGTCCCGCCGCGTCATAGTCGAATCCATTGTGGTAAGCACTCCGCGAGTCGCTGTCCACAAAAACCCCGCGGCCGGTGACAAACTCCCCGAGTACCCGCCAGCCTTCGTGCGGACGGTACTCGGCGAGGTAATTGTCGCCATTGCCGCTCTTGCCGATCCGGTAGTACAGCTGAAGGACGCCGTCGGGTGTGCTGACGAAGATGGGGTACGTGAGCCGATCAAGCTCGACGCCGTCGCTCAGTTCGGACGTGATGGGGCCGAACAGTCCCGGGGACCAGTCGACGGCCTCGGGCGCCGTGGCCGCACCTGGTTGGGATACCCGATAGTGCAGCGGGCTGTTGTGGTGGTCGAAGGCAAGATGGATGGTGCCGTCGGTCGGACAGATGCCGAGCACCGGGACGTTGTGCACGTCATCGTGATTGATCGTGTAGTCGTCGAACGCGATCCGTTGCCAGCTCGCGTCAGACCATTTCCGGCGCGCCACGCACACGCGCCCCTTCTGGTCGACATATGTCGTGAATTGCCAGTTGCCGAGACTGGCGATCGCCTCGACCTGATAGGTCTGTCCGTTGAAGGTCGTGCCAAACTTTCCGGCCTTCAGATTCAGGGCTTCTGATTCCACAATGGAAATTCTCATGAAATGGTATCCAGCTCGTCGGTTCGGGTGCGGTTCGGATCAGCTTGATGCAGCAAACTGATGATGTCGAGGCCATGATCGTGATCATCGCCATCACCGATTCTTATCGGGCCGGAAGGGGGTGTGCGTGACATGAATCTCATCTCAGACGTCTCGTTCCGACCGGCCGCGCACCGTCGCGCATGCAGGCCAGCAGTTCCTGCCCGGCCGGTGAAGGAGTTTGACCACTGGTCCACCACACCCACACGTCCCGCACGGCGGAGTCCGCATCGATGTGTCGGGTCTCGAGGCCGGAGGCCGCGGCCACACCGAGTGACAATTCGTTCGTCACCCCGACGCCCAATCCATGCCGGACGAGTTCGAGGAGTGATTGCGGCTGGATGACTTCGAAGGCAAACGGTGGACGGGTTCCGAGCTCGTGCCAGAGGGGGTGGTTCGGGCTGGCCAGTTCGCCGCATCCCGGCATGATCAGATCGAAGTCCGTCAACGTCTGGAGCGGGATCGGCCCGTTGTGCTCGGCGAGAGGGTGGTCGGACCGGAAGACGACCTTGTACCGTTCCTGCCACAGTGGAAGCCCGCTGAACGATTCCTGGGCTTGGGGTTGGGGGAGGATGACCAGGTCGATGTGGCCCGACAACGCGGCCTTCGAAAGATCACTGACCTGCAGTTCGATCAGGCGGACGGTGATGTCGGGGTACCAGGCACGAAATCCGCTGAGCAGCCCGGGCACGTAGGCGGCCATCGCGCTGGGGTAGGCACCGAGTGTCACAGTTCCCCGACGGATACCGAGTACGTCTGAGACGCTTCCGCGGGCCGCCTCGATCTCTCGGGCGAGAGCTCGCGCGTGTGGGAGAAATACGGCTCCCGCCTGGGTGAGTTCCACCGGCCGGCAGTTGCGGTGCAGGACCGAGGCGCCGAGTTCGCGCTCGAGTGCGGCGACGTGGTTACTGACCGTCGGCTGGGAATAGCCGAGTTGCTGGGCCGCGCGCCCGAATCCCTTCCGGTCCACAATCGTCAGGAAGGTTGTGATCCATTGCATCTCCATCGACGCACCTCCGGTCCTTGCTGTTCGGCGTGTCTAGGTCGGCAGATACCGGCACGTACGGGACTGCCCTGTCTGGGGTGAATGGCACAGCTGATCGGTCCTTCACGATGATTCGGTGTCGATGGGGAGCTGCAATCCGGCGGACTGGTACGCAATGCGAGCTGCCCTGCCGGATAGTGCGCGCAGGAGTTCAGGTGACAACGGATGAGTCCGTACCGACGCCGCGGCCGTGAATCTGGCGTTCTGCTGCAGCTCGTCGGGAATGGGACCGACGATAGACACGCCTGGTACGGCGGCCAGTTCGCTCAGTTGCTGTATGGCGACATCAGCTCGTCCATCGAGTAGCGCCTCCGCCGTGAACCCGCCATCGAGAATCGTGGCTCGGGCGTTGATGTCATCGGTCAAACCGTAGTTCTCGAGAATCGACATGAAATGGATCCCGCTGGCACCCGTTCGGGTGTAGGCGATGGAGCGCGCCCCGGCCACGAATTCGAGGAACGCCGCAGTCTCTTTGATCGGCGGTCCGGGGTGCGGTCCGGATACCGCGTAGCCGATGCTCGAGGTGGCGAGTGCTGTTGTCGATGTGCCGTCGAGAATTCCCTCTTCGACCAGTTTCGCATTGCCGGAGTCGGTGGCGATGACGACATCTGCCGGCTCACCGGCGCGCAGCCGTTCGAGGAGCACGGTCGTGGGATCGAAGACGGCCTCGATAGTCACGTCGTGTTCGGCTTCGAACGCGGGATAGATGCATTCGACGAGAGGGCTGCGCAGTGCGAGGCCGCTGAGGACTCTGATCCGAAGGTGAGTCATGCCATCGTCTCCTGGTTCGAGGCGGGGATCCCCGCCAGTCCGATGCGGTCCTGGAACGGAGCCAGTCGAAGGAAGATCTCGGCGGCGTGTTCGAGCTCCTCGAGCGCGTCGAGGGCCGTCGGCAGGTCGGGTCCGGCAACGACAGGGCCGTGATTGCGCAGCAGCAGTGCGGAATGTGTACCGGCGACCTCGGTGATGACGGATTCGAGTGCGGGGTCGCCGGGCCTCGCGTACGGCAGCAGCGCGACGGCGCCGACGCGCATCGCGAAATACGCTGTCAGTGGAGGAATCGCGGCCACCGGGTCCAGATCATGGAGGCAGGAAACGGCGGTCGCGGCGGTCGAGTGAGTATGGACGACGGCACCAACGTCGGGACGGGATCGCAGGATCGCCAGATGGAGGAAGGCCTCCTTGGTCGGCGAGGGTCCGGCGCGATGGCGTCCGTCCAGGTCCAGAAGGCTCAACTCGTCGGCCTGGAGATCTCCCAGAGACCGGCCGGTGGGAGTGACCAGGCATCCGGTAGCCGTGCGGACGGAGAGATTGCCGGTCCGGCCGTGGGTGAGGCCTCGGCGGTGGATGGTAGCGCCGGTGTCGATCAGCAGACGACGTAGCGCAGCCTCCGTGATCATGCCAGTCCGCCTTCCCTGGTGAACAGGTCGGGCGGGCCGAAGTTGCCGGACTTCAGGAGGAGCCTGGTGCCGGACCGACCGTCGTACAGCCACGGAACTCCGGGCGCGGCTTCCGACTCGACCAGGGTGACTCGCACTCCGAGCGCGTTGATCACGGCGCCCGAGGTCTCGCCGCCGGCCACAATGATGCGCCGCACACCGCGCTCGCGGACCCCACCGGCCAGCCGCCCCGCAATGCGCTCGTACCGGTCGCTCAGGCCGGAGTCGGCCTTCACCCGCTCGGTCGCGGCTTGCGACGAGTAGAAGAGGACGGGCCCGGCCGGGTGCGCGTCGAACCATCCGAGTCCATCGGCGACGAGTTGATCTTCATCCGAGTCAACCATGGCGGCGACGCGGTAATGGGCCCCACCGGCCGCGACGTAGTGATCGATCTGTTCGCAGGTTCTGCGTGAACAACTGCCCGCGATGATCACCGTACGGGTGCCGATCGACGGCGACCTGGTCGGCGTCCCTGGCGCGCTCTGCAGCAAGTGCTCGACCAGCCCGGCTGACCCGGCGGTGAGCGGGGCGTCACCGACCGCCGCAGCGAGAATGGAGAGATCGTCGTCATGGATGGCATCCGCCACGAGATGGCGCACCCCGTCGCGCTGCGCGTCCGCGATCGCGGCTCTGATGGCGGGTTCGCCCTGGCTGATGATCCGGTGGCCTAGCAGCGCGACTCGATGTGGAGTCTGTGCCTGCAGGAGACGAGGCACGGACGAGTCGGTCATGGGGGTGAGCGGGTGCTGGGCCATGTGCGTCTCATTGATCAGGGAATCTCCGACAAAGAGATGACCTTGGTAGACGGACCGCCGATGGCGAGGCGCGCTCGGGGTCGTGACCACCACTGCCGCCCCGAGTGCATCGGCGACGGCGTCAGTGATCGGTCCGATGTTGCCGTCAGCGGTCGAGTCGAAGGTTGAGCAGTACTTGACGTAGAACCGGGTCGCGCCACATTCCTGCAAGGACTTCAGGGCACGCAGCGAGAGCGCCACCGCGTGTTGGCGCTCGGCGGTACGCGTCTTCAGCCCGACCACGACGGCGCCTGCACCGGAGACCTCGGAGGGGTCAACGTCGGCGTCGAAGGCGAGGGCGGTACGGACGCCGCGGCGTGTCAACGCGGCAGCGACATCGGAGGCTCCCGTCGCATCGTCGGCAATGATCCCGATCATCGCGACCGCCCCCCGAGCCGTTGCCGGAGGACTGCCGCTGCGGCGGCCGGACCGGAGAACACCGGGATGCCGAGGGTTCTCAGACCGGACGCCGCGGGAGCGAGCGAATACTGGGCGAGCAGGATCGCGTCGTAGGATCCGGCCGAGTCACCCAGGTTCGGGTCCGCTCCGAGGAGATCGCCTTCCGCCTGGATTTCCCCGATGCGAGCGTCAACCTCGCAGATGAGGCCGGCGCCGGCCATCGCCTGGCTGATCCGGCAGGTCGTGTCCTCGGCGGCAGACGCCAGGGAGGCCAGGACGAGCAGCCGCCGCGGCGCCAGCGCGACGACTTCGGCAAACGCCGACTCGTCGGAGCCCAGGACGGGAACGCCGTTGCTTGCTGATCTTGGGTGGAACGCCGCGGTCGCTGCTCCGAACTGCGAACAGGTCAGGAGTACCGCAGCCGCCCCACCCGAGATGGCGTACCGGATCAGCCGCTCCATCCGGGCCCGGAGCTCGTCGCCGACGCCGCCGTTGGCCTCGGCGTCGGTCAGCAGCCGGTCGTCGAGCAGGTGCCACGGTTCGACCTCCGGGATCTCCGTGATCAAGGCCTCCTCCGCGGGCCGCATCGCTGCCGTGGTCGCGCTGATCAGCGCGACCCGCGGTCCGCCGGTCATGATCGCTCCTCGATGATCTTGGTGATCCAGCGAAGGCTGGTGGCCGTGTCGATCGACGGTCGGTACTCACACCCGATCCAGCCTTCGTAGCCCGAGCGGGCGATCTGCCGCAGCACCGCCGGGTAGCCGATCTCGCCTGTTCCGGGTTCTGCCCGTCCGGGATTGTCGGCGATCTGGATGTGCCGGATGAGGTGGTGCAGGGAGTCGTAGCGCGTGAGCAGATCACCCCGGTCGACCTGGGCGTGGTAGACATCGAAGAGCACTCCGACGACGTCGGCGCCAACCGCCTCCGCGACGTGGGCCGCCACCTCTGCCGAGGCCAAACCGTACGCGGGCTGGTCGCGCTTGTTGATCGCTTCCAGGACCAGTCGGATGTCGCGGCCCCGAGCGCGGTCGGCGGCCCAGGCGATGTTCGCGACGTAACAGGCGAAGGCGCCATCGGGGTCGCACCCCGCCGGCCGGAGTCCAGCCATGACGTGAAGGTTCGGAGAGCCAAGCTCGGTCGCGTACTCGAGCCCCCTGTCGATGCCGTCGCGGAATTCCTTCCTGGCCTCGGGATCGAACGCCGCGCCCATCACCGTCCCCGAGCCCGCCGGGCCGGCCGGTGTGTTGATCAACACCGTCCGGAGCCCGACCGCGTCGAGACGCTGACGCAGTCGTAACGGATCGAAGGCATAGGGCTGTGGGAGCTCGACCGCGGCGAACCCGGCTGACGCTGCGGCCGAGAACCTATCGAGCATCGGCACTTCCGTGAACATGAACTTGAGGTTCGCCGCGAGGCGCAGCGTGCCGTCCGAAGTCTTGATGATCATGATGCGGCTCGGCGGGCGTAGTCGGGATTGACGAGGTTGGGCGGAACCGAACCGCCCAGGGCCGCGATCACGGTCTCGGCAGCCATCGCGCTCGCGGTGGCGCGGGCTTCGAGAGTTGCGCCCGCGATGTGACTGGTCATGAGGATGCCGTCGACACCGCGGAGCGGGCTCGTCGGTGGCGGCGGCTCCTCGGCAAAGACGTCGACCGCTGCCCCGCCGATCGTGCCCGACCTCACGGCTGCCGCAAGGGCTGCCTCATCGACCAGACCACCCCGCGCGGTATTGATGATCAACGCGTGAGACCTCATCGTGGCGAGTGCCTGCGCGTTGATCAGATTTCGCGTTTCATCGTTCAGGTAGAGATGGAGCGTGACGATGTCGGCGCGTCGGAGCAGGTCGGACAGGCATGCCGACTCGATCCCACGGCTTCGGGCGTACTCGTGATCAAGGTGCGGGTCGTGGGCGATCACGTTCAGATCGAACGCCGTGGCGATCCGGGCCACCTCCCGTCCGATCGAGCCGAGACCGACGATGCCGAGGGTTCGGCCGGCGAGCTCCCGCCCGGTCGGCTGGTGCCACTCCCCCACTGACAGTTGCGCCGCGCTCCCAACGATGTTGCGGGAATGCGCGAGCGCGAGGGCGAAGACGTGCTCGGCGACAGCCCTGCGATTGACACCCGGCGTCACGCATACGGGGATACCAAGTCTTGTGGCAGCGGCGATGTCGACGCTGTCAAAACCGACACCGGTACGTACGATGACCCGCAATCGACGGGCTTGAGCGAGGTGCTCGGCCGTCAGCGGCCGGGTCCCGGCGATGATGGCGTCCGCGCGAGCGATCAGCCGATCACGTTCCCCCGGTTCGAGCAGGTCGAGGTCCGGCGCATGTTCAACCGCGCAGCCGATGCGTTCGAGGTTTCGCGATATCTCATCTCCAGGGCGGAGGTATGCCGTGGTGATCAGAACGGTCTGCGAGTTCGGCCCGGTGCTCACCAAAGACCTCCCCGGTAGTCCTCGGCAACCCAGGCGCCACCTTGGAATTCCGGTGGACGGACCGACCGATCAACGGCCGCGGCATGGTCGGCCGCATCGTCCTGGGGCACGAACCCGATGGCACGCCATCCGTGGTCGGCGTTCCACCATCGTTCCGAGTTGGCCGAACAGCCGTAGACGATCTCGTATCCGACGCCGGTGGCCTCGATGGCACACCGGACGAGTTCCGCTCCGTCCCGCCAGCTCAGCCAGAGTGCGAGCTGCCGAACGTCTTCGGGCTCGGGCCGGAAAGTGCCGATCCGGAGACATACGGATTCGATTCCCCATTTGTCATGGTAGAGCCGAGCCAACGCCTCGCCGAATACCTTGGACAAACCGTAATAGGTATCGGGTCTCGGCAGCACTTGCTCGTCGAGAACTTGGCCCGCAGGGTAAAACCCGACGGCATGATTTGAGCTCGCGTAAACGACCCGCCGGACGCCTGCCGTCCGAGCCGCCTCATAGACGTTGTACGTGCCGTGCATGTTATCCCGCTCGATATCGGAATAGCCTGCCTCGTCGGTAGCGGCGGCCAAATGGATGATGACATCCACACCCTTCGCCGCCTGGGTCAGGGCCTCAAGATCGTCGAGCCCGCCGACAACACCGGACTCACCAGTGAGGAGGTCTGAATCGTGTGGCCGGCGCGAATAAAGGACCACCTCGTCGTAGCGACCTTCAAGTCGTTCGCGGATGACACGACCCATCCGCCCCGCACCACCGGTGTAAAGGATCTTGGTCACGGTATCGTCCTCTCCTGATCGCTGGACCCCTGGTCGAGGATGTAGGTGACGCGAGCTTGGGCCGAGTCGATGCGGGTGACCTGCTGACCGTCGAAGGCGAGCCCCGCATCGTGCCCAGGGACAAGGAGATCCCCCTCGCCGCGGAGCAGGGAGCGTAGTCGGTCGATCGATCGACGACTGGCCCGCGGATCCATGGTCGAGTCGGCGACTCCGGTCACCAATTCCCGAAGATTCTTGACCGCGTCGCCGGCAAAAGTGAAAGCTCCCTCGGCCGTCTGGGTAAGAAAGGCCAGATGGCCAGGCGTATGACCCGCGGTGTCGATCACGTGAATTCCCGGCAGCACATCATGATCAGCACGAATTCGACCGACATCGCAGCTCCGCCGCAGGATCTCCTGGACGTGGAGATCAGAAAGATGGACCGACCCAGCAGGCTGTCGCGCTGCCCAGTCGAGTTCTCGGTCCCCCACCCAGAGCTGCGCGTTCGGGAACATCGTGAAGTTTGCGATGTGGTCCCAATGAAGATGTGTGAGCAGAACGTCGGTAATGTCGAACGGGGTGAGGTCCATTGCGGCCAACCGCGTACGAATGAGCGGAATGTATTGCGGTGGCCCGGTGTCGATGAGCACCCTCCGCGAGCGATTCGAGAGCAGCCAAAGACTGCTCCAGCCGAATGCCCCGTGGGATGACGATTGGGCCGGAAAGCCGTTGACGAGCGGGGTAGCGATGTACTCGGTCATGATGCATCCAGGCTCCGCCCGAACGCTGGCTCGATCCGACCCTCCTCGGCATGGACTTGCTTCGGTCGATGGGTGCTGAACGCCGACACGGAAGTCTCCCAGCTCGATCAAATAGTATTGGCTATACTATAGCGGACGCCTGAGTGGCGGGAAACCGAGGTGGGACGACATGCTGAGGGACGTGACCGAGGGTGAAGCCGTACGGCAGCCGCTGGCCGACCAGATGTACCGAGTGCTGCTCGGCCAGCTCATGGACGGCGTTCGGGGCCCCGGCGAGCCGTTGAACATCGGTGCCCTCTCCCGAGAACTGGCCGTGAGCCAGACTCCCCTTCGCGAGGCATTGGCCCGGCTCGAGCACACCGGACTGGTCCGCCGAGAAGCGCTCCGGGGATACCGGGTCGCCTCGGTCATGAGCCTGACCGAAGTCCGGCAGCTTCGCGACGCCCGGCTCGCGATCGAACCCGCGCTGGCCGCGGGAGCCGCGACCCTGGCCACGCCCGAGTTCCTCGCCGCGATCGAGGAGACCCATCAGGAGTTCGACGCATCGGTCGGTGTCGCCGATCGGGACACCGAGGGGTTCCAGGCCTACTGGCGGTCCGACGATCGTTTCCATGGGCTCATCGCCGCTCAGGCCGGGAACCCCTTCCTCGAGTTGGCTTATTCGGCCCTGGCCGGCCAGATTCAGAGGTTCCGCATGTTCTCCAAGATGGGCCGAACCGGTTCGCATCACGCAGCACCCGAACACAACTTGATCATGCAAGCGCTCGCGCAGGGGGACGCCGAGGCCGCCGCAGCCCGGATGCGGGACCACATCACGGGAGCCGCGGCCCGAATCCTCAGTCCCCAGTAACATCAGGTCGTCGCAACGGGAGGTCCGAAGCGACTCCTCGGTCCCTATGGCGACATAGGCGATGGACGAGCATGATCGCCATGATCAGCAAGGTGCCGATGCCGGGCAGGGCTCCGGCGATCACCATGCCCCCCGAGGGGCCGAACTGCTGGACGACACTCCCCAGCAACGGTCCCCCGACGGTGGCCGACCCGAAGTAGACGAGGAAGAAGACACTGACGACCCGCCCGCGGATACCGTCCGGCGCGGCCAACTGAACGGTGGAGTTGGCCGAGGTCGACAGCAGCAGGGTGCCCGCGCCGATACAGAACAAGATCACCCAGAAGGCGAACTCGGACGGCGTCGCCGCCCCGACCACGTACAACGCGGCGAGCACCAGCGCGACGGCCATCAGGGTGCGCAGCCGCGTGCGTCGCAGGCGCCCCGCTATCAGCGCGCCGGACAGCGATCCGACGGCGACGATCGTGGTCAGCAAGCCGTATCCGCCGGGGCCGGAATGAAACACCGAGTGCGCATAGACCGCCAATGTCACCGTCAGGCTGCTGGTGAACATCCCGAACAGACCGATCAGGAGGGTCGGCCAGAGTACGTCCGGCCGGCTGATGGCGCCACGCAGGCCGGCCACGAGTCCCCCACGCTCAATCGGCGCTCGCGGGAGCAGGTGCAACTCACTGGTGCGGATCAGGATCAGGACGACGAGCGGCACCGCAAAACAACCCGCGGCCACGAGAAACGACCAGCCCGTCCCGGCCGTGCTGATCAACACTCCCCCCCATGGCCGGACCGACCATCCCGCAGAGATGCAGCATCGAGGAACTGATGCTGACCGCGCTCCGGAGCTCGGACGGGCCGACCAACTCAATGCTGAAGGACTGCCGGGCCGGGTCACTGAGGCGTCGATGACGCCGAAGCCGACGGCGATCAGCATCACCTGCCAGGCCTGCACCAGCTGTGTGAGGGTCAGGCCGGCGAGCAGCACTGCCAAAGGGATCCCCCCGCCATAGCTGATCAGCAGAATCCGGCGCTTCGGGTAGCGGTCCGCCAGCAGCCCCAGGACGAAAACACACCTTCAAAACTCGGCCGGCTTCGATGGCCGTCTCCATCATCGTTTGGGCCTCGTCGCCCGAGAGAGCGAGCGGCTTCTCGCAGAGAACGTGCCGGCCACCCTCGAGAGCCGCGACCGAAATCGGCGCATGCAGGAAGGTGGGCGTCGCCACGAGGACAACGTCGAGGTCGTCGCGAGCGACGAGGAACTACGCAGGCGCGACCGAGGTCTTCGGCTGATCGCCGATCATGACCGCGAATCCGTCGAGATGGCGTGCCAATCCGTACTCGAACAAGACGTCAAGGTCGGGCGGCTGGTCGTCCGACAGCGTGGCCAGGAGGGGAAACCGTCCACTGGCAAGGAGCTCTCGACGATGGGTTCGCTGGGTTTCGGACCAACGACTCTGCGTCATGCCCGTCGTCCGCTCGGCCGCAGCTTCCTCAGCCTTGGACAAGCCGAGGGCGACGACAAGTGCAGGCAGGGCCAGGGCTTCCTGGAGCCGGACGCCCATCGGGAGGTTGAGCCCGTCGAGCGCTTCCAGGGTCCACTCGGTCTGCGCCATCATGTTGGGGGCCAGCGCGGGCCTGGTGAACGAAACGACCTGAGGCAGCCACAGATGGCGGCGGCAGAGCCGCCACTGCTCGCGGGCGACAAACTCAAGTTTCGCGCGCCATCCCGGTAGACCGCCAACGGGCAGGTCCAACTCGCCGAGAACGTGGTCGGCCATCTGGATCAGCAGTTCCTGCTTGCCGGTGAACTGCCGGTACAGCGACATCGGCCCGAGCTCCAGGGTGGCGGCGAGTCGGCGCATCGACAATGTGTGTAGCCCCTCGGCATCGGCAAGGTCAACGGCGGTGCCAAGGATGCGTGTTCGAAGCAGCTCCTGGTCGAGCGAGTGCGCCGGTCGCACAGCCGAGGAATCGCGGTGAGGGGCACGTCCAGGCTGACGACCGACTTGGGACTTGACGACCGTCCCCGAACCGACCTTCGCCTCCACGAGACCCTCCTCTCGCAGGACGGCTGTCACTTTGGTCGCGGTCGCGATCGCCACGCCCCATTGCTGCGCAATGGCCCTGATGGACGGAACCCGATCGCCGGGGCGGAGCGCGCCGCTGGCGATCCTGGCGCGAATCTCCGCGGCGATCACTCGGTAGGGCGATTCGGGATGCGACGACGGCACGGTTCTCCGATCTCTTTGGGCGCAGACCCGCAGCGGACGAGCCCATAGTACTAGTTCACTTACTCACCTGCACTAGTTCACTATCCGAGAACAGTCCCTTAGATTTCGCCTATCTGTGGTCATACGGTGTTCACGCTGCGACTGCGGATACGCCGTATCGCTCAATCGGAAGGCAGGGTCGATGGAGAATCGGGACATCCTCGTGTCAGGAGGCGGTATCGCCGGGGCGGCCCTGGCGTACTGGCTACGTCGCTATGGCTTCCGGCCGACGGTAGTGGAGCGAGCGTCGGCTCCCCGCACCGGAGGGCATGCAGTCGATATCCGCGGCACCGCGCGACAGGTGATCGAACGCATGGGACTCGTTGCGCAGGTCGACCGTGCTCGCATCGGAGCCCGCGGCATGGCCTTCATCGACGAGCGGGGCAAGCGGCTGGCGAGCCTAGGTCAGGATGTGTTCGGCCCTTCCGGCGGTCCGGTCGCCGAGTGGGCCCTGCTGCGCACCGACCTGGCCCGGATCCTCTACGACACGATCCACGACGAGGTTGGCTACGTCTTCGACGATGCGATCACCAACGTCGAGCAGGACGAGGACGGCATCAACGTCGAGTTCGAGAAGGCCGATCCCCGACGATTCGATCTGCTCGTCGGCGCGGATGGCGTGCGCTCCAACGTACGCCGACTGATGTTCGGCCCCGATGACCGCTACCTCCGCGATCTGGACTCCTACATCGCACTGTTCTCCGTTCCGTCCGAAGTTGATCTTGACGGCTGGCAGTTGATGTACACCATGCCGGGTGGCAACGGCCGGACCGGCCGAACCGCCGGTCTGCGTCCGGTGGTCGAGCCGGGCCGGGCACTCGCGGGATTCTTCTTCCGCGCTCCTGGACTCCAGTACGACCGGCGAGATCTCGACGCGCAGAAACGGATCGTCGCGAGCGCCTTCGCCGACGCCGGCTGGGAGGTTCCCGACGTCCTGCCGAGGATCTGGGACGCGTCGGACTTCTACTTCGACCGGGTCGAGCAGGTGCAGGTCGACGGCTGGTCGCGCGGCCGGACCGTACTGCTGGGCGATTCCGCCTACTGTGCCTCCCCCATGTCCGGGATCGGCACCAGCCTGGCCCTGGTCGGCGCCTACGTGCTGGCCGGCGAGCTGGCCAAGGCCGGCGGTGATCATCGCGTGGCCTATGCCGCGTACGAGAAGGCGATGCGGGAGTTCGTCGATCAAGCCCAGCACTTCGCCCGCACGGCTGGCGACGGTGGCCTGATGCCGGACTCGCCCTGGCAACTGTGGCTGCGGAATCAGTCGATACGGATCGTGCGGTACCTGCCCCGGTGGCTCGTCGGCCGTGGGCTGGCGAAGATCGCCGACACCGTCGAACTCGACGACTACCCAGCCGAGGTCCATCGCCAACCGCTCGAACGCTGAAAGGGAGATCACGATGCAGGTCAGCACGTTTCTGTGGTTCGACGGCCAGGCCGAGGCCGCTGCCACCCACTACACGGCCCTGTTCCCCGACTCCAAGATCCTGGACACCCAGCACGACGCGGACGGTCATGTGATCACCGTCGTCTTCGCCTTGGCCGGACAACGCTATGTCGCCTACAACGGCGCCCAGCCGTATCCCTTGACCGGAGCGATCTCGATGTATGCGGAGTGCGAGTCCCAACAGGAGGTGGACACGCTCTGGACCGGTCTCACCGACGGCGGCAAGGAGGGGCCCGGCGGTTCTCTGGTTGATCGCTTCGGCGTGACCTGGCAGGTCATCCCCACGACCCTGCAACACCTCCTCAAGGGCGCGGAACCGGAGACCGCTGGGCGCATCCTTGCCGCCGTGCACGCCATGACCAAGATCGACATCCAAGGACTGGTCGATGCCCGTGACCAGTGAACCCTCTCGAAACGAGCCCATGACGCGCGCCGACCGCCCCAGGTCCGCCGATGCCCAGCCGAGCGAGATCCGGCCGGGACGCAGACGATTGCGGGCCGCGTTGGCCCTGATACTCCTGACCCCGTTCTGCGCCGAACTGACGTTCACCGCGGTCGCCGTACCCACAACCTGGCTGCTCCTTCCACTGTTGCTGATCATGTACGGAGCCGGCGTACTCCTCATCCGCGAGGCCGTGGTCCGAGTCGGCGCCGGCTGGCCGAGCCTGGTCGCGCTCGGACTGGCCTACCAGTTGGCCGAGGACGGACTCGGACTCCAGGCACTGACCAGCCCCCAGATGTACGGCGCCGCCGACTGGGGCCTACGCGCCCTCGGCATCAACTGGACCTACTGGGAATCCCAGATCGGGGTCCACCTCGTCCTGAGCGTGCTCCTGCCGATCATGATCACCAACCTGATCTTCCCCACCCTGCGGCAACAGCCCTACCTGCGCACCGGCGGATTCGTCGTCGCCGGCGTACTAGCCGTCGTCGGCGTGCTCGGGCTGCGCGTCATCGTCTCGGCCACCGAGGATCCCGGCTATCAAACCCCCTGGCCCTGGACCGTCGGCTACGTCGTCGTGATCGCCCTGCTGGCCTGGCTGGCACTCGGCGTGCTGCCTCGATTCAAGGACCCGGACCGAGCCCGCACCGACCGGCGATCACCACGACCCGTGGTGATCGGCATCGTCTCGGCGTACCTGACCCTGGCCTTCCTGACCACACTGCTGCCACTCGGATTCGGGTCACACCTCTTGTTCGGCGACCTGATGTCACGGCCCCTGCGACTGTTCGTCGCCGCGGTCACCGCAATCCCCTTCGGCTGGCTGGTCCTGCGCTGGCGAAAGTCAGCCGACTGGGCCGACAGCCATCGCCTATGGCTCATCGGAGGGATCCTCGTCTCCCATACGGCGTTCATGATCCCGGCGTCGCCTACCAGTGCTGCGATCGGCGTGATCACCATCGGCCTTGAAGCGGTCTTGTTGATCATCCTCGGACGACATGCCCTGGGCGAAGCCCGGACTACCGGGTCTCCTCGCTCCGCGGATACCAGGCCGGAACGTGCTCGGGGGATCGCGGAAACCGATGCAGATCAGCCAGCAGGTCCGTATCGGTCGGTTGAGGATGTTCGCTGAGCCCGACGCGGTCTTGAAGCGTCGCGATCTCCCGCTGACCCTCGCCCTGCCTGACCTGATCGACGGGCCGTCGGCCGACATCAGGAAGGTGCCCTTCCCAGACCGTCGCGCGCCACCGGTGCGATCCAGGCACTGTGAACGAGCGCGACACTGGGGCCTCTGAAGCGGACGCACGGCCACCTCGCCCGTCGGGTCGGTGCCCGGCTGGCAGTTCCGGCGCCAGCTGACCTGACGACAGCGGATCGCCATGTTGATCACGGGATCCGTCGGCACCCTCGTCCTGTTCCCCCAAGGCCTGGTGCCGTTGATCTTCCTGCTGGCCGGGAACCGACCGGGGCCTGGTTCGTCGCCCGTTATCTTCTCACTGCCGCCGCCATGATCATCATCGGGATTCTGTTGTACAGCTATGCGGTTCGGGTCTCCCTGGTGGGACAACGTCAAGATCAAGAACTCCATCACGGGAGCGAACACCAGAGAACCCCGGAGGCAGCGCCGGAGCTCACGACTCGGGGGCTGAGCTTCGGCCCCGACGCCAGTCAGAGTAGTGAGGCTGGCAGTTTCGGCCCGTCGGGGACCTGAGAGGGAAGGGCATGATCATGGATGCTCGTTCGGCTGAAGATCAGCTGAGTCTGATGATGTTGGACTCGTTCGGCTGGGTTCAGTCGCTGGACCTGATCTTGGCCGGCGTCCTGACCACTGCCGCAACGGTAGTCTTCGCGGCCGGGCGGTCCACTGGTGGCGGGCAACGCCGCACCCCGACCCGCAGCACCGGTCCGCGGCCACGGCACCATGATCAACGAGGAAGGGCGAAGAGGTGGGTCATGGCCGAGGTGTGGGATCCGGACCCGTCGGCGTCGGGGAGATTGACGGCGGCGCCCTGAATCGACCCGGCCGGACCGGCCACGTATTCCGTTCTGACGTAGGCATAGAGCCGCCGACACCCCGGCGCAAGGCTGAGCTTGGCGTGGAGAAGGACCGCCTTGTGATGGGTCTGTCGGGTCACCGACACTGGGAGTTGGGCCGGCGTCGCCGACCGGCACACTGTGTCACCGTTCATCTGGTTGACGAACAGGGTGAATCGCGCATCCGACCTGGTCGACGAGTGTGCGCAGGACCCGGGGTCGCACGACATGAATTCCATTCCGGCAATCACATCGACCTGTGTCTGGCTCGAGGTGAGCGTCGCGTCCAGGATCGGCGTGTAGACGCGGTCGGTCACCGGGATGTTGCCGTACGGCAACGAACGCTGCATCGCCGCGCCGCTCGCATCCTCGCCCACGGACGGGTCCTCGAACCTGAACTCGCCTTCCAGGGTCAGCGCCGAACCCGTCGGGCTGAGCGAGTGGCCGCGGTAGTACAGCCGGCAGGTCAGCGTACCGGTGGTGGTGGCGGACACCAGGAACTGCGTCACGATCGAGATCCTGACCCGATCGGTGTTCGGGCTGCCGGCCTGGTCGATGTTCTCGCCCATGACGACGTTGCTCACGCCGGCGCCGGAGCAGTTCACCTCGTTGTCGACCAGGGTGATCTGCTCGGCCGAGGAGGCCCACATCTCCGAGTAGACGTAGGCGGTCTGGCCGACCTGCATCGCCAGGCTGATCGCATCGATCTGGTGGACCATAACGGTGCCGATGGCCGGAATGCCGGTCAGTCGTTCCGGACCGTACGTGATGGCGGTGGCGGCCCGGGCCGTCACGGCCCCGCCGGCGAAGGTGGTCACGACGAGAACGGCCAGAGCAAGCATGGTCCAGACGCGTTTCATGGCCAGCACCCCCAAGATCACGAGTAGTCGGACACCGCCCGGCCGGTCCGGGCGAAGTTCGCGTACGCCATCGCCAGCATCCGGACCGACACGAGGCCGGGCGCGTTCTGGTCGAGGTTCTGGTCCAGCAGGTCGCCTATCCGCGGTTGCAACGCGTCTTCCGCGTACGGATCCAGCGGCAGCCAACCACCGGCGTAAAGTTCCTGCTTGACCTGGCCGGCGTCCGCCCGGGAACCGTCGATCCGCTCGTGAACGGTGAGATCGCCGGCCGAGTCCTCCGTCATGGCGTGTCGGGTCAGGGTCCGGGCCAGCCGGACCAGGTCGTCTCGTCGGTACAACCCCGACCGATGGGCCAATTCAGCGAACTCGATGCACAGCTGCCCGTGGCCGAGATCCTCGACCCGCGTGTTCGGGTTGTACGAAGGCATGTTCACCGACACCCCATCGGCCTCGGTCCAACCGCGGTAGGCCCAGGAGTCCTTGTGCTGATGGGGCCAGACGACCGCGCCATCGGCGAGCCGCGTCCAGTCCTGCCGCCAGTGCGCAGCCAGGCGCTTGGCCCGGTCACGGTAGACCACGTCACCGGTGAGCTGCCACAGGCTGAGCACGGTCGCGCCGATCGCCAGGTCCATGTTGGTCGGGTACTCGATCCCGTCGACGACGTACGGAGAGCCCTTGGTGAAGGTGTACGAACCGCTGCCCTCGCCGAGATTCCTGAACTCGGCATCGTGCACCGCAACCGCCCGCACGGCGGCGTCGCGGAATCGTCTCGCCGCGTCGGCGTACCGCTTGACGAAGCGCAGCGCGGGGTCGACCATGATCGTTCGGGCGAACATGGTCATGCCGTAGGTGATGTTGCCGGTGTCGACGCCGATCAGCATCGACGTGGACGCCGGATCGACGGTGACCTTGAAGTTGCGCCAGGCCGGCAGCGACCTGCCGCGGTAGTCGGTGACGCCGCGGTCGGAGTCCCGGTTGGCCAGAACGAGATCTCCGTGGGCGATGAACTTGTCGAGAAAGTGCCGGTCCCGGTGGGCGCGGTACATCAGCACATACGCCTTGAGTACGGCCGACTCCTGCCAGGAGTAGAGACCCTGCTCGTTCGTCGCGTCAGCCACGCCCCAGCCGTCGTTGAATGCCTGGTCCGCGGCGTCGAACGCGGCCCGGGTCGCCGATTCCGGCACAACCGCGGCCGCCGGGTGCAGCCCCGCCGCGGCGAGGGCGGTGCCCGCGGAGATGCCGATCATGGCCCGCCGGCCGAACCGGGCGCCGGGTCCGGTGGTCATCGTCCGGCGGCCTTCGCGAACGCCTGTTCGTACTCGGCGCGGATCTCGTCGCCGCCCCCGCTCCGCCAGCGCGCTACCCCCGCGTCCCAGTCTGTGACCGGCGCATCACCCTTGATGATCTCCGCCTGCAGCGCCAGGAGGTCCCGTTCGAGCGCGCCGCCGCGCTCCGAGGCGGCGTTCGAGAACAGCCCGAGCGTCGGGTCCTGCTTGCCGTTCGGCACGGTCCGTTCCTGGTATGCGTGTGCCCGCCGGGTGTCGTCCGGGAGACCGGGCAGATAGAGGACCGCCGGCGCGGCGGCGAGGTAGGACGCCGGTACCCGCCGTTCGTCCATCCCGGCCTTGGTCGAGACGGGTTCGGCGTCCTCCCAGGTGAAGTTGTGCCCTTCGATGCCGTACCGGACGAAGAGGTACTCCTCGGTGCCGAACGGCGACGCCAGCCAGTCCGCGATGCGGAGCAGTTCCGCCAGCCGGGCCGGCTCCGACTTCTTGAAGACGGTCAGACTGAAGACCCCGGCGGACAGGAACTTCCGTACCGATCCGCCCTCGGCCCCGGGTGTGTCGAGCACGTCGAAGATGATCGACGGATCGGTCGCCATGGCTTCGCGCGCCAGGCCCTGCCAGGCGTTGTAGCTGTTGTAGCTCATCGCGATCGCGCCGGACATCAGCCAGGTGTTCACGTTCTCGCCGGCCGTGAAACCGTCCGGATGGATCAGCCCTTCCCGCCACAGCCGGCCGACGAACTCGAGCGCCTCCTTCATCGCCGGTGACTCGTACACGCTCACGAAGGAACCGCCCTGTTCCTGCCACCGGTTCGGGCCGTCGAACAGCTCCAGCGCGAAGGTCGCCGTCGTGAGCGGATCGCCGAGCGCCCAGCGGCCGTTTCTGGCGTCCGTCAACCCGCGGCACAGCTCGACGAACGCGTCAGCGTCGGCCGCCTCGATCGGCCGGTCGAGGCTGCGGAACAGGTCCGATCGGCACAGCATCAGGCTGCCGACCACTCCGCGGTGAATCGGGATCCCGTAGATCCGTCCGTCGAAGATCGCGCCCTGCCAGCTGTGCGACGGGATGTTCGCCAGCGCCGGGTAGTCGGCTACGGCGTCGCCGGACAACAGGTCGCTGAGGTCGGCGAACCGTGCCGCCAGCAGGTCCGGGAACCTCGGGACCGATCCGGGCATCGCCATCGCGAGGTCGGGTAGGTCGTTCCCGGCGACGACGGTCGCGAACTTGCTGGCGTAATCGGACGGCGGCGTGAGGTTGACCCGCAGCTCGAGGCCGAGCCTGCGGTTCAGATCCTGCCAGTAGCGGTTGTTTGGGAGCGGTGGTGGCGCGGACCCGTCGGTCCGCGACATCGCGAGCAGGCTGCCGCTGGTCGCCGGAGCCCGGTCGTGCATCGGAACCTGCCGGCGCGGGTAGCTGAGGAAGCCCGCCATGACGCCGGCGGCGGACGGCTCCAGGTCGGGCTTCACCCCGGCATACGGACGGTAGGTCGGTAACGGCACCGCGGTCCGCCGGCCCGGCGGATTCTCGGCCGGAGCGCCAGTGCTGCAGCCGGCGACGGCTCCGAGCGACAGCCCGACGGCGGCCTGGAGGGTTGTTCTTCGACTGACCACGAGATGTTCACTCATCGGTGCAACTTTCGACGCGAAATTTCGGACGAACGCGCTCCTAATTAACGACAACCGTAAAGTCCTGATCCCGTGATGTCAACGGACGGAATCCCCAGCCCAGTCACAAATCCCGGGACTCCGAACGGTGCGTCCGCACGCGCCGCCTCGCCGGCCACGAATGATCCTGCAGCCGGCGGGTCCTCGAGAAGATCAGGTCACGATGATTGCGGACTCTGAAGGAGCCCGGCCATCCGGCGGGCGATCATGGTCATCGCCCGCTCCGGGACCAGCCGGGTGAGCAGGTCCATGACCTTCGCGTCTCGTCCGACGAGGACGCGGTAGCTGCCCTTCGCCATGGCGGCGATGATCTGCCGGGCCGCCGTAGCGGGCGCCAGCACGTTGGCCGCGACGGCATCGTCGGCACCCGGCGCCGTGGGGATCCGTACGCCGCTGTTCTCGGTGATGCTGGTCGCCACCGCGCCGGGAAATACGACGGTGACCCGCACCGCGGTGCCGCGGAGTTCGGCATGCAGGCCCTCGGTGAGCAGCTTCACCGCGGCCTTGGACGCCCCGTAGGCGGTCTGGCCCGGCACCGGGACGAAGCCGCCCATGCTGGAAACGTTCACCAGCGCCGCCTGCGGGCGTTCCCGCAACCGGGGCAGGAAGGCCCGGATCATGGTCACGACGCCCCAGAAGTTCACCGCGAACACCCGCTGGAGGTCGGACTCGTCCAGCTGGTCGAACGGAACGAACCGCTGGATGATGCCGGCCACGTTGAGCAGTCCGTCGACCGCTCCGTGGGCGTCGGTCACCGCGTCCGGGAGGTGCCGAACCGCGTCGGCGTCAGTCACGTCGACCGCGTGGGTGGTCAGCCGGGCGGCGGCCGGTCCGGCCAGGGTCACGGTCTCGGTCAGGCGGTCCTGGCTGAGATCCACGGCCGCGACCCGGGCTCCTCGTTCCAGCAGCTGCAGCACGATCTCGCGCCCGATACCGCTCCCGCCGCCGGTCACGACGAACACCTTGCCGGAGATGATCATGCCGGGTCTCCTTGATCAATGGACTGAGGACTGATCACGCTAGCCGCGCCGGCACCGTTTGCCTAGAACGGATTCGATGCGGGTAGAACGCTATCGACCGCGAATCGCTTCTATCCGGTACGGAAGCGGCGGCACTACGGTCGCCCGGCATGACGATCAACTCCGACGAGTTCGGGCGCATCGAGCTGACCGAGGTCCCCCTTCCGGCCGAGGCACGTGACGCCACGGCCACGTACACCTTCTCCGGAAGCGTGTTCGTGCTCTACCGCACCGACGCGGAACCGGCCGCGGCGGACGTCTATCACGCCGCCGTGGTCAACGACGACGGCACCGGATTCCGCCCCATCTTCTCCGGCCCGATTCCCCAAGCCGCCAAGGCCAACGGCATCCGCCACATGGTGTTCCGGGACAACCGCCGGGTGCTGCTGGGCGACTACGTGCTCGAGTGCAGCCCGGACCTCGACACCGGTACGGAAGCGAAGCTGATCAAGGTCCGCTACCCGTGGGGGCTGGCGGACAACCCGCTGATCACACACCACTGGTCGGAGATCATCATCTCCCCCGACGACGATCACCTCGCCTGGACGATGCTGCGGGCCGACCTGGGCGCCGACGTGGCGATCGGTCGGCTGCGCCGCGCCGATGATCATTACGTCATCGAGGATCCCAAGATCATCAGCACCGTCGACGACCTGGTGCCGGACCCGGAGCGGGACGGCTATCTGATCACGCGCCCGATGCGCGGCGGCGAGGTGAAGCAGTTCGTCCGGGGCGGGACGGCGATCTCGGCGGTCGGCGCCGGCGACGGCATACTGCCGGACTCGGTCATCCAGGACCTGGCCGCCGAGGCGCTCGAGCCGATCACCAGGAACCCCGGCTACGACGAGACCACGATCCTGTCCCCGGACGAGCGGCTCGGCGTGGTGATGACCTCCCGCGCCTCGAACAGCACCGACCCCGCGATCCTCGGTCTGCTGCCGCGTCCGTACGCGGGGCTGACCGGGATGGCGCTGGCCTGGATCGTCTACGCCTACACGGTGACCGGCGTCCGGCAGTTCCGTGAAGGCAATATCGGGCCGGTCCTGATCGACCTCGCCCGCTCCCGCTGTGAGCCGGGCTATCAGGGCGTGCCGTTGCACGACCCGGAGCAGTCCTGGGTCTACGTGTCGCCGATGTCGTGGCATCCCGACGGCCGGCGGATCCTCTGGCTGGAGACGCTGCGCGGTAGCGACCGGCCCGGTCGCTACCGCGACATCCGGGTCCGCAAGGCCGAGCTTCTTGATCATCGACCGGCCGCGCCGGTGCCGGTCCGGACGACTCCGGCCGACATTCCGTACGCGATCGGCGGCGCCGCCGCGGAGGAGGTCCTGCGGCGTCCGGCCGGACCGGTCGCCGGACGGATCGCCGGCCGGCACTCGGGCTATCTGGAGCACGAGCGGCAGCCCGGCGATCTCAGCACCGGACGCGCGGGCTTGACCAGCTCCCGCTACGTCGACTTCAGCGATGACGGCCGTACGTTCCTGAACGGCTTCGAGCGAGTCCGCAGCTCGTTCACCGAGGAGACGGTCTACGAAGCCGACCTGGAGTCGACCGGCGACCGGACTGGCGAGTTGCGACTGCGCGCGACCTGGTCCGGCCTCGTCGGCCCTGCCCCGGCCCGGCTGCTGTTCGAGCCGGCCTCCGACGGGCTGCCCAAGAGTCACGGCTTCGCACGCCTTGGCGATACCCGACTGAACATCGAGGACCTGGTGCCGTGAGCCGCGCACGATCCGTACTAGGGAAGCCGAATCAGTCCTAACCGGCGCGGCGCGGCCGGATCTAGGGTCGGGCAACCGTTTGGGGTAATCCGTTCATTCAAAGGAGATTGAACCACTATGGCAAGGACGCGAAAGCTCACCGCGAGCGAAGTCGACGGCGTGGACTATCGACGGGCGAGGACGTGGCACATCGCGCTCTCGCAACTGAACAACGGCTCGGCGATGATCTTCTACGTCCTGGTCGGCCTGATGAGCTACCTGCAGAACGCGGGATACGGGATCGCGGTCGCGGCGGCCGGCTTCATCCTGACCGGAACCCGGGTACTCGACGGCGTCATCGATCCGCTGCTGGCCCTGGTGATCGACAAGCTGAACCTGCGCAGCGGGAAGTTGCGGTTCTTCATGCTGCTGGGCTGGCTGATCCGGTCGCTGGCCGTGCTGCTGCTGTTCGTCTGGGGATCGGATCGTGATCTTGGTCCGGTGTTCTTCGTCGTGATGTACGTGATCTACATCGTCGGTTCGTCGACCAACGACATCGCCGCCAACATGATGGGCCCGGTGATGACCAACGACCCGCGGCAGCGCCCGGCGATCCAGGTCTGGGCCACGATCTACGCCTACCTGGTGCCGACGATCTTCACCTTGATCTCGACCGTCATGATCTTGCCGAAGTACGGCAACCAGTTCAGCATCCCGATGCTGCGCGAGACGGCGCTGGTCTTCCTGGCCGCCTCGCTGATTCTCCAGATCCTGGCCGTGATCGGTGTCTCGCACGCCGACAAGCCGGAGAACTTCCGGCACCTCTCGGCCAAGGACACGGACGGGGACGTGTCGGTCAAGGACATGTGGCGATTCCTGCGGAGGAACGGGCCGTTCCAGCGCTACACCGTCGCCGCGGTGGCCGACAAGCTCGCCCAGCAGGTCGGTTCCCAAGCGGTGGTGACGACGATGCTGTACGGGATCCTGATCGGCAATATGCAGCTGGGAACGATCATGGGACTGGTGACGATGCTGCCGTCGATCGCGTTCGCGATCCTCGGTGCCCGCCACACCGGCCGGCGCGGCGGCCGGGCCGCCATGATCATCTGGACCTGGGTCTGCATCGGGCTGTCGGTGCCGCTGATCGCGATCTGCCTGGTCGTCGACCTGCGCTCGGTCCTGGTCAGCCTCCCGCTGACGATCGCGTTCTTCGGGCTCACGCTGCTGCTCAACGGTTCCAAGATGTGCATCACCACGGCGGTCGGGGCGATGCGGGCCGACATCGTCGACCACGAGCTGGACCGTTCGGGCAAGTACCTGCCGGGCGTGGTGACGGCCACGTACAACTTCATCGATCAGTTGATCTCCTCCCTCGGCGCGACGATCGCCCTCGGCGCGGTGGCGCTGATCGGCTACTCGGCCACCATGCCGCAGCCGACCGACGCCCCGACCACGCCGATCCTGCTGGTGACCGTGATCTTGTTCTTCGTGATCCCGGTGCTCGGCTGGATCGTCACCCTGATCGTGATGCCCGGCTACCGGCTGAGCCGGACGGAGATGATCAACGTCCAACGCCGGATCGCGGACAAGAAGGCCGCGCTGCTGAGATCGGAAGCCACCGCCACCACCACCGCGGCCGTCTAGCGGATCACAGCGCGTGTTCGGCGCGATAGGCGGTCGGCGTGGCGTCGTAGATCGACTTGAACACCTTCACGAAGTAGTTCGCGTCCAGGTAGCCGACGTAGGCGGCGATATCGCGGACCGGCTGGTTTGTGGTCGCCAGCAGGTGGGCGGCCCGGGCGGCCCGCTCCCGGGCGAGGTACTCGGAGATCGTGTGCCCGGTCTCGGCCTTGAACCGCCGGGCCAGGTGCGACTCCGAGACTTGCAGCCGGCCGGCCAGTTCGCGGGGCGAGACGTTGTGGCTGAGGTGCAGCTCGATCTCCTCGACGGCCTGGCGGACCAGCCTCGAGTAGGGCCGCATCCGGTAGCGCTTGATCTGCCGGCAGAACTCGCCGATCATCGCCGCGTTCATCTCCAGGGTGATCTTGGGATCGAGGGTGTGCCCACTGCGGTGCAGCCGCTGTGCGTACGTCTGCGAGATGGCGTCGATCGTGACCGGCGGCAGGCCGCTCTGCTGGGCCGCCACCCTGGTCAGGATGCGCAGGATGGTCGCGCCCAGGTATGGGGTGTTGAGGTAGCTGGGCGGCGTCCGGATGCTGCCCATCTTCCGCAGCGCGGCGAGCGCCGCCCGCTCGTTCCCCTCGGTGACGGCCCGGAGGTAGTCCTGCTCCAGGGCATAGCGCTCGTTGACCGCGTCCAGCGGCGCGGACTGCGGACGGTCTCCCGCACCTGCGGCGATGGGGGTGGCGGCGACCGTGACCCGTTCGAAGACGACTCCGTCCCCGGCCCGGCCGTCCAGGGCCAGCAGGGATTTCGCGGCACGCATCACGTACTCGGAGTCGACGATCGCGAAGCGCGCCCGGTAGAGCTTGAACGGTTGCAGGTACGCGCTCGGGATGCGGAGCCGGCCCAACAGCGTCTCGGCCTCCCCGGCCCGCAGCGCGTCGGCGGCGTACGGGCCGACGACGACGAGCCCGTCGTCAAGCCGGAACAGGGTCACCGCGAGCCCGAGCGGCTCCAGCACCTCGTGGACCGTCCGGTGCTCGAGCCCGGAGACGTGGTCGGCCAGGAACGCGGCGGTGAACGCCGGCTGGAGCGCGGGATCGAAGCAGTTCGCGGTTTCGAACTCGGGCAGGGTCCCGTGCGGATCGTCCGTCACCTCGACCGGGCAGCCCAACATCGTCCGCAGGAACGACGTCCCGATCTCCAGGGTCGACGCCTCATGCCCCATCGGAACCTCCTTGATCCGCTGGATTCATTCTGCTCCTGCCCGCATTCTTCTACCATGCGGCGCTCTCGCGTGGTTATCGTCCGGAACCTCGAACCAATCGTGATCAAGGGAGTGCGATGCGTGACCGAGCCGGTAGCCGTACCGTCGAAGGGTTCAACGACGACTGGATCTTCTTCGCCGAGGAACTGCCAGCGGCGACCCGCTGGGACGAGTTGCCGACGGCCGGCGAGCCGGTCACGCTGCCGCACACCTGGAACGCGGTCGACGGCCAGGATGGCGGGAACGACTACCGGCGGGGACGCAGCACGTACGCGAAGCGGTTCGGGACTGCACCCGAGGCCGGCGAGACCTGGCTGGAATTCCGGGGCGCGAACTCCTCGGCCGAGGTCCACCTGAACGGAACCGAACTGGGCCGCCACGACGGCGGTTATTCCACGTTCCGGGTCGACCTCACCGGCGCCCTGCGCGAGGACAACACGCTGCTCGTGATCGTCGACAATGCGGCGAACGACCGGATCTATCCGCAGCGCGCGGACTTCACGTTCTACGGCGGCCTCTACCGAGACGTGAACCTGATCAAGGTTCCACCGGCCCACTTCCGGCTCGATGATCATGGCGGCCCCGGCCTGGTCATCACGCCGCAGCTGGCCGGCGACCGCGCCCAGGTGCTGATCCGGGCCGAGGTGACCGGCGGGTCCACGGTCCGGTTCGCGATCGACGGCGTCGAATCCCGGACCGTCCCGGTCACCGACGGTGCGGCCGAGACCATGATCGAGATTCCCGAGGTACGGCGCTGGCACGGCCGCCGGGATCCGTACCGCTACCTGGCGACCGCCGAACTGCTGGACGGCGACGACCCGGTCGACCGGGTTCGGCTGCGGTTCGGCTGCCGGGAGTTCGCGATCGATCCTGACCGCGGTTTCCTGCTCAACGGCGAGCCCTACCCGTTGCGCGGCGTCTCGCGCCATCAGGACTGGGAGGGCGTCGGCAACGCCGTAACGCCCGAGCAGATGGAGACCGACCTCGCCCTGCTCACCGAGCTCGGCGCCAGCACCGTCCGGCTCGCCCACTATCAACATGATCAATATTTCTACGACCTGTGCGATCACGCCGGCCTCGTCGTCTGGGCAGAGATCCCGCAGATCACCAGCTTCCTGCCGGACGGCACCCGGAACGCCACCGATCAACTGACCGAGTTGATCATCCAGAACCGGCACCACCCGAGCATCGTCTGCTGGGGCCTGTCGAACGAGATCACGATCGGCGGCACCAGCGAGCAGTCGCTGGCCTTTCACCGCGAGCTGAATGATCTTGCTCATCGGCTCGACCCGACCCGGCCCACCGTGATGGCCCACGCGTTCATCCTGGAGACCGACGATCCGCTGATGACGGTACCGGACGTGTGCAGCTACAACCTCTACTACGGTTGGTACCTGGGCGAGCTGGAGGACAACGACCGCTGGTTCGCCGACTTCCGGGCGGCCCATCCCGGCGTCCCGATCGGGCTGTCCGAGTACGGCGCCGACGCGAACGTCCAGTTCCAGACTGGCACGCCGATCTGCGGCGACTACACCGAGCAGTATCAGGCCCGCTACCACGAGCATCTGCTCCAGTTGATCGACGCGAGCCCGTACCTGTGGGCCACCCATGTCTGGAACTTCGCCGACTTCGGCGCCGACGGCCGCGAGGAGGGCGGCTGGCCCGGCCGCAACCAGAAGGGCCTGGTCACGTTCGACCGGAAGATCAAGAAGGACGCCTTCTACCTCTACAAGGCCGCCTGGTCCGACGAGCCGTTCGTGCACCTCTGCGGCAGCCGGTACGCCGACCGCCCGGAGGACACCACCGAGGTGACGGTCTACGCCAACCGGCCCGAGGTCGAACTGTGGTGCGACGACCGGCTGGTCGAGAGGCAGACCGGGAGCCGCGTGTTCCGGTTCAGTGCGCCGATCACCGGCGAGCACCGGATCGTCGCGCGGAGCGGCGACCTGACCGATTCCATGATCATCCGCCGGGTCGAGCAGCCAAACCCCGACTACGCGATCGCTGCCGGAGGTCTCACCAACTGGTTCGACGCGGAGCTGGACAGCCCGGACGGCTACTACTCGATCCACGACACGCTGGCCGACATCAAGCGGTCCCCCGAGGGTCGCGCACTGGTCCAGCTGCTGCTGGACGCCGCCGCCGCCCGGACCGGTGACGTCGCCAAGGACGTGCAGCTGCCCGAGGGCCTGCAGGCGATCGTCGACCGGATGACGGTCGCGTCGCTGATCAGGCACGCCGGCGACACGATCCGTACCGAACAGGTCGTGGCGCTGAACCGCGAACTCAACAGCATCGAGAGGACCCCGTCATGACCTCGACATTTCCTGAGGGCTTTCTGTGGGGCGCCTCGACGGCTCCGCACCAGATCGAGGGCAACAACGTCAACTCCGACTTCTGGGCCAACGAGGGACGCGTTCCGGGGATGGAGCGCAGCGGTGACGCCTGCGACAGCTATCACCGGTGGGGCGAGGATCTGCGGCTGCTGGCCGACGCGGGACTGAACGCGTATCGCTTCGGCATCGAGTGGGCCCGGATCGAGCCGGTCGGGGGGCGCTTCTCGAACGCCGAGCTGGCGCACTACCGGCGCATGATCGACTCCGCGATCGAGCTCGGGCTGAGCCCGGTGATCACGCTGCACCACTTCACCAACCCGCGCTGGTTCGCCGAGGCCGGCGGCTGGCTCGCCGACGACGCCGCCGAACGGTTCGGCGCCTATGTCGAGGCTGCCTGCCAGATCCTCGACGGCGTCGAGTGGGTCGTCACGATGAACGAGCCGAACATGCTGTCGATCATGACCGCGATGGCCCGGGCCGCGACCCGGGCCACGACCGAGGACTGGCAGAGCCCGACGGTCGACGACCGGCCGCGGCCTGCGCTGCCACCGCCGGACCCCGAGATCGGCGATCGGCTGATCGCCGCTCACCGCGCGGCCCGCAAGATCATCCGGGCCAAGATCAACAGCAAGGTCGGCTGGACCGTCGCGAACCGGGCCTTCGCCGCCCGGCCGAGCGGGGAGGCCAAGCTCACGGAACTCCAGTGGATCTGGGAGGACCAGTACCTGGCCGGCTCGGCGGGCGACGACTTCGTCGGTGTCCAGGCCTACTCCAGCCAGTGGGTCGGCGCCGACGGCATCGAGCCGTACCCGGCCCATCCCGACAACACGCTGGTCGGCACTGCCTACCGTCCGGACGCGCTGGCGATGGCCGTCCGGCACACCGCCGAGGTGACCGGGCTGCCGATCATGATCACCGAGAACGGGATCGCGACGGCCGACGACTCCCGCCGGATCGCCTACACCAGCGAGGCTCTGGCCGGGCTCGCCGACACCATCGCCGATGGCGTGGACGTCCGCGGCTACCTGCACTGGAGCCTGCTGGACAACTACGAGTGGGGCCATTGGAAGCCGACCTTCGGCCTGGTCGCCGTCGACCGGGAGACGTTCGTCCGGACGCCGAAACCCAGTCTGGCCTGGCTCGGCGGCGTCGCCCGGCGCAACCGGCTGCCGGCGCAGGAGGGTTGATCATGATCACCGGGCCGACCCGGTTGCGGATCGACAGCGGTGGCGACGAGTTCCCGGTCACCGGCTCTGCCGCGCCGAGACTGAGCTGGCGGCTGCCGGACGGCGCGCACCAGACCGGCTGCACGCTGCAGGCGAAACTCGACGGGACACCGCTGCGCCCGGTCACGCTCGAGACGTCCGAGCACGACCTGCTGCCTTGGCCGTGGCCTGTGTTGCGCAGCCGGCAGCGGGCGGCATGGCGGGTGCGCATCCAGGACGGCGACACGGCTTCGGCCTGGTCGGACTGGAGCCGCTTCGAGGCGGGCCTGTTCGACGCAGACTGGACGGCGCGCTGGATCTCCCCCGCCGAGCCCGCCGATCCCGGCCCGGGCCGGCGCCCGGCCTATAGCTTGGCGGCCGAGTTCGAGCTCGCCGAGCTTCCCGAATCGGCCCGTCTCTATGCGACCGCGCTCGGCGTGTACGAGGCGTACGTCAACGGCGAACGGGCCGGGACCGCCGAACTCACCCCGGGCTCCACTTCCTACGACCGGACCCTGTACGCGCAGGCCTACGACGTCACCGACAGCCTGCGCGCCGGCGGCAATCGCCTGGAGCTACTGCTCTCCGACGGGTGGTACCGCGGCCAGGTCGGCGCGTTCCGCCAGCCGGCCGGTTGGGGCGATGTCCTCGCCGCCCGGGCCGAACTGCACCTCGGCTTCGCCGACGGCGAGACCTTGATCATCCGTACCGACGAGAGCTGGACCAGCACCCGCTCCGCGATCGTCCGGGCCGACCTGATGGACGGCCAGACCACCGACCTGCTCGCCGCCCCCGAACAGGCCACGCCGGTGCTCATCGACCGGGTCGCCCCACCACCGATCGACTGGTCACCGGCACCACCGGCCCGCCGGGTCGAATCCCTTCCGGTGCAGGGATTCGAGCAGGTCCGCGACGGCCTGTGGCTGGCCGACTTCGGCCAGAACGCGTCCGGCTGGATCTCGCTGTCCGACCTCGGCCCGGCCGGCACCCGGACGATGATCGATTACGGCGAGCACCGCGGACCGGACGGCGATCTGCAGACCTCGCACCTGGACGCCGTCTATCCGGGCGCGCCGCCGAGCCCGTTCGTCCAACGCGACGAGGTGGTCTCGGACGGCGCCGATGGGACGTTCGAACCGCGGCACACCGTGCACGGGTTCCGCTACGCCCGGCTGACCCGCGACGCACCCGTCGACCCGGCGAGCCTGACCATGCACGTCGTTCACTCCGCCCTCGAACCGACCGGCACGTTCGTCTGCAGTGACGCCGACCTGGTGCGCCTGTGGGACGCGGCCCGGTGGAGCTTCCGCGGCAACGCCGTCGACGTCCCCACCGACTGCCCGACCCGGGAACGGCTCGGCTGGACCGGCGACTACCAGGTGTTCATCTCGACTGCCACCAGGCTGTACGACGTGCTCGGTTTCAGCCGCAAGTGGCTCCGGTCGGTCCGCGATGATCAACTCGACGACGGCCGGATCGCCAACTTCTCCCCCGACGGTCGGCGGATCAAGCTCAACCCCGACGACCAGCTCGCGATGATGACCGGGTCCGCCGGCTGGGGCGATGCGATCGTCCACGTCCCGTGGCAGCTGTACCTGGCCTACCGCGACCGGGAGGTCCTCGCCGAGAACTGGCCGGCCATGGTGCGGTGGACCGAGTGGGCGCTGGCCACAGCCCGCACCGCCCGGCACCCGTCCCGCGTCCAGCGATCGGCCGAACCGCAGCCGCACGAGCAGTTCCTCTGGGACGGCTCCTTCCACTGGGGCGAATGGTGCGAGCCGAGGGAGCGGGCCGCCGACGGCACCCCGATCGACCCGCTGAAGGCCGACCCGAAGGGCTGGTTCCTCGCCGACAAGGGAGAGGTCGGGACCGCCTACCTCCACCGCACCATCTCGACGATGGCCCGGATCGCCGAACTCCTCGGCCGCGCCGGCGAGGCCGAGCGCTACCGCGGGCTCGCCGGACAGGTGCTCGAAGCGTGGCGCACCGAGTTCCTCGCCGCCTCGACCGGCCGCACCGCCACCGACAGCCAGGCCGCCTACGTCCGCGCCCTCGCCTTCGACCTGATCCCCGATGATCTTCGACCCGCCGCCGCGAGCCGGCTCGTCGAACTCATCCGCGGCGCCGACGACCACCTCGCGACGGGCTTCCTCTCCACCGCCGACCTGCTGCCCGTGCTCGCCGACACCGGCCACGCCGGCACCGCCTACGCCCTGCTGTTCCAGCGCACGTCGCCGTCCTGGCTCGGCATGATCGACCAGGGCGCCACGACGATCTGGGAGGACTGGGACGGCATCGACGCAGGAGGTGACGCCCACGATTCGCTCAATCACTACAGCAAGGGCGCGGTCGTCCGGTTCCTGCACAGTCACACGCTCGGACTGCGCCAGGCCGACGATTCGGCGGGCTGGGAGTCGTTCCGCGTGGCTCCCGTACCGCATCCGAAGATCGGCTGGGCCCAGGGCACGCTCGACACCCCTCGCGGCCGGATCGACGTCGCCTGGCGTACCGAAGCCGGCCGGCTGCACCTCGACGTCGAGGTCCCGTCCGGAGCCGGCGCGGTGCTCGAACTCCCCGGCGCCCAGCCGGTGCGGGTCGGCCCCGGCCGCCACGCCTGCTCCGCGCCCGCCTGACCAAGATCGACCTGACCAAGATCGAAAGGACGGCACCTGTGCCCTATCCCCTGCCCGACGTCTCGGCTCGCTCGTTGTCGGAGTTGATCTCCCTCGATAGCCGCAGCGCCGTCATCACCGGTGGCGCCCGCGGCCTCGGCAAGGCGATCGCACGGCGTCTCGTCGAGGCGGGTGCCCGGGTCATGATCGCGGACCTCGACGGTGACCTGGCCCGAACCGCGGCCGCCGACCTCGAGTCGATCCACGAAGCCGCCACCGTGACCGCGACCCGTCTCGACGTGACCGACGCCGGGTCCGTCGCCGCGTGCGCGGACGCGGCCGTCGCCGAACTCGGCGGGCTCGACGTCTGGGTCAACAACGCCGGGATCTTCCCGAGCCTGCCGGCCCTCGACCTGCCGGAGGAAACGTGGGACCAGGTGTTCGCGGTCAACACCCGAGGCGTCTTCACCGGTTCCCGCGAAGCGGCCCGCCGGATGACCGACGGCGGCGTGATCGTCAACGTGATCTCCACCGCCGGCTTCCGCGGGCAGGCACCAGGACTGTCCGCCTACGTCGGCTCCAAGCACGCCGTGCGCGGCCTGACCCGGCAGCTGGCGCTGGAGTTCGGCCCACGGGGCATCCGGGTGCTCGGCGTCGCACCCACCTTCGTCCCCACCGAAGGGAACCTGGCCGCTGCGGCGGCCAACGGCGTCGACCCCGCGGCGATGGCCTCGTTCGTCAAGCCCAGCCTGATCGGCCGCCTTGGCACACCGGACGACATCGCCAGGGTCGTCCTGTTCTGTGCCAGTGATCTGTCCATGATCATGACCGGAAGCACCCTGCTCGCCGACGCCGGCGAAACGATCTAGTGTCGTGCGTCCTTTGTTCCTTGTCAGGTGGCGGCGTCCAGGTGCGTGCATCGCAAGGCCGACGAGGAAGACATATCGGGTCATATATCGCCTGAGGAGAACGCCGCGAGGTGCGTGCCTGGGCGTCGCCAACTGGCAAGGAACAAAGGACGCGCGACACTAGAACCCCTACTTGATCGCGCCGACCCCGATGCCCTGGACGATGTGCCGCTGGGCCGCGAGGTAGAAGATGATCACCGGGATGATCGCGATCGTCGTGGCGGCAAGGAGGATCGGCTGTTGCGGCGTTTCGGCCGAGGTGAACGCGGTCAGGCCCCGTTGGATCGGCATCAGCGAGTTGTCGTCGAAGATGACCAACGCCATCAGGTACTCGTTCCAGGCGCCGAGCCCTTGGATCACGGCCACCGCCGCGAGTCCGGGCCGGGCCAGCGGCAGGATGACGCTCCAGAAGATCCGCAGCGGACCGGCGCCGTCCAGCGCGGCCGCCTCCTCCAGGTCGCGCGGCTGACTGACGAAGAAGCTCCGCATGATCAAGGCCGACATCGGGACGCCGGACGTGATCAGGATCAGAACGTAGCCGACCGGACTGTTCGTCAGGCCGAGCGACACGAGCAGCTTGTACTGCGCCAGGAACATCGCCGGTGCAGGAATGATCATGACCACGAGGATCACGACGGTGAACGCGGCCTTGCCGGCGAACTCCAGCCGCGCCAGGGCATAACCGGCGAGGCTGGCGACCAGGAGGATCCCGGCCACGGCACAGCCGGTGTAGATCACACTGTTACGCAGGTAACTGCCGAGATCGCCCTGCACCCAGGCTGTGACGTAGTTCCCCCATTGCGGATCGCTGGGCAGGAAGCTCTGATTCGACAGCAGCTCGGTCAGGCTCTGCAGCGACCCGGAGAGCATCCAGAGCAACGGGAACACCGCCGTGAGCGCCGCGATGATCAGCAGCCCGTACCGGCCGATCAGGCCCGGCCGAGGCCATCGTCGGCGCGGCCGGGCGTCGGGGTTCGTCGTCGACCTGATCATGGTGCGGTCCGAGACGGTGGTCATGATCGAGACCTCCACCCGGTGATCGCGAGCTGAACGACCGAGAGCAGGACGAGTGCTCCTCCGAAGATCACCGACATTGCGGCGGCGCTGCCGTAGCGCCAGTTCACGAAGGCCTCGTTGAAGATCGCCAACGTCGGGACCATGGTGTGGTAGCCGGGACCTCCGTTGGTGAGCACCTGCACGGTGCCGAAGATCTGGAGCGCGGCCAGCAACGTGAGCAGGCTGACGATCGACGTCACCGGCGCCAACTGGGGCCAGGTGATGTGACGGAAGCGTTGCCAGGCGTTGGTGCCGTCGAGCGCGGCGGCCTCGTACAGCTCCTTCGGCACGTCCTGAAGTCCCGCCAGGAACAGGAGGAACCCGAAGCCCCAGTGGAACCAGACGAACACGGCGGCGACCGCGGGCAGCGCGACGGCCGGATCGCCGAGCCAGTTCTGCTGCAGTCCGCCCAGGCCGACGGCCTGGAGCAGCCGGTTCACGACGCCGGCGCCCGGCGCGAGCAGAAAGGAGAACAGCAGGCCGACGACGACCACCGAGAGCACGCCCGGCAGATAGAAGACGGTACGAAACAGCGTCCTGCCCCGCGTGATGCTGTTGACCGCCAGGGCCATGCCGAGGGCGATGCCGTTCCCGGCGACGAACCCGACGATCCCGAAGAACAGCACATTGCGCATCGATGCCCAGAACACCCGATCGCCGGCGATGAACGCGTAGTTCTCCAGGCCCACCCACGGCGCGTCCGCGCTGACGCCGTCCCAGGATTGAAAGCTCAGCAGGATCGCCTGGATGAACGGCGTGATCGTGAAGAGCCCGATCAGGCCGACCGCGGGAGCCAGGAACAGCCACCCGATGACATTGCGCCGTACGGTCATGGACCCACGAGCCGCCCGTGACGTTGGACCTCCCCCGGCGACCCGAACCGGCTGGGTGATCATGCCGAGCGGTCCTGAGCCGCCTGGATGTTGGCGAGGGCCTCGTCGGGGGTGGCCTCGCCCAACACAACCCGCTGTGCCTCGGCGACGACCGCCGTCTTCACGTCCGTCGTGAACGTCGTCGACATCAGCTGCATCGCCGACACACCCTCGGCGAATCCCGCGAGCTGTCCGGGCACGTCACCGCTGGCGAGCAGTTCGGGGTTGGTCGGCAGGATCCGGGCAACCTCGGCAAACGTCGCCTGCTGCTTGGACTCCGTGAGCCACTTGACGAAGGCCAGCGCTTCCTTTGCGTACTTGCCGCGCGGGTTGATCACCGCGCCCTTCCCCGGAACGCCGGGCGAACGGACCGGCTGGGTCGCATCGTCGGCGACAGGCAGTCCGGTGGAGAAGTAGTCCTCGAACTCCGGATTGGTTCGCAGGCCCACCGAGATTCCCGGTGACGCATCGAAGATCACGCCCATCGCCTGGGTGAAGAACGACGTCTCGACGTTCGGGTTGTCGTCCTGGCCGCCGGGCAGTGCGTCGTTGGCGATAGCGCCGGCTTCCTTGAGATCGACCAGGAGCTGGAAGGCGTTGCGCCAGCCGTCCTGCGCCCATGGCGCCTGACCGTTGAAGGTCGCCGCGATCTGGTCGTCGGTCAGCCAGTTCGAGGCCACCCCCTGCAGCAGCTGCGGTGTCAAGGACGCGGCGACGCTGAACCTGCCCTTCCCGGCCAGAGCGGCGACGAACGCGCTCAGGGTCTTCGGCGCGTGCTCGGCGTCGAAGCCGGCCTTCGCGGGATTCACCAGGAATCCGTAGGTCTGGGTCTCCCAGTGCACGGTGTAGATGCCGGGCTTGACGTCGAGATTGTTGCCGTCCTCGAACTTCGACATCGTGATCACCGCCGGGCTGAAGTTCTTGCTCCACCCGGCATCGAGCTCGCCGGTGAGGTCCATCGCCCAGCCGGCGCGGTAGAAGGGTGCCATGTCCGTGGCCGCGAACGATGAGTAGATGTCCGGCATCGACTTGGACTGCGCCTTGGCCTGCAGCTTCGGCAGATAGTCGGCGGGGCCGGGCGAGTCGATGATGATCTTGACGCCGGTCTCGCCGGTGTACTGCTCCGCCAACTGCTTCAGCGCGGCTTCCTGGCCGCGGGACTGGTTCATGAACGTCAGTTCGACCTCGCCCGGATTCGCGGGCGGCTCGTTGCCGGACGAGCAGCTGGACAGAATGGGAGCAGCGGTGATCGACAGCGAGAGTGCCGCAACGAACGTGCGGCGGCGAACGCGGGGAGCTGTGGGGTTGTGATGCATGGTCCTCACCTTTGAAAGCCTTGGAAACTTGCGGTGTCCGGCCGTTGCCGGCCGTCGGGCATCCACGACGGGATGCGGTCCGATCACTGGTGTCGGGTCTCCTTCCTCTCGCGGTCGGTCACGTCGTCGTGACCTGGTCCGGCCGACTGGGCAGCAGGTCGAATCCCTCCGCCGTCAGAACCCACCCCTCGGGAAGTTCGGCGCCCTGATCGACGGCCGCGACCAGGTGGGCCGCGGCGGCCAGGAGCCCGCCGTTGGCGGGCAGGTAGATGGACAGGAACCCGGGCAGCTGCGGGTTGTGCCCGTTAGGCAGGAAGACGTTCTTCGGCGACGGCAGCAGCAACGCGTCCACCGCCCGGCCGAGATCGCCGAGCCGAGCCGCCGTCATCGCCATCACCGGGTAGTCCCAACCCCAACTGGTCTGGAGGTCCCAGCGGTCCCAGACGGCATCGAGCGTCGCCGCCATGCACGACGGATCGACGAGCTCGGTGTCGGGCAGCCAGCCCATGGCCATCAACATCGACGGGTGGTCCTGGCGTACAAGCTGGGGCGGCGTTTCTACGGCGGCGTAGGTGCCGTCGGCCAGCAGGGTCGGCCGGGCCAGGTTCCGGGCCACCCGATCCCAGGCCTCGCTCGGATCGAGGCCGAGCCGGCTGCGCCAGTCGTTCGCGATCCGGAGCGCCCAGGCCCAGTAAGCGAGTTCGAAGGTCGGGTTGGTGTTCGTCGCCCGATCAACCAGGTAGCTCTCCTGGGCAGGGATGAGCGGTGGCGGCAGAACGAACGAACCGTCGCGTTCCTCGACGAACGTGATCATGAACTCGGCGGTAGCCTCGATCAGCGGATAGTGATCCCGCAGGAACGATTCCGCCCGTCCCTCTCGGCGCAGGAGTTCGAGCAGGTAGATGATGTGCGGCTGCTGCCAGATCAGGAACACGCCGATGTGGCTCGGCGACTCGCGGGCCGACGGATCGGTCTGCTTCGGCCACCGCGCCCCACCGTAACCCTGCCGACGAGCCGTGGCCTCCGCAGCCGCCAGCGCACCGTGGTACCAGCCGATGCTGCGCTCGAGCAGGTGCCCGCGACCCCAGAGCGGAAATTGGGCCGCATGCCACCAGTGCATCTCGAGGTGGAACTTCCCGGACCAGGTGTTGTAGGTCAGACCCGACTCCGCGGGCGGTGTCGTACCCGCGCAGTTGACGGCGGTCAGGTACTGCGAGAGCACGATGCGGCGCTCGAGTTCTTCGGCCCGGCGGTCGATGCTCCGCTCCAGGCTGATCGCGGCACCGTCCCTCCAGAACCCGGCCCACCAGTCCGCGGCCGCGGTACGGACGGCTGTGAAGTCACGCTCGCCGAGCGCCAGTGCATCGTCCGGCGCCAAGATCACCACGACCTCGAGAGCGACGCTGCTCGTGCGTGCCACGACGCCCGCCCCGTCGTGGCTCAACGAGCCGGTCGTGGTCAGGTCGACGCCATAGCCCGCCGTGCCGAGCCATCGTGACGCGCTCCAGTGGCGAGATGTGCGCCGATCCCAGGTGGTCCGCACCGCGAGCGGAAGCTCGAACGGTGCATGATCATCCGGCTGGTCGTCGAACACCCAGGCGATGCCCCACCCACGGGCCAGCAGGTCGGACTCGACCCGCGTCGCGAACCGATGATCATGCGGATCGGCGACCGTGATCACCCGTACCCGGGCACCGTCGAGGACGTACTCGGCGGTGACACACCCGGTCCACAGGTCCAGCTCGGTGCGGAGCTCACGCAAGGCCGACGGGTCAGCGGGGCCGGTCCCGTCGGGTCTGACCAGCGCCAGCCGTCCCAGGTGAGCCCGGCGCGGGTTGAAGTGGAACCACGCTCCCTCGGCGAACTCGGGCGCGATCGGATCGCCGGCGCGCTGGATGCCCATCCGGTCGAGGTACGGAACCACGCCTCGTCCGGTCTCGTACAGAGTTTCCGCTCCCACCAACCGGAACGGGCAGGCCGGTTCGGTCTCGTACCAGCCCCAGGTTGATTGGGTCCGGAGCGGAATCTGGAACTCATCGGCGTCGAAACGCCGGCGGCGCTGCTCAGGCAGTCCGGCCAGCCCGTCACCCGCAACCCGGTACGGATCCGGAACCAACTCGTGGAACCGCGGGAAGGTCTGGAGACCGGACACGTCGACCGTGAGCGCGATGTCGCCGTTCCCCACCGTCAACACATCGGCAGGATGCCAGGAGGTCAGCACCGGATTGTGCCTCCGAACGAGCCGGCACCGGTCAATCCCCTCGGGCATCAGCGCGCCTCCCACCAACCCAATTCTGAGTCGTCTATAACTTTGGCGCGATGAACTTAACATTGGATCGCCTGATGATCAACCGATGACGACGAGGAGACCCATGTCGCGCAAGAGAGGCCCGTACGCCAAGTCGGACCACCGCCGAAGCGCGCTGAGCGAAGCCGCCCTCCGCCTCGTCCGCGAGAAGGGCCACCGCAACGTGGTCGTCGCCGAGATCGCCGAACTCGCCGAGACCAGCGAACCGACCGTCTACTACCACTTCCCCACCAAGGAGAGCCTGCTCATCGCTGCCCTGAAGCAGCATGACGACGAGAACGTCCGAGCACCGGGTGCCGAGGCAGGGGCGATTGCCGACATGGGCAGCCGGGCGGAGATCGGCGTCCGGCGCACCAACTACGCCCGTCTCTACAACGAACTCGCCGGTGCCGCCGCTGACCCGGACCATCCGGCGAATGAGTTCTTCCAGCAACGCTGGGCCCGCTCGATCGAGATCATCACCACCGACATCCGCCGACTACAAACCGCTGGCAGAGTGCCGCCGGACCTCGACGCCGAGACCACAGCACACCTCCTCCTGGCAGCCTGGGAAGGGCTACAACTGCAATGGATGCAGGGGCCACAGTTCGACATCCGGGCTCGAATCGAAGGGCACATCCGCGCGCTCCTAGGCCCTCTTGCGATCGACTGACTCGCCGGACCGGAGGACGAACCCGATACTGCTCACGGCGCCTCACTGACCGAAGTCGGGCCCGACCTGATGACAGCGGCACGCCGTACGCTCCGGGCGGACGCAAACATGGCCACCACCGTGGAACCGCACTGACAAGGCTCGCGAGGATCGTGCACGTTCCCATCCGGTCCGGTTCGAGGACGAACACGAGGCACTCGTCACATCGTGCCCAGCGACGGCATGGCATCACGATCATGCACGCGATCCAGTACGAATCGGCCGACCGGGAAGCCCGGGAAGCACGGGAATCAACACCGGCAACCCAGGGTGGCTCGTGCGACCGGTCGCCAAAGTACTGAGGGACGATCCGATGTACTCGAGAGGCCACCGCCGGAAGCTCTGATCTGCGACCGGAGCGCGCCTACCAGGTCAGTTTGTGCAGACCGCGCGGCATGCGAAACCGAAGTCTGTCTCCGACGCTCCTCCGGTGTGCGGGATCGGACGTGAGGGTAGCAACCGCGGCAAGCTGCCCGGCGCTGGCACGGACCGACACCCACGTGGACTGAGGCGCCAAGACCGCCAATGAAGAAGGCGTGAGGAGAACCGACAACGGAGCTTCGGATTGCCACTCGACCCGACCGCTGGCGAACTCGGTCGCGATTGAGGAGCCACGTCGGAGCAGCGCAGCCGTGACATGGCTGCCGACGTGGCGTTGCCAGCCGCCAAGTCCACGAGCCGTAGTATCGCCGAGCACCACGTCGGCAACACCGTCGCTGACCCACGAAGTGTCAGCGGTGTCATTGAGCGACAGAGTGATACCGCTCCCGCCCGGGATCGTGGCGCGGCTGATATTCGGTATCGAGACGCCGGGTTCGCTCGGGAAGAGCGCGGTCAGGACACGAGCAGTTCCTGAGCCCGGAATGGCGTACGACGGCGCCAGATACTCGCAGTCATCATGGCCGCCGCTGATCGCGCCGAAGATGCCCGGCTCAATCAATAGTCCTGTCGGCTCGGTGGCGAGCGCGAGCGTCAGGTCCACCTCACTTCCCGGGACCGCACGTTTGATGTCCATCCGCGATCGATACAGCCAACTCGGGGCAATTTCCACCAAAGTTGATGAGGCAGGGTGGAGTGCCAACTCAGCCTGGATGCCGTCATCGGAGATGACTTCATCCTGGAGAATCCAGTAGCCGCCCATGCCATTATTGCCCACTATCTGCAGAAGGGCGCGGCTATGGCGCCCATTGGGAAGTGCCTGACCTGAGGTTGCTTCGGCGTAGTCGAGCACACCAGCACCGAAGATGACTTCCGGAACGCCGCTCTGGCCGGCGTCGAAACCGGCACCGTATCTGAGAACATGCTTGGCACCATCGACCATGGCGGTGTTGTGTGAACGGCTGTGCAGCCAATATTCCGGATTGTCGATCATCGGCGTGTAGCCGGGATAGCCGGAGCCGCGGAGAACGTGTTCACCGTAGGCAGTGAGGTGGATGGAATTCGTGTCGTACCGGGCGTGTCCAGCTGTTGTGTTCGCCCTGATCGGGGACCAGATCGAGGCAGAAAGCCGTCGGTTCGCGGCCTCCGCACCGGGTTCCCGCATCACGGTGTTTCCGCTGGGGAAGTACCGCGACGGGATGGTCAGATCCGCAGGAAAGGGACCTTCGTAAAATGCGAAGTTCCAGAAGCGACCGCTGGGTGTCGTCGGCCGGCCGACCGCAGCCCCGGCCCAAGCGAACGCCTTCTTGCCGAATCTGCCGGCCTTGTAGAAGTCGGCGCTCGCGCCGTGAATGTTGTTCTCGTACGTTTCGTTCCTGGCGATCCCCGACACGAAGGTGTCGCCGAAGATGTAGTAGTCCTTTCGCTCAGTAGCCCCGTCCGGAGATCGCCGGGTGACCGGACTGTAGGAATAGCCGAATACCCACTCGTAGAAGTTGATCCAGCGTGGGTCGTCGTAGAACGTGGCGAGCCCCAGATGCTCGAGCACATCAACGGCATGGAGCTTGTTGTCACGCTTTCCTTGAGGCGGGACATAACGCTCGTTCGCATAGTAGGCGCCGCCGAGGAAGACACCATCGGCTTCCAGAGATGCGGACTGGTGACTCACATAGTCGGTTATCGCCTGTTCGGCCTGCGCATACTCGTGGAAATACAAGGCTCCGATAGCCCGCGATCCGTGCAGCCCCTGGCGCCAGACGAACCCCTCGTCGGCCGCTTGGGTCCACAGCCAGTCATAGGCATCCCGAACAGTTGCCTCGTGCGTGGCCAAAGTCCCACGTGCGCTCAAATCGTCGTGGGCGATGTCGAGGACCATCACCATGTTCACCAAAGCGGACGTCGGCACCACGAACGAATCCCAGCCACCGGTAGTCCCCGGTGCCAGATTGGTTCCCAGGCCCAGGTACGGAGCGACATAGAGTCCGAAGTGTCGAAGCATCCGTTCGAGGATGTCCAGGTGGTTGTCCCGGGCGTCCGGGTCGGCGAGATAGGCCACCAGCGCTGAAGAAGTGACGATGGTCATGCAGTTCGCCGCTGAACTCAGCTGGACCGGACTGGTAGCGACCGGCACGCCCGGCAGTGTCGTGTGTTCAGCGTCGGTGCCGTCCGCACGGTTCGTATAAGGGAACGTGCGCGAGTCGTTGATCGCGTCCTGCAGCATCCCCTGCCACGGCGATCCAGCGGTCGCCGCGAGATCGGGCCAGGTGGTGAACGCGTCCTCCGTGACCAGCAGGTATGGATGGGTCACAGAACTCAGAGCAGCTTCCACGTCGCCGGCACTGGTCGCCGATGCTGAGGCGATGAAGGGCTGGGATGCGCCAACCGCTTGGAAGGCGGTCGCCAACAAGGGCAGGGATGTGAGTTGGAGAACGCGGCGTCGGCTCAGGTTCATGATGACCTCTCTGTCGTCCGAATTCCTTGATCATCGTGGGGGCGAACGTTGACCTCCATGGACACATTGGCGCCGTGCTTGTGCGATCCGCCGCAGCATGGGCACCACAACCGCCCGATCCGCCTCCGAACGGCTACAGCTTGTGGCTGTATCCGATGCAATTTGCCGCATGGTTAGTGTGGCGGTCCCAGAGCTCGCGGAGCACCGCTGGCGGATGGTCACCACCGCTCAGGCCGAGCGGATGGGTGTCCCTCGCACCCAGCTGTCGCGGAGGGCGACCCGCTCCGCGACAGCATCCGGCTTGGGCGAACTCGTGAACCGCACGCGTTCATCGCCTATCCGAGCCCGTACGCCGCCGGCCACGATCACCCCGACGACGGCGCGGGGCTGAACTGACCTCGATCCCTTGCGGTACGTCGATGTCAGAGCCAGTCGTGTTCGCGGGCGTAGCGGGCGGCATCGTGGCGGGTCGCGGTCTGGGTCTTCTGCATGGCGTTGGAGAGGTAGTTGCGGACAGTGCCGTGCGCGAGGTGGAGTCGGCGTGCAATCTCGGTGACGGCGTAGCCATCGCTTGTCTCACGGAGGACGTCGAGTTCCCGTTCTGTGAGCGGGCAGTCGTCGGTCATGGCGCGGGCGGCAATGCCGGGGTCGATCCATCGTTGTCGTCTCGCGACGGTGTGGATGACCTCGGCGATGAGCTCGGGGTCGGCTGCTTTGCTGAGGAAGCCGAGCACGCCGGCCTTCAGCGCTCGTCGCAGTACACCGGGTCTGGCATGACGGGTGAGGAGGACGATGATCTGGTCCGGGTCGTTCTCACGGATCTCTGCCACGGCGTGGAGCCCGTCCATGGTGGGCATGTCGAGGTCCATGACGACGACGTCGGGCCGGTGATTTCGGGTCAGTCTTGCGGCTTCGACGCCGTCGGCGGCTTCCGCGATGACCGTGATGTTTCCGTTGAGCGGCAGAAGCGCGGCGAGGGCAGACCGGATGAGCTGTTCGTCGTCGGCGAGGAGGACGGTCACGGACTGGAGGCTCATCGGTCGTGCTCGCGCGTGGAGGTGACCGGTGCCGGTGTGGGGACCGTGGCTGTGGTCCGGAAGCTTCCGGACTCGCGGGCGAGGTCGAGCGATCCCCCGCTCTCCTCCAGTCGACGGCGGAGGGTGCCCAGCCCGCCCAGCGGGGGCAGCGGGCCTTGATCGGCACCGTCGTTGACGATCGCGATGCGGTGGGTGTCGATGGTGATCGTCGTGCGAGTGCTGCTCGAGTGGCGCAGGATGTTTGTCGTGGTCTCGCGCAGCACCTGCGCGAGCAGGGCACTGTCGGAACCTCCCACCGGGTTGATCGTGGCGATCGTCACGGCGATCCCGGCGGCCTCGAGGAGGTTCTTGGCGTTCTCCGCCTCCGCGGCGACGTTGAGGCGGCGCTGCGCGTGGACGAGGTCGTGTGTGCGGGCGATGGTGTCGGCGATGAGGTGCTGCACTTCGTCGAGTTCATGCTGCGCGGCGACCGGGTCCGAGTCGGTGAGCTGCTTGGCCAACGCGGCCTTGAGCTTGATCACGTGGAGTGTGTGTCCTTGGATGTCGTGCAGGTCGCTCGCGAAGCGGATCCGTTCCCGCGCGACGGCGAGTTCGGCCTCGGTCTGTTTCGCGCGTTCCACGGCGAGGAGAATCTCGGAGTAGCGTTCGACCAGGGCCATGACGATGCAGATGAAGAGTGTCGTCGCGGCCGGAATGAGAAGGTACTTCGCCCCGGTCAGCGGCGTGAACGGCCGAGTGATGAAGACCATGGCGCCGAGCGCCGCCGAGGCCGCGCAGAAGCCGAGTATGGCGAGGACGCGATGATGGGGCAACCGAGTCAGGACCATCGCTCCGGCCAGGGAGAGCGCGAACACACCCAGCGGGCTGCCGCCTAGCACCGCGCTGACCGCCCAGCTCGCGGCGGCGAGAACCACGACCACCATGCTGCCTTGCGGGAGGCCGTCGGGAGCCCACTGCCGGAGCAGAAGCAGTGGCGCGAGAAGACCTGGGGCGACCAGGATTCCGTCCCACCACGAGGTGGCGGTCACGGCCACAGCCAGCATCCCGATGGGGACAACCGCGACCGTGACCGTGAGGATCGTCGCATGTCGGATCCGCTGCCGGGTGCCGGAACCCGTCAGGGGACGGCCCGCCTTCTCGATTGGTTCGATCCCCCCACCTTAGGCGGCGTTCTCACGCTTTTTGCTGAGTGATCCGAGCCCGCTGACGGCGAGCGTAGCGACGACCTCGATGCCGAGGACGAGGAAGCCGATCCAGTTGTTCTGGATGATGAACGACTCCCAGTCGTCCGGTAGGAACGCAATGACGTCGGGATTGCTCCGGCTGAGGAGCAGGATGAACGCGCTGGGAATACCGACGACGACGATCACGGTGAGAATGCCTCTGAGCAGTTTCATGCCTTGAGCCTCTCCAGGTACCGCCGTCGCCAGTAGTGACGCTGTGTCAGCTGTTCCGCTGACATGACGGCAGTGCCCTCAGTCCACGCGAGCAGGTGCGATTGATGGCATGCAACCCGTCATCGAGATCGATCGGATCTCCGTCCGGTACGGAGGCTTCTGGGCCGTGCGAGACCTGTCCCTGACCGTCGCGGAGGGCGAACTGTATGCGCTGCTCGGCACGAACGGGGCGGGCAAGACCTCGACGCTCGAATCGATCGAGGGGCATCGTCGCGCCACCAACGGGTCCGTCCGAGTCTTCGGAGAGGACCCTCGCCACCGCCGAGCGGTGCGACCGCGCACGGGGATCATGCTGCAGAACGGCGGATTCTCTCCGGAGCTGAACGCACGCGAATCCGTCGAGCTCTTCGGCGCGATCTCCGGCCGGACAGACGATTCCGGCCGCATCCTCGATGTCGTGGGCCTCGGCTCCCGCGCACAGACGCAGGTTTCCCAGCTTTCCGGCGGCGAACAGCGGCGTCTCGATTTCGCCACCGCCATCTGGGGGAGACCGGAGTTGATCATCCTCGACGAACCCACCACCGGGCTCGACGTGAACGCACGCGACGACCTCTGGTCGGTGGTGGAGGCGATGCGGTCGGAAGGGACGACGTTCCTGCTGACCACCCACTACCTCGAGGAGGCGCAGCAGCACGCGGACCGCATCGGACTGATGCACGGCGGACGACTTCGCTCGGAGGGAACCGTCCACGACATCACGAGCACGCTTCCCGCACGCATCTCGTTCACGCTCGCCGCCGACGCCACAGCCCCCTCCGGGGCGGAGCGGCTGCCCGACGGCAGCTTCGTCATCCGGACCACACAGCTGCAGACCACCCTGCACACGCTGCTGGACTGGGCCTGCGGCAACGGAGTGCAGCTGCACGCCCTGGAAGCCGGATCGCCCCGGCTGGATGACGTGCTTCGCTCGATCACCGATGAAGAGACCAACCGACAGGAGCAGGAACGATGAGCTTCACCATCGCCGCCAGCGAGCTGAAGCAGATCATCCGGAACAGGTCGGTGCTGATCAGCGCGACCGTGATCCCACTCGGGACGAGCGCGATGTTGATCTTCGGACGTGAGGCCTTTCGAAACTTCCCAGCCGGCATCGGATTCCCCGTCGCGTCGATGATGGTGTCGATATCGGTTCTCGGCCTGTACGTGACCGCTGTCACGACGCTGGCGGCACGGCGGCAGACCCTCTTTCTCAAAAGGCTTCGGTCGACGGCAGCGGGCGATGCGAGCATCCTCGCCGGACTGGTCGCCCCACCCGTGGTGATCAGCGCCGTCCAATTGATCATCGTGCTCGGTGTGCTGACCACCGTCGCCGACGGTCCGGCCGATCCGGTTCTGCTCGTGGTCTCGGGTCTGCTCCTGGTTGCGCTGATGCTTGCTCTGGCGCTCGCGACTGCCGGCGTGACGCGATCCCCGGAGCACGCCAATGTCACGACACTGCCACTCGCCCTCGGCCCGATCGGGCTGGCGATGTGGATCGGACTCACCAGCGCAGACTCCGCGCCGATCGTCAAGGCCCTTCTCCCCTCCGGCGCCACGACACAGCTCAGCATCAACGCATGGAACGGCAGCACCGCCCTCGGAGAGAACCTCCTGCTGATGCTGCCGACCCTCGGATGGATCGCCGCAGCACTGATCATGGCGAAGATCACCTTCCACTGGGAACCGCGACGTTGACCTCACAGGCTGCCGGCAACCATCTGCTCGGCATGACCTCGAGTCCCGAGAAAGCAAAGGAAACATGACAGACAGCCCATCCAACGCGCCATCCTCCACGGACTCGTCGCGGACGTCCCCGTTCGCACTTCGCCCGAATCCGTCCGGAGTGGAGTATCACCGCGTCCTGGCGAGCGACAAACGGCGCATCGGACGGGGCATCCTGGCGATCATCCTGCTCGTCGGTGGAATGTTCGGTCTGACGCTCGGAGCGGTCCACATCGCGTTCCGCATCGATGCCGCGCTGGGGCTGAGCGGTTATACCGCGAGCATCCATGTCGCAGCGATGCTCCCCATCGCGCTGCTGATCCCGTGGAGCATGCTGATCCAAAGATCGTTGTACGGAGTCCGGGCCGCCTCGTTGACCTCGGTACTGAATGTCTTCCGCACCGCTGTCTTCGGAAAGGCGATGCTGGTCGTGCTCCCCTTGTGGTCGATCAACCTGGTCGTCTCCAACCTGGTGATGGGCAACACGACCACCACCTGGTCGACGGTCGGACTGGCCTCGGTCTTCCTCGTGACTCTCCTCCTGACGCCTCTGCAGGCTGCCGGGGAGGAGTACGGATTCCGCGGCCTCGTGTTCCGGATCGCCGCGAGCTGGGCCAGAGGCCAGCGCGCAGCATTGCTGCTCGGCATCGCCGTATCCAGCATCCTCTTCGCCGTCGTGCACTTCTCGACCGACCCCTGGGTGAACCTCTACTACCTCGTCTTCGCCTCCACCCTCGCGATCATCACCTGGAGAAGCGGCGGACTCGAGATCGGCATCGTCATCCACGCGGTGAACAACACGATCGGCTTCCTCGTCCTGCTCGTCCTGCACGCGGACTTCACCGCGGCGAACGACCGGTCGGAAGGAGTCGGATCGGCCATCATGCTCCTTCCCTGCGCGTTGCACATCGCGATCACCGCCTGGGTCTGGTGGCAGACGCGGAGCTCCGGGCCCGCCCTCACCCCGGGTGAAGGACAGCTCGTCGAGGCGGCGGGGACCGTTCCGCGGGAAGGTGCGGGAGACACCGGCGTGGAATAGGGGCCGACTGCTGCGGGTTGCAGGGTGGCGACGACGGCCGGAGGAAGGTTCGAGATGCTGGCATGGACGACGACTCCGAGCGCACCCGGAGGCTTGACCCTGAGCGAAGTGCCGGAGCCGTCCCCGCTTCCGCACGAGCTGCTGGTGCGGGTCGAGGCGTTCGCTCCGAATCCCGGTGACCTTGCTGCCCTCCCCGGGGCTCCCGCCGGATCCATACCCGGCTGGGACGGAGCCGGCATCGTGCTCGAGGCTGCCGCCGACGGCGCGGGACCACAGGTCGGCGATCGTGTCGTCTTCCTCGGGCTCGGCGCCCGCGGCTGGGCGCAACGCCGTGCGGTGCCTCACGCAGCCACCGCCGCCGCCCCGTCCGACGCGGCATGGGAGCACCTTGCGACGCTCCCCGTCCCGGCGACCAGCGCCCTGCGTGCCCTGAGGAAGCTCGGCTCGATCCTCGGGCGACGCATCCTGATCGTGGGAGCCACGAGTGCAGTCGGAAGGATCGCCCTGCAGCTCGCTGCCCGCTCCGGCGCGCACGTCGTCGCCGTCGCCCGCGACGAGAGCCGACACGCCGATCTACGACGTCTCGGCGCCCACGAGACGCACGCCGCACTCTCCGCGGTCGCAGCTCACGTCCACGGCGCCATCGACATGATCGGCGGACAGCACCTCGTCGACGCGTACGCGCTCCTCGAACCCGGCGCCACCGTCATCGCACTCGGCCACTCAGCCGGCACCGACGAACGCTTCCCGTACGGCGCCTTCATCGCCGACCCCACGACAGCCGACCGTTCGATCACGAGCTTCTTCCTCGGATCGGAGCCCGGACTCACCCACGAGATGGCCTACCTCGCGGCAGACCGGCAGCTCCGGGTTGGCGATATCGACACCCGCCCCTGGACCGAGCTCGCGACCTGGATCGACCAAGGAGCACCCCGCCCGTCAGGAAGAGACGTCTTTCGCGTGGACCACGCCGATTCCCCCGGCTGACCCTCGGGGCCTCGACTCGCCCTGTCCGCGTGCTGCGCCGGAAGCGCCCGCTCATCGACGGCCTGTGCTTGGACATGCGAGCTGGTGAGCGGGCATCGCACCTGTGGACTCTCTTGGGTGTTTGTTCACGGCCCTGGTGCGTGGGCGCTTCTCCCTGAGCCGGCGAACGGCTCAATAGCCGACGCCGTGGTAGAGGATGCCCGCGCTGTTGTAGACAACGTGGACCAGGACGGCCCGGCCAGATCGCGCCGGAGAGCCTCACCAGAAGGGCGGTGGCGAGCCCGACGACAAACGCGAGTGGCATGACGCTGTTGACGCCGTGCGCCACGGCGAAGATCGCCGCGCTCACGACAACGCCGATCCACGGACCCCAACGGAACAAGAAATTCGCGAGCACACCGCGAAACAGCGCCTCCTCCCCGATCGGCGTCAGGACACCACCGAGCAGGACCGTCACCGCGAGGGACAGCACTCCTGAACGCGCAGCATCGCGATAGCCTTGCTGGACCCCCTCCGATCCGGGGACCAACGGATCGAAGATCGCCGACACCGGCCAACTCAAAGCGAAGCAGACCAAGCCGACCGCGACGCCCGTGAGCAGCCAGCCAGGATGCACCCGCCGTAACCCGAACGGGCGGACGTCACGGATCCTGACCAGAACGGCAGCCGCGAACCCGCCGAGGGGCGCGAGTCCCGAGATGATGAAGTTGACCTGGCCGGGCGAGACCAGTGAGTCGACCGGCTGGAGGTAGCCGATCAACCCCCCGATCAGGTACAAGATCACCGTCACGAGTACAGCGACGCCGAGCTCGATCCAACCGGGCCTGACCAGCGGCCGGCGGCCCTGATCCATGGGAGCTTCATCCACAGCCGTCATGACGCGATTGTCTTCCGTGGCCCTGGGGCAGGGTCAAGCGAGAACCGTCCCGGCGTCGGCAATCCCCCACTCGTCCTGGCCGCGCGGCAGCGAAGAGGTCCCCTCTGGGCTCAGCATGCCGCGGCCCGGAGCCGGACGAACCGCTGCCGGGCGGTGAGGATGAAGCCCAGTCCGCGATAGAGGGCGATGGCCGGTTCGTTGATCATGATCGCCGGATCCTGAGATGCTCGAATTCCCTACTTTCCCGATAGTTAAAGTGTAGTAATCGAACTCGGGAGGGAAACTCATGGCCAGAAGATCGGTCGTTCTTGGCGGGGTGATCGCGGTCGCGGTCGCTGCCATCGCCACCACCGCCGTCGTCATCGGCCAGCGGTCCGCGCCGGCGGCTGACGGCGCGACGGTGGTCACGGTGAACCTGTGGGACGAGAGCGTCGCGACGGCGTACGAGACCTCGTTCGTCGCCTTCGAGGCGGAGAACCCGGACATCGACGTGCAGGTCCAGGTGACGCCGTGGGCCAGCTACTTCGACGATCTGTTGGTCGATGTCGGCGGCAAGACCGCGTCCGACATCTTCTGGTTGAACAGTGCGTTCACCACCTACGCCGACAACGGCAGCCTGGTCGATGTCACCAAGGCCTTGGGCCCCGACGCCGCGAAGGCCTGGGAGCCGAGCGTCGTCCAGCAGTACACCCGAAACGGTGCGCTGTGGGGCGTGCCCCAGCTCGCGGACGGCGGCAAGGCGGTGATCTACAACAAGAAGCTGGTCGCGGCCGCCGGCCTCACCGACGCGGACCTCCGGGAGCTCGTCTGGGATCCCGACGGCGCCGAGGACACGCTGCTCCCCGTCCTGCGCAAGCTCACCCTCGACGCTGCGGGCCGCTCGGCCGACGAGCCCGGCTTCGACCCGGCCAAGATCAAACAGTTCGGCTACAACGCCGCCTACGACGGCGACGGGATCCTGTTCAACTACGTCGGTTCCAACGGCGGCGACTGGCGGAACGAGTCCGGCTACACGTTCGCCGAGGCCGAGTCTGCGGCGGCCATCGGGTACGTGGTCGACTTGATCAACCGGCACCATGTCGCGCCGTCCGCGGCCGACACCAACGAGAACTCCGACTTCAGCAAGGAGCAGTTCCTGCAGGGCAGACTGGCCCTGTTCCAGACCGGCTTGTTCAACATGGCCGAGATCACTGAGACCGCCGACTTCGAGTGGGGCGTGGTCCCGATCCCCAGCGGTCCGGCCGGCCCGCGCAGCGTGACCAACGGGATCATCGCGGCTGGCAACGCGGCTTCTCCGCATCCTGAACAGACCCAACGTGTGCTGACCTGGCTGGCGAGTGGGCCTGGCAGCACGCCGATCGGTGCCGGCGGTGCGGCGGTGCCCGCCGTACTCGACGCGCGACCCGCGTACGACGACTTCTGGAAGGCCAAGGACGTCGACGTGGCGCCGTTCTTCGAGGGCGAGACCTTCACCCTCCCGGTCCTGACCAGCACCAAGATCAGCGAGTCGAACGCCGAACTCGAGCCGATCATCAAGGAGGTCTTCCTCGGCCGGCTCGAGGTCGACGAAGGACTCCGCCAGGCCCAGACCGCCGCGAACAAGGTCCTCGGCAACTCATGACGGCGGCGACCCGGCGCCGTCACCGGGACCGCCGCGGCGAGGCGATCACCGGCTACCTGCTGGTCGGTCCCAGCCTGATCGGGATCCTGGCCTTCCTGGTCTTCCCGATCTTGGTCGTGCTGTGGCTGAGCGTGCACGAGTGGAACATCATCGGCGTCGCGAAGTTCGTCGGCCCGGCCAACTGGATCGAGGTGCTGTCCAACGGCCGGATCGGCAACTCGCTGCTGGTCACGCTGCTGTACGTGCTCCTGGTCATCCCCCTCCAGACGGCGCTGGGCCTGGTCACGGCACTGCTGTTGGCGCGGGACCTCCCGGGCTCGGTGCTCTTCCGTACGGTCTTCGTGCTCCCCTGGATCTGTGCCCCGCTCGCGCTCGGCGTGGTGTGGAAGTGGATCTTCGCGCCCACCGGCGGCGCCCTCAACGCGCTGATCGGAACCCGGATCGAGTGGCTGTCCGATCCCGATCTCGCGCTGCCCTCGGTGGCCGCCGTTGCGATTTGGTCCAACGTCGGCTACGTCACGTTGATCTTCCTGGCCGGGCTGACCGCCATCCCGGAGCCGGTCATCGACGCCGCCCGGCTGGACGGCGCGGGCGCCTTCGCCATCACCTGGCTGATCAAGCTCCCGTTGCTGCGGCCAACGACGTTCTTCGTGCTCGCCACCGGCGTGATCTCCGCGGCACAGACCTTCGACAGCGTGTACGCACTCACCGGTGGTGGCCCGGCCTTTCGGACCGACGTGATCGCCGGCCGGATCTACGCCGAGGCGTTCCAGAACGCCAATCTCGGCAACGCCGCGGTGATGGCGTTAATCATGCTCGTCCTACTGGTCTCGATCACGGCCGGACAGCAACTCTACTTCTCCCGCCGGGGTGCCGATGTCGTCAACTGAACGCCCCATCCGGCGGCGACGGCAACGGTGGCGCGGCGCGGCGGCCGTCTACCTGATCCTGACGGCCGGTGCCGCGGTCACGCTCGGCCCGTTCCTGTTGAGCCTGTTCACGTCGCTGAAGACGCCCCGGCAGTTCGCCTCCGCGTCCGCTCTGACCGCGCCGCTGCCCCCGACCGTTGACAACTACCTCGCGCTGTTCGGCACGGAGCACGACCTGGCCCGGCCGATCTTCGTCACGCTGCTGGTCGCCGGGTTCACGGTGATCACGCAGCTCACCTTCTCCGTCCTGGCCGGCTACGCGTTTGCCCGTCTCCGGTTCCCCGGCCGGGAGCAGCTGTTCTGGGTCTATCTCGCAACCATGATGGTGCCGGGCGCGGTGACGATCGTGCCGCTCTATCTGATCATGGTCGAGGCGGGCCTGCGGGACACGTTCTGGGGACTGGCGCTGCCCGGCTTCCTCGGCTCACCGTACGCGATCTTCCTGCTGCGGCAGTACTTCCGAGGCATCTCCTCGGAGCTGGTCGACGCAGCACGGCTCGACGGCGCTAGCCGGATCGACGTCCTGGTCGAGATCATCCTTCCGCTGAGCCGGCCGATCATCGCCACCCTGACCTTGATCACCGTCGTCACCGAGTGGAACTCGTTCCTCTGGCCGTTGGTGATCACCAGCGGCGACACCTGGCGGGTGCTCACTGTCGCCACCGCGACCCTGCAGAGCCAGTACAACGGCAACTGGACGGTGGTCATGGCGGCCACCACGATCGCGGTCGTGCCGCTGCTGGTGCTGTTCGTCGTGTTCCAGCGCCAGATCGTCCGCGCGATCGCCATCGGTCCGATCCGGTGATCCCGCGGCCGGGCACTCGACCAGGCCGCGTGTCGATCATGGTCACTGCCGCACGGCCCCGGCGATGCCCTCCACGAAGTAGCGCTGCAGGATGAGGAAGATCACGATCACCGGGACCAGACTGATCGTGCTTGCGGCCGACATCTGCGCGTAGCTGGTGAGGTTCTCGCCCTGGAAGCTGTAGACGCCGACGGCCAGGGTCCGCAGGTCGGGCTGGCTCATCGTCACGACCAGCGGCAGCAGGAAGTCGTTCCAGCTGGCGATGAACTGCAGGATGATCACCGTGGCGGTCACCGGCTTGGCCAGCGGCAGATAGATGGTGCCGAAGATCCGGAAGAACCCCGCGCCGTCGAGCTTGGCCGCCTCCTCGAGCGCGTCGGGCAACTGCCGGAAGTAGCCGGCGTAGAGGAGCAGCTGGATGATGTGGGCGTGCCCGCTCTCGGCGAGGATGATCCCGAACAGGCTGCCGGTCAGATTGAGCTTGGTGATCAGGTCGAACACCGGAATGATCGTGTAGCCGTGCGGCAGGATGGCCAGGGCGGCCAGCACACCGATGAGGATCCGCTTGCCCGGGAACCGGTGCCGGCCGAGGATGTAGCCCATTGTCGAGGTGGTCAGCACGACGATGATCACGCCGCCCACGGTGACCAGAGCAGAGTTGAGGAAGTACTGGCCGATCCTGCTCTCGGTCCAGGCGATCGCGTAGTTCTCCCAGAAGATCTTGGTCGGGATCAGCCCGAGACCGGAGAAGACCCGGCTGTCCGGCTTCAGCGAGGCGGAGATCATCCAGACGAACGGGTAGATCCAGGCCAGGCAGAGCGGAGTCAGCAGCACGTACGTCAGGAGCCGTCGCCGCCAGCCCGGACGCAGCTTCCTGCTCATCGCGAACTCGCCGCGGTGGTGGTCTCGTCCCGGCGGAGCTGCCGAGCCGCGACCAGCTGAAGGAGGCCGAAGATCATCAACACCAGCCCGAACAGAACCCCTGCCGCCGAGGCGTAGCCGAGCCGCTGGGCCGAGCTCCCGGACTCGCTGGCGCCGAAGGCCAGCCGGAAGATGTACAGCTCGACCACCTCGGAGGAGTAGAACGGCCCGCCCCGGGTGAGGGCCTGGATGAAGGCGAACACCTGCAGGTTGCCGAGCGTGACGATGATCGCGATCGCGAAGGCGAACGGCTTCAGCAGGGGCAGCGTGAGGTGGCGGAAGATCTTCCGTGGCGGTGCCCCGTCGACGCGAGCCGCCTCGTACAACTCGGTCGGGATCGTCTGCAGGCCGGCCAGCCAGTAGACCATCGGCTGGCCGCACCACTTCCAGACGAAGATCCCGATCGCGGTCCACAGGACCAGCTTCGGGTCGCCGAGGAAGTCGATCGGCCGGTCGATCACGCCCAGCCCGCCGAGCACCTGATTGACCGGTCCGTTGAACGCCGAGAAGACGAAGCTCATCACGATGCTGACGATCGCCGTCGTCGTCACCACCGGGATGAAGATCATGGTTCGGTAGACGGTGCGAAACCTCAGCGAGGCGTCGTTGAGCAGCACGGCGAAGAACAGCGAGATCACCAACTCGATCGGCGTCGCCACCCCGGCGAACAGGGCGGTCCGGCCGAACGAATTCCAGAAGTACGGATCCTGGGCCACCTCGACGAAGTTCCCGAGACCGATGAAGTGCTTCTCGGCCGAGAATCCGTCCCAGTCGAAGGCGGAGTAGTACCAGGACATCACCAGCGGATAGATCGAGAACATCGCGATCAGCACCAGCCCGGGCAGCATCAGCAAGTACGCGTAGCGCGCGGTCCAGATCGAGCGCCACACCGAGGTTGCCAAGATCATCGAGTTCAGGAGCGGTAAAGCTTGTCGTAGGACGTGGCCGGGTCCCAGTCGGAGAAGACGTAGTCGTCCCGGGAGACGTCCGCACCACGCTTCCGGGCCGTGGCGATCGCCTCGTCCAGCGCCCGATCAGCCCGGTCCTGCAGGGACTTCAGCTGCTGTCTCACCCCGGTCAGCTGGCCCGTGAGCAGGCCGACACAGACGTCGGAGAAGCTCGGCTGCAGCGGCTTGAGCACCCGCTCCACCGTCTCCACGTCCGGATTGCGGACACCGGGCCAGGGCGTCAGCACCAGGTGCTCCTTGTTGATCTCGACCGATCGCTGCTCCAGCTCCGGAAGCTTCACCTGATCGAACGACGACGGCAGGATCGCCGGATCAGCCGGACCGTCCAGGACAGCCCACGCCTGCTGGCCCCGCTCCGAGAGCAGGTACGACCAGACGTCGCCGATGTACGGGGCCGCCTTGGTCAGCGACGAGTACACGTACCGGTTCGAACCGCCCGGGCCGTAGCCGATCGGCTGGATCGCGTCCGGATCCCGCTGCGGTGGAATGTTCAGCGCGAGCGGGAAGTTCGGATCGGCCTTCGTCCAGGGCCGAATGTTCCACGGGCCCTGCAAGATCACCGCCGCGACTCCCTGCGGGAAGCGGCCCCGAGCGCCCGGCGCGTCGATGCTGGTCGATCCCGGGAACAAGCTGCCGTCGGAGTTGATCGCCAGGAACAGTTCGACCGCCTCCTCCGCGATCGGGTGCGTGTAGGTGTATTCACCGGTGCGCCAGTCGATGCCGCCGATCCCACCGGCCACCCCGGCCATCTGAGCCAGGGTGCTGATCGAACCCGACAACTGCCCGGGCTGGGTCAGCCCCATGATGATCCCGTAGTACTTCCCGTCGCCCTGCTTGGTGACGTCCCTGAGCGCGGTCCGGAATACGTCCCAACTGACGATCTTGCTGAAGTCGTGCCCGGCCTTGGCGACGAGATCTTCGTTGTACAGCAGCAGATTGCTGAAGGTCGCGCTGCTCACCGGGGCGCCGTAGGACTTGCCGTCGAAGTCCGTCACGCCGTTCGCGAACGTACCGGCTGGAAAGCGGGAGCGGACCGCCCGCCAGTCCGGGACGATGTCGTCGAACGCACCGACCCACTTGTTCTCGACGGCCTGGGCGAGCGTGACGGAGGGCGGCAATTGGAACACGTCCGGGGCCGTCCCGTTGCGGAGCCCGAGCGTGACCTGCTGCTGGATCGTGTTCCAATTGGTCCCCTGGTAGTCAACGCCGACATTGCCGTGCACCTTCCGGTACTCGTCGAAGAACGGCTTGAAGAACTCGGCCTTCTGATCGCCGCTGTCGACCCATCGGAGTTTGGTCTCACCGACCGGGAGGCCGTCGTTGGCGGGGATCTTGAAGTCGACGGAGGGGGCGGTCTGCTCGGCCTGCGAGGCGACGTCGGAGGTGTCCGTGCAGGCCGCCAGACTCAACGCGGCGGGTACTCCCGCGGCCAGTTGGAGCAGCCGGCGGCGATCGAGTCGAGTCCTGGCGGAGCGGGGGTCGGTCATCATGCCTTTCGTTGTACGCAAGGAGTTTCGGGCAACAAGCACGGACGGTGTGGTGAACACCGTCGACGGCCGGGCGAAGATCATCGCGCCTGGAGCCCCGCAGGTATTCCCCAGGCGCGACGACGCAACGGTCTCGGCTCAGGCGAGCTCGGAGAAGTGGGAGGCGTCGCCGGTCCGCGGGGTCGAGGTGACCCCATCGACGCTGACCGGCACAGTCCCGGCCAGCGTGATCCGGTGCAGCAGCCGGCGCTGATCGTCGTAGTCGGCGATCCCGTAGTGCTGGGTCGCCCGGTTGTCCCAGACGGCCACGTCGCCCGGCTGCCAGTTCCAGCGAACCGTGTTCTCCAGCCTGGTCACGTGGCGTTGCAGCAGCTCGACGATCGCCGCGGAGTCCTGCTTGCTCAAGCCGACCAGCCGGCGGGTGAAGTTCCCGAGCAGCAGGGACCGCTCGCCGGTCTCCGGATGCACGCGGACGACCGGATGCTCGGTCTCGTACGCCGTCGAGACAAACTCCCGGCTGTGCGCCTCCTGCTTGACGTCGACGCCGCCGATCCGAACCTCGTCCCGGGTCGCCACGTAATCGTTCACATTGCTGTGCACGGCCCAGAGCCGATCCGCGAGCGCCTTCAGGGCAGGGTGGAGTCCCTGATAGGCCGCCACGGTGTTCGCCCACGTGGTCGAACCGCCGTACTCGGGCAGCGTGATCGCGCGCAGGATACTGATCGCCGGCACCCTGTCGATGAAGGTCACGTCCGTGTGCCAGCTGTTGGCCTTGCCTTCCTCCGAGTTGATCGGAAGGACCGCCTGCCCGTCGCCCCGAAGCGTCGGGTGCGGTGCCGTCGGCACCCCCAGTCGTTCGGCGAACTCGTACTGGCCGGCATCGTCGAGATGATCTTGGTGACGAAAGAAGATCACCTTGTGTTCCAGCAGAGCGGCCCGGACTCGGCTCAACGCGTCATCGCTGAGCTCGCCACCCAGTCGTACCCCCTCGATCACGGCCCCGATCACGGAGCCGAGCTTCGCGATCCTGATCGGCGACTCGGTGGACCTGACGTCACTCTGGCTCGCCAGTTCTGTCGACATGATCATCCTCCTGGATACAGTCAGCCCTTTGCACCTATTCCATAGCTGTTTAATAGGCTTTAGTGACCCAGATCCTACGGAAGCCGGGTACCGAACGACCGAGGACTCACATCGTGAGACTGGCCGCCGTGGAGATCCGGTCTGCACCGCAGGCCACCTACACGCACCCGATCGCAGAGGAGGCCGTCGAACTGCCAATGGCTGCCCACTGCGGCCCGGGCCGACCGACATCGGCGATGGCGTCCCCACATCGGCCGCCGGCCAGGTCGGTGATCTCGAAGGGGACATAGCGGCGTTCCGGGGTGAGCTCGTCGATCCAGAGGTATTACTTTGAGCCGACCCCGAACTCATCGAGCTTGATCAACTCCTTCTGTGTCAGGTCAGCTGAGGAAGCGGAAGCCGGCGGGTGTCTGCCGCTGGGGGCGGCCGAAGGAGCCCCGGGCCGAGGCCCGCAGTCGTACGTAGCACAGGGTGCCGAGGCCGAGCGAGTCGAAGCCGCCGGAGGCGTTGCCGTAGGTGGGGAATCACGTGCTGAATCGATCCCTGGCCCTTGTCGTTCCAGAAGTACTCGATGATCTCGTCCACCTTGGCCTGGTCGTCGTTGAAGATGCCGATCGACAGGACCGCGGCCATGTTGCACAGGTCCCAGTTCGCCCAGTAGTGGCCGTCGCAGGTGCCGTGCCGGCGGACCAGGAAGTCCTTGTTCAGCGGGTAGAAGACATGCTCGGCGACGTCGTTCATCAGCAGCCAGTAGTTCTCGGGGTCGGTGCCGTTGTTGCCGCGGATGATCCGCTCGACCGGGCGGGGCTACCAGGTCGCCGCGGCGTGGCCGTTGGTGATCAGCCGGTTCCAGCCGGAGATCCACGCCCTGAGCAGGGTCCGCCGCCTGAAGTTCGGGCCGCGGCTGGGTTCGGTCTGGTGCCGGTCGGACATGATGCTCCTTTGCGTTGGTCGGCGAAGATCAAGATCTGGCTTGGCGCTTCGACAGGCTCAGTGCACGTTCGGGTTAGCCTTTGATGGCTCCGGTCAGTACGCCCTTGGTGAAGTAGCGCTGGAGGAACGGATAGACGAGCAGGATCGGGACCGTCGCCAGGACGATCACGGCCATCTGCAGGGTGATGCCCGGAGGCGGCGGCTGGTCCGAGGAGACGTACGCGCCGGGGATCTGGACACCCGCGAGCACGTACTGCTGAAGGACCACCTGAATCGGCCACTTCTCCGCGTCGTTGATGTACAGCAGGGCGTTGAAGTACGTGTTCCAGTACCCGACGGCGTAGAACAGGCCCATCACAGCGAGCACGGGTTTGGAAAGCGGCAGGACGATCCGCAGGAAGATCCGCCACTCCCCCGCGCCGTCGATCCGCGCCGCCTCGATCAACTCGTCCGGCAGGTTCATGAAGAAGTTCCGGATGACGATCATGTTGAACGCCGAGACCAGGCCCGGGATGATCAAGGACCACAGCGAGTCGAGCAGCCCGAGGGACTTGATCAACAGGAAGTTGGGGATGATCCCGGCGCTGAAGAACATCGTGGCCAGCACAATGATCAAGATCGCCCTGGACCCAGGCACCTGTTTCGTACGACTCAGGCCCCAGGCCAGCATCGACGATACCGTCAGCGACAGCAGGGTGCCGACGACGGTCACCCACAGCGAGTTCATCAGCCCACGGGCCACCGTACCGCCGTTGAAGATCGCCCGGTACGCGTCCAGCGAGAACTCGGTCGGGAAGATCACTCCGGCCCTGGCCTGGGCCGGAGTGGCGAAGCTCATGGCGATCACGTACACCAGCGGGTAGAGCATGGTGATCACGATCAAGATGATCACCAGCGCCTTGATCGTACGCAGCCACGGCGGCGCCGGATTGAGCCAGGGCGGCAGCCCGGCCTGGCCGCGGCGGGACAGGTCCCTTGGTCGGGCCATGGTCTGGGTCGCCATCAGAAGATCCCTTCCCCGCCGAACCGTTTGGCGAGCCGGTTGGCAGCGAGCACCAAGATCGTTCCAATCACGCCCTTGAGCAGGCCGGCGGCCGTGGCCACCCCCCATTCGCCGCCGAGCACTCCGCGGAAGTAGACAAAAGTGTCCAGGACCTGCGCGGCGTCCGCCCCGACCATCGGCTGTTGCAGCAGGAGCTGCTCGAACCCGACGGTCAGAATGCTGCCCAGGTTGAGAATCAGCAGCAACGTGGTCACCGGGATCAAACCCGGCAGTGTCACGTGCCAGATCCGCCGCCCGGCCGAGGCCCCGTCGACCGCCGCCGCTTCGTAACGATCTTGTGGGATCCCGGCGATGGCGGCGAAGAAGATGATCGTGCCCCAGCCGATGTCCTTCCAGATCCCCTGCGCGACCACCAGCGGCTTGAACGTGTCGGCGTTGGTCATCAGGTTGAACCCGGCGATGCCCCAGTCCGACAGGATGTTCGCGACCAGACCGCCGCCACCGAGCACCTGCTGCCACACCGAGATGATGATCACCCAGGACAGGAAGTGCGGCAGGTAGACGACGGTCTGCACCATGCGCTTGATCCGCGTCGACAACAGCGAATCGAGCAGCAGTGCCAGCGCGATCGGCGCCGGGAACGCGAAGATCAACTGCAGGAACGCGATCACCAGTGTGTTCCGCAGCGCCGTCAGCACTTCAGGGTCACTGAAGATCGCTTGGAAGTTCTCCAGGCCGATCCAGGGCGATCGGGCGAAGCCGCGGAACGGAGAGAAGTCCTGGAAGGCCACGATGTTGCCGAGCATCGGCACGTACGCGAACACCAGGAAGAACAGCGCACCGGGCAGGATGAACGTATACATCCAGCGTTCGCGCCAGATCCGCTGGCGCAGCGTCAGGGTACGGCGCGGCGGGGTCCGGACCGGCGCCGAGGTCTCCTGCTGCTCAGCCTTGGTGCCGGCGACGGTCGGGGCGCTCATCTACTTGGCCTCGTCGAGCGCCTTGGCGTACTCGGTGCGGATCTGCTCACCACCGGCCGACAAGTACCCGGACACAAACGAGCCAAGGTTTTCGACGCTCTCCCGCCCGGTGACCACTCCGCGCTCGAAGTCGTTGAGCTGCTCCATCAGCTGATTTCCCTTGCGAACAAAGGTTTCCGAGGCCGATTCCAGTCCTTCAAGATCGCGGACGATCGACTGCTGTGCCGCGCTCTCCATCGTCTTGGCGAACGACTCGGCCCACGGCTTGTTGCTGGGGTGGCCGCGCCAGGACAGCTCACCCGAATCCACGGCGACGTACTGGACGCCGAGTTCGGTCACGTTCTTCGTGTTCTGGACCGGCACGCCGAACTTGTCGAAGTCATAATGGCGGCCCTCGATGCCGTTCTGGACGAACAGATTCTCCTCGGAGCCGTACGGGGCGGAGAGGTAGTCGAGGACGTCGAGCACCTGGTGCAGTCGGGACTCGTCCTCGCCGAGCTGGTGGGACAGGCAGGTGGAGCGCCCGTACGGGATGTTCTGGACCACCACCTGGCCGGTGCCGTCGAAACCGGGGAGATCGAAGAAGTCGACCTTCGCGCCCGGCAGGTCGGCCTCCTTCTGAGCCATGCCGGCGGCGCCGAGGAACATGCCGTGCGACTGCCACTCCAGGCCCGTTCCGGAGACGATGTCCGCGGCGTTGGTGGTCATCGCGACCGGGTCGAAGACGCCCTCCTGCCAGGCCTTGGCAAGCCATTCGAGCATCAGGCGGAAGTTCTCGGTCTCGATCGAGTGGACCAGCTTGCCGCTCTCGTCCAGCTGCCAGTCGGCGCCGATCTTGAACAGGCGACGCCACATGATCGGCTCGTACTTGTTGACGCCGTAGACCACCCGCCCCTCGGAATCCTTGCCGAGCGCACTGACGTCCTTGAGCATGATCAACAATTGGTCGGCGTCGGACGGTGCGGCGCCCACGCCGCTCTGCCCGGCCAGGTCGGTCCGGATGATCGGGAAGTTGGTGATCGGCGGGACCAGCGAGGGGACCTGATAGATGCGACCGTCCTTGAGGCTGGCCTTCCAGATGTGTTCCTGCCGCGCGGCCAGGTTGGGCCAGCGGAGGATCTTGTCTCCGGCGAGGAGCTCGCTGAGGTCGAGGAAGGCGCCATCGCGGATGCCCTGGAGGTTGACCGCGCTCTGGTCGTTCATGAAGACCAGGTCGGGGACCTCGCCGGACGCGAGCATGGTCGAGAACTTCTCGTCGTAGACCGGCTGCGGGACGAACTGAGGCTGGAAGCTGACGCCGAGACGCTGGTTCAGCTCCGCCCAGTACGGGTTCTTGTCGACCGGCTTGGGCGGGTCGCCCCAGGTGAGCTGGAAGCTGGTGACTGTGCCACCGGCGCCGGGTTGGCGCACGGCCGACTTGAAGTAGGACTGCACCGCCTCGGTGTAGATCGGCAGCATTCCGGGGGTGTCGCTGGTAAAGCTGGGCTTGATGTCGAGGGCCGGAGCGGCCCGGTAGGTCGGCAGCTGGAAGTCGGCGCCGCCATCTCCGGGTGCGGGGCTCGCATTGTCGGAACAGGCGGTGAGCGCTCCGCCGGCGGCGAGCCCACCGGCCCCGAATCCGACGGCCCTGAGGAGGGTACGGCGGGAGAGTTCGACCATTGACTGGTCCTCCTAGCGACGTTGATGGAGGTTGACAGAACGTACGGACGGGCGGGCGTCCACCCAGACCCAGCCAGCGTGAGCGTGAGTACGAACGACGGGGTGGGATAACGTTATCCAGGGTACTCGCAATTCAGGAAAACGTCTATCCTGTCGATCATGAACGCCTCGAAGTCCTACCGAGCACCGGTGCTCGCCGACGTCGCCAAGGCGGCGAACGTCTCCGTCCCCACCGTCTCTCGGGTGCTCAACGGCACCAGGTACGTCGCGCCGGAACTGAAGCAGCGCGTCCACGACGCGATCGCCGCACTCGGCTACCGGCCCAACGGCGCGGCCCGGTCGCTGCGCTCGACCCAGCGGACGCTGGTGTCGGTGCTGGCAGGCGGCACCGCGAACTACGGCTACGCACTCACGATCCAGGGCATCGAGATCGCCGCACGGCGGGCCGGCATGGCCGTGTCGATTACCGTGGTCGAGTCGGCCGACGACGAACACGTGAAGCGGGCAGTCGACCTGACCCTGACCCAACCGACCGCCGGTGTCATCGTCCTGGAGTTCGACCGCGCCGGCATTTCCGCCTCGCGATCCCTTCCCGACGGTCTGCCGTCGGTGGTGGCCGGTGGCGGCTCGCGCCGCGTCGGCTCGGTGCCAGCGGCCCTGATCGACGAGCGCGCCGCCGGACGGCGTGCCACCGAATACCTGCTCCGCCTGGGGCACCGGACCGTGCACCATGTCGCCGGCCCGACCGAAGGCAAACACTCCGGCCGTACCGAGGGCTGGCGGGCGGCGCTCAAGGCCGCCGGCGCCCCGGTACCGCAGGTGATGAACGCCGAGTGGGACGTCCGGTCGGGCTACCGCTGGGGCGAACGGCTCGCCGGCCGGGACGACGTCACCGCCGTGTTTTGCGGCAACGACGAGATCGCCTTGGGCGTCATGCGCGCCCTGACCGACCGCGGCCTGGACGTACCCAAGGACGTGTCGATCATCGGCTTCGACGACCAGCCCCTGGTGTCCTTGTGGCGACCCGCGCTGACCACCGTGGACCAGGACTTCGAGGACCTCGGCTCCCGCGCCTTCCGACTGCTCCTGCTGCAGACCGAAGGCCAGACCAACCTGCCCGCCTCGGTCGCCACCCCCGAGCTCGTCATCCGCGAGTCAACCGCTCCGCCGCCCAGCTGAAGAAGGGCCGGATCGGTCAGTGAGTGGACGCAAAGGGCAGCTGGAAGCGCAGGAAACGTGGCCAGGTCGTCCACTCGGCGAAGGGATTCCAGCTACGGCCCATCCCCGTGTGGAGCTCACCCAATGAATGATCAGTGAAGGTCAGCTCCACGGGAATTCGGGAGTCCTCGGTCGAGTACGCCACCAGCTTTGCTCGCAGCTCCGGCCGCGCACTCTTGTCCTTGTTTCGCGGCCTAACCACCACCTCGATCACCCCACGTTTTGCATCGACCGCGCTGAGCGCCTGGTCGACGTCTGGATCTTTGCTGATCTTGTGGTGAAGCTGCTCCATCTCAGCGAGAAGCACGGCTCGCGGATCTGGCGCTCCACCGACCAGTTCAACATCAACATGTTCCGGAAGGCCCTTAAAGTACGCAGCCGCGGAGGCCGGAACCTTGCCCGCGAACAGCACCGACGCGCTGTACCAGCCGGTTATCTCGGAGTCGGCGTATGCATCCGGCATTTCCTCTTCGATGGCGTTCGAGGCCAGAGAGAACGCCGTTTGTCAGCCGTATCGCTTGATGGCCTCATCGACCGTGATGCCCATCTCCCGGGCAAGAGCCTCGGTGGCATCCGCTTCGGTCTGCAGGGTCGGCTCGGAATCCGGATCTGCGGCTGCTGGCGCAACGGGTCCGGCGATGATCAACAAAAGGGCCCCGACCAATGCACACCATCGCCAGCTACGCAGGACACGCCTCTTCGACATGGATCTCGCCTCCGATGGCAAGCTGACGGAGGTGCCTGCATCGGCTGATTCAGAACCGCAGCACAGGGCGCTGCGAAGCCGACAACGAGCCCGCGCCGCTTCCCTTGGTTTGGAATTTGATCATAGGCCCAGAATCCGTTTCCTGCTTGGGAAGCGCGCACCGCATCGCACCCGCAGCCCGTGCCCGATGGTGATCAACTCGACGTCGCGGATTACGCCGGTGTCTCGGACCTCAACCGCGGGCGTCGAGATCGTCGAGGTGGGACAGGAAGTCCTCGTCATCCTCGTGGACCGTCACCCGGCCGGAGGCCACATGCGCGTCAACCTCACGCTCACGTTGCGGCCAGTGATCGGTCCAGAACCACGCCTGGCCGGCCGGCCCCGGCAGCTCGATCACGCCATCGTCGTCCGTGCCCATGCACTCACATTGCCACAGGCCGCGAAACAGCAAGCAGGTGTGCCACCTTGCGCGCCCGACCGTGGGTGGGTGACGCGAATGTGCCTGGATCCCGTACCTCCGCGGAATCTCCGCGTGGGAAGGTCAAACTCCAGGCACATTCGCGACATCACCACCTAGCGGAGCTCACCGAAGACGCGTAGCTCGGCGATGTTGAGGTAGTAGCGGAACTCCGGGATGGAGGTTGTCGGGCCGTTGCGGACGCGCAGGTAGCGGAAGGCGCCGTCGTCGAGCGACGGAAGATTCTGCCACGCGAGGGTCTTGAACGCCGGGTCGGTCAGCCGGGTCCAGTCCTTCAGGTCGTTCGACCCTTCGAAGACCAGGCCTTCCATCTGGCGAGTTGTCGCTCGTCCTGCCGCGCCAGGAAGTCGATCCGGTCGACCGATACGGAGGCGCCCGGGCCGAAGTCCCAGATCAGGCTGGACTCGCTGTCGACATCGGGGACGTCGCTGAAGGTGCCGACGTTGCCGTCGAATACGGCCTTGGAGTGTGGGACGTTCCCAGGGTCGGGTTCGCCGGCTGGATTGATCACTTCAGCCGTCCCGCCGACGTCCACCAGCTTGTGATCATCGGAGTAGTACAGCGCCGTGAAGTCGGTTGTGCCGGCCACGGTCGCCGCTGCCTTGCCGTCCTCGGTGGTGTAGTCGATGGAGATCGGCACCGGCCCGGTGGGTTGGCTCTCGGCGAGTCCGGCACTCGCCGTCCAGGACAGACCGTCCTCGCTGACCGCCTCGACCGCCTTGCCCGCGATCGTCACCGAGACCTCGCTGATCGGCTTGGTGCTGGAGAAGGTCAGTTTCGCGGTATCGCCGGGCGTCACCCGTTCGCGCAGGGCGTCGGCCGAGGTGAGGGAGACGTCGCTGACCGTACCCGGAACCTCGCTGCGGTCGCCGAAGATCCGGAACTCGCTGATCGACCAGATGCCCGGGCCGGCCGGGTCGATCGGGATGCCGGGCTCGTCGACCTGGAGCTTGACGTAGCGGTACTTCTTGCCCCGCTGGTCCTCGACGACGTCGATGGTCTCCAGGTCGTTCGTGTCGCCGCTTGTCCGCTCGGACAGCTTGGTCCAGGCGATTCCGTCGTTCGAGCCGTACACGTTGGTGCCCTGGGAGCGCATCGGGAACGAGAAGCGCGCCCGGAAACCGAACTGCTCGGCCTCGACCCGGTACCGGGTGCCGAAGTCGAGCACGAACGACCCGACCCTCAGGTCTCCGGAGTGGCTGTGTTTGCCGCCGTCCACCAGGTTGTTCACTCCTGCGGCCGGGATCCCCGACGGCGTGACCGTGCCGCTGAAGTCGAGCGCTCCGTCGGCCAGGCGAGGATTGAGCAGCTCGAGCGCCTCGACCTCATCGCGGAGTTTCTCGAAGGCGGTCCGGAACCCCTCATCGGCGCCTGACTCGGAGGCAACCTTCGCGTCCTTGAGCGCGGCCTGGAAGAGTTCGCGGCTGACGGTGGTGTACGCGGCTTCCAGGTCGAAGTGGTCCTTGAGCAGAGCGTCGATCAGCTTCGGCCGGTTCGGGGCCACGACGAACTCAAAGGTCCGCGCCGCGACCGTCTTGCCGTCGTCGGCGACCACCTGCACCGAGCGCGCGCCCGGGCACCGCGGACAGTCGTAGGTTCGGTCGCGGCTCTCCGGATTCCAGGTCAAGCCACCGGTCGCCGGGTCGAGCGTCGCGGAGCCCGGCAGCCCGATCGCCTTGTACGAGGCCGATCCCGAGCCGGCGGCGGACAGGTCGAACTTGGACTCGGCACCCACCCACAGGTACTCGCGGTCGCGGTCCTGCTGGAACACCGGCGGCTTCAGCTCGGTGTCCGCCGCGAAGGTGATGGCGTCGAGGTCGACGGTGGCGCCGCCCTTGCCGGTCAGCCGGTAGAAGTGCGCGTTCTCCCGGCCGGGCTAGTAGGTGACGTATCGCCATTCACCGCCCGTGTCGGGCACCTCGATCGTGGCGATCGTGACCGGCGGCTCCTCGTACTTGTTGAGCTTGTTGGCCGGTTCCTTGTCGAGCACCTCGAGCTTGGCCGGACCGTCGGTACGCACCCGCAGACCCATCCGGCTGGTGCCCCACATCAGCCGGGTGACCACGGTGGTCGTGCCCTGCTCGTCGACGTGGGCGCGGGTGAAGGTCCACCCGTCCTCGGTCACGAGCTCGCTCCGGTCGTCGAGCTGGAGCGTGTGGCGCGGCCCGAACGAGGGCTTGGACTCCTCCACCGATGCCGGCTCGGTGCCCTTGAGCTCCTCGGGGAAGGCGACCCAGTATTCGGGGTTCTTGTCGCCCGGCTCCCAGAAGGGCCTGATTCCCGCGCCGTAGTAGGAGGTGGTGCCGTCCAGGCGTTCGTACAGCTTCGCCAGCCAGGGTGCCTCGGTCTTGACGTCGACGCCGCGCGCAATCGCGTACTCGTTGTACAACTCGGCGACCGAGATCATGTTGTAGTTCCGGCCGCGGTACGACTGCGAGATGGTGCCGTTCCAGCCCTCGCCGCGCTCGTCGACCCACGGGATCCAGCTGCCCAGCATGAAGCGGTAGAACTGGTTGGCGCCCTTGAGCAGCCGCCGATCGAGGAAGTCGTACGCGCTCACCGCGTCCTCGCCGGTCGAGACGGTCCCCTCGACCGGGGCGACCTTGGTGCCCTGCACCTCGACCATGCGGGCCAGGCCGGCGAAGTTGTCGATGTTCGTCTCGCCGTGGGCCTGGTCGCGGCCCATCTCGCGGACCTGAACGAAGTCGTGGCCGTACGGATTGATCGGATCGGCGGCCTCGATGAGCGGCAGCTGCTTCGCCATCGAGCCGTTGGAGTAGCCATCGAACGTGGAGTTGACGGTGAACCACTCCACGCCCTTCGCATACCCCTCGGCGTCATCGGCGTAGATCGCGGTCGCAATCCGGCCGAACAGGCCAAAGTTGTGCTGATTCATCCACTTCTCGTTGGAGTACAGGAAGGTCGCCAGCAAGGGCTTGGCGAAGTTGGTGAGCAGGCGTTCGTCGTCCTCGCCGCTCCACACGACGTTGTAGCCGTCCTGGGTGCCAGGGGTGTCGTCGGCGAGCGGGTCAGTGGCACGGATGATCTCGGCCGCCATCAGGAACTGGTAGAGCGGGTGCCCGGTGTGGATGTGGGCGTCCGGGAAGTAGCGGTAGCCGTTCGGGTCCATGTCGGCCCAGGTGCGCAGGGCCTGGATCGCGTTCTTTCGGTAGACCTCATTGCCGGTCATTACCCACAGTAGAGCCTGGGTCAGCGCGCCGAAGGAGTCGTTGGTCTCCCGGTTGCGCAGGCCGACGTGGGTGAAGTTCCGGTCGGCCGCCTTGTCCGGTTCCGCCGCAGACTTGGAGTTCTGCGCGCGGAAGGTGGTGGACGCAAAGCCGGTCCTCGTCATCGTCTCGAAGTACGAGGCCCACGGCTCCTCGCCGGTACGGACCATCGCCTGGGCGCTACGCAGGTCGGCGGCGGACAGGCCGACGCCGGGATGGACGAACCCGGCGTCGCTGGTCGTCTCGTTGATCGTGACCTGGTGTTCGGTGAGCAGCTTCTCGTAGCCCGCAACTTCACCAGTGGCGGGTACGGCGGCCGTGATGATCAAGCTCGCCACCACCGCAAGCCCCGCGACCGCCGCCGAAAGTCGAAACAGTCCCCGCTCCATGACTCGCCTCATCGCCAGTTCCCCTCATCGCCGGACGTCGGTATCCACGAAGGAGGATAACGATATCTTTGCCTTCTGGCGCCTGACAAGGCCTCCCCCGGAGGCCGGGCGAGAAACTCAGGGTTCCCTCGCGGCCCACCCGCCCGACGGAGAACAGCGAGACCGGCGCTCAGCAGAATCTGCAGGTACTGGGAGGGCCGGTCTGTTGACCGCGGCAGGGGGCCCGATTTCCTAGATCTGCGGGCGGCCAGCTCCGGATGTTGATCATGCTCGACCAGATGCGCACCTCGTAGGTGTGGATGCGAGTCCGCGGCGAACGGCCGCCTCAGTTCAGCGGTGTAGCGGTCGAGGTCGCGCTCGGGGTCACGCGACCATGCCTCGATCAACCCGTCCAGCGAGCGGCGAATGCTGCGCGCCATGCGAGCACGGATCCCGGTCCGTGCGCCGGCACGTTCGTCGAGCTGGTGCGGCGGGCGCAGGCCGCAGTCCCTCGGGGCGAACCAAGATCACGGCCGACTTCCAGCCGGCCACTGACACCACCCGGACGCCGATCGATCCTGGCCACCGTCATGGAACTTCTGACCGGCCCGACGCACCACGTCTTCATCCCGGTCGCGCTCATCCCCAAACCGATTCCCGGCGGGGCGCCCGGAAAGAACTACAGCAAACCGTCAGAGCCGGGAAGAAGGCCAAGGATCATGATCAACACCGCCCGGCACTGACCGAACCTGCATGCCAGGCGGCCGCACGGACGCGTGGCGTCGACCGCGTGGTGACGAGATCCGGGTTCACGTGGCGATCCCTCTGACCTGGCGTACCAGGTCCCCCAAGCAGTCCACCACCTCGACGGTGCGCCCGGAGCTGGACACGGTCCAGTGCGGGTCAGCTCCGGCCGACCAGGACACCCTGATCGGCGCCTCCTGATCAATCCGACAACCTGCCCGGATGACTGCACGGCGAGTCCAGGAGAGAAGCGGATCGTCGCCGTCCAGCGCGACCGCCCGATGCGGTGAGGCGGGTGGCGCGAAGGTGCCGGTATCCGGGTCGAAATCCCGTCCGCCGCCGAGGGCCTTTTCGATCATGCCGGCGCGGCCGAGATCTTCCGGAGCGCCGATCGTCAGGCTGCGTGCCTCGTCGATGAGCCAGACGACGTCGGCGTAGCGCATCGTGTGGTCCAGGTCGTGCGTCGACATGAGCACGGCCAGACCGTGATCATGGGTCAGTACGGCCAGTAGGGCGGCAAGCTCCGTCCGGGCTCGCACGTCCAGGAACGCGGCGGGCTCGTCGAGGAGGAGCACCTCGGGTTGCTGGGCGAGTGCCCTGGCGATCATGATCCGTTGGCGCTCACCGTCGCTCAACTCGCCGAGGGGGCGAGCCGCCAGCTTCCCTGCCGAAGTGGCGGCGATGGCGTCGTCGATCACGGCGCGGTCCGCGGGCGAAAGCCGTCCGGCGATCCCGGTGTAGGGATAGCGACCGAGGGCCACGACGTCGTACGCGCGCATCTGTCCGGGCGCCGCCCGTTCGGTGAGTACGACGGCGATGTGGCGGGCGAGCTGGCGAGGGGTGAACTGCGCGAGCGGGCGTCCGGAGACTTCGACCGAGCCGCCGAGGAGCGGCTGGAACCGGGCGAGGCTGCGCAGGAGCGTCGACTTGCCGGAACCGTTCAGGCCGACCAGGCAGGCCAGTTCCCCGGCGTGCAGGCTGGCCTGAACGCCGGTCAGGATGGCGCGGTTCCGGCGGGAGGCGGCGTACCCGACCGATCCGTTCACGACGGTCAGTGCGGCCGTCACAAGGAGAATCCTCCTTGGGTGCGATGAATCCGTAGCAGGACCCGCATCACGATGGGTGCGCCGATCAGGGCGAGCGCCGCGTTGAGGGGCAAGATCGCATCGCTGTCCAGGCCGGGCAGTTGCGCGAAAATCCCCGCCGCGAGGGCGATCAGAATGCCGACCAGGGCGGTGGCCGGGATGAGGATGCGATGGTCGGTGGTACGGAAGAGCCCGCGAGCCAGATGCGGGGCGGCGATGCCCAGGAACGCGATCGGGCCTGCGAAGGCGGTCACTGCTCCCGCGAGCAACGCCGTACTCGCGAGCGTCGCGACCCGCATCCCCCGGACCGACATCCCCATGCTCTGTGCGTAGTGCTCGCCCAACAGCGACACGTTGAGTTGCTTGGTGCTCAGCGCGAGCACAGCGATCCCGGCGGCGACCGCCACCGCCAGCACCGGCAGCTGCTCCGTCCTCAGCCCCGAGAAGGTGCCGAATTGCCAAGAGGTGAAGGCCTTCACGGCTTCCGGACGGGCGAAGTGCACCAGCACGTTGACGATCGCGGAGATGAAGGCGCTCACCATGATTCCGGCGACCAGCACGATCACCAGGTTCTGCACCCGAGCCGCGATCGCCGACATGATCAAGAGCACGACCAGGGCACCGATGGCGGCGGCGCCGACCACACCGAGGCTCTGCATCGGGCCCACGGCGCTGAGGACGGCCGCCGACAGCCCTGCATTGGCGCCCTGCGGCAAGATCACCAGCCCCACCCCGAGGCTCGCGCCCGAGCTGACGCCGAGGACGTACGGATCGGCGAGAGCGTTGCGAAACATCGTCTGCATGATCAGCCCGGCCAGTCCGATCGCCGCGCCCGCGATCACCGCGGTGATCGTCCGGGGCAGCCGCAGGATGGTCACGATTCCCGACCAGGTGCGGCGGGTCGGCTCCCCGCCGGCCAAGATCGTGAACACCTGATCGATCGGGATCGATACCGAGCCCCAGGCCAGGGACGCGAGCACCGCACCAACTCCGGCGATGATCAACGCGGCGAACAGGACGAGGCCACGCGGGGTGACGACCCGATGGATCACCGTCCCGTCGGCCTCCGCGTCAGGGACCGCGGCCGGAGACACGTTCCGCTCGGTGACCGTACTGCTTCTAATCGGACACCGTGCCCAGATAGACGAGTTCATGGTCCGGCGCCAGATCGGGGTGCAGCAGGCTCACCGCGTCCGTGAGCATCACGTCGGCGTCGATGGCCCCGTTGAGGAAGTAGTCCTGCCCGCGCGGCCCGATCCGGTGGAAGGTGTCGCCGGTGTGCAAGGCCTTGAGTACGTCGAGCCGCGGATCGGCGGCGAGATACTCGGATTTGCTGGCGTACTGCGGGAAGAACACGAGATCGAGCCAGAAATCGGCGTCGGCACCAAGATCAAGGAACGACTCGAGTGAGAGCGTTGCCTTGCCGCCACCGGGCAGGTCCGGCAGAGCCGTCCCGCCCGCCGCGCGGATCAGTTGCTCCTCGAACCGGTCGTTCTGATTGGTGGTGACCTCGCCGGATTTCCCGATCACCCCCACCAGAACCGACGGCCGGTCCTTCTCGTCCGGCACCTGCCCGGACACGGTTCGTTCCAGTGCCTGGTACCGCTGCTCGATCGGGTCGAAGACGGCGTTGGCCGCGGCTTCGCGATTGAAGAACAGGGACGTGAACTTGATCTGCTCGGCGGCGCCCAACGGGGATTCGGTGTACGGGAAGTAGTAGACGACCGGGATGCCGAGTTCCTTGATCTTGGCGAACATCGCCTGATCGCCTGCGTAGTTGGTGTAGAAGTCCGGGTCGGCCTCGGCCAGCGCCTCGAGGTTGACGTCGTAGCCAAGATCGGCGACCTTGCCGGACTTGATCTGGGCGGAGATCTTCGGGAAATAGGGCGCCTCGGTCGGCCCGATGAACTGCTCGGCCTGACCGACCAGCGACTCCGCGACGTCGAGCCGTTCGAGGGCCGCATAGAGGACACTGCCACCGTCCGCCACGGTCTTGGTCGGGATGGTGATGACTTCTGCGCCGGCGAGCTCGCCGGTCAACTCGGGCTCGGGCGCCCCGCACTGGTTCAGCACATAGGTGCTTTCGATGCGCCGTGACCCGGCATTGGCATGCCCGCCGGCGGCCTCGACCGTGGTGCGGAGCACCTTGTACGACTTCGCATAGGACACCGACCAGCCTTGCGCGTACTCCGCCTCCGCCTTGTCCCGGAAGTAGTCGACGTCAGCCGAGTAGTTCTCGATGCAGCCGTCGGCCGTGATCGTGCTTCTGGCGTCCGCGGTCGGATCCGCACCGCACCCGGCGATCGCTGCGACCAGTAGGCCGGCGACCGCGAGTCCTCCGACGTGATGCCTGCGGATGATCATCGAACCCCCGGACTTATTGAAAATGATTGTCACTGCTCGGTCACCATAAGTGGAGCCACGTCGGTGCGCAAGACCCCAACGCCGCCCGCAGGACAGCTGACTGCAAGGGATTGCACTTCCACTTGTCGGCCACCTAGGGTTCAGCACTAATGACATCCATTTTCATTAACACCGGCGATGGTCCAGACGAATGAGGCTGCGATGAGTACCGAACCGCCCACCAGGTTGGCGATGCTCCGGCTCGCAACCGGCGCGCGCCGGTGGATCGTGTTGAGCGCCGGGCTGAGCCTGGTCGTCACGGCGACCTATGTCGGGCAGGGAACCGCAGTCGCGCTGGCCCTTCTCCGGATTCTGGAGGGCGGCGCCTGGTCCGCAGTCATCGGATTGCTCCTGACTGCCGTGGTCATGGTGATCATCCGGGCCGGCGTGACCTGGCTGCGCGAGTCGGTCGGGGTCACCGCCGGAGCGCTGATCAAGGCCGCCTTGCGGCGACGAGCCTTCGCTGTGCTGTTCGCGCTGGGCCCCCGCTACTCGTCGGGAGCGAGGGCCGGCGAGGTGCAGACCATCGTGATCGACGGAATCGAGCGGCTGGAGGCGTACTTCAGCAAGTTCGCCAGCCAGTTGCTGGCCTCGGTGCTCGGCGCGGCGGCGATCCTGGTGGGCCTGACGATGATCGATCCGGTCGTCGGCATCGTCCTCACCGCTGCCGCACTGACAATTGCGACGACACCGCTGCTGGCCCGCCGGCTCCAGGCCGAGCGCTCAGTCGGCTATTGGGCGGAGTGGCGTCGCCTCGGCGCCGACTACCTCGACGTCCTCCAGGCCATGACCACCCTGAAGCTGTTCGACGCGACCAAGCCCCGCAGAGACGCGCTGGCGCAGCGCTCCTGGAGCTTCTACCGCGCGTCGCTGAAATTCGTGGCCGTCGCGAACCTGCGTACGGGAGCGATGGGCCTGCTCTCCAGCGGCGGAGTCGCGGTGGCGATCACGGTCGGAGTACTGCGAGTGGCGGACGGAGCGTTGTCTGCCTTCGGACTGCTGCTCGTCCTGCTCCTCGCCAGAGAAGCCTTCCGCCCCCTCGAAGAACTCCAGAAGGCTTACCACTCGGCGTATCCCGCGGTGTCGGCGGCCCGCGCGATCCTGCGGTTCCTGGCCGAGGTTCCGACCGTGACGGCGCCAGCCCCGGACCGGGCAGCGGCGGCGGAACGGCGAGTCCGGGACAACGCCGTCGAGTTGCGCAACATCAACTTCGGCTACCGAGCCGACCGCCCCGTCCTACGGGACCTGAGCCTTTCGGTGCCGGACGGGCACACCGTCGCTCTCGTGGGCCGCTCCGGTTCCGGCAAGAGCACCATCATCTCGCTGATCCAGCGCTTCATGGATCCCGACGCCGGGGTGCTGACGCTCGGCGGCAGTGATCTTCGCGAGCTGTCGCCGACGTACGTGAGAAGTCGGATCGCCGTCGTCTCGCAGGACACCTACCTGTTCCACGGCACCCTCCGGGACAACCTTCTCCTCGGTCATCCCGAGGCCACCGACGAACAGCTCGACGCGGCCCTGCACGCGGCCGGGGCCGCCGACCTGGTCGCACGGCTGCCCGATGGCTACGACTCGGTCGTCGGCGAGCGCGGATCAACCCTGTCCGGCGGCGAACGGCAGCGGATCGCGATCGCCCGCGCGGTGCTCACGGATGCGCCGATCCTGCTGCTCGACGAGGCGACCTCGAGCCTCGACTCGGCCACCGAGGCGAGGGTGCAAACCGCCCTCGACGCGTTGGCCCGGGGCCGAACCACCGTGGTGGTGGCACATCGGTTGTCCACGGTTCGTCGGGCAGATTCGATCATCGTGGTCGACGATGGCGCCGTCGTCGAGTCGGGTTCGCACGACGAGCTGGTGGCCCGCGGTGGCCACTACTCAAGCCTGCTGGAGGCGCAACTGTTCGCCACCGTTCCGCTCGCACCCCAGTCGCCGATGACGGAGCCGGTGGCCCGATGACCTCCCCACAGCCAAGGTCGTTGCGTCCCCTGTTCAGGCTCACGACGCCGTACCGACGCCACGTCGCGGGAATGCTCGGATTCGGCATCCTGGACCAGGCACTCGGCATCGCCAGCGCCGCGGTCGGGGCCTGGCTGGTCGGCTCAGTGATCACCGGCACCCCGCTGTCGGAGCTGCGGACCGGCCTGATCGTGCTGCTCGCGCTCGTCGTACCCCGAGCACTCACGGCCTGGCTCGAGTCGTACACGGCGCACGACCTGGCGTTCCGGATCCTGATGGACACCCGCCATGCACTGGCCGGTGCCTTCGAGCGGTTGGCACCGGAATTGTTGCGGGGTCGGCGCTCCGGTGATCTTGCGTCCACCGCGATGGACGACGTCGAGCGGCTCGAGGTCTTCTTCGCCCACACCGTCGGACCCTTGGCGGTGGCAGCGGTGATACCCACCGGATCCTTGATCGCCCTGGGCTGGATCCATCCCGCACTGGTGGTGACCCTGTTGCCCGTGGCCCTGTTGGCCGCCTCGGTTCCCGCCTGGTCTCGCCGGCGCGCGGAGAAGCAGGGAGCTGCCGTTCGAGAAGACCTGGGAGTCGTCAACGCCGAAGCGATCGACGGAATCCAAGGCGTGCGGGAGGTGGTGAGCTTCGGCCGGGAGAACGACTTCGTCGACAGGCTCGACCGGCACACCCGTCGACTCCAGCGGGCCCAGCGATCGCAGGCCCTGCGGATGGGCTCCGCCAAGGTCCTCACCGACGGAATGATCGCGATCGGGACGATTGCCGTGCTCGCCGTGGCCTCGTACCTGGTCACCAGCGGGCAGCTGTCCCCTGCGCTGTATCCCGCCGCCGTCGTGCTGGCGGGTGCGGCCCTGGCACCGATAGCGAAGCTCGGCGACGCAGCCCGCGAGTTGGGGGTCGTGGCCGCAGCGATAGCGCGAGTCACCGCGATACTCGACACCCCGGCTCTGGTGTCGAACACCGGAACGCGGGCGCTACCGGACGGGACCCATCCCAAGATCACCGTCCGTGACGCGCGCTACCGGTACTCGCCGGACGCCGACCCGGCCCTGGACGGTGCCAACCTCACGATCCTCCCCGGCGAGACCGTCGCCCTGGTCGGTCCGTCCGGAGCGGGCAAATCAACCCTGACCAAGGCGATCCTGCGCTACTTCGACATCGACGCCGGCCAGATCACCATCGGCGGAGTCGACCTCGGAGACCTGTCCGAGGAAGCTCTCCGCCGGACGATCACCGTTGTTCCGCAGGACGTGCACCTCCTGAACGCCAGCGTGTACGACAACATCGCCCTGGCCCGACCGGACGCGTCCGAGGCGCAGATCAGGGCCGCCGCCGAGGGCGCACTCGCCGATCGATTCATCGCGGACCTGCCCGCCGGCTACGACACGGTCGTCGGCGAATGGGGCGCCACGTTGTCGGGCGGTCAGCGGCAACGCATCGCCATCGCCCGCGCCCTGCTGCGCGCAACTCCCATCCTGATCATGGACGAGCCCTCGTCGAACCTCGATGCCCGCAGCGAACGCGAACTACAGCTGGCGATGGAGCGGGTACGGGCCGGCCGCACCACTCTGATCGTCGCGCACCGGCTGTCCACGATCCGCACCGCCGACCGCATCGCCGTCGTCGAAGCGGGACGGGTCGTTCAGCTGGGCACCCATCAAGAACTCACCGCCGTGGACGGTACCTACACCGCGGTGATGGGGGCTCAACTCGCCGCCGAAGAGCGGGGAGCCGAGACCCTCGCCACGCTGGCATCGACGACCGGGAGGAGGGAGACATGATCACCGAGATCAAGGAAGAGCGTTCGCAGACGCTCGCGCCGCACAACCACGTAAGCACCGCAGCCGTGTTCGGCTGGAGCTGAGTTCATCCGTGGGGCCGTCCGTCCAGAACGGGCGGTCCCACGGGTCTGCCGATCCGCGCCCGATCCCGACCCGAACCTGATCAAGGAGACGCCCGCATGACGGTGCACACAACCGGAGCTTCCGGTCAACCGACGAAGGTCGATGTCGACCTGCGCCAACTCGGCGAAACGCGATCCTTGTTGATCACCCCAACCGGGCGACGGTTCGAGATCGACAAGCCCGCAGCGGAAGTCCGCTCCGCGATCGAGGCCTACCTCACCTCCCCGGACAACCCGCCGTGGCCCGAGCTCGCCACGGTGCTCCGCGATGCTGGTGGACTCTCTCCCGCCGGCCTCGACCCGGCCCCGGCCTCAACCCTCACCGTGTGGGCCGATCCGCTCCTGGCACCGATCGTGACCCGACTGATCAACGACGGTGAATCGGTGGTTCCGCTGCCCGACCCGATCGCCGACGCGCGGGTGACGATGATCAACTCTGCAGGCCCCCTGCTGGTCCTGCTGGATCAGTTCGATCATGATCGCCTCGCTACCCTAGATCTGGTGTGCGCCGAGGCGAAGGTTGCCTGGGCACCCTTCCATCTTGATCTTCGTCGAGGCTGGGCCGGCCCGGCACTCGGTCCGACCTCGCCGCTGTCGTACGCAGACGTCCTGACTCGACGCCGCTGCGCAACGCAGCGCCGCGAACTCGGTGAGGCACTGCTGAGCGCGCCGGTCGTCGGACCCCTGCGACCACCGGACGCCAGCGCGCTGACCTGGATGGTGGCCGCCTTTCTCGCCGAGGCGCGGCAATGGGCAGCCGGCCGCGACAGTTCCTTGATCGGCAATGAACTCGAACTCGATCCGATCCAGCCGACAGTCACCCCGCACCCGATCCTCCCGTTACCCCGGCCCTCGGACGCCCCGTACCGCAACGACCGGATCAGCGGAGTCGACCTGCTCCTCGACGAGCGCACCGGCATCGTCACCAACCTGCGCACGATCACCCACCACCCGTCGATCCCGCGGGAGCTGAAGACCGTACAGGCCGAGGTCACCGACATGGCCCGGGTCCTGCCCTGGGCGCCCAACACGGTCTGCGGCGGCAGCGTCTTCTCCGACGAGGAGGCCGCCCGCGGGTCAGCGATCGGCGAGAGCGTGGAGCGCTACTGCGGCAACGTGATCAACAAGGATCAGCTCGTGCACGCCAGCTATGCCGAACTGGTCTCCCGCGGCGAGCACGCACTCGACCCGGCACGCCTGGTGCTCTACTCGGACAACCAACACGCCACCCCCGGCTTCCCGTTCGAGAGGTTCACCCCCGACCTGCCCGTGTACTGGGTATCCGGCCGCTCGCTCACCGAGGACCGGCCGATCCTGGTTCCGGCCAGCACCGTCTATGTCAATTGGTACGTCGGCCCCTTCGCCGGCGAACCGAAGACGAACTACCCGTTCTACGCCGGTCTCGCCGCCGGGGCATCGCTGGACGACGCCATCCGGTCCGGCCTCGAGGAGATCGTCGAACGCGACGCCACCATGATGTGGTGGACCAATCGACAGCCATTGCCGCTGCTCGAGCCATCTCGCCGGCTCCACGGACTGTTCGACGGTGTCCGGCCCGAGCACGGCCAGAAGTACTGGCTGGTGCACCTGCAGAACGAATTCGGCATACCCGTGATCGCCGGAGTTGTGGAGAATTGCGAAAACCGCTTCGCCATCGGCTTCGGCGCCCGCGAGAACGCCGAGTCCGCCGCGGCGAAGGCCTGGGCCGAAGCACTGACCCTGCAGGAGATCTCCCGCGACCTGGACAATCCTGACGGGCGATACTGGCAGGCCGTACGCGACGGCATGAAGGCGCAGAATTTCATGAAACCGTGGCGCCAAGATCGGCGTTATCTCGACGATTACCGCGCCGACTTTCGCGACGTCGGCGACCTGGAATGCCAGATGCAGTTCTACCTCGATACCCGGGCCGTCGACCAGGCTCGCGCCTGGACGCTCGCCGGCACCCAGGGTCCGACGCCGGCGGTACCGATCGCGGCGGTGCCGAGCCTGCCCGACCGCACCCTGGCCACCTACCGCGACCGGGTCGAGCAACGCGGCTACGAGATCATCGTCGTGGACATCACGACCTCCGATATCGCGCCCAGCGGCCACCGGGCCGTCCGGGTGTTGGTGCCGGGTCTGGTATCCAACTTTCCGGCGGCGTTCCCGTTTCACGGCAATCGGCGACTTCAGGACGGGCCGGTTGCCCTCGGGTGGCGGGACGAGCCGCTCGCCGAGCATGAACTCGAACTCTTTCCCCTTCCCCACGCCTGAACCAATCTCGCTACGGCACGACAACCCGGAAAGGCACATTCATGGGACACGCGGAAGCGCTCAACTCGGTCGGCTACGGACCCTTCTGGTCCGAGCGATGGGACACCGAATTCGGGAGTAACCCGAACACCGTCCCCACCGTCGAAACGGTCGCAGCACTCGCCGGCGGCAATACCATCCTCGAATGGGGAATCGGCACCGGCCGATTGGCCCTGCCCCTGGTCGAGAAAGGATTGAAAGTCGTCGGGGTCGACTCGTCCCCGGACATGCTCGACCAGTTACGCGGCAAGCCCGGTGCCGAGGCGATCGAACTGATCGAGGGCGACTTCGGAACCGTACGCGTGGAGGGTGAATTCGGACTGATCTTCATCTCCAGCCACGCCCTGTTCGCACTCACCTCCCAGGGGGCGCAGGTCGCCTGCTTCGCCAATGCCGCCGCGCACCTCAGCGACGGTGGCCGGTTCGCGATCGAGGTGATGAACCCGGGCGCGGCCGTGATGGAAAACGGACGGGCATGGACCACAGCGGTGAAACCACACGCCCTGACCCTCTTCTTCTCCAGCGCAAACCCGGTAACGCAGCAAATGGTGATGTGCCACTTCGACATCAACGACCAAGGCGACGTGAAACTGCGACCGGCCGCGTCCCGATACTCCTGGCCAGCGGAACTCGACCTGATGGCGACGATGGCCGGACTCGAACTCGAATCCCGCTGGGGCGGTTGGGACCAGCAGCCGTTCACTGCACACAGCTCCGCCCACGTTTCGGTGTACCGGAAGCCCGCAGCGGCATGACCGGCGACCTGGTCTCCACCGATACCGCTCTCCGCCCTTCCTCACCAGCGCCATCCCAGCCGGCCGTGGGGGACGGGATCCTCGCCGACACCGGGTCCTGGACGTTCGCCGGCGAAGTCTCCAAGGTGTTCGTCGACCACGTCCGGCACTCGGTACCGCTCTACGAGCAGGCCCACATCATGGCCTGCGATCTGTCGAGCTGCTTCGTTGGTCCCACTGGACTGGGCTACGAACTGGGATCGTCGACCGGACAACTGCTGCGCCAGCTCGCCACTCACACCGAAGGCAACGCCGCCGCACGCTGGATCGGCATCGACCGAGAACCGTCGATGACTGCCGCCGCCGTCCAGCATTGCGCTGGGCTCGACAACGTCGCCTGCATCCAAGCCGACATCACCGAGTACCCCTTCGACACCTGCGATTTTGTGGCCGCCCACCTCACCATGCAGTTCCTGCCGATCGACACCCGAGCGCGGGTAACCCGCCGGGTTTGCGATGCCCTACGGCCGGGCGGAGCCTTCTTCCTGTGCGACAAGGTCCTCGCTCCGGATGCCCGGCTCGAGGACCTCATCACCACCCTGCACTATCGCTGGAAGCGCCGCTCGGGCCTGTCACCGGAGGAAATCCTGAACAAGAAGGAGAGCCTGCTCGGCGTACTCCAACCGATCACGACCGACGACAACCTGGCCATGCTCAGGCAGGCCGGGTTCACCAGCATCGTGAGCGTCGTCAAGAACCTGTGCTTCGAGGGCTTCATCGCCGTGAAATGACGCCGACTCGGATCCGACGGGTTCTGCGCGTGGCCGTCACCGAGGTCCTTCGCCACACCGGCATCCGGGTCGAAGACTCTTCGGATTCACGCAAAATGTCGATCCGGCAGTAGCCCTCGACCACGTCGCGCTTCATCCGACACAGGGCTACTCATCGACCACCCACATGATCGTCGGAGGGCGCCCGATCTCAGGTCGTTTTGCTAGGTGACGGCGCCGAGCTGCCAGGGCACGAACTCGTCCTGGCCGATGTCCAGCTCCTCGCTGGCGGTCTTGTGGCCGGACGCGACGGCGAGCAGGGTGTCGAAGATCGTCCGGCCGACCTCGGCCACGGACTCGGTGCCGTCCACGATGGTGCCGGCGTTGATGTCGATGTCGTCCGGCATCGAGCGGGCGAGTTCCGAGTTGGTGCCGATCTTGATGCTCGGTACGGGCTTGCAGCCGAAGACCGAGCCGCGGCCGGTGGTGAAGCAGACGATGTTCGCGCCACCGGCGACCAGGCCGGTGACCGAGACCGGGTCGTAGCCGGGCGTGTCCATGAAACCGAAGCCGGGCTGGTCGATCCGGTACTGATCAGGAAGCTAATGGCCCGGCGGACGCGCTGTCATCGGCGGCGCCCAATCTCACCGTCGATTCGGACAGTTCCGGACATGGCATGATCCGCACCAACCTCACTGGCCGGATCATCGCGGGAGTCGTCACCTGGCTGTTCGCTGCCGGTGGGCTGGGCTTCGGAGGCCGGCTGAGGCAGCGGATCGACCAGGCCCACCATTGATCTTCCGGAGCGGCGGGCCTTGATCTCTGATCCCCAGTTTGTTCGATAGTGAACACAGAGATGATACGAGTGAACATTCCTCCGCGATTCCTGCCAGACTTGACGGCAGTCGAGCTAGGAGTGCTTTCAGTGATCGCGGACCGCGAACTTCTCCGTAGGCCGAGCGGCAGCTTGCCCAGGGTCGCGAGCTTGGCGGCATCGCCTGACCGGACCGCCTTCGCGTCGCATGATCAGCGGCTGGCGCCGTTCTTGATCAGTTTGGCCGAGGTCGCGAACAGTGTTGCGGACCATCCGTTCGGCGTGATCACCGGGCGTTGGTGGCGTGCCGAGCTTCGCCCGTTCGATGCTCGGGTGCAGGAGTACAGCGCGGTGCTGGTGTGGTTCCTGACCCAGGATCGGCCCTGGAATCCCTACCGAGGCGACCCGGCGCTGCGGGCTCGCACGGCGGCTGCGCTGCAGCGCTATCTGATTCTGCAACATCCGAGCGGCGCCTGGCCGGAGTATGCAGCCGAGCAGCACTCTCGTTCGGCGACCGGCTTCGCGATGGAGTCGCTGACCGCCTCGCTGGCCCGGCTCCTGGCGGCCGGGGAGTTGCCGGAACTGCAGGCTCCGATCGCGGCTGCCGTCCGACGCGCCATGGACTGGTATCTGTCACCGGCCAACACCGAGGTCTGGTGGCCCGGCTACACGCCGATCGCGAATCAGCCGACCGGCGCACTCAGTGGTGCGCTCGCGTTCTTGATCTTGGTGGCCGACGGCCCGTTCGCGGAGCCGGCCGACGACGACCGCCGGGCTCGGGTTGCCGAGCGGATTGATCATCTGCTGGCGACGAGCCAGTCGCCCGCCGGGTTCTTCCACGAACCCACCGGCAGCGACCTCGGCTACAGCTTCCGGGTGATGCTTCCCCGGCTCGCCGAGCTTGCCGATCATGGAGTCGAGGGGCGGCTGCTGCCCGCGGTCACGGCGTTCGTCGCCTGGTACGGCCGCCAGGCCGTGCTCGAACCGGACGGTCGGCACTTCATCCTGAATGTCGCCGGGAACGCGCGAACTTCCGGTCCGGTGCACTCCATCACCGGACAGCCTGCGCGGCCGGAGGACCGGGTCGTCGGCCTGGCGAGCGGAGTTCCCGAGCTTGCCGCGTTCGTCACCGCCGCCGAGCCCCAGGATGCCTTCCATCGCCGCTGGGCCAGCGAATCTGCCCCGATCCCGCCGATCGGCGCGGGCACCAGCCCGGGCCTCATCGAGACGCTCGACGGCACGAATCGCCCGACCGAGCAGGATCAGCTGGCGGCGCTCCGGCGACTCCCCTATCTCGCGGATGATCACTGGACCGAGTTGCGGAGCGACGGTGCCCGCCAGCACTTCTGGTTCCTGCGCCGGACCGGCTACTACCTGTGCGCGACCTTCGGGCTACGGGCCAGCCCGTTGGTACGGACGGGACCTGGTCTGTTGTGGCACCCGCAGCTCGGCACTGTCGTCCATGGCCGCAACGGCGATTCGCCGCTCCTGTGGAGCACAATCCTCCCGGCCCACGGTGCGATCACCGCCGATCGGGACGCCTTCGGGCAGTTCTTCGATGGTGAGCCGCCGGACAGCCGACTGCTGACCGACCCGGCCGAGGCAGCCGGGTCGATCGGTCTACGCCTGCACGACGGGGAGAATCTGGTCCAGACGGACTGGGTCTGCCGGGAGTCCATGATCACGGCGACGGCGTACGCGGCCGAGCCGCTGACCCAGCGCATCCCGCTCCTGCTCCGCCATGATCAAGTCATGGAACTCACCGACACCTCGGTGGCCATCACTGCGCCGTCGGTTCCCGGCGCGAGCTTCCGCATCGGGTGGGATCCCAGGCTCCGGGTCGAGCTTGGTGAAGCCGAGGAAGGCCCTTACGCCGGAGCCCACTATCAACCGCTGCTGCTCAGCCAAGGCGAGCAGGGTCCACTCAAGGTCCATTACATCTCGACCATCGGAGCCCAGTCATGATCAACAAGGTGGCCATGATCAGCGGAGCGAACCTCTTTCTCACCTTCGACGACCGTTCGGTCGATCACTGGTACGGCCAGCGCGACCTGCTCCGTTCCGCCGACGCCCGCGTGACCTACTTCGTGTCGCATCCCTACGGGCTGACCGGCGAGGAGGTGACCCGATTGCACGAGCTCGCCGGTGACGGTCACGCTATGGCCGTGCACGGGCTGCACCACTTGGATGCGTCCGAGTTCCTGACCGGCCACGGCGCAGAACGCTATCTGGCCGAGGAAATCGACCCTGCCATCAAGATCATGGCCGATCTCGGGCTGGCCAGCCGGGACTTCGCCTACCCGTACGGCCGCCGTGACTCCGCCAGCGACGAGGTGCTCCGCGGCCGGTTCTCCTGGCTGCGTGCCACAGCGGCTCGCAGCACCGATCCCGACGAAGCCCGCCGGGTGCTCTTCACTCCGGCGGGCCTGGCGACCGACCGGGTCGTCCCGGCGCGCGGGATCGACATCGGCCGTCGAGGTCGGCTCAACCCCGATGATCATGAAGTCGTGCTACACCTGCTCGACGTCGTCGCGGGCGAAGGTCTGTCCCTGTGCCTGTACGCTCACGACATCGACTCGGTCGACGGCGGCCTCGCCGGCCAGCGAAACTTCATCACGCCGGAACGCTTGGGCGCGGTCATCTCGGCCGCGACCGAGCGCGGCATCGCTCTCCGCTCGTTCGCCGAACTGCCCGACTGAGTCCGTTACCGAAGATCGAACCGGATCCAGTCGTCGATGATCGCGGAGCCGAACCCGGCCGTTCCGGTCAGTGCAAAGGTGCCCGGCTCGGGGCCGTAGTAGACGTCGGTCCCCTGCGTGATCACGTTCCCGGTGAGTCCGGGCAGGTGCCCGCGCCAGAGGTTTCCGGCGGTCAGGATCCGGCCCTCCACCCCAGGAGCGAGGGGTTCGAGGGCGACTCCGATCGGCGTACCCGAACCTTCGTAGAGCCGCACGCCGGCCCCGTCCGCCACTACAGCGGCGAAGCGAGGGATGCCGAGGGTGCCGGTGTTGCTGCGGCCCAGTTCGCGATCGGGGAAGGAGGGATAGCCCTCCCCCAGCCCGACGTCGTAGGCGTCCGCCGTGGCGAGCGAGCCCAGCACCGAGTTGATCATGGTCAGCACCGTGCCGTTGTCGGCCGTACGAAGATCGGTGCTGAAGCGCACCGTGACCGGCGCCGCCTTGCCGACGGTGATGCTCAACTCCTTCGGCGTCGTCGCACAGTCGCCGAGCCGGCGGCCGAGCGTGTTGTCGACGGTGACGTTGCTGCCGAGGCCGACGGCGATGCCGGAGATGTCCCACTGCCCGTAGGCGTAGCCGGCCAGCCCTCCGCCACCGGCGCGCTTGATCGGCGCACCGAAGAGCAGCGGGGCCGCCGAGCCGGACACGCCGATCGGCTGATCGGTGGTGGTATCGGCCGCCGTGATCCGCAGCGCCCGGCCACGGAGATTCGGCCGGTAGCCGAGGAGCGAGCTGTTCGAGACGGTCAGCTGGATCTCGGCGTGGTCGGCGACCTGCCGGGCCGGCTGCTGGGAGATCCACGGCTTGTCGTCGTGGCGCAGATAGACGCCGTTGAAGGTCGAGTCGATGATCGTCACCTTGTCCGCCTGCCCCGACCCCAGTGACTGCAGGGTCAGCGCCGACGCGCTCAGAGCACCGGTCTGTTGGAATGCGCAGCGCTCCAGGGTGGCCGTCGAGGGCGCAGTGAAGTCGGCGTTGGTGTGGAGGTACCAGGGCTCCTTCGTGCCGACGAAGGTGCAGTCGGTGAACTCCTCGACAACGCCGCTGGCCGTCCCGTAACCCCAGGGCCGGTCGGAGGCCCAGACGGTCGAGGCCGCCATGCCGCTCTCCGGATGGGCCTGCCGCCAGGTCCGGGCGCCCTGGTTGCCGGAGTGCTCGATCCGGCAGTTCTTGATCTTGTGGACGGCGTTCCGATTGTTGCCGGAGCTCTCGGAGTGAACGGCGTAGCGCATATTGGCCGCGCTGATGGTCAGGTTCTCCAGCGTGGCCGTGCCCTTGATCCAGAGGGTCGAGGTGTTGGTGATCTCCGCGTCGGTGGCGTCGTCGGGCAGGCTGCCGGCGAGCAGGCAGGTGTCGGGATCGGTGCCACGCAAGGTGATGTACGAGGGGAGGGTCCAACCGACTTGCGGGTAGCTTCCGGGGGCGATCTCGACGACGTAGGGCCGGTCCGGACCGGAATCCGCGATTGAGGCGACGGCCTCCGCCACCGACACGAAGTCGGCCGTACCGTCGGGATTGACCGTGACCGTGAGGTCGGAACTCGCCGGTACGGCCAAGCTCAGACTGGTGCCGTTCCAGGAGGCGGTGGCCGCCATGCCGGCCGTGAAGTAGGACAGCGGCAACAGCGGTCGATCATGATCATCGAGCCGGGCCGCGGCGGCCATGGTGAAGGCGGTGCCGTCGCGATCACCGGTGGCGCTGCCGATCGTGGCCGTGACGACGGCATGCCCGTCCTTGAGTCTCACCTTGGCCGTGACGGGATCCCACTCGGCCCGCCGATTGATCACCTTCGCGACCCCGAGGGCCGGCAGGTAGGCCTGCCCGGAGACCTCGGTGACCGGGAGGTCGGTACGGCGTTCGCCATTGACGGTGATGTACGGCGGCGGTGCGGCCGAGCGTCGGAGGGTGACCTCCTCGATCGCGAAGTCGCCGGTCGTGATCAACGGGTCGATCCGGATCTGGGAGATGGTGCCCTGCCAGGTAGGGCACTGCCAGACCGGGATATCGGCCTCGATCACGCCGTTCGCGTCCGGTTCGGCATGCCAGACCAGGCCGCGGTCCCGGCTGTACGTCGTGTTTCCGGGCTGGATGAAGAAGAGCTCCTGCTCACTGGTCGCGCCGGCCCGCATCCGTACGTGGACGTATGGATGGTCGGCGGCGACCAGCCCAAGATCATCGGGGCTGACCAGCCTCGGATCGTTGGTGATCGCGGTGCCGCGCAGCGCGCCGCCGGACACGGCCAGTCCGTCGACGGTGTGCTCGAGATCGGACCAACCCTGAAGGTCGCCGTCGACATCGAAGGTCCACGAATAGGTGACCTGGCTGCCCAGCGGCGGCTCGTCGCGGACTACGCTGGGCAGGCTCCGACCGGGCGGGTACAACAGGCCGACACGGCCGCGGTGGGCGGCCGTGGGCGTCGTGTTCGCCGGTCCGGCCGTGGTCCCGAAGATCTTCCGGATCGCTTCCAGGTAGCCGAACCCGTGGAGTTCGCTCGGAAACAGGAAGTGCCCTTCGCCGTACTCGTTCCAGTTGTCGAGCAAGATCAACTGCCGCGACAAGGCGCCGGCCGCGGCACCCGGGATGAAGACGTCGCGCACCCACTCGGCGATCCGGCCGACCGTCGCCGGGCTGGCGTACTCACCCCACGGCCCGTTCCAGGCCAAGTCGTTGCGGCCGTGTGAGATGGTGGCGATCACGTCGACCCCGGTGCTTCGACGGGCCAGCATCCCAGCCGTCTGGGTGTCGAAATAGCCCTTGCGGGAGTAGGAGTATTCGGCGTCCAGCGCGAGGTCCGGGTAGTTTCCGGCGGCGTTGCCGATCACGGTGATGCCGGCGAACCCGGCCGAGACCGCGACGCCGTCGAGGTGGTCCAGCTCGGCCCTCGCCGCCGTGACCGACCCGAAGTGTTCGACCAGCTTCGCCATGCTGTAGATCGCCAGCACAGGCTTGTCGTCGATCACCAGATAGCGCGGATCCTTGAAGTAGTACTCCAGCCAGTACGGCACCAGGTGGGTGCGGAAGTCGGCGCTGTCGGTGGGTTCGCCGGTGTTCTCCCATTGGATCATGAACTTCTGATGGCTGCTCCACCGGCTGGCGAAGTAGCCCTGGTGCAGATGCTGGCCCAGCCTCGGCACCTTGATCGGAGTGCCCCTGCCGCCCTGCGGCCGGTACCAGCAATACATCTGGAATCCGATGCCGTTCTCCGCCAGCCACTTCGTCTCCCAGTCGGCGACCTCCGGCAGCCCCTCGTCGTAGAAGCCCAACAGGGGGTGACGTTCGGGGTACTGCGACACGACGTCCCAGCCCCGGTGGTAACCCTCCCGCCAGATGTTGCAGGACTGGATGCCGACCAGCTGAGCACCGGTGGTGACCGGCTGCGGCTCAGCGACATAGTCGTTCGGATAGCCGACCCAGGGGCGGATGATCACGTCATCGATCAGCACTGTTCCGCCGGTCGGCAGGTCGACGGTGATCTTGGTCGGGTCGCCGGCCGGCTGGGTCGGGAGTGCGGCGCCGGTCAGCCGCTGCTTGCCGTTGTGCCAGACGTCGGCGGCGCCGTTGCCGACGACGACGCGGACGTGGTGCCAGATACGGTTGGAGTAGTTGACGGAGGAGACTTCCTGGTCGGATCCGCTCGGTCGCAGTAGCCACAGCTTGCTGGAGGCGACCCGGAGCCGCACCTGATGCCCGCCGGGACTGAGGGTGATCACGAGGCCGCCGGGGATGGACGTGGCCAGAAAGGACATCTCGAACTCGTAGGCGCTGCCGACCCCGCTGAGTGCCGTGTACGTGGTCGAGGCTCCGGTCGAGGTCAGCGAGACACAGAAGTTGTCCGCCGTGCGCGCGTGCCGTGCCTGGACGACCTGGCTGGTCGCGGTGCTGGTCCACCGCTCCGGCAGGGCCCCGGGATAGGTGGCGACGAAGTCCTCGACCAGGTGATGGTTGGCGATCAGGCGGATCGGGCCGAGGTAGAGATCGTTCAGTTGATCATGTCCGGTCGCCAGCCGGAGCCGGTTCAGCCGGCTCCCGGTGCCGGCGAACCCAGCGCCGGTCAGCACCCGGTCACCGTTGACGATCACCGCGGCGGTTCGCGCTCCAAGATCAAGTTCGACCCGGACGCCGTACTTCCCTCCCGCGGCGACGGCGCCGAGCGCCGTGTCGCCGGTCGGTCCGCGGTAGACCAGCTGGCCGCCGGAGACGATCAACTCGATCACCGGGTCCCGATCATCGAGGAGGGCGAAGCTCGCCCCGTCGGCGCTGCCGATCGGTTCGAACCGGAAGTCCCAGACGACCAGGCCTGCCTCGACCGGCCGGAAGGAGCGGACCAGCGCGACGGAGCCGCCAGCGGAAGTGTCGGCGGCCCGCAGCCACGACCCGAACGCGTAGGTGACCTTACCGGCCAGATCGGCGACCTCCCAACCGGAAGCGGCCAAGCTCCGGGGGTCGAAATCGACCATGAAGGCGAAGGTCTCGTCGACGAGCACGGCCGGTTGCCCGGCCGGCCAGGCGGGCTCGGCCGCGGCGGCCGGAACGGCCAGCTGATCAACGGTTGCGGCGGTCAGTCCGACCGCTGCGGCGAGTTGCAGGAAGGTGCGCCGGCCGATCGCCGGCTGCCGCTCGGCCGGCGGCTCGATCGGCGCGGTGGTGAGGTCACGACGTTGTGCCATCTTTGGTTCCCCCTTTTCAGCGTTGCTGTTGCTCGAAGGCGGCGGCGAGTTCGGCCTTGATCGAATTGCCGCCGCCGGAGAGGTAGTCCTCGACACTCCGCTGCCAGTCCGATACCGGCCGGCGGCCTACCACGATGTCGGTCTCGACGGCCTTGATCGCGGCGTCGAGGGAGGCGCCCTTCCGACTCTGGGTCTCCGAGTAGAGTCCGAGGGCGGGATTCGAGACGGCGTTCTCGGTCCAGGCAGTCTCGAACTCGTGCTGCCGGGTGATCAACTCGCGCTGGGGTGACATCAGCGCACCGGTCGGTGCACAGATGTAACCCTGGCCGAGATTGCGCTGCGGAGCCAGATCCGGGTTGCTCTGCGGCAGGCCGTCGACCAGGGTGTAGTGCTGGCCCTCGATGCCGTACTGGCGGAAGAGATACTCCTCGGTGCCGAACGGCGAGGCCAGCCAGTCGGCGATCTTGAGCAAGGTCTCGACCCGGTCCGCGCTGCCCTTGTTGATCGCGACGATCGAGTGGTTCGGGTTGCCCAGGTGCGGCGTGCCGGAGCCGTCGGTGAAGCCGGGCGGCACCACGGCCGAGCCGATGTAACCCTTCACCTGGCCACCGCCACCGGCGGCGGTCCCCCAGCCGCTCAGGGTGTTCCACAGGAAGACTCCGGTGCCGCTGAGCAGCCACTCGCGTTGCTTCGAGTCATGGGTGGCCGGCGCGTCGGGGTTGATCAGGCCGGCGGCCCAGATCTTGCGGGACGCCTCAAGCGCTTCGGCCTGCGCCTGGTGCTCGTACGCGCTGGTGAACTGGCCGCCCTGTTCGGACCACCCGTTGGGAATCGTTAGCATCTGGCGGATGAAGTCGGTCGGCAACGATGCGAGGGCCCAGCGGCTCGCTGCGGGGTCGGTCGCCTCGGTCAAGATCGCGACGAAGTCCTCGTAGTTCTTGGGATCCTCGGTGATCCCAAGCGGCTCCAGCAGGTCCAGCCGCTGGTACATGATCCAGCTGGTGGTGAAGCCCCGGGTGATCGGCACGGCCATGATCCGGCCGTTGTGCACAGTGCCGCGCCACGACTCGGTGGGCAGGTTCGCCAGGCCCGGATAGGCCTTGACCTCGTCGGCGCTCAGGTGATCGGAAAGATCAGCGGCCTTCGCCGCGAGCAGTTGCGGGATCGCGGGCGTAGTCGGCAGCACCAGATAGAAGTCGGGCAGCTCGTCCCCGGCCGTCGTGGTGGCGAACTTGTTGGCATAGTCGGCGGCCGGACTGAACACCGGCTCGTACGGCGAACCCAACCGCTGGTTGAACTCTTGCCAGTAAGGATTCTGGGCCAGCGAGGGAGGCGCCAGGTCGCTGATCACCAGGGCCGAGACCGGCTTCCCATCGCCGGGCGGGTCGGCGTGCAGCCGTTGCGGGCTGGACGGATATGAGAAGTACACCGGCTCAGACCGCCCGGCGACACCTTTCAGATCGGCCGCCGCGCCGGTATGCGGCACGTAGGCGGGCAGCGGCACCTGGGCACCGCCGGAGGTGGTGGTCGAACCCACCGGGCCGGTGCCGCAGGCGGCCAGGCCCGCGAGGCCGGCCGTGGCGGCGAGCCCCTGCAGGAAGCGGCGTCGGACGATCATGGACATGGTCAGCTCCATCGATGAGGTTCGGGTCGGGTCAGTGGATGAGAGGGGCCGTGGGACTATCCCTTGACGGCGCCGGTGAGGACGCCCTTCGCGAAATGCCTTTGCAGGAATGGATAGAGGCAGATGATCGGAACGATCGAGATCACCAGGATCGCCATCTGCAGGGCGGGTTGCGGGGGCAGCACCTCGGCCGGACCAAGATCGGCCGGGCTCAGGTTCGTGCCGTTGATCACGTATGTGCGCAGGACCATCTGCAGCGGCCACAGCGACGATTCGTTGAGGTAGAGCAGCGCGTTGAAGAAAGCGTTCCAGTACTGCACGGCGTAGAACAGCCCGACCACAGCCAGCACGGCCTTGGACAACGGCAGGCTGATCAGCCGGAAGATCTGCCACTCGGACGCGCCGTCGATCCGAGCGGAGTCGATCAGTTCGGCGGGGATCCCCTGGAAGAAGGAGCGGACGACGATCACGTTGAACGCCGATAGCATCGACGGCAGGATCAACGCCCACAACGAGTCGAGCAGTCCGACCTGCTTGACCACCAGATAGATGGGGATCATTCCGGGCGCGAAGAGCAGGCTGAGCAGCAGCAGGCTCAGCACCGGTCCCCGGCCGACGGTGACCGGCCGGGCGAGCCCGTACGCCATCAGGGTGGTGGCTGCCATCGACAGCGCGGTTCCGACCAGCGTCACGCCGATCGAGATGATCAAGGACCGGGTGACCACGCCACCGGTCAGGATCGATCGGTAGGCCTCGAGGTTGACCGACTCCGGCCACAGTACGAAGCCACTGCTGCGGGCCAGTTGATCACCCGGTGCCACCGACGTCGCCACGATCCCGACGAAGGGCAGGACCACCGCAGCGCAGGCGACCGTCAGCACGACCGCCTTGATCAGCCGCCACAGCGGATGCGGCGCCGGCTGCCCGCTGTACACCCTCGAGGACCGACGCCGGTCCCGGCGCGCAGGGCTGGGCGGTTCGGACGCGACCCCGGTGGTCGGGCCGGCCGGAAGTTGATCAAGCGCCACGGCGATACACCCCGTCCTCACCGAAGATATGGGCCAGCTTGTTGGCCGCGAGCACCAGCCCGACGCTGACCAGGCCCTTGGTCAGGCCGACCGCTGCCGAGACGCCCCAGTTCCCGCCGATCACGCCGTTGTTGTAGACGTACGTGTCCAGCACTTCGGAGGCCTGCAGGCCGACCGAGGGTTGCTGCAGCAGGATCTGCTCGAAGCCGACAGTCAGCGAATCGCCGAGCTTCAAGATCAGCAGCAGGATGATGATCGGGCGCATGCCGGGCAGCGTCACATGCCAGGTCTGCCTGAATCGGGAGGCACCGTCGACGCTCGCGGATTCGTACAACTCGGTCGGGATGGTCGCGAGCACGGCCAGGAACAGGATCGTCGCCCAGCCGGTGTCCTTCCAGATCACCTGTGAGGTGATCAGCGCGACGAACGAGTCGGCGTTGCCGATGATCTGGACCGGGTCGGCACCATGGGAGCGCAGCCAGGTGTTGATCATTCCTGAGCCACCGAGGAACTGCTGGAAGATCGCCACCACGATGACCCAGGACAGGAAGTGCGGCAGATAGAGCACCGTCTGCACGACACGCTTGATCCGCTCCGACAGCAGGCTGTTGAGCAGCAGGGCGAGGACGATCGGTGCCGGGAAGACGACCACGGTCTGGACGACGGTGATCAACAACGTGTTCCCCAGCGCGCGCAGGAATGCCTCGTCACCGTTGAACAGGATCTGGAAGTTGCGCCAGCCCACCCACGGCGAATCCGCGACGCCGACGAACGGCAGGTAATCCTTGAAGGCGATCACGTTGCCGGCCAGCGGCAGGTAGTGGAAGAGCAGCAACAGCACGGTGCCCGGCACCAGGAAGACCGTCAGCGGCCAGTTGTGCCGCAGCCGCTGGCCGATGGTTGGGCGGCGCCGCCGCTCCAGGGACGCAGTGGTCATCGTGCGGAGCCACCTCTCAGATTCACCATCGAACTCTGTTACTTCGAACATTGACTTGTTCGACACTGAACATAGTGCACGAGAGCTAGGTCCTTGTCAATCGAAGATGATCATGGTCGCGAGACCCGGTCCAGGCGCGCATCGGTGGCAGCAGGCATGCGAAGACGACGATGCGAAACCGGTCGCATCGTCGTGGTCGGTGCCCGCGCGGCGTCGGGAGCTAGTGTCGCGCGTCCTTTGTTCCTTGCCAGTTGGCGACGCCCAGGCACGCACCTCGCGGCGTTCTCCTCAGGCGATATATGACCCGATATGTCTTCCTCGTCGGCCTTGCGATGCACGCACCTGGACGCCGCCACCTGACAAGGAACAAAGGACGCACGACACTAGTGGAGTGCCGGACCGGTGGATTCGCGGATCGCGAGGTGCGGCTCCACTCGGACGTGTGCGACGTTCGGCAGCGCGCCGGCGAAACGGTCCAGCAGCAGCCGGGCCGCCATCCGGCCGACGTAGAACCGCGGCGGCGCCACCGCGGTGACCGGCGGATCGAACAGCTCCGCGAAGTCGTCGTCGTAACTGATCAACGACAGCTTCGCCGGGACGTCGATGCCCAGCGCGGCAGCCCGGCGCAAGATCACGTACGCGTTGTTGTCGTTGTGACACAGCAAAGCCGTGACACCCCGATCGAGCAGCCCGCGCAGGAACGCGTCGACGGCCACGTCCTGGGGCCAGTCGGCCAGTTCGCCGACGACCGTGGTGAGCGTCGCATCGAGTCCCTGCGCGGCAGTCGCTGCCAGCCATCCCTGATGGATGGCCGACGCTGTCTGCGACTGGTGGTGCCGCAGCAGGTAGACGGCCTTGTGCCCCAGGTCGCGGAGATGGACCAGCGCCTTGGCCACGCCGACCTCGTGCGCTGACCGTACCGACGAGACGCTCGGCACCGCGGTGCTCGCACCGAGCTCGCGTTCCATCAGCACCACCGGAATGGGCAAGGCGCGGAGCCAGTCGAGGTATTCGTCCATCGGCCCGCTCGCCCCGTTCGGGCTGAACAGCAGTCCGTTGACGCCCGCCGCGATCAACTCATCGACCATCCGGCGCTCGACGCCCAGCGTCCGCCGGTTGACCTCCGGATCGCTGTCCCTGGTGCCCATCGGGGAGAACGCCAGCCGTGGCCGCAGTCCGGAGTTCTGGAGCTCAGCCCGCACCCCGGAGAGGATTCGTTCGAAGTAGTAGCCGACCTCTGGCGGCTGGGCCGCCGGATTCGCCGCTCCCGGAGAGCCGGTCACCTCGGGCATCAGTACGCCGATCCGAGGCTCCTGTGGCTCCGCCGGAGCGGACTCGGGTCCCGGGTCGGCACTGGTGCCGGGGACAACCCCTCCGCGGACCCGCTTCACCAGACCCAGGTCCTCGAGTTGATCAAGATCGCGCCGGATCGTCATGCTGGAGACACCCAGCTCACCGGCCAGCTCGGCGACCCGCGCGAACCCTCGCTCGCGCGCCCGGTTGACGAGCCAGTCATGCCGCTCGGTGGCCTTCATGGTCGACAGGTCAGGCAACCCGGTTCACCGTCCTCGCTTGATCAACATCCCAGTGCAGTTGTACGCCACGGCGCTCCAGGACGTCCTGGAACCTCGTGACGGCCGCGGCGTCTGCGGCGACCGCGTGCGGCTCGGTGCCCTGCTGCAGGCAGTGTCCGGCGAGTGCGCCGGCAGCCTCGCCGATGCTCCATTCGACGGGGTGCAGGCGATAGCAGCCGTTGGTGATCTGCGTGGTGCCGATGTTCTTCGCCGCCGGCAGCAGGTTGCGGATCCGTTGCGGCACCAGGCTGCGCAGCGGGATCTCGAACGGTGTCGGGATGTCGCTGCCGCCCGCCCCGCCGCCCGAGGTGCGGTGCCGGTCGATCCAGAAGTAGTCGCCAACCCCGACACTGTCGGCGTGCCGCAGCGTGCCGGCCGCCGCACGGATCTTGGCCGAGACCTCCTGCTCGACGATCGTCTTCAGAGCCCGGATCCGTCGGGACTCGCGAAGGTAGGGGTAAGCAGCAAACCCGTCGCTCGTTCCGGTCACATCGGGGCGAAGTCGCAGGCCGGGCCAGCCAGTGCCGCCGTCGGGTCGCGGCGCTTCGGTCTGCAGCCAGTAGAGGAAGGATCGGCTCAACGCCTTCGCGGCCAGCCGATGCTCGTCGGCATCAGGCACGCCGAACAGGGGGCCGAGATAATAGTCGTTCATTGGGCAGTTGATCACACTGATGTCGCTGCGATAGGTGCCCGGAGTGAAGGAGGCCATGGAGGCGATCCGCCGGAAGCTCCACAGCTCCGGGATCCGTCCCGGCGTCCGGTGATCAAGATCAATCACGTCGTCGGTCCGGTTCGGCGCCATCGTCCAGTCGTTGCTCGATCCCCCCTCCGGCGCGCTGGCGTTGCGGAAAGAGAACAGGGGCAGCCCGCCGTGCTGTACTGGCCGCAGCTCGCGCCAGAACGCGTAGTCGGCCGGCCGGTCGATGGTGTGATCCTCGCCCTCCAGATGATCAACGGCAAAGCACCAGGTCGCGCCCTGCATGTCGGTCGGATCCGCCGTGCTACCCGCGCTCGGTTCGCCGGTCTCGGCCTGCGACTCCCGGCCCGTCACGTGCTCCACCCCGCCGAGCTCCAGCAATTCGCCGAGCTCGGTCGCGTCGATGACGAATTCGGCGACCAGGTCCCACTCCTGCCCGTCCCCGGCAACCCGGACTCCGTCGATCCGATCCTCGTGCACCGCCACAGCCACCGGCTCGGTGCGCATCAGCAGCCGCAGCCGGCCGCTGCTGACGTACGGGCGCAGCAGGGCCTCGAAACACGCGACGGCGACCCGGGGCTCGACGCTGATCGGACTGACCCAGGCCCGGCCCGGATTGAGGTACGGGTCGCGGCGAGCCTCCGTTGTCAGCGGGAAATGGTCCCGGTAATAGGCCCGGAACCGCTCCCGCAGTCGACGGTACGACGCATTGGCACCGTCACGTTCGATCCCGAGACGCTCGTCCAGCGGGACCAGCTGACTGGTCAGCTGTCCGCCCAACCAGTTGGTCGCCTCGGTCAGGACGACCGTGCACCCGGCCTCCAGCGCGGCCATCGCCGCCGAGATGCCACCGAGACCGCCGCCGATGACAGCCAGGTCGGCTTTGAGCTCCATCGAGTCCCCTTCGGACGCACCATGTTCGATAAGTTCGTTTTGCGTTCACCTATGAACATATCGGAACTCGGGCAGAAACTCGAAGGACTCTGGACCAACCGGCTCACGCCAATGCACGGCCGGCGGGCATGCGCACTACTGAGCGGCCTCCCTCGGCGACCTTCCGGATCGGCGGACGACGACCGCTACGGCCTGGGCTGGCTCGACGACACCGTCCGAGTCGACCGATCGGTAGCCGATCAGGTACGTGCCCGGATCGGTCAGTGCGAGACCGCCGTCGGCTGCCGCGGTCCAATTGGTCGCCTTGCCAACGATCCGGTACTCGGTCCTGTCAACGGTCTTACCGTCGAAGGCGACTGCCGCGAAGTCCACCCGGGCGGAGTCGGGCCCGTCCGCGGCCGTGACGGTGGCCGTGGTCCGGGGTGCCCGGATCACGACGTCCGGTCCAAGATCGATCAATTGCACCTGCTGAATCGAGAAGGCGGCCGGTGCGGTCGACCAGAACCGGACGCCGACCTGGGCGGTGCTGTCCGTCGCCACAAACTCGAGCCGGCTGTCACGATAGGCACCCCCGGTGGGCGACACGTCCTCGACGACACCGCTGTCTGTGAAGGCGTAGGGACTGGTCACGTCGTAGTGCCAGAACCGCACCGTGCCCAGGTCGACCTTGATCTTGGCCTGCAGACGATAGCCGTGCCCAGGCGTGACGGAGATCCACTCCTGATCAAGACCCTTCGCGTACGAGGAACTGGTGCCGTCAGCCACAACGTCCTGCCGGGGCGTCTCACCGTCAGCTGCGAGCGAGGTCTGGATCCCTCTGCCCTTCGCCCAGCCGTCGGCCAGCCCATCGGCGTCGGCATCGTCGGTGAAGTCACCGTTGCGGACCAGATCGGTCGGTGTCCGCGGCAGGTCCAGATCGGGTGCGTAGGTGTTCCGAGCCAGATAGCTCTTGATGATCAAGGATCGGTCGGTCGGTTGGGTGGCCATCGCGGCGGCGCTGTTCGCATCGCTGGTCATCGTGTCCGTGTAGTCCAGCTGCCAGCCGTGCCAGTCGCGAAACGAGTGATAGGTCCAGCTCCAGCCGTACTCCTCGAACAGTTCCACCGAGTCCCGGAGATACTGTGCGGCGCCGGGAGCCCAGCGGATCGCGCTGAACTCACCGACGTAGATCCGCAGGCCGTACTTGCGCTGTACCTCCAGCACCGGTTGCATCAGCTCGCGCAGCGTTCCCTTGTCCCAATGCTGATCCCCGTTGTCACCGGGATAGCGCATCTTGTCCGGCCAGTCCTCGGTCACCGGGGCGGCGTTGTAGCTACCGAGTCCCTGGTGCCCGGATCGTCAAAGCACTCGCCTAGCGTCGCCGGTGTGAGCTTCTACGACGATGCCGAGTTCGCCGCGATCAGTCTGGTCCGACTTTGCGGTGGACGAGAAGGTCGGCGACGCCGTGGCCGAGGATCTGCAGGCCCGCCACGGGCGCGCAGGCATCACGGCGCTGATCGTGGCGTTGAGCCGGCAGTACGGCGCCGCTCTTGCCGGCAGCCGCGGCATCGGCCTCGACCAACTCCTCGACGAGGTCGAGGCCGACAATCTCGCCCAGATCCCCGACACCCCGCAGGAACCATGACTGCGGCTCCCCACGGCGGCGAGCTGGTCGACGGCTGCTGAGCGGGCCCGCGCCGAGGGTCGCGACGACTGGGTACGGCAGGGAGGCAGTGGCCGAGGCAGTCCAGTACGTGCTGGACAATGGCGAACCGGCTGCCGGAGACGACCACTGCCTGGACCCCGGCACGGCAATACCGCCATTGGAGGTAGCGGTGCCCACTCAGCGCGGGTCCAACGGACACCTCTCAGCCGGTCTTCATGTGCCTGTCGGAGGGGTGTCGTGATGACCTCCAACGACCACGGCGGATCGGTAGCCGGGCACTCACCGCAACCGGAACTCCATCAACGTGCCATCCGTCAGTTGACCCGCGCCGCATTCGATCTGGCGGCGGCGTCGAACCTGGCTACCGACGACGACATCGCAGAACACCTCAGCACGGCCGTCAGCACAATCGACCAGGCAATCCGCGATCTTCGCCGATCAGCGTTTCGCAATATCACCGCCGGCCGAGAAGCCGGCACAACGGATCTCGACACCGCACACGGTGAACGTCGCATCAACAATCGGCAGTCGTCGATGCGCGATCCAGGCCCAGGCGACCTGTGAGACCGTCACCGAAGTAGGGACCATCAACCCGGGCCCCGCCTGCGGTCTGGGTTGTGCCTTTCGGCCCTACCCCGCACCCTGGGGCCGCCGAGGCCGGGCACAGCGGCGGCTGGTGCACCGCCGGCGATCGGACGATCGCGGAGACAGCACCCCCACCGCCGCGGCGCCGCCAGGTGCAGGACGGCCGATCGGTCGAACGACCGCGGGTGGTTCGACCGGGTCCGGCTTCGGGACCTGACCGCGGCGGCGGGAGATACCGGCCCGCTGCGTGATCCGCCCGGCCTGGGTGGGCTGCACACCGGTGATCCGCGCGGACTCGAAAGACGCTCAGCCAGATACGTCTCGGCTACCGGTGCAAATCCAGCGGGTCATGATTGGGTTCGGCGGCGTGAGGCGACGCCGTTCAGCACGATCTCGCTTGCATGCCGGATCGCTCGGCAGCTGTCCTCTCGCGATCGTCCGTTCCTGATCGACACTAGGGCAACTTGGTAGGTGGCGCCGATCAGGGCGCCGATGGTTGCGGTGGCGGTGAGCTCGTCCAGTTCATCGGGAAACTCGGCCAGCAACGCCGCGACGAACCGTCGCTGCAGGTCATCGAGCAGGGTCAGGACCTTGGCCTGCAGCGACGGCGTACTCAAGATCAACCGGGTCAGCGCCGCCTGATCGGGCGGCCCGAGCGACGAAGAGAGCGGGTGCAGGGCGCCGGTGTCGTGGGTCGCGAAGAACCGACCCAGCAGCCGTCCCGGATCGTCGTCCGGCCGGCGATCCTTGATCATCGCCGCGATCACCTCGTCGAATCGGCTGGCGTCGAACAGCACCTCGTCCTTGTTGCCGAAGTAGTTGAAGAACGTCTTGGGATCGACATCCGCCGCGGCTGCGATCTCGGCGACGGTCGTCAGGTCATAGCCGCGCTCCAGGACGAGCTTGATCGCCGAGTCGGCGATCCGCTGTCGGGTCAACCGCTTCTTGCGGTCCCGACGCGACTCCTCCATGTGATCACGCGGCGGGAAGATCACGCCGTCGCAGTCCGACCAGACCGGCCGCGATCAAGATCGCGGTCAGCGCGGTCAGCACCACAAGCGGCGTCCATTGCAGCTCACCACCCGGCAGTTCGGGCAGATGCGCGAACGGCGAGAGGCCGACGATCCAGGGGCTCAGCCGCAGTTGGATGCCAAGACCGAGGATCAACAGGCTGCCGAACAGCACCACGAACGCCCCGGCGGCGATCCGCGGCAGTAACCCGCAGAGAAGGAAGGTCAGCCCGACGAACAGCCAGATCACCGGCAGGCGAGCGACCGTCCCGCCGAAGACGCGCAGCAACTGGTCGCCCGGGTCGTCGCCGCTCAGACCGTGCACGAGTCCGACGGCTGTGCCGAATACGACGGTCACAACCGTCGGATTGATCAAGGCGAACAGCAGATGACTGGCAGCCCACCGGATCCGATTCACCGGCGTGGCCAGCAGCTCCTCGGCCCGTCCGCTGCGCTCTTCGTTCATGATCGCCAACGTGGCGAGCACCGCGTACCCGGCAGCGATCATGCTGAACATCTCCAGAATGACGGCGAGAAACTGATCACCGAGCGAGCCCGCTCCGCTGAGCACTCCGGCGAGCGCGGCCATCGCCTCGGGCGACATGGTGCTGGCGATCTGCTCGCCGGTCCGGCCGATGCTCCCGAAGGCCAGCCCCGCCAGCGCCAGGCCCAGCGACCAACCGGCCAGGGTACGCCGATGCAACCGCCAGGCCAGGGCAACCGGTGATCGGAGACCGGGAGCGGCGACGGCCGGACCGGGCCGCGGCTGAATCAATCCGGCACCCAGATCGCGCCGTCCGGACACCACGATCGCCAACGCCGTCAACGCCGCGGACACCAACAGAACAAGGACAAGCAGCCACCACCGCTCGCCGGCGAAGGGACGCAGCTGGTTGCTCCAGCCGAACGGGGACAGCCACATCACCCAGCCCAATGCGCCGCCGGCCTGCGTGTTCAGATCTCCGACGCTGCGCAGCATCAAGGCGGCGGCGAGGAAGACGATCCCGATTCCCCGCGCGGTCCCGGCTCCGCTGGTCAGCTGCGCGATCAACGCCGCGACGCCTGCCAGCCCGACCCCGCAGCCGGCCAGTCCCGAGGCGAGTGCGATCGATCCGACCGCCGGCAGGCCGAAGCTGATCAAGGCCAGCGCGGTGAGCAAGCCGATGGAGAGGTTGACGGCCGAGACGACGATCAGTGCGGCAGCCAGACTTGCGTGCCGCGAGATCGCGGTGGCGGCGATCAACTCCCGACGCCCGGCCTCCTCCTCGGCCCGGGTATGCCGGATGACGCTGAGCATGCTGCACAGGCCGAGCAGCACCGGAAAGAATCCGGCCCGCCAGGCGACCAGCTCACCCAGCCCGGCACCATGCAGTTCGCCGTACATCATCGTGAACATCGCGTTGCTGGCGCTGGCCTCCGCGTACTGCTCGCGCACCTCGGCAGTCGGAAACGACGTCGCCATGGCGCCGGCGAACGACAACAAGATCAACGGCGGCACCGCGATCCAGAGCGGCAGGAACCAGCGATCCCGGCGCAGGATGAATCGGACCAGTCGGCCCGTACCAGTGGGAATGATCACCGGACGACCTCCGGCTCCCGGCTCTGATTCCGGTCGTAATGCCGGAGGAACAATTGCTCCAGTGTCGGCGGCTGGCTGACCAGGGTACGTACCCCGATCATGGTCAAGCGACGCAGGGCCTCATCCAGGGCCTCGTTGTCGACATCGAAGCGGACCCGGGTGCCGTCCGTACGAAGATCATGTACGCCGGGCAACGTAGCAAGATCCTCCACAGGCGCGGCCAGATCGGCGGTGATCGCGGTCCGGGTCAGGTGCCGCAGATCGGCCAGCGTGCCGCTCTCCACCGCCTGGCCGTCGCGAACGATCGTGACCCGATCACACAGCGCCTCGACCTCGCCCAGGATGTGGCTGGACAACAAGACGGTACGGCCCAGGTCGCGCTCCTCGGCCACGGCCTCGCGAAACACCTCCTCCATCAGCGGATCGAGGCCCGAAGTCGGCTCGTCCAAGATCAACAACTCCACATTGGAGCTCAACGCAGCGATCAGCCCGACCTTCTGCCGGTTGCCCTTCGAATAGGTCCGGGCCCGCTTCGTCGGATCAAGATCAAACCGCTCGATCAGATCGTCCCGGCGCGCGAGATCAACTCCGCCGCGCAGCCTGGTCAGCAGGTCGATGGTCTCACCGCCGGTGAGGTTCGGCCAGAGGGTGACATCGCCCGGCACGTAGGCCAGTCGCCGGTGCAGCCGCTCGGCATCCGTCCAGGGATTGCCACCGAGCAGCCGGACCCTGCCCGAGGTGGCCCGCATCAGGCCGAGCAGGATCCGGATGGTCGTGGTCTTGCCCGCGCCGTTGGGTCCGAGGAAGCCGTGCACCTCCCCCGTGCTCACGGAAAGGCTCAGTTCGTCCAGCGCATGCGTACGTCCGAAGGTCTTGACGAGCCCTTCGGCCCGAATTGCCGGGGTCATCGCAGTCCTCCGGTGATCGCCGCGTCGAACTCGCGATCCGACAGCGTGCGGTTGAGGTTGAGCAGCGCTTCTGCCTGCCAACCGACGACATAGCGGGTGTCCGGCCGATCCGCTTCGATCGCCGTGCGAATGGCCTCAGCGACCACGCTCGGCGACGAAGCTTGATCAGCTGCGGTCGACTGCTTCTCTGCTGCCTTGGCCATCGCCTCGGCCATGTCTCGATACGCCCCATCGCCGGAGATCATCCGCAGGTCCTGCGCGATCGCAGATTCGAAGTCGGTCCTGATGATGCCGGGCTGGATCACCACTACGTTCACACCGAACGACTCGACCTCCATCCGCAGGGTGTCCGACATCGCCTCCAACGCGTGCTTCGACGCGTAGTACCAGGCTCCGAGCGGTAGGGCGATCTCGCCACCGATCGATGAGACGTTGACAATCGTGCCCGACTTTTGCTGTCGCAGGTACGGCAGCACCAGCTGGACCAGTCGAGCCGGAGCCAGCACGTTCACGTCGAAGTGGCGCCGGGCGGCTTCTATCGGGGTGTCCTCGACCGAGCCGTGGATCACCATTCCCGCATTGTTGATCAAGACATCGATCCGCTGCTGCTCGCTCATGATCGTTTGCACGACACGCTGCAGATCCTCCTCCTTCGTGACGTCCATCGGGAGCGCCGCACCGCCGGCCCGCTCGAGGTCGATCATGAGCTGCTGGCGCCGGGCGGCGCCATAAACAGTGTGTCCGGCCCGCAGCAGCTCGAGCGCCGTCGCGTGACCGATCCCCGAGGACGCACCCGTGATCAGGCACACCTTCGGCCTGGTCACGACTGCGCTGACTGTGCTCTGCCGAGGTTCGGACATCTGGCCCCTCCTGAGATTGCCACTAATATTTCCTCATTGAGAAAGGCTACGAAGCAGCGACCGTCGTAACAACTATCCCGTCCTGATCTGCCTAGTCAGAGTCGGGAAATTGGCGCAATGACGGTGTCTGCGAACGCAACAGCGATTGGCTGTGTCGCAATCAGGGAGGACAAGATGCCGGGTGAGCGATTGGCGTACGAGGACCGCCGCACGATCTCCGAGGGGCTGGCCGAGGGCTTGTCCTATGCCGAGATCGCCCGTCGGATCAGGCGACCAAGATCAACAGTTGGCCGGGAGATCACCCGCAACGGTGGCCCCCGCAATTACCGCGCACACCGGGCCCAGCAGGCCACCACCGTGCGGGCCCGTCGTCGTCCAAGCTCGACGGCCAAGCCAGCGCCCGCCAATCACTATCCTCGCGATGCCACCGCGGTACGGGAGCTCGAGGAGCAGCTCGGCACGACGCTGGGTCAATCCGGGCTGCCACCCATGATCGCGCGAGTCATGGTCGCCCTGATGACCAGCGATGATCAGGGACTGACCGTCGCGGACCTCACAGCCCGCCTGCACGTCAGCCCGGCCTCGATCTCGAAGGCGATCGCCTGGCTCGAACCCCTGCAGCTGGTGCACCGCGAGCGCGATCAACGCCGCGACCGCTACCTGATCGACGGGGAACTCTGGTATCGGGCATGGCTGGTCGGCACGCGATCGATCGGCCGCTACGCGGAGGTCACTGCCAAGGGCGTCAAAGTACTCGGCGAAGACACCCCGGCCGGCGCCCAACTCCAGCGAGCCGCCATCTTCTTCGATCTCCTCGGCAGGGACATGGCCCAGGCCGCCGAGCACTATCGCAACGTCCTCACCGGTCCCGATGATGATCTTGCGCAACCAGTATCCAAACGCGAGCGCTAGCTAACAATACTGGGAACAGCCCAACCGACAATCGCGATCCGACCCTGACCGACGCGGTGATCACCGACGCCCTCCCCGCGACCCAGAGCACCCCGGAAGGCCTCTTACGTGTCGCCGGAACATGACTCACACTTCGTGGTCGGCCCAACCCTGCACGTCGACCTCGGTGGCGCACTCAGCAGCCGCGAACAGATCGCAGGCCCAATCGTGAACCTCGCCTCAGCACCCCACTCGTCCTCATCACCGCAGTCATCTGGTGGACCACACGCAAGACCGGCCCCGCACGCACCCCGCACCATGAGCCGACGACACCCCTGCAGCGCGTCACAGGCGCCACTCCGAACCGACACCTCGGTGACTGAATCCCGATCGGTGGATCGCCATCACCGCGTGGCCGGCGCTCGGAGTCGTAATACGGGGATGCCGGTGGCGCTGGCCGGCAGAACCTCCACGGCTCCTCCTCTGGCGTGCTGCCGGTGATCAGAAGGTGCACCAGACGAACCGGACCAGGGCCAGCACCGCCGTCAGGACACCCAGGACGGGCAGGGATCCGCGCCTCGCTATCTCCCTGCGCCGCACGTGGACGATAGTCGCGCCGGCCATCAGTACGGTCGGTACCGTCGCCACACCGATGAGCCTGACCGTGAACGGCTGAAAGCCTTCTGTCCAAGCGAATCCGCGGGCCGAGAGGTGTTGCTGCGGGCGGATCAGCTTCACCACGCCAGAACCGAGGAAGCCCAGGGCGAGGACGCCGCCGCAATCCAGAACACGAGGTTCATGCCGGACCCGCGGCCGTATCCGTGCGCTGCGATGCGTTGACATGCTGATCCGAGGTGCCACGACGATCTCCGCGGTTTAGCTGCTTCCACCCGGTCCGAGGAGATCAAGCCGTCGAGTGTCAGGCACGCCTGACACTCGGCCGGTCCGGATCGTCGAACAGCCGAGGCACGGCACGAGGATCCGCAGAACGTGATCATCGTCGTCGTGCCACCCGAGAACGTTGACGCAGAGGAGATGCCCCATGACGACGACTGCCACCGCCGCCGGAGAGCAGAACGACCTGGTTTCGCGGCTGCCCGAACCCCCGAACCTGAGAACTGAACTGCTGACGATCGCCCGCGGCATGAACAAGGCCGTCCGGAACGGGGCGATTCCGGCCAAGACCATCGGCCTGGTCCAGCTTCGGGCCGGACAACTGATCGGCAACACCTACCACACCGTCGACAAGACCAACAATCTCCGCAAGGCCGGCGAGTCCGAGGAACGCATCACCGCGGTCGCATCGTGGCGAGACGCTCCCTACTTCACCGAAGCCGAACGGATCGCCCTGGAACTGGTTGAAGCCGTCCTCACCCCGAACCCGAACGGGGAACGCGTCCCTGACGAAATGTTCACCAGAGCGACGATCCAGTACGACGAACGGGCGCTGTGGACCCTCACCCTCGCGATCAGCCAGATCTGCTTCTTCATTCCGGTTGGGCTCATCGCCAAACCCATTCCCGGCAGGGCGCCCGGAAAGAACTACAGCAAACCGTCAGAGCCGGAAGAAGGCCAAGTATCATGATCAACACCGCCCAGCACTGACCAGGCCCCGCATGCCAGGCAGCCGCACGGACGCCTGACGTCGGCCGCCGAGGCCGCCGAGGCCGCCGAGGCAGGCAGCTCTGCTCCTACACTGACTTTCAACGTGGCCCGCACATGATCGACGGCAACGCCTTGGGGCTGCCGCCGATCAACTGTCGCTGGTGGCCCAGCTCGAGGTGGCCATGCCCAGCGATGTCCGGACCGGGCCACTGACTCAGCGGCTCGCAGCTCCGGGACAGGACCAGGACGGCCGACCCGAGGGTCCGGTAGGTGTTGGCGGTCGTTCGACGCCAAGGAGGCGCTGACCGCGTCCGCCAGCAAGTTGGTGACGCTTGGAGCATCGCGGTGTTGCGCGCCGCCCGGATGGGCTGCAGGCGGTGCTTGGTCAACTGCTGCTGCTGCACGGTGACGACCGCGCGCTGCCTGCTCGGCGGCTACCCGGGAACCGGCACTTCGTGGGGATGCCCTTCAGTGTCGACCTCGCACCGATCAACGTGCTCCTGGCCTGTCGGGTGCAGGGCGCTGGCGGGCCCGAGTCCGTGCATCGCGGATGACGTCCCACTCGGCGGACGGCCGGACGATCCGGACGTGCGGTCGAGGCAGGTCTTGGAAGGTTCGATCGGTCCACAGCCGGAGCTGCGCGAGAAGCTCGTTCCGGTCAGGACGATCGCCGTCGATTCGCTGACCTCATGACATCTCCCTGATTCGGCGATCGAGCAGAACGATGATCACCACGGTGGCGATCGCGATCACGCCGAGGCCGATGCGATCGACGACGGTGCGCTCGACGAACGCGGTGATCGCAACCCCGGCAGCGGTGTGACCAACCAGTGCGCCACCGATCACGGCCAAGGTGTGCCGTTCGGTCCAGTGCGACGACCTCACCGCCGTACGGAGCACCACAAGACAGCCGACGACCAGCGCGACGACGGCGATCATCGGGAACACGACAAGGTCCCCGTCGGTGAACGCGGGCTGCTCCGCTCCGAACATCGGGTGACTCAACGCGAGGTATCCGACAGCCGTGACGAACGACCCCACGTACCACCAAGAAAGTGCGGCAACCGGACGGTCGGTCGGCGACCTTTCCGATCTTGGTAGCAGCCGAAGGGCTACGAGGCCGATCACCAGCGCCGTGACCAGGGCACCGGCCACGAACGGGAGCGGCGCCTGGTAGCCGGGGTCCTGGGCGATGGGAACCGTGAACCGGAGGACGAGCACTCCGAGCACGGTGACGAGTGCAGCAACGACCAGGCCGCCGGTGCGGAGGTAGGGCCGTCGACCGTGCTTGCCGAAGATCAACTCCGTCAGGGCGATCGGGATCGCGGCGGAGAACACCACGTGATAGATCGCCGTCGCTTCCCAGTACGCCAGGTTCATGCCGGCGACCCGCATGCCCCAGTCAGCGGCGTCGTACAGGTTCGGGCTGGTGAGCGCCTGCAGACCGATCCCGTCCTCGAGGAGTCCGTAGCCGAGTCCGAGCAACAGGATGCTCGGCCAGCCTCGTCCGGTGCGGCGGACAAGTTCGCGGATCAGTAGCACGCCCGACCCGTAGACCGGGATCCAGAGAAGCACCAGGTAGCCCCACCGGATGGGTGTGGACCCGAAGGCGAGCTCGGCGATCAAGGGGGTCAGCACGACCAGAGTCCAGGCAGCGCCCCGATGACCCGGCCGCAATCCGTGGTCCTGGTGCGCGTTCGCGGATGACATTACTGGGCCCTTCCGGTCGACGAAGTCCCCTGGTCCGTGCACCTCACGAAGTGGACGACGGCGCACTAGCCGTATCAGCCGCCCGTCATTGAGTACCCGCCGTACCAATAGCCGTCCAAGGCGCGACTGCACCGATTGATGTTGTAGACACGGTAGCCGCGGGCGCGCGCCTCGTCGATCGCTGCGTCCAACTCCGCGGCGCACACGGCATCTGTGCGACCACTTACGTCACCGCCGCCACCGGCATGGGCAGGTGCCGCCATCATCAGCCCACCGGCCACAAAGGCACCACTCGCCACTTCAACGCCGAGCAGCCGCTTGAAATTCGCCTTCATTCTTAACATCCGCCTAGGCGCCCGCAGCGCCACGCAACCAGCAGTCCAGCCTTCATATCCCTGCAGTTTCCACCACCCGAGGCAGCGACAACGCGCAGCACAACCGCCCAGGTGGCGGACAAATCACGTTACCGCATCGAACCGTTGCCCATCCGTGTCGACGCAACGATGGCTCGCTGGCAAACCGGCACAGGCCCCGGGTCCAGCGTGGACCAGGGTCAGCCGTTCCCGTGGCGTTGCGGCAACTCCGGGCAACAGCGGCTCTCAGCGTGATCCGGACCAGTTCACGCGCCTCGTCACGGGCCCGCTGGACACGTTGAAGATCACCTCTCGCGATCCACCACGTCTGGTTCCGGTCACGGTAGGCATGCGGCAACCAACCCGAGACGCACCAACCGCGAATCGTGGCCACCGGCACCCCCGCAACCGCTGCCGCCGCGCGCAACGCAGTCCGTGGTTCGTGAGGACGATGAGCACCGCTGCGGCATCTCTAGTTCGTCGTCTTCAGCTGCGGCGAAGTCCGTACCCCAAAGCGCCCGGGTTCCGCCCAGCCGAAACACCAGCACTGCACGCACCACGCCCTCGCCCGCGGCCAGATCACCCGATCGCGCCGTTGTTTGAACGCGCCGCGAAGATGCCTGTGCCTGGGAGCAGTGGACGCGATCGACCCCGATCCTGCGTCAACGGGTTCACGCCGCGGGCCGGGCCAGCAAGTGCGGCTAACGCACTCTCACGGAAACCCGCCGCATACGCCAGCCAGCCCAGGTATAACAGCCCGCCGACGAGGAGGAGGCCTGCGACGACTGCCTTCGCGGGCTCCTGTGCCCTGATGGCGAAGATCAATGCCGGTATCGCGAGGATCGGAGTCAGTGGCCCCAGCACGAACGCCGCGAGGAGCAACTGCAGCCACCCGGCGCCCACCAGGCCCGAACCCATCTCGAATCCGGCCCACAACAGCATCACGACGGCGAGCAACACCGCGCCGCATGACGCGACCAGGAACCCGAGGCTCAGCCTGGCCGCGCGTTCCATGTTGGCATCTTTCTCGCTCCTCCACCAGGTAGGTAGGGCATCGCTGAGCGACGCGACGCCCAAGGAAGCGGCACCACGAGTCCTCGCCCGGCGAGGAGGTCGCCGCCTTCATCAATCGTCTCTGCAACAGGTTCCACAAGCGCATCATGTCCGGATGGCGTCACGTACGTGAGCATCCGTCATAACCTGTGGTTCAGCGCCACGAGGAGCTTGAGCTGCGACCGTCAGGATGTCAGCCCGGATGACGCGGGGTCGATCTCCTTGGCCAGGTCACGATTCGCGGGCACAGCGTCAGCCGTAGATCGCCTGTGCGGAGTCTCCGACAGTGACGAACTGAGCAGTGATACCGACTTGATGCTGGACGCTTACGGACGAGACCGAGCGGCTTCGAGCTCGTCACGGGCGACCAAACACGTCATCTGACCGATCCAAGGCGGAGGCTTCCCACAAAACACCAGACGCGGATTCGGCGGCTGCTGCAACCAGACGTTGGACGGGCCACTCGTCAACTAGTGCCTGGCCGGCCATGACCGCCGCCAAGACAGTTTTGGCATCATCACTGAGAGCTACTCGCACCTTGCCGACAGGCAGGGTACTCCGTTCCTGCGCGGCCCGGATTGCGCCCTCAACCCACTGCACGGCTCGAGCCCGAGCCGCGGGCTCCATACGCGGATCATCGCTCGACAGGTCAGCAAAATCCGCAGCCATATGGCCAGCGAGGCCCGGTTCAATCTGAGCCACAATGGCGAGCGCCCGAAGGCGAATGAGGTCATCTTCGTTCGTCTCGGTAGCAAGGACGGTCGCGGCATACTCGGCTGGTCGGCGAAGTAGCTCTGCCGCAAGTTCATCCGGAGACGAGATATGCCCCTCCACACCTCGCCGCGGATTGACATCTGTTCGCGTCAATCTCGCCGAGCGACCCACGATCTCCAGCACGGCTAGCAGCCGGTCAGTAATGTCATCCTCGTCATCGAGGAGCACCTCCTCCAATACCTGGTGCATGCTGTCGTACGCGTCCGCAACATCCTCCTCCAATCGGTCCTCGGATCCACGTTCGCCCTCTGTCGCCACCATCGCTTGAATGAACCCTGCCAGAAACGTAAAGACCTCCGCCGGACCATCACTAATTCGGACGGCTTCACGCATTGGCGCCACGCCCGCCATAAGCAACGCTGAATACACCACCTGATGGAACGGAGATACATCCTGCGCGACGCGTTCGACAAGCCACGCATTCTCCTCGAAATCCAGCGCCTCGGTTCTGCGAATGGCAATCCATACCGCCGCGTGAGCCAATGCTGTGGCTTCTACTTCATCGAGATCTTGCTCGGTCTGCAGCTCAATGCGTTCGACTTCCTCGTCTGCATAGATCGATACGATCCTGTCGTCATCGAGCCTACCTAGAAGCTGCCAGGGCCCGCTGAGGCCACTGAGCGATGATGCCATCGTGGCTAGCGCACGCGTACCCGCCCAGATCAGCTCCCGCAGCTGGCGCTTGGATCGCTCGTCGTAACTTTCGTCAGAATCGTCATCGATCACCCTGTTCCACTGCAGATTGTGGTCCTCCATGAACCGTTCAAGGAGCAGGTGCCCACGCATATCGTCGTCGGTCCAGCCGTCCGTTGACGTCTGGGAGACCGTTTCTCTCGCCTTCGCCAACAACATTTCGGCCAGCCCCGGATCCCCCGCTCCTTGTACTACAAGCTTCTCCGCTTTACAAGTATCGGATTCCAGGCGTGCGGCACGTATCAGCAGCGCTCCCAGTGCGGATATCAGTTCGCCTCCCCAGGGATATTGAACAGAGCCCGCAACAACCTCGTCAGCATCGGACGTAGGCCTGACGGTTTCGGCTGGATGCCAGAGCGATCGGACAGCACGAGCGAGCAAGTATTGAGCAGCCCGTGACTTCATCCCGTCGTCGAGGAAGACGGCCAATGGCCACCTTCCTTCTTTCTCCTCACGATCAATTCTAGGGAGCCATTCCTCGCCACCATGTGGTCGTTCATAGGGAGACACTTTTACGCTCTCGACGGAGTACTCCAACAGCGAGGGCGTCCAGGTAGTCAGATGGCGTGCGAGCGCTGCAACGACCACGACCGCCTTCGCCGCTCGAATCTTCAGTACTGTCGTTCTCCTTCACAACGAGCGGCACCTGCCAGCCATCCTTGATAGCGGCCAAAACCGCATCCGTCAGAACAAACGTCTCGTCTTCAACCAGCGTTGGCCCCGAGATTCTGATCTCACCCAGAAACGGCATCTGACCTTCCCTTCACCACGACTGGCCGCGATCCTAATGCAGCACCAGTGCCCGACGCCGCGAACGAGCGTGATGTCCGAGCGCCCACGAGCCGAACCGCTCGCGGCAGTGTCACGATCGCTGCGCCCGCCGGTGTTCCAAAACCAGGCTCGGCTACCTGGCCGCAGAATCTCCTCAGCGCCCTTGGCGGTAGCTGCCGCAATAGGGGCGCCCGCTGATGATCACCAGATGGCTCAGCGCCGAGGAGCCGCTCGAGGAGGTGCTCAGCTTCCTGGACGACCTGGCCTAGACGCTGACTTCTGAGTCAACCCGGGTCCCGCCAGTTCGACAAACCTGCCTGGACCGTTGCGCCAGCGTCGGGGCGACGGCCTCGAAGATCCCCGCCGGCCGGACTCGACCGACCACCGAATTGGGATCGATCGCCGGGTGCCACCGCCCATCCGGATCGACAAGTGCCACGACCCGACCGACCCACTCCGCAGGATGCGATTCGAGATCCGACGGTCGACCTGGCTCGTTACGGACATCGACCCAAACCAGTTCGCACGACTCGGCCGCACCCGACGTCCCCCTCAGGACACACCAACTGCATTGAGGACAACCTCGACACCAACCCCGAGGGACGAGGCATCCCTCACCCGTCACGGACCTTCACCGCGTATTGACCGAGAACACCCGTAGATACCCGCTTCCAACCGCCACCAGCCGGACACAACAAAACACCCCTCACCAAGCATCGTGCCTGGTGAGGGGCGTTTTACCGCTCGTAGCCCCGACGGGATTCGAACCCGCGCTACCGCCTTGAGAGGGCGGCGTGCTAGGCCGCTACACAACGGGGCCCTAGCCGCTGATCGTCTCCGATCAGCCTGCGGAAGACTACCAAAACGCCCTGCGATCCAGCGAATCGGAAGCTTCCGTCGCTGGGGTACTAGGACTCGAACCTAGACTAACTGAACCAGAATCAGTCGGGCTGCCAATTACCCCATACCCCATCGGCCGCTGCCGCGGCACGAGGTTGAACTTTACTGTACGACCTCGGCCTCACCCAAACCGGCTGGCCGGCGCGTCGCCTCGGCCACGCCGGGCGGCAGGTACTTGACCAGGGCGCAGTTCTTCTTGATCAACTCCTTGCGGACGTGGTCGCCGGTCCGGCGGTCGATCACGTTGCGCCAGATCTCGTTCATCCGGTACCACTGATCGCGGTACGGGACGAACTGCTCGTTCACCGCAAACACCTTGTACGAATGGGTTTGCGGCCGATCCGACCTGAGCTCGCCGGCCAGGTAGCGGTCCCCCACCGACACCCGCAGCTGGTACGTCGCCGGGGTCTCGTTGCGGAACCGGAAGTCGACGTAGTTGTAGTAGATCGCGCAGCCGACGCCCCAGGGCAGCACCCGGCCGTTGTCGGGGAACGGGTCGAACGAGTGCTCGGACCGTTCGGTCACCACGAGCGGGGTGTGCAGCACCATCCAGTGCAGCAGGTTGGCCAGCTGACAGATGCCGCCGCCGACGCCGGGCTTCGCCTCGCCGTTGTCGAGCAGCATGCCGTCGAGGTACCCCTTGCGCTTCGAGGTCTTGCCGACGGTGCGGCAGAACGAGAACTCCTGGCCGGGCTCGATGATCAACCCGTCCATCTGCTCCACCGCGAGCCTGAGGTTGGTCACCTTGTTGTGCTGCAGCCACATCTCGGATTCGCCGAGGGTCCGCAGCAGCAGCGACTTGTGCTGCTTCACCCGGACCGGCAGGTTCTCGGCCTGGTGCCGGCCGGCCCACTCGATCCCGGACGCGGCCCAGACCGCGCGCCGGCGCATCCGGTGCAGCGCCACCGCGGCCGGGAACAGTGCCGGGAACCGCTCGGTCAGTCTCGCCTTCCGCTCCCGCAGCGCTGCCGGCAGCCGGAACCCGTCCGGCGGCCGGGTGTCCTGTTCCATGACCGTGCCCTGATCCCGCCGAAGGTCCCCCGCGCCGTCACTCCCGCTCTGGTCGAACTCCACCCGCATCTTCCCTCCCGACCCCGTCACCGATCCATCCGGTACGGATACGCCGTGACGGTAGGCGCGCGTTGCATGCCGACCGCATATTTGTTGCCGAGTTGTTGTGCAGGGGCCTTGCCGTGGGCCGCCCGGACCCCCGGTTCCACGATGCGGACGAAGCATCGCGCAGGCCGTGAGATGGACCTTGACCAGAACAACTAAAAGGGATTGATTTAACCAACTCGCATTTTCGGATCTCCGCAACGTTGCGCCCGAAGGGATGGTCTGCCATGGCCCAGTACGAGAGCGTGCAGGACGTACTCAACTATCAACTCAATCGCCGTGGTCTGCTCGGCCTCGGCGGCGCGGCGGCCCTCGCCGGTCTGGCCGGGTGCTCCACCGACGACGGCGGGTCGTATGGTGACGAGCCGACCGGCCCCAACAAGCCCTCCCCGACCGGGACGGTCAAGATCGCCAAGGCGAACATCCCGACCCCACGGGAGCAGACGCTGATCGTCGGTCAGACCGAGTACACGGTCTTCAACAGCTGGAACGGGTTCGTCCCGAACGGCTCCCCGTCCGGCTCCGGCTTCGACGTGTTCTGCAAGGAATACCTCTTCTACCTCAACCTGGCCACCGGCGAGCGGATCAACTGGCTCGCCACGAACTACAGCTACAACCCCGACTTCACCGAGCTCACGCTGAACCTGGAACCGCGGGCCAAGTGGAGCGACGGCGAGCCGTTCACCTCGGCTGATCTGCAGTTCACGCTGCGCCTGCTGCGCGACCGGAAGGACCTGCTCGGCGGCGGCGGCGACTGGGCCGAGTTCCTCAAGGACGTCGCCACCCCGGACCCGCAGACCGCGGTACTCCAACTCAAGAAGTCGAACCCGCGGATCCACTACGGCTTCATCACCACGATCCTCGGCTCCTTCGACGTCCGGCCGAAGCACATCTGGGAGAAGCAGGACCCGACCAAGTTCAAGGACAACCCGCCGATCCGGACCGGTCCGTACGTCCTCGACGATGCGATCCAGAACCAGAAGATGTTCGTCTGGAAGAAGAACCCGGACTACTGGAACAAGGAGAACCTCGACCCGAAGCCGGAGTACGTGATCTACCAGAGCACCGCGAAGCAGGCCGACGCGGCGGCGCTGGCGTTCGAGCGGGTCCAGATCGACGTCGGCTCGATCAACGAGGAGCACGCGAAGCAGCTCCGGGCCCAGGGTTACCCGAACTTGATCACCACCCAGTTCAACGACCCGTGCCCGCGGGCGTTCTGGCTGAACAACGATCCGTCCCGTGGCCTGATCTCCGAGCCGAAGATGCACTGGGTGGTCAGCAACCTGATCGACCGGAAGAAGATCGGCCTCTCGATCTGGCCGGTGGAGACGGCGCCGGCGCAGTATCCGTGGGCCGACTACGCAAGCCTCGAGCAGTGGAAGAATCCGGCGATCGCCGACAAGTACCCGCTGGTCTACGATCCCGCGAAGGCCGCCCAGCTGCTGGACGAGATCGCGCCCAAGGGATCGGACGGCCAACGCGCCTACAAGGGCAAGCCGGCCACCATCGAGATCATCACGCCGGTCGCCGTCGACGGTGCCGAGTACGTGATCGGCACGATGCTCAAGGCCGAGCTGGACAAGCTCGGGGTGAAGACGACGATGCGCAGCCTGAGCGGCTCGGTGCACGACGAGAAGTTCCAGAAGGGCGAGTTCGACATCGCCGACAACTGGGTCTGCCACATCTCGCAGGATCCGGAACAGCTCTACCGTGATCTTGAGAGCGACCGCGCCCAGCCGATCGGCAAGAACGCCGTGGACAAGAACAAGACCCGGTTCCGGAACCCGCAGCTCGATGAACTGTCCAAGCAGCTGGCCAACATGGACCCGACCTCGCCGGAGGCCAAGCCGCTGCTGGATCAGGCGCTGGAGATCTACTACCAGAACCTGCCGGTGGTCCCGATCATCCAGACCGGCTACCCGCAGTACTACAACACGACGTACTGGAAGGGCTGGCCGACCGACGAAGATCTCTACCAGGTGCCGCTCAACTGGTGGGGCCACTTCATGTTCGTGATCGGCAGGCTCGAGCCCACGGGCCAGGTCGAGCCGTGAGTGCCACGACGGCGGCCCGGGAGCGCGAGCGCAGCAGTCCCGGGCCGGTGCGGACGCCTGCCCTGCGCGGGTTCCTGGCCGCGCATCCGCTGCTGGAGTACGGGATCCGGCGGTTCGGCCTCTACCTGGTCGAACTCTGGGGATCGCTGACGATCGCGTTCTTCTTCTTCCGGCTGATCCCCGGCGACCCGGTGCAGACGTTCATCCAGACCCTGGCGCAGAACTACGTCTACAACCAGCAGGCCAGCCAGGAGGTGATCGACCGGTACCGGGCCGAGTTCGGGCTGGACGGCAACCTCTTCGTCCAGTACCTGAAGTTCATGCAGCGGTTGATCTTCGAGCGGGACCTCGGTCCGTCCTTGATCAACTATCCGACGCCGGCGTTCGAGGTGGTCGGCCAGTCGCTGCCCTGGACGGTCGGACTGCTCGGTATCTCCGCCGTGCTGGCCTTCGTGCTGGGCATCCTGGCCGGTGCCGTGGCCGGCTGGCGGCGCGGCAAGATCGGCGCCGAGGTGGCCACCACGACGTCGATCGCGCTCGGCCACGTGCCGTTCTACTTCCTGGCGTTGATCTTGGTGTACGTCTTCTCCTACCTGCTCGGCATCCTGCCGAACCGCTCGGCGTACGACTCGGCGATCCCGGTCGCCTTCTCCCCCGAGTTCATCGGCAGCCTGATCCAGCACGGGCTGCTGCCGGCCGGCTCGATCGTGATCATCGGCGTGTTCAACTGGCTGCTGTCGACCCGGATGCTGATGGTGCCGATCCTCGGCGAGGACTACCTGCACTACGCCGAGGCGAAGGGGCTGCACCCGAACCGGATCCTGACCCGGTACGCGCTGCGCAACTGCTATCTGCCGCAGGTGACCGGCTTCGGCATCTCGCTCGGCTTCATCTTCAACGGCAACCTACTGGTGGAGCAGTTGTTCAACTATCCGGGCCTCGGCTTCACCCTCGTCACGGCGATCAACCAGCTCGACTTCAACACGGTGCTCGCGGTGACCACGATCTCGATCTTCTTCGTCCTGACCGCGAACCTGATCCTGGATCTGCTGCTCCCCCTGCTGGATCCCCGAGTCAAGTACTGGCGGTGATGATCATGTCCTCATCCGTTGACGCCGATCCGGCGCGGCCCGACGTCGCCGGCGGAGTCCGGCGCTTCTTCGCCGCGATCCGCCGGACCATCCTCGGCAGCCCGAAACTGCTGGCCGGCCTGATCATCATCGCGGTGCTGGTCCTGTTCGCGCTGTCGTCGCCGCTGATCGTCGGCGCGATCGGCCAGGGCGCCGACCCGATCGAGATCGCCGCCTACAAGAAGTGGCTGCGGCCGTCCGGCGCACACCCGTTCGGCACCGACCAGTTCGGCCGGGACGTGCTGGCCATGGTGGTCAAGGGCACCGCGGTCTCGCTGCAGATCGGCGGTATCGCGGGCCTGATCTCGACCGCCGTCGGGGTCGTGGTCGCGTTCATCGCCGGCTACAAGGGCGGCTGGGTGGACAGCGTGCTGTCCACGTTCACCGGCATCCTGCTGGTCATCCCGACCTTCCCGCTGCTGATCGCCCTGTCCGCGTACACCCGCGAGGTGACGCTGTTCCAGGTCGGCCTGATGTTGTCGATCTTCGCCTGGCCGTTCGCGGCGAAGACGATCAGGTCGCAGGTGCTCAGCCTGAGATCCCGGCCGTACGTCGAGCTGGCCAAGGTCAGCAAGGCACGCGACCTGGAGATCATCGTCAAAGAGCTGCTGCCGAACCTGCTGCCGTACATCGGCGTCGGGTTCGCCAACGCCGCACTCGGCGCGATCTTCGGCCTGATCGGGCTGGAGGTGATCGGCCTCGGCCCGTCCGGCGTGATCGATCTCGGCCACCTGATCTTCAACGCGATCAACACCGGCGCGCTGACCCTCGGCGCCTGGCCGATGTTCGTGGTGCCGATCGGCCTGCTGACCCTGTTGTTCGCGGCGCTGAACTTGATCAACATCGGGTTGGAAGAGGTCTACAACCCCCGGCTGAGGAGCGTGACCGGTGCCTGATTCCCGACCCTCGCGCCCTGAGCCCAACCCACCGCGCCCTGAGCCTGTCGAAGGGCACGACAACATCCTCGAGGTGACCGACCTCACCGTCGAGTACGCGACCAGCAGCGGGGCCTTCACCGCCGTCGAGAACGTCGACCTGGCGGTCCGGCGCGGCGAGATCCTGGGCATCGCCGGCGAGTCCGGCAGCGGCAAGAGCACCCTCGCGCTCGCCCTGCTGCGCCTGCTCAAGCCGCCCGGCCAGGTGGCCGGCGGCTCGATCACGTTCCGTCCCGACGGTGGGACGCCGGTCGATCTGATCAAGACCCAGGGCCGGCAGCTCCGGGCGCTCCGCTGGCGCAACCTCTCCTATCTCCCGCAGGGTTCGATGAACTCGCTCAACCCGGTGATGCGGATCCGGGACCAGTTCGCCGACGTGATCATCGAGCACGCGCCGAACCGGAAGGGCGAGGTACGGGAGATGGTGCCGCGGCTGCTCCGGCAGGTGGGCCTGGAAACCCGGGTCGCCCAGATGTATCCGCACGAGTTGTCCGGTGGCATGAAACAGCGGGTGCTGATGGCGATCTGCGTCGCGCTGGAGCCGGACCTGATCATCGCGGACGAGCCGACCACCGCGCTGGACGTGACCATCCAGCGGGTGATCCTGCAGAGCCTGGCCGACCTCCGCGAGCAGTTCGGGGTCACCCTGGTGGTGATCTCGCACGACATGGGGGTGCACGCCCAGCTCGTCGACCGGGTCGCCGTGATGCACAAGGGCCGGATCGTCGAGGTCGGCGACGTCTTCCAGGTGTTCGACGCACCCAAGGACGAGTACACCCGCGGCCTGATCGCCTCCATCCCCCGGATGGAGACACCCGAACCGTCCGTCCAGGGAGAGGGGGCCGTCCGATGACCGGTTCATCCGCACCGGAGTCCAAGATCATCGAACTCCGTCAGGTGCAGCAGCGGTTCCACGCCCGGGGCGCGGCCGGTGGCTATCTGACCGCCGTCGACGACGCCACCTTCGACCTCACCTCGGAGCCGCCGCAGGTGATCAGCCTGGTCGGCCAGAGCGGCAGCGGCAAGAGCACGATCGCCCGGAACATCCTCGGCCTGCAGAAGCCGACCGCCGGGACGATCACGTACAACGGGCAGGACATCTACCGGCTCAACCGGGCCGCGACCGAGGACTACCGGCGCAACGTCCAGCCGGTGTTCCAGGATCCGTACGCGATCTTCAACCCGTTCTACCGGGTGGACCGGGTGCTGCAGACCGCGGTCAAGAAGTTCCGGCTGGCCAAGTCGCCGCAGCACGGCGCCGAGTTGATCAACGCCTCGCTGGAGGCGGTCCGGCTGGATCCGGAGCAGGTGCTCGGCCGCTATCCGCACCAGCTCTCCGGTGGCCAGCGGCAGCGGATCATGCTGGCCCGGATCCACATGCTGCGGCCGGCGTTCGTGATCGCGGACGAACCGGTGTCGATGCTGGACGCCCAGGTCCGCAAGGCGTTCCTGGACATCCTGCTCGACTTCCAGGAGACCTACCGGATGACCACGCTGTTCATCACGCACGACCTGTCCACCGTGCACTACCTGGGCGGCGACGTGATGGTGATCCACCGCGGCATCATCGTGGAGCGCGGCAAGGTCAGCGAGGTGATGACCCGGCCGAAGCACTCCTACACGGCGCAGTTGCTGTCCTCGGTGCCGATCCCCGACCCGAACCGGCGGTGGAAGGACCGGATCGACCTGGCCCAGGTCGAGGCCGCGGAGGAGGAAGGAGCCGCTACCGTGGCTCCCGAGCAGACCGGACGAATCTAGGCGGACGGAAGGGATGACACGATGCGGTGTCGACTTGCGGGATCACTCACCCTGGCGCTGGCCGTGATCATGATCGGTACGGCGACGGCGCTGGCCGAGCCCCGGGCCACCCGACCGGAGGCCGAGCCGAGCGACTGGATCGGGACGGCCAAGATCGAAGCGGCGGAACGCTACGGCACCGCTTCCGACGGCGATCTCTGGCCGTCCTGCTGGGCCGACGACGACAACCTGTACTCGGCCTGGGGCGACGGCCGGGGCTTCGACCTGGACGGCGAGTTCTACGACGTCGGCGTCGCCAAGCTCACCGGGCCCGCTTCGGAACTGGCCGGCAGCAACCTGGCCGTCGGCGACGAGGTGGGCCGGGTCTGGACCTCCGGCGGCTACAGCCGAAAACCGACCGGCATGGTCTGCGTCGGCAACACCCTCTATCTCGCCGTGCAGGATCTGTCGCACAACTTCGACGACGCGCCGGCCGCGACGATCGCGAAGTCCGACGACGGCGGGAAGACCTGGACCTGGGACACGTCCGGGCCGATGTTCGATGATCATGTCTTCACGACCATCTGGTTCGCCGACTTCGGCAAGGGCGGCGCCTGGGCACCGGACGGCTACGTCTACGCGTACGGGCTGGACGGCAACTGGCGCGACTCGTACCGCGACACCGTGCCCGACCCGACCGACCTGTTCCTGGCCCGGGTCCCGGCCGAGCAGGTCGCCGACCGGTCCGCCTGGGAGTTCTTCTCCGGAACGCCGGCGGCACCCGCATGGTCGGCCGCCATCGGTGATCGGAAACCGGTGCTGACCGACGAGCGACGGGTCTACCAGCGGATGTTCGATCAAGGTCTGCGGAACGACCTTTCCGTGCTGTCGCAGGGACATGTGCTGTACGACAAGCCGCTGGACCGCTACCTCTACTCGAGCTGGTCCGAGTACGCGCACCACCTGTACGAGGCGCCGCAGCCGTGGGGCCCGTGGCGGCGGATGGCCGACCGCGACTACACGGCGCTCAACCTGCAGCCGGAGACCTTCGGCGGGTACGGGACGACGCTGCCGTCGAAGTTCCTCTCCGCGGACGGCCGGTCGATGTTGCTGCAGTCCAACGTCTGTTGCGGGCTGCCGAATGCGAGCATCTCGTACCACTATTCGCTGCGGCGGGTGGACCTGGTTCCGTTGCGGGACGGCCCGGCGGACAATCCGGCCGCCGATGATGATCTTGGTCGACGCGACGATGCCGTACCGGTGTCGAAGTCGGCCCGACAGCCCGAACTCGAGGCGCTCCGGGACGGTTCGGCGAGCAGCCAGGTCGACGATCGCGACGGCGAGGTGAAGGACCAGGGCTGGTGGGGCTACACCTGGCCGGAGCAGGTCGACCTGAACCGGGTCGACTTCACCATCGGTAAGGCCGGCCGGGACGGCGGCTGGTTCGTCTCGGCGCCGAAGGTGCAGGTGCGGGTGGACGGCCGCTGGGTCGACGTCCGCGGCCAGTTGATCACGCCCGCCTTCGTTCCCGGCCGGGCCGGCGCCCGCGCGGAGTACGCGGTGAAGTTCCCGACCGTGACCGCGACCGGGGTCCGGCTGGTCGGGCCGGCCGGCGGTGATCATCGCTACACGTCGCTGGCCGAGCTGTCCGCGTCGCACCGGCAGCAACTGGTCGACGGCGGCTTCGAACAGTCCTCCGACTACGGCCCGGTCTGGGGCTTCGACGGTCAGGCCGGGCACGGCTTCGACGGTGGCGGCAACCTGTCCCATTCGGGCGAGAAGAACGCCTGGGTGCGCACCTCGGAGACCCTCGGTGCGCAGTACGTGACGCAGCAGGTCAGCGTCGTCCCCGGCAGCAGGATCGACCTCTCCGGCTGGTTCCGTACCTCCTCGGTGGTCAAGCGGGTCATGATCGGCGCCCGTTGGGACGGCGGCGAGTCGATCAAGGAAATCGCTCCGACCGCACCGGACGAATACACGAAGCAGTCGACGGTGATCGAGGTCCCGGCCGGCGTCGACACGATCACCGTGCTGCTCGGCTACGGTGCCGACGGCGGCGATGCGATCCTGCAGCTCGACGACGTCGAACTGACGCCCGCCGGCGACTGACCCGGTCGCAGCTCACCGGGTGGCTCGGGGCGCAGGCTCCGAGCCACCACGGATGATCAGCGCGGGAGCCGGGTGATCCAGTACTCGGCGGTCCCCGGGTCCGGCACGCCGAATCGGGCGTTCACCGCCCAGAGCGCGCCGCCGGCCAGGGTCGCGGTGGAAGGGACGTCCAACGACGCTGCGGTACGGGCTCCGCGCCAGCGAGCCGCCCAGGCGCCGTGATCACGATCAAGCGTCAGCACCGAGACCTCGGCCGGTCCGGAGCCGCGGACGACGTAGATCGTCCGGCCCTCGATCAGCAGTCCGTCGCCGGCCGTGATCCCCGGCCCGCCGTGCACCGGCACCGCCCTGGTGTCGCCGGTGCGCGGGTCGACCTGCCAGAGCCCGCCGACGGCCGAGTTGTTCAGCAACAGGTTGCCGTCGGGCAACTCGCGGATGCCGTTCCCGTTGACGGCGGTGCCGTTACCGGCCGGCCAGGCCCCGCCGAGCGGGAGGAAGATCGGCGCCGCGTCCGCAGGCTTGCCGTTGCGGCGCAGTTCGATCTTGGTCAGCCGGTCGGGCGCGAGACGCGAATCGGTCACCCAGACCGCGGACCGGGTGATCACGAGATCGTTCAGGAAGGCCGCTCCGGGAACCGGGACGGCCTTGACAACGGCACCGGTCCAGGCGTGGATGGCCCAGACCCAGCCGTCGGTCCCGATCTGCCCGGCGATCCAGAGCAGGCCGGTCCGGTGATCGAAGCTCATGCCGCGGATGGCCCGGCCCGGTTCGCCCGGCCACAGCGGCTGCAACCTGCCCGTACGCAGGTCGCCGGCGACCACCGCGCCGTCGGCGAGCGAACCGACGTAGGCCCGGGTGCCGGGGCCCGATGCGATCCCCTCGGGCCGGAATCCGTTCGGTAGCGGGACCCGGTCCGGCAACCGGAACGGATGGTCCTGGGGTGGTGCCGGGTGCCACCGCCCGTCCGCCGTCGCTTCCGTACCGAGGCCCGCAGCCAGTGCGAATCCGCCCGCACCGATCAGCAGGGACCGGCGCGAGGTGTGTCTGGCTTCCATGATCACACTGTACGGCGGGCCCGGAGCTCCGGGGCGACGTTCCGAACTTCGTGTCCCTTCGACGACAACCGAACGGCCTCGACCGGTGTATGTCACGGTGAGAGAACCAGTCCGATCACGGGAGGGCGATTGAGCGACCGGGATACGGAGTTCACGGACTTCGTCGCGGCACACCGGACCAAGGGCCGGCGCGCAGCGTACCTGCTGTGCGGTGACTGGGGCCTCGCCGAGGACATCGTCCAGCAGGCGTTGATCAAGCTCTACCTCGCCTGGTCGAGGGTCCGGCCGGAGGGCGCCGAGGGGTATCTGCGCCGGATCATCGGGCGGACCGCGATCAACGAGTGGCGCAGCGCGTCGCGGCGCCGGACGGTGCCCGACGACACCCTGGTTGACCTCGTCGACGAGAAGGCCCCGCTGGCGTACGAGGAGCGTTCAGTGCTGCTCGACGCGCTGCAACAGCTGCCCGCCCGGCAACGGCAGATCGTCGTCCTTCGGCACTGCTGGGGCTGCTCCGTCGCCGAGGTGGCGAAGGACCTGCACATCTCCACGGGCACGGTGAAGAGCCAGACCTCGAGAGCCCTCGAACGCCTCAACACGATCTTGTCAGCACCGCACGTTATGCCGGCGGAATCGGCCGGCCACGGAAGGAACGGAAGACCATGAGCCTTCACCATGATCAACAGGACACGATCGACCTCACCGAGTGTTACGTGGGCGAACCGCCGCCCGGCTCGGTCGCCGATGATCTTGCCCGGGCCCGCGCGGCGAGGCAGCGTCGGCGCCGCAACGTCGGCGCCGCGGCCGGAGGCCTCGCCGCCCTGGCCCTGTCCGCCCTGCTGATCGTCACCTTGCAGAGCGCCGGCACGATCAGCCAGCCGGCCGACCGGCCCAAGCCGCCCGCCGCCTCCCCCACCCGTGATCATGATCAAGAGCGTGCCGAGGCGAAGCGGAAGGCCGAGGAGGAGCAGAAGCGCGCCGGGGCGGAGAAGCAGGGCGCCGAAGAGCAGCAGCAGCGGAGCAAGGCCGAGGCCGAGAAACGCGCCGCCGAACAACAGCAGAAACAGGAACAGGCCGAAGGCGAGAAACGCGCTGCCGAGGAGAACGCGAAGGAGGAAGCCGCCAAGGAGGAGGCCGCCAAGCGCCAGGCCGAGGAGTCCGCGAAGCAGGAAGAGGAGAAGCGGCTGGCCGAGGAAGCGGCGAAGGAGGAAGCGGCCAAGCGGCAGGCCGAAGAAGAGGCGAGCCGCTGACCTCTCGACAGACCCTGCGCGCCCGAGGGCTCAGAGCCAGTCCTGCAGATTGTCCAGCGCCTTGCGCAGGACGCTCAGCGCACCGCCGCGCATGGCGGCGTGCGGACCGCTGCGGGCGGGCTCGACGGTCGGCACCTCGGGCCGCAGGATCCGGTCGGTCAGTTCCGCCGTGATCTCGTCTTCCATGATCGGCAGCAGCACGGCGAGGTTGTCACCGAGGACGATCGTCGGCACCTCGACGAAGTTGGTCAGGGTCGCCAACGCGGCCCCGAGCGCCGAGCCGGTGCGGCGCAACACCCGGCGCAGCGGGGCATGATCAACAGCCAGCTCGGCCATCTGCTCGACCGGGAGGCCGGCCTCCAGCCCGGCCCGGTCCAGGATCGCCTGCCGGCTGACGTACTGCTCCAGGCAGCCGCGCCGGCCGCACCAGCACTCCGGGCCGCGGGAGTCGATCAGGATGTGCCCGATGGTCGAGTCGCCGCCGTACAGGTCGGTGAAGGATTCGCCGTTGATCACCAACGCCGAACCGATCGAGTTGTCACCCGCCACGTAGAGGAACGACGGCCGCGTCGCGGCATCACGGCGCAGCGACGCCTCGGCCAGCGCGGCGAACGGCAGCACGCCGCCGAGCTGCATCGGCCGTGCCGCCAGCCGCGGACTCCGGAACAGCCGGCGCGGATCGAGATCGGACCAGCCGAGCCGCGGTGCGATGATCAAGGACTCGCCGGCCCGGTCGATCACGCCCGGCAGGGCGAGATGCGAGCCGACGTAGCGGGCACCGATCGCCTCGGCCCGGTCCAGCAGGGTGTCGCCGATCCGGCTGAGCCGGCCGAGCACCGCCCGCGGGTTGCTGTCGATGAAGTCGCCGGTGATCACCCGCTCGCTGATCACGTTGCCGGCCAGATCGACCAGGCAGGCGCCGGCGGAGGCCGTGTTCACCTCGAAGCCGAGCGCCACCCGGCTGTTCGCGGCCGGCTCCAGCGGGATCACCGGCCGGCCGGCTCCCGTACCGCCCAGCGGTTCGCGTTCGGCGACGATCCCGGAACCGACGAGTTGATCAACGATCCGGGAGACGGTGCCGCGGTTCAGGCCGCTGTGGTCGGCGATCTGCGACCGGGACAGCGGCTCGCCCCGGTCGAAGATCATTCCGGCCACCAACGCCAGGTTGGATTCGCGCAGACTCCCCTGCCGGGCCGGTTTGCCCGGCCGGCCGGCCGCCGACAACGTCACCGTGCCGATCGGCTTCGGCGCTTCGGTCACCGCCGGCTCTCGCTGCGACGTTCGGCCGAGTCACCCCGGATCGAAACTCGGCACCACGACCCGCTCACCGCCCCGGATCGCCGACTCGTGCGCGCACAGCCCGACCGAGGTCCACCGGGCCGCTGTGACGGCGTCGACGCCCGGCGCGCGCTGCTCCACGATGCTGCGGACGAATTCATGCGCCAGATGGGGATGGGAACCGCCGTGCCCGCTGCCTTGGGTGAACGACAGGTGCGCATGCTCGTCATCGTAGACCCCGCGTGTGGTGTAGCTCCGGATCTCCTCGGGCAGCCGGTCCGCGTAGTCGGGCACCTCGACCCGCTCCGGGAGTTCGCCCCGGAAGAGCACCGGCTGGTCGGCCTGGGTCTGGCCCCATTCGAAGGACGCCCGGTCGGCGTAGACGGCGAAGCTCTCCACGTACTCCCGGGCGGTCTCGAACAGCGACCGGGTCGCCTCCGCGGCGAGCTCGGTGTCGGCGATCTTGATCAACGCGCTCTCCACCGCGAACGGCGATCCGTAGCGGCCGGCAAGATCATCGGCGATCCGTCCCGATCCCTGGCAGACCACCGATTCCGGGCGACCACCGGCCAGCGCCAGCAACGGGCTGACCGCGTGGGTCGCGTAGTGCATCGGCGGCAGCCCCTCCCAGTAGCCCGGCCAGCCGGCCATCTCCTGCTGGTGGGCACCGCGGAGGAACTGGATCCGGCCCAGCTCTCCGCTCCGGTGCAGCTCGTCGACGTAGAGGAACTCCCGCGAGAAGACGACCGTCTCCATCATCATGTAGTTCCGCCGCGCCTCGGCCGCGGCGACGACGATCCGCCGGCAGTCCTCGACCGAGGTCGCCATCGGCACCGTGCAGGCGACGTGTTTGCCGGCCGCGAGCCCGGCCAGCGTCTGCTCGGCGTGCACCGGGATCGGCGTGTTCAGGTGAACCGCGTCGACGTCGGGGTCGGCGAGCAGTTCCTCGTAGGAGGTGTAGCGCCGGTCCACGCCGAAGGCGTTGCCGATCGCGTCCAGCCGCGCCGGGTCGCGCTGGCAGATCGCGATCAGCTCCGCGTCCGGGTGCCGCTGGTAGATCGGGATGAACTCCGCGCCGAAGCCGAGCCCGATGAGAGCGATCCGTACCCTGCTCATCACAACCTCCTGGGCCGGTCAGCCGATGTGGCCGGAGACCGCCGACAGGCCGCCGTCCGGGGACAGCAACGTGCCGGTCATGTACGAGGCGTCGTCGCTGGCCAGGAAGACGATCGGCTTGGCGATCTCGATCGGCAGGCCCTGCCGCCGCAGGATCCCCGGGCCGCCCTCGTGCGGACGGGTGACCGCAAGATCGATCTCCCGGCCGGCCTCCCGAGCCCGGTTCTTGTGGAAGTCGGTCAGCGTCGGGCCGGGCAGGACGGCGTTCACCCGGATGTTCTGCTCGGCATGATCACAGGCCATCGACCGGGTCAGCCCGAGCACTCCGGCCTTGGTCGCGTCGTACTGCGCCATCCCCTTCCGGCCGACGATGCCGTTGGCCGAGGAGACGTTGACGATCGAGCCGCCACCGGCCTCGACCAGCAACGGGATGAGATGTTTGCCGGTCAGTCCGACGCTGATCAGGTTCGCCGCGACGATCTGCTGCCAGGACTCGAGGGTCGCCTCGGTGACCGGCCCCCAGAGCCGCGCCGCGGCGTTGTTGATCAAGGCGTCGACCCGGCCGAACTCGCTCCGGCACAGGTCGGCGAGTCCGCGGATCTGCTCCTCGCTGGTGACGTCGACCCCGATCGGCACCGCCTTGGGCGCGCCCAGTTCGAGCAGGGCGGCGCTGGTCTCGGCGGCCAGCGCTTCGTCCCGGTCGGCCACCACGACGGACGCGCCCTCGGCCGCGACCAGCTCGGTGACCGCGCGGCCGATGCCGGCCGCGCCTCCGGTGACGACGACGATCTTGTCGGCGAATCTCATGATCATGATCCCTTCGGTGTCGGATTTCAGGAGGAGAGCAGGGAGGCGGCTTCGGTGAAGAACGCCTCCACGGCCTGCGGTACGGAGGTCTGCCCGAACCGCACGCCCTCCGCGGTGCGCTGCAGCAGGTTGTAGACGTCGCGGCCGGACTTCGGGGTCAGGCCGTCCATCGGCGAGCCGAGCTCGCGGATCAGTTCGACGTACTCGAACGGGCTGCGGACGTCGGCCGGCTCGACCTTCGTGGCCAGCCGCTCGGCCGACTTCGGGCTCGGCGGTACGCCGCGCGACGCCCCGATCACGTCGACGGCGCCGGGATCGTTGATCCAGAAGTTCAGGAACCGCGCACACTCCCGCGGATACTTGGTCCCGGTCCAGGCGCTCATGAACAGGTTGGGCCGGACGAAGTTGGCCTTCTTCTCGCCGCCGGCCTGATCCGGGACCGGCATCGCCTGGCACGGGTGCTCGGTCAGCGCCCGGACGCCGAGCAGTTCGCTGCTGGTGGTGAAGTAGATCGGCGCCTTGCCGGTCACCAGCGCGCTGGTCTCGTGGCCGTCGTCCTCGGCGGCGACGTCCGGCGGGACGCAGGCCCCCTCGGCCCTGCGATCGGCCCACCACTGCAGGAAGTCGCCGAGATCGTCCCGCTCGAATCCGAGCGTGACCGGGTCGGCGTCGAAGGCGTAGAAGCTCTTGCCCCGGCCGCGGACCCAGGGTTCCAGCAGCTCGTACTTGCCGGAGCCGTCCGACATGCCCCAGAGCTCGCCGCCGCCGGCCTCCTTGATCTCGGCCGACCGCGCGGCCAGGTCGTCCCAGGTCCAGGACGCCTCCGGCATCGTGATCTTGAGCTTCTCGATCACCGTGACGTCGTACATGATCATGAAGGCATCGGTGCTGATCGGCACCCCGGCCCGGGCGTCATCGATGATCCCGTACCCACGCAGGTTCTCGTCCCAGCCGGCGAGGTCGATCTCTTCCCCGATGTACGGTTCCAGGTCGAGCAGCGCGCCCCGTTCGGCGTAGTCCACGATCATCTGGTTCGACATCTGGAAGCAGTCCGGCCCGTTCCGGCCGGCGATCTGGGTCGCCATCCGGTCCCAGAAGTCGTCCCAGGACGCGTTCTCCGGCGTGAGCGTGACCAGGTCCTTCTGCTGGTGGTAGAGCTCCAGCGCCTCCCGGGTGGTGCGGTTCATCTCCTCGTGGCCCCACCACGCGAAGCGCAGTTGTTTGGCCTCGGCGTCGTTCTCCGGCTGGCCGGCGCCGTCCTGGCCGCTGCACCCGGCCAGCGCGGCCAGCCCGGCCAGGCCACCGGCGGTCAACAGCGATCTTCGGTCGATCATGGTCCTCACCTCGTTGTGTCCTGCGGGTTGGTGATCATGAAACTTCACACGCCTCGGTGCGCCGCGGCCAGGATGCGCTCGATCAGGGACAACGTCCCGGCGCCGGACCAGGCGTCCACGGGCACCGCCGCGCGGCCCCGAACGGCCTCGACGAAGGCGTCCATGCCCCGTTCCATCAGGGCTTCGTTCTCGGCGGCGACGACGTTCCGATGATCGGCCTCGTCGCCGCCGGCCGTGCTGTGTTCCGTCCACCGATGGGTGCCGTGGCTGATCGCCGACCGGGCCGGAGTCAGCCCGAACGTCGCCGTACCGGTGGTGCCGTACAACTCGATGCCCCAGCTGACGTTCCACGGGTTCGCCTCGTGGGCGGTGAAGTCGACGGTCGCGATCATCCCGTCGTAGCGCAGGATCGCGGCCAGGACGTCCTCGGCATGGTTCGGTGGCTGCTGCCAGCTCGCGGCACCGGCGGTCACCGACTGCGGATCGCCGAAGATCATCCGGACGATGTCGATCAGATGGCAGCCGGCCTCCGTGAACGGGCCGACCACCTGCGTCGGGTCGCCGAACCAGCCGGCCATGCTCTGCCACGCCTGGTGCGGGATCGCCGCATGGAACCGGGCCAGCGAGAGCCGGCCGAAGCCACCGGCGGCGACCAGCTCACGGGCCTCGACGACCGCGGTCGAGTAGCGCAGGAAGTAGCCGAGCTGGGTGATCACGTCGCGGTCCCGCGCTTCGGCCGCCACCTGGTACAGCTCGCGCGCGGACCGCCCGCCGGTCTTCTCGATGAAGACCGGGCGGCCCGCGCGGACGCCGATCAGGGCCAGCTCACGGGCCTGGTCGTTCCGGCCGTCCACGATCACCAGGTCGTGCTCGGCCGGGTCGACGGCCGGCTCCGTCAGCGTGGCGCACCGGTACGTGCGCGCGAACTCGGCGGCGGCACCGTGGTCGGGGTCGTAGGCGCCCACCAGTTCCACCTCGGCATGGCGGGCGGCCGCCGTCGCCCAGGCCCGGGCGTGCGGGTGGGTGACGCCGAGGAACACGGCGCGGAGTCGAGGATCACCGGTCGGCATGGGTTTCTCCTTCGTCGGTGGGGAGGCCGCCCAGCCGGGACCAGGCGACGGCCGTCAGCCCGGCCGCGAAGCAGCTGCCGAGCAGCGGCGCGGAGATGATCAAGGCGGCGACGGCCAGGCCGAGCAGCGCGGTGGTCGCGGACCGGCTCGGACGCGCCAGCAGGTCGACCATGATCGGCCGCAGCCTGGCGACCAGCCGGGCGTCGGGCCGGGCGGCGATCGACCGGGCCGTCGCGGCCGCCAGGCACCACCACAGGCCGAGAAAGCTCAGGTTCAGCAGCCATAACGCGGCCGCGGCCACGCCCGGGCGGCCGGCCAGGAACCACAGGTTCAGCCCGATCACGCCCAGCACCGGCAGCAGCACCGCCGAGGCGACCAGGCCGGACCGCAGGCACCGCCCGAAGGCGATCCAGTACCGGCTCCAGAGCCGGCCGGTGTCCCCCCGGTCCGCCGCGATCGCGGCGGCCATCGCCGCCGGCCAGGTGACCACCGCCAGGCCGGCCAGGATGATCATGCCGTTCAGGGCCGCCACCCGCGCGGGCCGGCCCAGCCAGTCGACCAGCACGGCGACCCGGCCGTTCGGTCGCGCGGAGGTGCGGCGGGTGCGGCCGGGATGCCACCGCAGCAGGTCGGCCGTCGTCGCGTCACGCCAGTTCATCGGACCTCACTTCAGTCCGGTGGTGGCGATGCCACGGATCAGGAACCGTTGGCCGAGGACGAAGAACACGAAGATCGGCAGCAGCGACAGCACCGACATCGCGAACAGCGCTCCCCAGTTGGTGCCGCCGGTCGCGTCGACGAACAACCGTACGGCCAGCGGCACCGTGAACAGGCTGGCGTCGGTGAGGAAGATCAACGGGCGGAAGAAGTCGTTCCAGGTCCAGATGAAGCTGAAGATCGCGGTCGTCGCGAGCGCCGGGGTGATCAACGGGAGCAGGATCCGCCAGTAGATCGCGAACGGGCCGCAGCCGTCCAGGGCGGCGGCCTCGTCGATCTCCCGGGGCAGGCCGCGGATGAACTGCACCATCAGGAAGATGAAGAAGGCCTCGACCGCGAAGAACTTCGGCACCGTCAGCGGCAGGAACGTGTTCAGCCAGTTCAGCTCGGAGAACAAGACGTACTGCGGCACGATCGTCACGTGCTCCGGCAGCATGATCGTGATCAGCATGATCGCCATCCAGAACCCCTTGAAGACGAAGGAGAGCCGGGCGAAGGCGTACGCGGTGAGCGAGCAGGCGACCAGGTTGCCGACGATGGTCAACGCGGTGATCAGGAACGAGTTCAGGAAGTAGCGACCGAACGGGAACTGCTGGCTGTTCCAGCCGACGACGTAGTTCTCCAGCGAGACCGACGACGGGATCAGGGTCGGGTCGCTGAAGATCACGTCGTTCGAGCGGAGGGAGCTGATCACCATCCAGGCCAGCGGGTACAGCATCCCGACGGCGAGCAGGATCACGACGGCGTGCAGCGCGATGGACCGCGGCAGCGACCGCTGTCGCCGGGCCGGCCGGCCCGTCCGCGGCGCACTCATCGTGCCTCGTCGGAGTAGAAGACCCAGAACCGGGACAGCAGGAAGTTCAGCCCGGTGACCAGGGCGATCGCGACCAGTAGCAGCCAGGCCATCGCCGAGGCGTAGCCCATGTCGAAGCTGGCGAACCCCCGCTGGTAGAGATACAGGGTGTAGAACAGGGTCGAGTCCGCCGGCCCGCCGGATCCCCCGCTGACGATGTAGGCCGGGACGAACGCCTGGAAGGCGCCGATCGTCTGCAGGATCAGGTTGAAGAAGATCACCGGCGTGAGCAGCGGGATGGTGATCATCCCGAAGCGGCGCAGCGGTCCGGCGCCGTCGACGGCGGCGGCCTCGTAGTAGATCGTCGGGATCTGGCGCAGCCCGGCCAGGAAGATGATCATGGGCGAGCCGAAGGTCCACACGTTCAGCGCGACCAGGGTGAACAGGGCCGTGTCCGGACTGCCGACCCAACTCTTCGACACCTCGACCCCGAGGAACCCGAGCGCCGCGTTGACCAGTCCCTCCTGGCCGAACACCGTTCGCCAGAGGACGGCCACCGCGACGCTGGTGCCGAGCAGCGACGGCAGGTAGAAGATCGCCCGGTAGACGGTGACCCCGGCGATCGCCCGATCCAGCAGCAGGGCCAGGCCGAGCGCGAACAACAACTGCAGCGGCACCGAGATGATCACGTACGTGATCGTCACCAGGATCGCTTTCCCGAACCGTGGATCGCCGCCGAACATCCGCAGGTAGTTCTCCAGCCCGACCGGCTCCGGCGGCTGCAGGAAGTTGTAGTCGGTGAACGACAGGTAGAGCGAGGCGATCATCGGGCCGAGGGTGAACACGACGAAGCCGATCAACCACGGCGTCAGGAACGCGTAGCCGACGAGGCTTCGCCGCAGTCGGACCGATCCCCCACTGGCGCCGGCTCGGGTCGGCCCACCTCGCGGCGGCTCGCCCCCGCCGAGGGAACGGGTGGCTTCCATCAGGACCATCAGTGACTCCCGGGCAACGTTGCTGGGATCTGGATCTGCGCCCGAAACACCGGGCAGCTACCCCTTTATGATTAATCGCGCAACTAATTATGTCAAGGGTCCGCCTACGTCGATCATGATCAACTTCGGGCCGACCGGCTCAGCCGGGCGGCCGCTCGGCGAGGCTCAGGGGTGCCGCCAGTAGCCGCAGAACATGACGCGATCCTTGGGAGTTCCGGTGCGCACCCAGTGTCGCCGGAGGCCCGTCGCGAGAGACTGTTCGCCGACCACCCAGCCGTAGCCGGTATTGCCGGGACCGGCGAGCTCGACGGCCGTAGCCAGGGCCGCGCAGCCGGGGACGGCGGCCGGATCGGCGCGGGTCACCCAGGTGACCTCGACCCCGAACGGCACCGTGAGGTCCTGCCGGTCACCGGCGGCCGGGAGTTCGATCACGGCAGTGCCGCGGGTGCCTTCGGGCAGCGAGGCCAGGATGCCGGCGGCGGCCGGCAGTCCGGTCTCGTCGGTGACCAGGACCAGCCGGTCGGTGTCCCCCGGCGGGTTGAAGCCGACGCCCTCGTCGAGCAGTGCGGCCAGGTCGCCGGGTGCGCACGTCTCGGCCCAGACCGTGGCCGGGCCGGCGGTACCGTCGGCGGCCGAACCGTGCCGGACGAAGTCGATGTCGAGCTCCGGGCCCTCGGGACCGGCGGGCCGGAAGGCGCGCACGGTGTAGTTCCGCAGCACCGGCCGCTCCAGCCTGGCCACGGTCAGGAAGCGTGCGTACGACAGCGTGGTCAGCCGGCTCGGCACCCGTTCCAGGGTGCCGCCGGGCACCGGCAGGAACAGCCGGAACCACTGGTCGAAGCCGAGCGGCACGAACCGGGCCAGGTCCGCTCCCCCGACGGTGACCCGGACGAAGTGCTCCGAGATCACCTCCCGGCGCAGCACCCGTACCATGATCAACTCGGTGGTCTCCGGCTTGATCCGTCGAGCCGTGAGATTCGTCCGTGCCACAGCAACCCCCTCGATCGAGAAGGTTAGGCTACCCTACGTAATCCTGTCAGGGCGAGGGCGGAACCGTGCGCGGCAGCTTGAGCCGGGACGCGACCAGCCAGGCCAGCAGGCCGAACAGGGCGAAGCCGCCGACGTCGAACGCGGCGTTCTCCCAGCCGATCTCCCGGATCCCGCGGGTCGCGGAGATCGTTCCGGTCAGACCGGCCAGCAGATAGGCCAGCACGTTGTTCGCGATGTGCGCCCCGATGCCCGCCTCGAGGCCGCCGGTCCGCCAGACCAGGATCGCCGCCAGCAGCCCGAACGCGAACCGGTCGACGAACAGGGCCGGGTTCTGCACGCCGTGGAACAGCGCGAAGATCAACGACGACGTGACGATGCCGAACCACGGAGTCTTCATCACGCCGCCCAGCGCCTGCAGCAGGTAGCCGCGGAAGAAGACCTCCTCGGCCGCGGCCTGCAGCGGCGAGGTCAGGATGATCACGATCAGGAAGAGCCAGAAATGATCATTCAGCTTGATCACCGGGACCCCCTCGACCAGCATCGAGAGTCCCTGGATCAGCACCGGGGCGACGATGCCGAGGGCGAGGCAGATCGCGAAGTAGCGCCCGCGCAGGTGCGACTCGACCGAGATCAGCCAGCGCGGGTTGACCCGGTGCACCAGCGGCATCAGCACCGCGCAGATCACGATCAAGGTCGCCAGGCCGAGGTTCGCGCCGAGCATCCCGACCGGCGTCTCGAACCTGTTGGCGGCCGCGACGTAGTCCCCGTACGGGGTCTGCGGCGAGCCCACCGCCCAGAAGCCGAACACGATCGCCTGGTTGATCACCGTCGTGAGCAGCAGGAACAGGGCGAGGCCGCAGGCGACGCCGAGCAACGACCGCCACCAGGCCGAGCCGGGCACCCGGAGCAGTTGCGGGTACGTCAGCCCGGCGGCCGGGATCTCCAGCGCGTCGTCGAACATGCCGCCCGGAGCGCGGCCGGTGGTCCGCACCTTCGGCTGCGGCCGCGGCACCGGTGCCTTCGCGGGAGCCTTCGGATCGGCGGCGCCGCCGCGGACCGCCGGGTTGCCCGACCGCTGCCGGCGTCGGTCGTTCATCCGCCGAGACCCGCGCGTGCCGCGGTGAGCCGGGCCAGCGTCGACTCCCGGCCCAGCAGTTCCAGCGACTCGAACAGCGGCGGCGAGATCCGCTTCCCGGTCACCGCCGCACGGACCGGACCGAACGCGTGCCGCGGCTTCAGTCCGAGGCCGTCCACCAGCGCCGCGCGCAACGCGGCCTCGATCGCCTCATGATCAAAGGTGGCCAACCCGGACAGCGCCGCGATCGTCGCGTCCAGGACCGGCGCCGAGTCCGGCTTCAGCCCGGCGTCGTCGGCGATGACGATCTTGTCGTCGGTGGCGAACAGGAAGTCGATCATGGCGACCGAGTCGGACAGTGTGTTGATCCGCTCCTGGATCAGCGGCGCCACGTCGGTGATCAACTTCTGCTCGGCGTCGGTCGCCGGGTCGCCGATCACGCCGGCCCGGCCGAGGAAGCCGGTCAGGTGCTCGACGAACGCCTCGGGCGTCAACAGCCGGATGTGCTCGGCGTTGATCGCCTCGCACTTCTTCGGGTCGAACCGGGCCGGGCTGGCGTTCACCTTGCGGATGTCGAAGGCCTTGACCATCTCGTCGATCGTGAACACGTCGCGGTCGTCGGCGATGCCCCAGCCGAGCAGGGCCAGGTAGTTGAGCAGGCCCTCCGGCAGGTAGCCCTTCTCCTGGTACTCGGCGAGGCCGCCGCCCTGGTCCCGCTTGGACAGGCGCTTGTTGCCCTCACCCAGCACGGTCGGCAGGTGGCCGAAGATCGGGATCCGGCCGGAGCCGACGCCGATCTCGGCGAGCGCCCGGTAGAGCACGATCTGCCGGGGCGTCGAGGGCAACAGGTCCTCGCCGCGGAGCACGTGGGTGATCCCCATCAGGGCGTCGTCCACCGGGTTGACCAGCGTGTAGAGCGGGTTCCCGTTCGCCCGCACGATGACGTAGTCCTGCTGGTGCGCAGCGTCGAAGGAGACCTCGCCGCGGACCAGGTCGGTGAACGTGATCGCGCCGGACTCGGGCGTCTTCATCCGGATCACGTACGGCTTGCCCTGCGCCTCGAACTCGGCCACCTGCTCCGGCGTCAGGTTGCGGTGGATGCCGTCGTACCCCTGCGGCGCGCCCTTCGGCCGGTCCTTCTGCCGCGCCTCCAGTTCGGCCGGCGTGTCGAAGCACTTGTACGCCAGCCCGGCTTCGAGCAACCGGGCGGCGATGTCGTCGTGGGTCCCGCGGCGTTCGGACTGCAGGTACGGCCCGTACTCCCCGCCCCGCTCCGGACCCTCGTCCCAGTCCAGCCCGAGCCAGCTCAGCGAGTCGTAGATGTTGCGGTAGGACTCGGCCAGGTTGCGTTCGGCGTCGGTGTCCTCGATCCGGAGCACGAACGTGCCGCCGTGATGCCGGGCGAAAACCCAGTTGTACAAGGCACTCCGGACGTTGCCGATGTGCAGGTTTCCGGTCGGCGACGGTGGGAACCGGACGCGGACTTGTTCGGGTGCCAGGTCGCCCAGCACCGGGTCGGGGGTCATCGAGCGTTCCTTACAGTTCAGTCTGGTCAGTCAGCGGACGTGGTGCTGGTCCCGGAACCGCCGGTGACCAGGTTGGTCAGGATACCGATCCCGTCGATCTCCACGCTGACCTCCTGCCCCGCCTTCATCACGCCAACCCCCTCCGGGGTGCCGGTCAGGATCACGTCGCCGGGCAGCAGGGTCGTGTAGGAGGAGATGTACTCGATCAGTTCGGGGATCTTGCGGATCATCAGGCTGGTCGAGCCGTTCTGCCGTTCCTCGCCGTCCAGCGTGGTTCGGATCGTGAGGTCGCTGACCTCCTCGATGCTCTGGTGGGTGGTCATCCACGGCCCGAGCGGGCAGAACGTGTCGTACCCCTTGGCCCGCGCCCACTGCCCGTCGGACTTCTGCAGGTCCCGCGCGGTGACGTCGTTGGCGATCGTGTAGCCGAAGATCACCTCCTTGGCCCGGGCGGCCGGCACCTCCTTGGCGATCCGGCCGATCACGATCGCCAGTTCGCCCTCGAAGCTGACCTCGTTGCTGGTGTCCGGGTGGATGATCGACTCCCCCGGCCCGATCACCGACGTGTTCGGCTTGAAGAAGGTGAGCGGCACGGCCGGCACCTCGTTGCCGAGCTCGGCCGCGTGCGCCGCGTAGTTCCGGCCGACCGCGACGATCTTGCTGCGCGGGATCACCGGGGCGAGCAGCCGGACCGCGTCGAGCTCGATCCGTTCGCCGGTCAGCTGGACCGGGGTCGCGAGCGGGTCTCCGTTCAGGACGGCCACCGTGTCGGGGTGCTGGCCGCCGTCCTCGGCGAGTTCGACGATGCCGTACTGCGGATCCGAGCCGGCGGTGAAACGTGCGATGCGCATGGCGACACAGTAGCCGCAGCGTCAGCCCGGCTGGTGGGCGTGGTGGTACACGTCGAGCAGCGGCCGGACCTCGATGCTGCACGGCTCCGGGAGCAGCCGCGCCGCCGCCACGGCCGCATCCAGATCGGGCAGTTCGACGACGTAGATGCCATGCGGCTGCAGGTCCGTTTCGGCGTACGGTCCCGGAGCCGCGACCCGGTCGGCCGCCGGGCCCGGTCGCACGGTGACGGCCCGGTCGGGCCGGGCCAGCGCGTCGCCGTAGTGCACCGACCCGCGTTCCCGTACGGCAGCGACGAAGGCCGCGCACGCATCGAACACGGCCTGCTGGTCCGGTTCCGCCATCGCCTCCCATCGGTCGAAGTGGGCCGGCTCCGCCATCGTCACCAGGAACATGGGCATGGTCCGATCATCGCAGGGCAAGCCACAACGCTCCCTGAGCTTGTCGAAGGGCCAGCCACATCCGGCCTGGCCCTTCGACAAGCTCAGGGCACGATTCGGGTCCGGCTCAGGCATACTCGCTCGCATGACGGCAGAGCCCTTCGACACGGTCGATCTGATCCGGACCAAGCGCGACGGCGGGATTCTCGCCGAGGCGGAGATCGACTGGCTGATCGACGCGTACACCCGTGGCGCGATCGCCGAGGAACAGATGTCGGCGCTGGCGATGGCGATCTTCTTCCGCGGCCTGGACGGCACCGAGCTGGCCCGCTGGACCCAGGCCATGATCGGCACCGGCGAGCGGCTCGACTTCTCCGGACTGTCCCGGCCGACCGCGGACAAGCACTCGACCGGCGGGGTGGGCGACAAGATCACGCTGCCGCTGGCTCCGCTGGTGGCGGCCTGCGGGGTGGCGGTGCCGCAGCTGTCCGGGCGCGGGCTCGGCCACACCGGCGGCACGCTGGACAAGCTGGAGTCCATCCCGGGCTGGCGGGCCCGGCTGAGCAACGAGGAGATGCTGCGGCAGCTGGAACAGGTGGGCGCGGTGATCTGCGCCGCCGGGGCCGGGCTGGCGCCGGCGGACGCGAAGCTGTACGCGCTCCGCGACGTGACCGGGACCGTCGAGTCGATCCCGCTGATCGCGTCGTCGATCATGAGCAAGAAGATCGCCGAGGGCACCGGCGCCCTGGTGCTCGACGTCAAGGTCGGCTCCGGCGCGTTCATGAAGCAGCCCGAGGACGCCCGCACGCTGGCCCGGACCATGGTCGAGCTCGGCGGCGCCGCCGGTGTGCGTACGGTGGCGCTGGTCACCGACATGTCCACCCCGCTCGGCCTGACCGCCGGCAATGCGCTCGAGGTCGCCGAGTCGGTCGAGGTGCTGGCCGGCGGCGGGCCGGCCGACGTGGTCGAGCTGACCCTCGCGCTGGCCCGGGAGATGCTGGCCGGCGCCGGCCGCAATGATCAGGACCCGGCCGACGCGCTCGCTTCGGGCCGGGCCATGGACGCCTGGCGTTCCATGATCATCGCGCAGGGCGGCGCCCCGGACGCACCGCTGCCGACCGCCCGCGAGACCGAGGTGATCACCGCCCCGGAGGACGGCATCCTGGCCGCCCTCGACGCCTACGCCGTGGGGATCGCGGCCTGGCGGCTGGGCGCCGGCCGGGCCCGCAAGGAGGACCCGGTGCAGGCCGCGGCCGGGGTCCAGCTGCACGCCAAGCCCGGCGACCGGGTGACCGCCGGCCAGCCCTTGCTCACGCTGCACACGGACACCCCGGAGCGGTTCGCCCGGGCCCGGGAGGCCCTCGACGGCGGCTGGGCGATCACCGCCGCTTCCGTACCGGAGCAGAAGGTGATCATCGACCGGATCGCCTGATGGGCAACGTCATCGGGAGCCGCGGCCAGCCGCGCGATCGCTGGGTGCACCTGAGCAACGCGGCGACCGCCGTCCTGTACAGCGTGATCGTGATCGCCGGTACCGACCTGGCCTCGACGCCGTGGCAACGACGGCTGATCAGCTGGATCGCCGGCCGGGACCAGGCGATCTTCGGCCGTGGCGCCGTCGACCTCGAGCTCGAGGACATCGGCTGGTCGAGGGCGGAATTCGCCGCCCAGCAAGGATTCCTCCGCGATGTCCTGGCGACCGCGGCGACCGGGCACCGGTGGGACGTCCTCGACTACCGCCCGAGCCGGGAGATCCTGATCGAGTTCCTGGCCCGGGTCGACTCGCTGGTCCGGGAGCTGCCGCCGAGCGTCGCCGACGAGCCGACCGACCGGTACTGGCCCGTCGACGATCCGGTCGACCGGTGCCCGACTCATCAGGTCCTGCTGCACCCGGGCGGCTGCCTGATCTGCCACGACCGCTGAGGCCCCGACGCGGACCGGCTCAGCCGAACCGGCGACCCCGAGTGATCAACAACGGACCGGCGGCGACGGCCTGGGTCGCGGACCCGGCGAGCCACCGCCCCATGATCAAGGTGCGCCACCACGAGTGACAGGGCGGAGCTCCGCTGTGGGCGCGATCGGGGTGGGGTCGGCGAGCTGCCCGCCATCGGAGCTCCTCTTCTCGGGGCAAGCCGCGGTTCAGGGCGGCGGCCGCCAGTGACTCCTGTGTCACCTCGTCCGTTGCAGGCTGGCATTCATCCGGTCGGCCGGTTCACTCGGGTCGCGGGTCGGTGGACCGGGCGCTGCCGTACTGCCCGAAAAGGTTGTGCTCGTAGGCGAAGATCACGAGCTGGGCGCGGTCGTGCACGGACAGCTTCGCCATCGCCCGGTTGAGGTGGGTCTTCACGGTGAGCGGGCTGATCACCAACTGTTCGGCGATGTCGTCGTTGGACAGCCCGCGGGCCACCAGGACGACGATCTCCCGTTCGCGTTCGGTCAGTCCGGCCGTGTCCGGCGAGGTCTCCGGTACGGCCTGCGGCGTCCGCGGTACGAACCGGTCGATCAACGCCCGGGTGGCCCGGGCCGAGAGCAGGGCCTCGCCGCGGGCGACCGTCCGTACCGCGTGCACGAGTTCCTCCGGATCCGCTCCCTTGCCGACGAAGCCGCTGGCGCCCGCACGCAGGGCCTGGAACACGTAGTGATCATCTTCGAACGTGGTCAGGATCAGGACGTGGCAGCCGGCCGTCTCGGGGTCGCCGGTGATCACCCGGGTGGCCTCGATGCCGTCCATCCCGGGCATCCGGATGTCCATCACGACGACGGCCGGGCGCAGCCGCCGGACCAGTTCCACCGCCTCGGCGCCGTTGCTGGCCTCGCCCAGGACGGTGAGCTCGGGATCGACGTCGAGCAGGCTGCGTACGGCGGACCTGATCAAGGTCTGGTCGTCCACGATGATCACGCTGATCGTCATGTCAGGGCGCCTGTCCCGAGCCCGCGACCCGAACGGCCGGGTCCGGTGTCAGCGGGATCCGGATCGTGATCAAGAACCGGCCGTCCGCCCGGGACACCTCCGCGGTGCCGCGGACCGACCCGACCCGCTCCCGGATGCCCTGCAGCCCGTGTCCCCAGCCCTCGCCCCCGGTGCGGTCGGAACCGGCCCGGGCCGGGTTGTCGGCGGTGATCATCAGCGCGTACGGATCGCGGCGGACCGTCAGGCCGACCTCGCCGGTCCCGTGCTTGTGGGCGTTGGTGAGGACCTCGTGGATCACCCGGTACGACACGAGATCGACCGCCGGCGGCACCGTGCCGGGAGCAGCCGGCCCGGTCAGGTCGACCCGCAGCCCGGCCCTGCGGAAGCCCTCGACCAGTTCCTCCAGCCGGCTCAGCGAGGCCACCGGTTCGGTCACCGGTCCCGCCCGGCCGTCGGACTCGTCGCGCAGCATCGCCAGCAGGCTGCCGATGTCCTGCAGCACCGAGCGGGCCGACTCGCGCACCACCCTGAGCGAACTCTCGGCCGCCTCGGGGCGATCGGGCAACGCGGACGAGGCGACCCCGGCCTGCAGGTTGATCACGGCGATCTGATGGGCGACCACGTCGTGCAGGTCACGGGCGATCCGCAGCCGGTCCTCGGCGACCCGGCGCTGCGCCTCCGATTCCCGGGTGGCCTCGGCCCGCTCGGCGCGCTCGGTGATCTCCTTGATGTACGCCCGCCGGGCCCGGTGCGTCTCGCCCAGGGCCGCCGCCGCGGTCAGCAGGGCCGGTCCGGTCAGTGGGTTCGGGCCGTCCCCGGGGCCGCCCCAGGTCGCGGGAGGCGACAGCAGGTAGGCGAGCAGGATCGCTACGACGGCGCTGATCAGACAGATCAGGCCGACCGGACGGCCGCGCCGGCTGGTGACGGCGTACAGCGCGACGGCCGCCGGCAGGATCGCGCCCGGATAGGTGTGGTCGACGACGGTGGTCAGCACCAGCGTGGCACCGGCGACGGCGAAGGTGATCAGGTCGAATCGGCGACGGAACAGCACCACACCGACGGCCACCGTCGCGGACAGGACGATCAGCCAGGGCGCCGTCCGCAGCACCGTGATCAACTGCGGTACCACGCTGCCGGCCAGCAGCACCGCCGCGGTCACCAGGTCACGCACCAGCGGCGGCAGCGCTGACCAGGGGCTGGCCAGCACCGACGGTGGGTGCGGCGGGCTTGTCCCGGCCACGCTGATCTCCTCTCGACCACCCCGCAGTGGACGCACCGGCGCCGGCGCTGCATCGATCATTCCCGACATCCGTCCCGCAATCGATCCCCCGAGCGGCGTAGATCCGGCTACTGCCGGCGCAGTAGCCGGATTGCGCCGGCTGCACGATGTGTTTCGGGTCCCGCCGAGCCAGGCTCGAAGGAGACCGGCCGACCGGGCCGGCGAAGCGAAGGAGCCGCGATGGGACGGGCAGCGCGCGGGGTCGTGACAGCGACCCTGGCAGTGATCGGGGTGGCCGCCGCCGGGCTGGGGCTGGTGGCCGGACGGCCGGCCGAGCCGACGGCCGCAAGTCCGTATCAGACCGAGTCGGTCGGCAAGGGCGTGGTCCGCAAGACGGTCAGCGACACCGGGGTGATCGCGGATCGCTACACGTACTCGATCCGGCCGGAGGCCGATCCGGTGCTGCTCGCCATGCACGGCCAGGAGACGGAGCAGGCCGGATCCCAGGGCTCGTCCTCCAGTTCGACCGAGACGGCGACGTACACCCTGGACGAGGTCAAGGTCGGTCCGGGAGAGCGGGTCGAGAAGGGTGACGTGCTCGCGGTCGTCCTCGACGCCGACGACGAGAAGATCGACGTCGAGGCTCCGTTCGACGGCATCGTCCGGTCGGTCACGTCGGCCAAGAAGGCCGTCCTCACCGAGGTGGCCACGCTCGGCGTCGGCCGGTCCGAGGTCGTCGTCGAGGTCAGCCAGTACGACGTCGTCCGGCTGGCCGCGGACAAGAACGTCGAGCTCAGCCTGGACACCGACCGGACGGGCTTCGACGGGACGATCGCGGAGATCGCGCAGAGTGCCACCAGCACCGACTCCGGATCGTCCGGTACGGGATCGGACGGCACCGTGCAGACCTATCAGGTGATCATCCGGGTCAGCGGGCTGCCGAAGTCCGCCCGGATCGGGATGAGCGTCAGTACCAAGATCACGATCAGTTCCCGGGACCAGGTGTTGTCGGTGCCGTTGACCGCGGTGGCCGACCAGAACGGCGACTCGACCGTACGGCTGCTGCGGGCCGACGGATCGGTCCTGGTCCGGCCGGTCACCGTCGGGCTGGTCGGCGACACCAGGGTCGAGATCAGCAAGGGACTCCGGGCCGGCGACGCGGTGATCATCGGCGACGCCGGTCAGGGCGCCCAGCCGCCGGCCGCCCCGTTCGGCGGCGGACCGTTCGACGACGACGGCGGCACCGGCGGCGCGGCAGCCGAGGGTACGGGCCGATGACGTCGGTGATCCGGCTGACGGAGGTCCGGCGGGACTACCTGACCGGCGAGACCGTGACGTCGGCCCTCGCCGGGGTGTCGCTCGCCATCGAGCCCGGGGAGTTCCTGGCCGTCGTCGGGCCGTCCGGATCGGGCAAGTCGACCATGATGAACCTGATCGGCTGCCTGGACCGGCCGACCGCGGGCCGGGTCGAGATCGCCGGCTACGACACCGAGCGGCTCGACGACGACGCGCTGACCGAACTGCGCAGCCGCGCCATCGGCTTCGTCTTCCAGCAGTTCCAGCTGCTGCCCCGGATGTCGGCCCTGGAGAACGTCGCGTCTCCCCTGCTGTACCAGGGAATGAGCCGCCGGGCGGCCCGCCGGCTGGCCACCGATGTGCTCGGTGACCTCGGCCTGGCGGACCGGCTGCACCATGATCGAACCATGCTGTCGGGCGGCCAGCAGCAGCGGGTCGCCATCGCCCGGGCCATCGTCACCGACCCGGCGTTGATCTTGGCCGACGAGCCGACCGGAGCCCTGGACAGCCGCTCCGGGGACATGGTGATGGAGATCCTGCGAGGCCTCAACGACGACGGCCGGACGATCGTGTTGATCACCCACGAGGCCGAGGTCGCGGCCGTGGCGGCCCGGCACGTGCACCTCCGGGACGGCCTGATCACCAGCGACGACCGGCTCGACCGGCCGGCCGCCGCCCGCGCCGCGACCGGAGTCCGATCATGAACGTCCTCGCCATCGCCCGGCTCGCCCTGCAACGGATCCTGGCCGCCCGGGTGCGCTCGTTCCTGACCATGCTCGGGGTGATCATCGGCGTCGCGTCCCTGGTCGCGCTGACCTCGATCGTCAACGGCGCGATCAGCGGGATCACCGGTTCCCTGTCCGCCCTGGGCTCCAGCCGGATCACGGTGTCGGCCCAGTCCTCCGACTACCTCACCGACGCCGACGACGACGCGATCGCCGCCCTGCCGGGCGTCGCGCAGACCACTGGACAGTCCTCCACCCGGGGAACCGTCGGCTTCGGATCGCAGGAGACCACGGCCAGCCTGACCGGGGTCTCCCCGACCTACGCCGAGGTGGCGGCGCCGACCCTGGCGGCCGGCGCGTTCCTGCCCAACTGGGCCGAGGCCGGCGACAGCCGTACCGCCGTGATCAGCAGTGCCACCGCCGACGAGCTGGGCGTACGGAGCTCCGACATCGGGCGGACGATCACCGTGGCCGGCAGCGACTTCCTGCTGGTCGGCATCCTGGACGACTCGCAGGGTTTCGGCGCCGAGGGTACGGTCTACCTCCCGCTCGCCACGGCGCGCGGCATGTTCGCCGCGACCCCGTACCTCGGCACCATCACGATCGTCGTCGAGGACCCCGCCCGGATCGACGAGGTCCAGGCCAGCATCAACGCGACGCTCAAGGCCCGGCATTCGCTGAGCAGCGACGACGACGCGCCGTTCAGCGTGACCAACTTCGCCGCCCTGGTCAGCACCCTGGCCACCGTGCAGGCCACCCTGTCCCTGCTGCTCGGCGGCATCGCGTCGATCAGCCTCGTCGTCGGCGGCATCGGGATCATGAACATCATGCTGGTCTCGGTCCGGGAACGGACCATCGAGATCGGCATCCGCCGGGCCATCGGCGCCCGGCGGCGGCACATCCTGATCCAGTTCATCATCGAGGCCACCGTGCTCTCGCTGACCGGAGGTGTGATCGGACTCGGGCTCGGCATCGGCGTCTCGGCGATCGTCGCCGCGATCGGCGGCTGGGCCTTCACCCTGGAACCGGCGACGTTCGCGCTGGCCCTCGGCTTCAGCGCGCTGGTCGGCATCGTCTTCGGCACCTGGCCGGCCCAGGTCGCGGCGCGGCTGCAGCCGGTCGACGCCCTCCGCTTCGAATAGCCCAACCGAAAGGATCACCGCCGTGACCACCACCGCACCCGACCATGATCATCCGCCGACCGGGCAACGCGCGATCACGCTGCCGTCCGGACGCCCCCGCGGGGTCGCCAAGATCATCGTGGTCGGCTGGATCATCGCCGCCCTCGGCGTCGGGTTCGCCCTCGGCCGGCTGCTGCCGGCCGGCCTGCTCGGCTGATCAGTTCGCCGGCGACGCCTCGTCGTCGGTGTGGATCAGGCCGTACAGGTAGGCCTCGTAGAGCGCCTCCCAGGAGGCCTCGATGACGTTCTGGCCGACCCCGACCGTGGTCCAGGCGCGGCGGCCGTTGCTGGTCTGGATCAGCACCCGTACGGTCGCGTCGGTGCCGTGACCTTGATCAAGAATGCGGACCCGGTAGTCGATCAGTTCGAACCGTCCCACCACCGGATAGGCGGGCAGCAGCGCCTGCCGGACGGCATGATCAAGAGCGTTCACCGGACCGTTGCCCTCGCCGACCACGCGATGGCTCTCGCCCTTCGCGGTGATCCGCACCGTGCACTCGGTGTCGGTCTCCTGATCATGGGTGGATTGCGTGAACACCCGCCAGGACAGCACGGAGAAGAACTCCGGCAGCTGCCCCAGCTCACGCCGGAGCAGCAGCTCGAAGCTCGCATCCGCCGCCTCGTAGGTGTACCCGGCCGCCTCGGCATCCTTCACCTGTTCGGTGATCCTCGCTGCCACCTCGCGGTCGGACAGGTCGAACCCGAGCTCGGAGCCCTTGATCTGGATGTTCGCCCGGCCGGCCATGTCGGACACGAGCATCCGCATGTCATTGCCGACCAGCGCCGGATCGATGTGCTGGTAGAGATTCGGGTCGACCTTGATGGCGCTGGCATGCAGGCCCGCCTTGTGGGCGAACGACGACAAGCCAACATAGGGTTGACGATTGCTCGGTGGAACATTCGTCACCTCGGCGATCGCATGGGATAGGCGCGTCGCCTCGGACAGGGAGCCGGCCGGCAGCAACTGCCAGCCGTACTTGAGTTCCAGGTTCGCCACGATCGTGACCAGGTCGGCGTTGCCGGTGCGTTCGCCGTACCCGTTGAAGGTGCCCTGGACGTGCATCACGCCGGCGTCGACGGCGGCCAGTGTGTTGGCCACCGCACAGCCGGTGTCGTTGTGGCAGTGGACGCCCAGCTGGGCGCCGGTCCCCGCGGCGGCGGCGACCACGTCGCCCATCCACTGCGGCAGCATGCCGCCGTTGGTGTCGCAGAGGACGACGACCTCGGCTCCGGCCTCGCTCGCCGTACGGACGACTTCGAGGGCGTACGCCGGGTTCTCCCGGTAGCCGTCGAAGAAGTGCTCGCAGTCGACGAACACCCGCTGCCCCTCGGCCCGCAGGTGCTGCACCGTGTCGGTGATCATGGCGAGGTTCTCGTCCAGCGTGGTCCGCAGTGCCTGCTCGACGTGCCGGTCATGGCTCTTCGCGACGATGCAGGCGACCGGTGCCCGGGAGTCGCGCAGCGCCGCCGTGAGCGGGTCGTCCGCCGCCTTGCCGCCGACCCGGCGGGTGAACCCGAACGCGACCAGGGTGGAGTTCTTCAGCGGGACCTCACCCTCGGCCATCGCCTGGAAGAACGCCGTGTCGTTGGGGTTCGCGCCCGGCCAGCCGCCCTCGATGAAGTCCACCCCGAACTCGTCCAGCATCCCCGCGATCGCCAGCTTGTCCGGCACCGAGAGCCGCAGCCCCTCCTGCTGCGCGCCGTCGCGCAGCGTGGTGTCGAAGACGTGGAACTCCTCGGGCTGGGTTCTCATGATTCGTGGTCCTTCGGGGTCGGGGGGTCGTTTGCGGCAAACAAAAAACCTCTCGTGTTGGTACGAGAGGTTTGCGCGACGAACTGACGTTCGGCGCGCTAGCTGATAATGATCGTGGACGGTCGCATGGGCTAAGTCTTACCCCGCCGAACCGGAATCCGTGCCAGGCGTCCCAGTTTCTGAGACAGGTCGTTCGGCCGTACGCAGCCGCGGACTGAGCGCCACGACCAGGCTCGCCGCCCCGCAGACGACCGCCGCGCAGCCGGTCGCCGGCACCGGACCGGCCAGCTCGGCGACGGCACCGAACGCGGCGATCGTGATCATCTGCGGCGCCGACTGGACCAGCACGAAGAGGGCCTGGAACCGGGACACCATGCCGTCCGGGGTCCAGTCCAGCAGCAGCGGCCCGACGTGGCTGGTGAAGACCACCGTGCCGAGGCCCATCAGAACCGATCCCAGCAGCGCGTACGGATACGCCGGCGCGGCCGCGAGCAGGCCGGCCCCGACGGCGGTCAGCAGCGGGCCGCTGATCATGGCCGCACCGGCCCGGCGCAGGATGCCCCGACGGGCGATGATCACCGTGATCACGAGCGACCCGGCGATCCAGCCGGCCTCGACCACCCCGGTCGCCGCGGCCGTCCAGCCACGCTCCCGGGCGAGCAGCGGCAGGCACAGGAACATGATCGGCAGCACGCCTGCAGCCACCAGCGCGGTGGCGCCGTAGATCGGCGGGACGCCCGGTGTCCGGGCCGCGGTCCGCAGGCCCGCCCAGGACTGCCGGAGCACCGACTCGGTCGGCGGCTCCAGCGGCAGTTGGTACGGCGGCCGGACGATCACCAGGATCCCGATCATGATCACCGCCGCCGCAAGATCGACCAGGAACACCCCCGCCGTGCCGATCGCCACCAGCGCGACGCCGCCGAGTGGCGGGCCGATCATCCGACCCACCTGGGCCAGCCCGCCCACCTTCGCCCACAGCTTCGGCAGGTCCTCGATCGTCGCGAACAGGCGCGGCATCGTGTTCGCCGCCGGGATCGAGAACGCACTGATCACGCCGAGCGCGACGGTGAAGACCGCCAGCCAGACCAGACCGGGCGGAGTGATCATGATCGCGACCGTTCCGGCCAGCACCGCGAACACCCGGAACACGTCGGTGATGATCAACATCCGACGGGCGCCGAACCGGTCGCCGAGGGTACCGCCGAACACCAGCAGTACCGTTCGCGGTACCACGATCAGCAAGTTGATCAAGGCACTGGCGGTCGCCCCGAGCCCGGACGCCAGCCAGGCGATCACGAAGAACAGCATCACGTCAGCGGTGCCCACCACGGTGGTTCCGCCGATCCACAACGCCCGTCCGGCGGTCCTCGATCGGACCCGGTCCGCGATCCGGAGCGTCATGACAGCGGCCGCTGCGGCATGATCAACAAGGTGAAGCTGCCCTGGTCGGCGCTGCGGACCAGGACCGGCCGGTCCGGCGCGCTCGACTCGAGCAGGACGTCCGGTCCGAGACCGGCGCTCAGCGCGGCCGCCAGCACCTCGGTGGCGAACGCGACCGTGAGCGAGGCGCCCCGGCACACGGCCGGCAGTCGTCGCGGACCACCCGTACCGTCCGGACCGGGCGCACCGCCATGGAACTCGACCTGATCATGATCGATCACCAGCCGGACACTGTCCTCGGCCGGCAGCGCCGCCAGGGCCGCGGCCCGGTCCATGATCACCCGGGACCGCCACGGCGCCAGCCCCGCGAACACGGCCCGGTAGCTCGGATGAAGATCGACCTCGTGGCGCAGCTCGAGCCGCTCACGGTCTCCGACGACCCGCGGCGGTACGGCCGCCGCACCGACCCGGCCGGCGCCGAAGTGCAGCGTCACCCGGTCCTGCCGCCGGGCCAGCTCGGCCAGCGGCTCGGCATCCGCGCCGGCCACCGGCAACCGGCGGGCCGGACCGGATCCGGTGATCACCGCCGGCAGCGTCCGGACCGCCAGCCAGGCGGGTCCGTCGGCGACGACGGCCAACTCCCCCGAACCGTCCGCCTCCACCGAGCCCAGCTCGACCAACACCCCGCGCGGCGGCCCGGCCGACGGCTCCCCCGCATCCCGGACCTGGCGGATCGCCGCCGCCAGCTCCGGCCCGGCGACCTCAACCGCGGTCTCGGCGACCGGCTCTGCCGGCGTACCGGAACGCGACTCGGCCTCCAGCGCGGCGATCAACTCGGCCGCAAGCCGCGCCGACCGCTCCGCCCGCGCACCGAGCGTCGCGGCATGTCCCCGGATCAGTTCCGCCGCCACCGCCGCCGGCCCGGCGAGCACGGCCTCCACATCGGCCAGCGGCAGATCGAGCTCCCGAGCCCGGCGGAGCAACTCCGCCGCCCGGCGCTGGTCGTGCCCGTAATAGCGGTACCCGGTCTGCGGATCGATCTCACGCGGCCGGAGCAGCCCGCAGTCGTCGTAGAACCGGAGCGCACTGGGCGTCAGCCCGACCAGCCGCGCGAAGGCCCCGATGGTGAGCAGATCCGCTGGAGTCACGGCACCCATCGTGCTGATTCGACCTACCTGAAGGTCAAGCGCGCCCGGCCGACGGCGAACTTGGACGTTCTCGGCACCCTGATCGTCGCTGATCGCCGACCGATAAGGTCGCCGGATGTCGCAGCGCAGGTCCCGACCGTCTCGGCCGAGTCCCGTCCGCCGGTGGATCGCGGAGAACTACAGCGTGCCGGCCATGATCGTCACGGTGTTCGGCGTTCTGGGCAGCGCCGCCGGGTTCGTCGTGGCCGTCGGAGACACCGACGGCGAGAATCCGCTCAGCTGGCTGATGTTCGTCGGGCCTGCCCTGGCCGGGGCCTTTCCCACGCTCGAACTGGCCTGGGATCGCAAGCACGACCTGTCCATGGCGACGGTCAGCCGCCGCTGGTTCCTGTTCCCCGCCGTCGGTGCCGCCGGCGCCGTCCTTCTGATGGGCATCGCCGAGCTCACGGTGCGGGCGACGGGTGCCCTGGCGGCGGCCCGGGCCGCGGACAAGTGGCACTACTGGTTCCCGGCCGACGGACCGGACGTGCCGTCGATCCTGTTCGGGCTGCTCGGTTATGTCGCCGGTCTGTTGTTCGGGCTGGCGTTCTACGTCGCGGTGTTGTGGCCGCTGCAGATCCTGCTGCGGCCGCACCAGGCCATCGCGGAGAACCGGATGGACCCCTCGCCCGAACACTTCCGGCGGAACCGGGCGGCGCTGGCCCTGATGCCGCTGCTGGTCGTGAACGCCGTCCTGATCGGCGTCGCGATCGTGCTCGAGATCGGCTGGCTCGTGATCGCCTCGATCCTCCTGGAGATCGCGATGACCGTCGCTGTCGTACGGCTGCAGCGGCGGGATCCGAGCCGTACCGGCGGTGACCGGAAACAGCCGAGCCCACTTCGCGACTGAGGTATGGCTACCCTAATCTAGGGTTCATGATCACTCCGCCGCCCGGGGGCCTTGCGGTACGGTCCACGCCGCCCCTGCCCCGTCGCCGTCTCCTCGCCCTGCTCGGCACCACCGCCGTCGCGGTCACCGGTTGCTCCACGCCGGGAGCCGAAGGGACCGCCGAAGTCACCCGGACCATCACCCATCCGCTCGGCACCGCCGAGGTCCCGGAGCGGCCCGGCCGCGTCGTGGCGCTGGACCGCCGTGGCGCGTTGCCGCACCTGCTGGCGCTCGGCATCACGCCGGTCGGCGCGCTCACCCACAAGAGCATCATCGGTACCGACTTCCCCGAGCTGGTGGCCGAGCAGGCCGCCGGGGTCGAGGTGCTGCCGGTGGCCAGCGGAGCGGACGAGCCGGCCCTGGAGCCGGTGACCGCGCTGCATCCCGATCTCGTCCTCGGCTACTCGGGCGGCATCGAGGAGGTGTATCCGGCCCTGTCCCAGATCGCGCCGACGGTCGCGGTGGACGTGGACTTCACCGATGCGGCGGTGAGCCTGCGTGCCATTGCGGCAGCGGTGGGTCGCGAGGCCGAGGCGGACCGGGTGGTGCAGGAGTTCGAGCAGCAGTGCGACGAGCAGCTGGGCCGGCTCGGCGACCTCGGTACGGTCTCGATCGTGCTCGGGATCGGCGACCAGCAGTTCCGCGCGTACAGCAAGACGGGATCCTCGGTCGCCCGCTGGCTGAGCGAGCGCGGCGCGACCGTGGTTCCGGAAGCGGAGGGCGCGGAGGCCAGCGAGGACAAGACCTTCATGCTGATCAGCCCGGAGCGGCTGGACATCCTGACCGGCGACACGATCGTGGTGATGTACAACTCCGGCCCGGCCGGCGAGAGCGCGCTGGCCGAACTCGAAGCGGCGCCGACCTGGAAGCAGCTGGCCGCGGTCCGGGCCGGCCGGGTGGTCAAGATCAACTCGCAGTCCTCGGTCGGCTCGTACGGCTTCCAGGGCTACGCCTCCGTCCTCGACGAACTGGTGTCGGGCTGGCCGACGGACTGAACGGCGCGGCCCGAGTGTCGGACCCTTGGGCAAGAATGACCGGGTGGCAACGGAGGCGTCCTCGCGAGCGCTCGGACTCGGTTGGGACGAGAACGGCGCGCACCTGACCTGGTCCGGCCCGGAGCCGTCCAACCCGTTGCCCCTCGGCAGCGACCTGGCGCTGTCGGTCGGGGCCGATCGCCGCTGCGTCGGCTTCTGGCGCCGCGACCGGCACATCCCCTGCCCGACCCGCAGCGAGCTGCCGGCGACCGGTCGCGGTCCGGTGTGTCCGGAGTGCCAGACCCTGGACCGATGGGACTCCGTCGCCGCCGACACCAGGTTGGACGATCCGCGCGAGTTCTCGGTCTACCTGGCCCACCACGGCACCAAGATCAAGATCGGGATCACGGCCCGGGAGCGCGGCCGGCTCCGGTTGCTGGAGCAGGGCGCCCTGGCGTCCATGATCATCTCCACCGGCACCCTGCTCGCCGCCCGCCGCTCCGAGCACCTGGTCAGCACCGCCCTCGGCTATCCGGACCGGATCAGCTCGGTGATCAAGTACGAGGCCCGGACCCGGCCCGGCTCGGCCGCCGACCGGGCCCACGAACTGGCCGCGGCCGCCGATCAGGTCGGAACCCTCGACTGGCCCGACGGCCAGCATCCGACCGGCGAGCCCGAAATCGTCGATCACTGCAAGACGTACGGTCTGCCCGACGCCGGCCTGCACCCGCGGGAGGCGATGCTTCCGGTCGCGCCCGGTGCGGTGGTCGCGGGTCGGCTGGACTGCGTGATCGGCGCCGACCTCTATCTCGGCACCGACCGCGGCCCGGTCCTCGTCGACACCCGCCTGCTCGCTGGCTGGACGCTGCAGCCCGCCCGGCCCGGCGCCGTCTTCTCGGCACCGACCCGGGCGGTCGCTCCGGCTCCGCCGGAGGACACCCAGGACGCACTGTTCTAGCGATCAGCCGCGCAGGAAGCCCCGGATCTGCTCGGCGACCGGCTCCGGCGCCATCCAGAACGCGGAATGATCATGCCCGTCCAGGGTCAGCACCGTGACGTTCGGCAGGATCTCGGCCAGCGCCTCGGCGCCGACCCGGATGAAGGCCTCGCCCTCGCTGCCGACGGCCACCACGACCGGCGCGTCGATCGTCCAGCGATCCTTGGGCAGCGGGGTCCCGTCCTGCAGGCCGCGCAGGATCCGGCCGTCGTAGGCGTACGTGTGAGCGAGCGCGGCCATCGCCTCCCAGGACGGATCCTGCTTCATCATGCCGAGGTACTCGGCCGGCACGCCGATCATCTCGGTCATGAAGTACTCGACCGCCTCGCTCCGCCGGCCCGCCGCCACCAGTGCCTCCTGGTGCTCGACGTAGTCGGCCGGGGCCGGTGCCTTGGAGTCGTCGACGATGAACGGCGGCTCGTACAGGTAGACCGCGGTCACCTTGTCGCCCAGGGCGCTGGCCGCGTCGAGCGTCAGCCCGGAGCCGCCGGACCCGCTGGCGAGCGCCGCCGAACCGCCGGCCACCTCGATCAGGGCGGCCAGGTCATCGATCTCCCGGGCCGGGTCGTACGGCTGCGGATCGCCGCTGGCCCCACGCCCGCGGCGGTCGTAGCTGATCACCGTGAAGTCCGCCGCCAGCGCCTCGACCAGCCCGGCAACCCCGGTGTGATCCTCGGCAACGTTGCTGACCACGATCAACGCCGGACCGGACCCGGTCTGCAGGTAGGCGATCGTGGTGCCGTCGGCGGAGGTGACGGTGGAAAGTTCGGACATGACGTTCTCCTCGATTCGGTGCCGCGGTACGTCCGCGGACACTGCTACCTCGGAGCCACCCGAACTCCCTTGACACCCCTTTGACGTGACCTGCCTCACACCTTCGCGACGCTCGATCTCCCCCGACCCGCGGGATTGTCGACGATCCCACACCGAACCCGACCGCAACGGCGGCATTGTCGACAACCCCACCACCGGGCGCCCCGCAGGTCCGGTGGGCGAAGCATCCCTTCGCCCACCACCCCCGAACGTGGGGTTGTCGACAACCCCTCGCCAAACCCGACGACAACGTCGGCGTTGTCGACAAACCCACCCATCCGGTGCCGGCACGCTCGCGGCCCGCTGACCGGGTCAGGGCTCAGGAGGTCAGGTCGGCGTGGGCCTGGTGGATCAGGTCGCGGTGGATCGGGCGCAGGTCGGGCGGGAGTTCGTCGAGTTCGAAGAAGCGGGCTTCGAGGATCTCGTCCTCCTCCAGCCGGAGCGGGCCGTCGGAGACCAGCCGGCCGGACAGGTAGACCTCGACCCGGAGCCGGAAGCCGGACCGGTCGAAGCGGTGCCGGACGTCGGTCAGTTCGAGACCGGTCTCCTCGCGGACCTCGCGCTGCAAGGTCTCCTCGAAGGTCTCGCCGCGCTCGACGTACCCGGACGGCGGGCCCCACGGGCAGCCGGCCCAGAACCGGTGCCGCAACAGCAGCACCCGGCCGCGCGAGTCGAAGACGGCGCCGGTCACGCCGATCATGAAGGTCGCGTGCCGGAGCCAGAGGACTCGCCACTGGGCCTTCCCGCGGAGGGATCGCCAGACCCGTTCCGCGGCCCGGACGGCGAGCCGGTGCGGCGTGATCAAGATCAGGAGACCCGGCGCAGCCAGTTGTGGGTGTCCTCGGCGCGGCCGTACTGGATGTCCAACAGGGCCGACCGGATCGCGGCGGTCACCTCGCCGGCCTCGCCGGTGCCGACCCGGTGGCTCCCGTCGGCGTCCTTCAGCTCGGCGATCGGCGTGATCACGGCGGCGGTGCCGCAGGCGAACACCTCCTTGATGGCTCCGGACCCGACGCCCTCCAGCACCTCGGCCAGGCTGATCTTGCGTTCGACCGGGGTCAGGCCGTGGTCCTTGGCCAAGATCAGGATCGACTCGCGAGTGACGCCCTCGAGGATGGTGCCGGACAGTTCCGGCGTGAGAAGTTGATCATCGTCGGTGACCAGGTAGACGTTCATCCCGCCCAGTTCCTCGAGCCAGGTGTGTTCCGCCGCGTCGGCGAAGACCACCTGCTCGCAGCCGTGCTCGGCGGCCTCGGCCTGCGCGATCAGGCTGGCCGCGTAGTTGCCGCCGCACTTGGCCGCCCCGGTGCCGCCGGGAGCGGCCCGGGTGTAGCTGGTCGAGACCCAGATCTTGACCGGCTTCACCCCGGAGCTGAAGTAGGCGCCGGCCGGGCTGGCGATGCAGCTGTAGGTGACCTTCTTGGCCGGCCGGACACCGAGGAAGACCTCGGACGCGAACATGAACGGACGCAGGTAGAGGCTCTGCTCCTCCAGCGTCGGCACCCACGCCCGGTCGGCCGCGACCAGGGCCTCGATGCTGGCCAGGAAGTCCTCCTCCGGCAGCGGCGGCAGCGCGAGCCGGACCGCGGACCGGTGGAACCGCGCCGCGTTGCGCTCGGGCCGGAACAGCCAGACCGAGCCGTCGGCATGGTGGTACGCCTTCAGCCCTTCGAAGATCTCCTGCGCGTAGTGCAGGACGGCCGCGGCCGGGTCGAGACTGAACGGGCCGTACGGGACGATGCCGGCCTCGTGCCAGCCCTGGTCGGCGGTCCAGGTGGCGACGGCCATGTGGTCGGTGAAGTTGCTGCCGAAACCCGGGTCGGCCAGGACGGCCGCGCGCTCGGTGTCGCTGCGCGGCTGCGGGTTCGCGGTCAGGGGAAAGCTCAAGGTCATCGGTCCACTCCTTCGTCGATCTGAGATTACTGCTCTGCGAGATTCCCGGCCGAGCGCCGGATCGGACTCGCTACGATGCGCCGGTGAATCAGACCACTACTAGGACGATTGCCGTCATCGGCGGCGATTTCATCGGGCCGGAGGTCACTGCGGAGGCCGTCAAGGTGCTCCAGGCCGTCACGGCTCCGGGCAGCTTCGCCCTGCAGCCGTACGACCTCGGCGCGACCGCCTGGCAGCGGACCGGCGAGGTGCTGCCGGACTCGGTGCTCGCCGAACTCGCCGAGGCCGATGCCATCCTGCTCGGCGCGGTCGGTGCCGCCCCGAACTCGAAGGACATTCCGAGCGGGCTGCTGGAGCGCGGGCTCCTGCTCCGGCTGCGGTTCGAGTTCGACCACTACGTCAACCTGCGGCCGTCCCGGCTCTACCCCGGCGTGCCGACTCCGCTCGCGCCGTCGGTGACCGAGGGCAAGGAGATCGACTTCGTCGTCGTCCGGGAGGGCACCGAGGGGCTCTACTGCGGCAACGGCGGCGTCGTCCGCGCGGGCACCCCGCACGAGATCGCGACCGAGGTCAGCGTCAACACCGCGTACGGCGTCGAGCGCGTCGTCCGGGACGCCTTCGAGCGGGCCACCCGGCGCCGCAACAAGGTCACCCTGGTGCACAAGCACAACGTGCTGGTCAACGCCGGCGGCCTGTGGCGCCGGGTGTTCGAGGCGGTTGCGGCCGAGTACCCGCAGGTGACCACCGACTACCTGCACGTCGACGCGGCGACGATCTTCATGGCCACCGATCCGGCCCGGTTCGACGTGATCGTCACCGACAACCTGTTCGGCGACATCATCACCGACCTGGCCGCGGCGGTGACCGGCGGCATGGGCCTCGGCGCCAGCGGCAACATCAACCCGTCCGGGGCGTACCCCTCGATGTTCGAGCCGGTGCACGGCTCGGCGCCGGACATCGCCGGCCAGGGGATCGCCGACCCGACGGCGGCCATCCTGTCGGTGGCCCTGCTGCTGGATCACCTCGGCCTGACCGAGGAGGCCGCACGGGTGGAGAAGGCGGCGATCTCCGATCTCGCCGGCCGGACCGGCCAGCAGCGCTCCACCACCCAGATCGGCGACGCGATCGCCGCCGCCGTCTGAGCCGAACCCGGAAAACGCCGACTGAGCCTGTCGGAGTTCCTTGCTAGCAAGGGATTCCGGCAGGCTCAGCACAGAGATCGGGTACGGATTCAGGGCGCGGGAACCGATCAGGCGGCGGGATCGACCGACTGCTGACCGGTCTGCTGCTGACGGCGGATCACCGGCGGCGTGACCGAATGGGCCTTGCGCGGCCGACGGCGCGGCGGGGCGTCCGGATCATCGAGAACCCGGCGACCAGAGCGCGCCGTGGCGGACCAGTCCTCGGGATACATCTCGTACATGATCAACAACCTCACTCGTGCCTCGCAGTTGACAGAAATACTAGGACACCAAAGTAATTCTCACCCACGATGCGATACTTCATTCTCAGTATTCGGACGGGCTTGGTGGCACCGGGGAAGGTGCCACACTGAGGCCATGAGCGCTCCCCCGGAAATGCCTGAGTTGGTGACTCGGGCTCTCCGCATGTCCCTGGAGCGTGGTTACGTCCAGACCTCCCGCAGCGAGACCGGCCGACTGCTGGCGACCCTCGCGGCAACCCGGACCGGCACGATCGCCGAGTGCGGCACCGGCTGCGGCGTCGGCGCCGCCTGGCTGCGCAGCGGTGCGCCCAAGGCGACCCGGGTGATCACGGCGGAGCTCGATCCGGAACTCGCCCACGGCGTGATGGAGATGTTCGAGCACGACGACATCGACGTGCTGCACGCCGACTGGACCACGCTGGCCGACCACGCCCCCTTCTCTCTGATCTTCATCGATGCCGGCACCGCCCGGACCACCGAACGGGAACAGATCGTCGACCTGCTCGGCGACGGCGGCATGATCGTCCTGGACGACTTCGTACCGACGGCTTCCTGGCCGCCGATCGTCGGCGGCCGGATCGACAGCCTGCGCCAGGCCTGGCTGTCCGACGAACGGTTCGCCTGCGTCGACGTCATGGTCGCCGAGGACACCTCGGTCCTGATCGCCGTCCGTCGCTAAAGATTTCGTGATCTACGCGGAATTGGAACTCTTCGTCCGTTCGGGCATGCTGTGCGAGTGGCGGAACGCGACCGGCTCCCGAAATCGGTAAGGGTTTTCGGCGGCCTCCTGTTGATGGTGGCGTTCGTCTGCATCTGCCTCTTCGTGATCACCCGTTACGCCGGCTACTGGGGTGTGCCGCTGTTCTCGTTCCAGTCCGACAACGGGTCCGAGTGCACGAACGACTTCAACGGCTACACCTGCAGCACGGTGTCCCTGGCCGACGTCGAACTGCACGGTGAGATCGACCTGCCCGACGACACCTCGGTGGTCAAGGGCACCTACAAGGTCACCCACGACTACGCCCTCGACGTCACCCTCGAGGTGCCGAAGGCCTCGGCCGCCGGTGCGCTCAAGGCTCTCAACGGGTCCTTCGGCGCCTGCGGTGATCACCACACCGGGCTCGACACCGAGGGCCTGACCCAGTTGTGCGCCATGTCCAACGAGAACGTGTTCGGTTCCAAGGACGAGCGGAACCAGTCCCGCATCTTCAATGTCGGCACCGGCGTCCGCAAGGACGGCACCCGCGTGATCGCCCTCAGCGTCAAGTCCCGCTGACCGGCTGACTCAGCGAGCGGCCTGCCAGTCGGCGAACCGGGTCGCACCGACCACCGGATCGTCGCCCGGCAACAGGGTCCGCTCCCCCAGCAACGCACCGAAGTACCGCGCCGTGCGGTCGATCTCGACGTGACGCGGGTCGCCGGCGGCTGCCAGCGCGGTGCGCACCAAACGGTCCAGTCCGAAGGTCTCCGGGCCGGCCACCTCGCGGATCCCGTTGAGCGGCGCGGCGGTCGCGACCCCGGCCACCGCCGTCGCCACGTCGGCCGCAGCGATCGGCCGGATCAGGGCGTCCGAGAGCCGTACCGTGTCGCCGTCGGTCGCCTCGTCGGCAATCCCGCGAACGAACTCGAAGAACTGCGTGGCGTGCACGATCGTGTACGGCAGCCCGGACCCGGTGATCAACTTCTCCTGCGCGATCTTGCCCCGGAAGTACGCACTCTCGGCCAGCCGGTCGGTGCCGACGACCGACAGCGCGAGGTAGTGACCGACCCCGGCCCGGGCCGCTGCCTCGAGCAGCGTCGTCGTCGAGGTCGTGAAGAAGTCGAGCACCGCCTGCTCCTCGAAGGACGGCGAGTTGGTCACGTCGATCACCACGTCCGCTCCGGCCAGCACCGCGTCGACGCCGTCACCGGTCAGCGTGTTCACCCCGCTCGACGGTGACGCCGGAACCGCCTCCTCACCGGCCGCTCTCAGCCGATCGACCACCTGAGAGCCGATCAGCCCGGTGCCGCCGATGATCACGATCTTCGCCATCTCCAGTCCTTTCTCGGAATCCGGCGCCGATCGCACCGGTCACGCCCTAGACCGGGCACACGCGCGAATTGTGACAACACGTCCGGTAGATCCGTGTCCCGCCGCAGGGATGGTGTCCAATGAGTTCATGTCGGCGCGCTGGAACCTGGTCCCGTCCCACGGGCCGAGCCGGAACCGCGCCACGTGACCGGCGACGATGCCGGGACTGCGGCACGACCGGAGCCGCTGCGCCGCTTCGTCCCCCTGGCCTTGCTCAAGCCCGCCCTGGCCGCGGCGCTCGGTATCGACGGCGGCCCGCTGTTCCAGATCCTCGCGGTCGAAGACCTGAGCCTCTCCGCCGCCGCGATCGGCACGGCGTTCGGACTCGGCCTGCTCTCGCTGCCCGTCCAGGTGTGGGCCGCTCGGCTGCCCTTGCACCGGGCCCGGCGCAATCTACAGCTGTTCCTCGTGGTCGCGGCCATCCAGGCACTGATCCTGGCCGGGCTGATCTCCGTCGGCGCCACCGGCGGCCTGGCCGCAACCGCCCTGGTGATCACCGTGACCGCAGAAATCTCGATCTCGGTGCTGTTCACGACGGCGTGGCAACCGCTGCTCTCCACCCGGACCCGCAGCGTGGACCGGCAACGGCTCAACGCGTTCTGGTCGGCGATGGGGCGGGGGCTGTTGGCCGGCGTGCTGGTGATCTTCGCGGCGGTGAACGTCGCCGGCCGGGCCGTGGTGCTGATCGCCCTGGCCGCGGCGGCCGTCGCCATCGCGGTTCAGCTGCGCCGGGTCGTCGCGGGCGACCCGCCGCCGGTCCCGGCCACGCCCACCGCGCCGCGGCCCGTCCCTGAGAAGGCTCCCCTGGCCCCGGCGATGATCTGGATCCTGGCCAGTTTCACCTTGATCAACTTCGCCTCGCTGCCGATGTGGCTGGTCTATCTCGCCGAGGTGAGCTGGCCGGACGCGAACCTCGCCCTGGTCGGCGCCGTGCAGACGGCGGCCGTGGTGGCCGCGCTGCTGGCCTGGCGCAGCACCGACGGTCCGGTCGGCCGGCGGGTGATCGCCGGCACGCTGGTGTTGCTCGCCGGCAGTGCCGCGCTGCTGACGGTCGGCGGCACCGTGGCCGGTCTTCGGGAACAGGTGACCGTGTTCGCCGTGTCGGCGGCGATCGCGGCCGGGTCGACGTACGCGAGCATCGCGCTGCTGGAAGCCGCGCACCGCCTCGTCTCCGCGGAGAACAGCGTCCGCAGCTTCACCCTGCTCGACGTCGTCGACTCGTCCTCACTCCAGTTCGGCCTGTTCGCCGGCGGGCTGCTGGTGACCGTCTCCACGGTCGGCCAGCCGATCAGTCCGTACGTGATCTTCGTCGTCGGGACGTCGCTCGCCGCGGCGGTCGTCATCGGCATCACCGTCCGGCTCCACCCGGGCTCCGCGGCGTCCTGATCCGTGCCGGTCAGCCGGCCGGAAACTGGGCCAGCTTGTCCGGATTGAGGTGCCAGAGCACCCGGTCGATGCCGTCCGGCCCGGCCGAGACCGTGATCAACGCGTACGGGACGCCGTCGCGGGACAGCATCGCGGCGGCGGCGCCGTTGACCTGCCGGTGCGTCACCTCGGCGCCCTCCCAGAACCGGGCCGAGAAGGCGCGGACGACGCGGGCGATCCGGTCGCCGCCGAGGATCGGCAGCTTCGCCGCCCGGACCCGGCCGCCACCGTCGGAGTAGGACACCGCCTGCTCGGCCAGCAGATCCTCCAGCGCGGCCAGGTCGCCACCGCGGGCCGCGGTCAGGAACGCGTCCAGCAGTCGCTGCTGTTCGGCGGCATCGACCCGGCTGCGCAGGTTGCCGGCCAGGTGCTTCCGGGCCCGGCTGACCAGTTGCCGGGCGCCCGCCGCGGACTGGTGCAGCATCGCGCCGATCTGGTCGTACGGATAGTCGAACGCCTCCCGCAGCACGTACGCCGCCCGCTCGGTCGGCGTCAGCCGCTCCAGCAACAGCAGCACCGCGACCTCGAGCGCCTCGGCGCGCTCGGCACCGAGGGCGGGATCGGAGCTCGTGTCCACCGGGTCGGGCAGCCACTGTCCCGGATAGGTCTCCCGCCGCTTCCGGGCCGACTCGGCGACGTTGAGCGCGAGCCGGGTCGTCGTCGTGACCAGGAACGCGTCGACGTTCTCCACCCGCTCGTGCGGATAGTCCTGCCAGCGGATCCAGACCTCCTGCAGCACGTCCTCCGCTTCGGCGACGCTGCCGAGGATCCGGTAGGCGATCCCGAACAGCCGCGGTCGCAGCCGGTGGTAGTCGGCCTCCGCAGGCGAGGTGATCACGGTCGGAGAATACGCCCGGCGGTCGGCCTCGAACGAGCCGGACTTGGTTAGGCTCGTGCAACGTCCGCCGTACCCGACCCGGAGGCCGATTCGCCATGGTCGTGCTGATGATCATCGCCGCCTGCTACGGCGTGATCCAGCTCGCGGCGCTCGGGTCGGCGACCCGTTCGGTACGGGTCTCCACCCTGCTGCTCGCCGCCATGGCCGGGGCGTACGCGTGCGGTGCGGTCGCCCTGATCGGCGAACTCGGCTGGACCCATCTGGTCGCGTTGATCACCGGCGAACCGCTCTACGAGGTGATCAAGACCGCCTCGCACACCGTCGACCCGTTCATCGAGGAACTGGTCAAGGTCCTCCCGTTGATCTTGATCGCCTTGCTGGCGCGCCGGCTGCAGAAGCAGTGGGGCGTGACCGACTACCTGCTGCTCGGCGCGGCGATCGGCACCGGATTCGCTTGGATGGAAGCGATGCTGCGGTTCGCCGGCGACGCGAGCCAGGCCTTCGCCGACAGCAGCGGCGGGTTCCTGCTGCCCAGCCTGGCGCCGCCGCAGATCACTGGCGTCGGGCCGACGCTGGTGAGCTGGCTGCCGCCGCCGGTACGGACCGCCGACATCCTCGGCACCGCCGGCGCGGCGGTGAACCTGCACCTGGTCTGGACCGCGCTGGCCGGGCTCGGGCTCGGCCTGCTGGTCCGGATGCGCGGCTGGTGGCGGCTGATCGGCCTGGCCCCGCTGCTGTACGCGAGCGTCGACCATGCCGTGAACAACTACGCGATCGGGACCTACCACGAGGGGTTCGTGGGGTGGCTGCTGTCGGTGGCCGAGGCACTGCGGAACGTGCTGCCGTTCCTGGTCCTGGTCGGGCTGGTGCTGGCCGTCGGGATCGACCTGTTCCTGCTCCGGTCGGTCCGGTCCCGGACCGGACACCTCGTCACCGAAGCCGAGCGGAACAGCAAGGCCGGCGGGTTCGTCCTCTTCCGGTACGCGGCGTTCGGGCCGCCGTGGTCAGCGCTGGTGGCGATCAGGTTCGCGCTGGCCCGGCGTTCGGTCCGGTACGCCCGCGCCGCGAACCCCGACCAGGAGCCTCCGCTGGAGGCGACCGTGCGCGAGATCGCGACCATGATCGACAGCAGCTTCGCCCGTTCGGCCTGGCAGGGTGATCGGCTCAAGGCGCTGCGGCCGTCGATCGACCCGGTGAAGTTGATCACCAACTGGCGGGTCATCCTGTGGCTGATCCTCGGCGTACCGCTGTTCCTCTACTTCGTGCTCGGTGCGGTGCCGGCCACCGGCGGCCTGCAGAACCTGATGGAGTCGAGGGCGGTCTTCATCGGGGTGGTCGCGCTGACCGTGATCGCGATCTTGTACGGCGGCTGGCAGCTGGCCCTGCTGGTCCGGGGACTGCACCGCCGTGATCATGGTGGCTGGGGCGAGGCCGTGCTGCGGGCCGGGCTGCGGATCTCGATCGGCGCGGCCGCGCTGCTCGGCGGCACCGGCGCGGTGGTCCGGGCGCTGACCGGCACCGCCGGGAACGGTCGCGCCCTGGACACGTACCACATCCTGGATGCGCTCGGGCAGGCGTTGCTGGCGGTCGGCATCCTGATGGCGCTGGCCGGGCTGTTCGTGATGTTCCCGCCGGGCGGCGCGCTGGCCCTGGCCGGTGGTGGGATCCTGGCCGAGGGCGTCGCGATCGCGAGCATCCTCAAGATCGCGGCCGTGCTCGGTCTCAGCGGCATCGCACTGATGGCCGCGGCGCAGAACGGCGGCTACGGCGGTGGCGGTGGAGGCGGCGGTACGCCGGGCAACAACCAGGCCCAGAACAAGCAGTTCAAGGACGCCGTCCGGGCGGCCAACCGGGATCGGGACACGCCCCTGACCCGGGACCAGGTCCGCCGGGTGCACGAGGAGATCTCGGGCGAGAACCTCGGCTACCACGAGATCATCGAGACCATCAAGGCGATGTTCCCCTGAGGAGGAAGACACGATGAACCAACCGGCAACGCCGGAGGCCGCGGCCGCGGACCTGATCGGCCGGTCCGCGTGGGGCGCCCGGCAGGGCCACGGCAGCTTCCTCGACCTGCAGTTCGGGCCGGCCCGGGAGGCCGACCCGAAGCGCGGTGCGTTCCACCTGTGGATCTACCAGTGCGCCTGGCGGATCGAGCACGGTGCCGAGCTGGGTGCCGGCTCGGAGGACTCCCATGATCGGATCGAGGCCGCGCTGGCCCGGCTGAACGGCCGCGCCGTCACCGCGATCACGCTGCAGCGGCCGTCGTTGTCGACGACGTTCGAGTTCGGCGACTCGCGGCTGATCACGTTCGAGACCGCGACCGACCCGGCGGATGATCATGCCGAGCAGTGGCTGTTGTTCCGGCCGGACGACCTGGTGCTCGGCGTCGGGCCGGGGTCGGCCTGGCAGCTCTCCCCTGCCGACCAGGCCTAGGACGGCGTCGCGGCGGAGCGCGGCGTGATCTTGGCCGGCCCGGCCAGCCGGGCCCAGGCGACGAGGGCGGAGAGCAGTCCGGCCAGACCGGTCTGCACGGCGACGGCCGGCATGCCGAGACCGATGTTGATCACCGTCGCGCCGAGCATGGTGCCGACCAGGCCGATCGCCGCGATCGGGGTCAGGATCGGCAGCACCCGGGTCGCGGCCGGCACGATCAGGCCGACGGCGCCGACGATCTCGGCGAACCCGGCGATCTTGAGCAGGATCACCGGAATCCCCATCGACCCGGCCTGCAGGAACTCCCAGGAGGCGAACGCCTTGCTGGCCCCGACGAACAGGAAGAACAGGGCGAGCAGCCCCGTGATGATCCAGACCGCGATTCTCATGCTCGGACCTCCGTTGCCGATGTCGGCCGAGCGTAGCGTGCCGGTCAGCGAATGGTCACGGGTTCCGGCCAGGCGAATCTGAGACAGGCGGGACTTCCGTTCAGCCGGCCCTCGACCCCGCCCGGCGGCGGTACCAGCCCGCGCTCGACCTGGACGCCGCCGACCGCCGCGTAGAAGCCTTGCGCGGCGGTGTTCTGCTCCAGCACCCAGAGATGCAGCGCCGGGCGCTCGGCCTGTTCGGTGACCGCCGACGCGGCCGCGGTGATCAAGGTCCGGCCGACGCCGGACCGCTTCCGCGCGAACCGTACGTGCAGGTTGTCCACCAGGCTGCCCCAGCGGTCGTCATGATCGAACATCACGTGCACGAACCCGGCCAGTCCCTCGTCGTCCTCGGCCAGGATCGTGGCCGAACCCTCCGGGGCGGCCAGCCTGGTGGACCAGAGCTGCTGCCGGTCGGTGATCACGTCGCCGTCGAGAAAGCTGTCGGCGTAGGCGCCGCGGTAGTGCCGGCGCCAGCTGTCCGCGTGGAGCTCGGCGATCCGGCCGGCGTCCTCGAGGACGGCCGACCGGAAGCTGAGCTGCGTCGAGTCGGTGACCATGCTGTTGATCATCGCAGGATGCCTGCGGTTGCCACCGGGCGTACCAGGTGCCGAGATCCTCAGCGACGGTGCAGGTTGATGTCGCCGTCGCCGGCGCTGGCATCGATCGTCCGCAGGGCCGCGGGATCGTTCGGCAGCGTGCTCTCGGCGTCGCCGTCGTCGACCTTCGTGGTGATCTTGTACGGGCCGTCGGGCGCGGCCACGTCGATCTGACCGTCGTCGGTGGTCGCGACCACGCTCTCCGGCGCGGCCAGGAAGTCGAGCCGTACGTCGCCGTCGCCGGACCGGGCGCTCACCCGCGGGGCGGCCAGGCCGGTGGCGCGGATCGTACCGTCGTCGGTGACCAGGCTGAGCGGGCCGCGGGCGTCGTCCAGCTCGATGTCGCCGTCGCGGGTCTCGATCGCCAGGTCGCTGACGAACCCGTTCCCACTCACGGTGCCGTCCTGAGCCCGTACCCGGAGCTTGGTGCCGACCGGGACCTCCAGCCGGTAGCGGACGTCGCAGCGGGCGAACATGCCCTCGCAGTGCGAGGTCAGCTGCAGCGTCCGGCCCGCCTCGAGCTTCCAGTCGGCGCCGGTGTTGCCGAGCCACTTGTTGGTCTTGAACCACCGGGTCACCGAGACCCGGCCGTCCTGACCCGAGACCGGCACGAGTTCGAGATCGCCGTCGTCGGCGACCACGGTGAGCTCCGGACCGGCGAAGTCGAACGACTTCTGTTCCGGGTTCTGGTTGCGCCAGGCGGACCAGCCCGCGCTGACCCCGACGAGCACGAGCAGTACGACAACGACGATGGCGACCCGTTTCGGCTTCATACCCACGAACCTAGGCAAGATCAAGACCCGCCGGAATCCGGGCAACCTCCGAGTCCACCTTCGGGTTTTCCCCACCATCGGCCGGGGACGGTGTCGGCCGTGCAAGGTTGACGCGGGCAGCCGGAGCTCGCCGATCCGATGCCGAGCCGCCCGCCGCCTCACTCATCCCCCGGCCCGAGAATCGATCGAGATCCCTTGGAAACAAGAACATCTGCTTGTGTTCGAATCTCTGTTCGAATAGAATTCGATCATGACGCCGACGGCCCTGGATACCACCACCCCGGTGGGTGCCGCGGTCCAGGACGTCCGGGAGAGTCTGACCGTGCTGGTGGCGGCAGTGCGTCAGGGCGGGCTTGATCATCACGACGCACACGGCCTGATCGACCTGCTCGACGGGATCGAGACTGTGCGCAATCAGCTCCAGACGGTCGATGCCGAGTTGATCGCTGCCTGCCGGGATGCCGGAGTTCACGAGCGCGAATGCCAACGGTCGATGGCGAAGGTGCTGGAGCGGCGATACCTGCTCGGACCACACGAAGCCTCGCGGCGGGTGCGGGCGGCTGCGGCGGTCGGAGCACGGAGATCGATGACCGGACTGCCGCTGCCCAGGCTAACGTCGGTGATCGCCGAAGCCATGGCCACCGGCGTGATCACCGCCGAGCAGACCACGATCGTCGACCGCACCCTGCAGCAGCTCGACCAGGCCAAGACCGACCCCGCCGACATCGAGCAGGTCGAGAGCGAACTGGTCGACTCCTGCCGTCAGTTCGGACCAGGAGAACTGCGCCGGCTGAGTCAGCGATACCTCGACGCCTACGACCCCGATGGCGCCGAACCCGATGAACAACGCCAGCAGGACCGGCGATTCCTCCGGCTGCGAACGCTGCCGTCAGGTGCGGTGTGCGGGGAGTTCCGGCTCACGCCGGAGGCCGCGGTCAAGGCCCGGGCCGTCCTGGAACCGCTCGCCCACCCACGACTCGACGCCGCCGCCGGGGTCGGCGCGGGCGACCTGCGCAGTCACGAACAACGGCTGCACGACGCCCTCGACGACGTGTTCGCCCGGATGCTCCGCACCGGCGAGATCCCGGAGTGCGGTGGGACTACGGCCACGGTGCTGATCACGATGGACGCCAGCACGCTCCCGGTCCAGAGCCGGCACACCACCGCCGGCGCCGAGCATGAGCCGATCACTGCTGACCTTCCCAGCGATCGAAGCACTCGGTTGCGGCACGGCACGGCTGGTGACGGCACCGTCCTCTCCCTGACCGAGATCACCCGCCTTTCCGGCGAAGCCGAGATCTATCCGATCGTTCTCGATCAGACCGGGATCCCGCTCGAACTCGGCCGCACCCGCCGGATCGCATCGAAGCACCAGACGATCGCACTCATCGCCCGGGACGGCGGTTGCTCCTTCCCCGGGTGCGACCGGGCTCCGGAATGGTGCGAACGCCACCATGTGATCCGCTGGATCGACGGCGGTCTGACCGAACTCGCCAACCTGACGCTCCTCTGCAGTTACCACCATCGACACTTCCTCGATCGCGGCTGGCAGGTCAAGATCAACGACGACGGGCTACCGGAATGGAACCCACCGAGGCAGGTCGATCGTGATCAGAGACCCATGATCAACAACAGGATCCTGGCCAGACTCCAGCAGCCTCCCCTGCTCACCTGACCGCCGCGTGGAACCGCGCGCGGGCGGAAATCTGGAGGCGGGATGCCGGCCGGTGATCAACAATGGCCGGATGACGGCGGTGTTTCTCGAGGAGCGTGTGGCGGCCGACGACGTACTGGTTGCGGAGATCGCGGAGCGGTACGGGCTCGAACGGCCCACCGGGTGGTCCGATCTGGGTGGCAGCTGGACCACGAATCTGAAGCTGACCTTCCGGGAGCGGGCGGCACTGGTCGCGCGGATCCACGGCGCCTACACCTCGCCCGACCGGCTCACCGCCGTGCAGGCGGCGCGGATCGCCGTGGCCGACGCCGGGCTGCCGGCGATCCGGCCGCTCGACACTCCCTCGGGGCCGTCGTTCGTCCGGCTCGGCAACGGGCGGCTGGCGGAGCTGGAGCCCTTCGTCGACTGGAATCAGCGGATGAAGACCGGACCGCTGCTGGAGGCCGGGTTCGGCGTGCTCGCCCGGCTCCACGACGCGCTCCGGGACGCATCGATCCCGGCGGCCGGCGAGACGGCGACCGCGGCCAACCACCTCCACTCCGAGGTCGCGCTCGAGGCGTCCCGGCGTGGCGCCGACCGGATCCGCGGCTGGCGGGACACCGTGCTGACCGGGCTCGCCGACCGGGCGGTACGCCATCTGGAGGCCGTCGATCGGGCGGAACAGCCGTTGCGGGCCGGGCAGCTGACCCAGCTCGTGCACGGCGACTTCTGGGACAACAACGTGCTGTTCCACGACGGCCGGCTCGCGGCCGTTCTGGACTTCGACTTCATGGCGGTCCGGCCACGGATCGACGACCTCGCGCTGACGGTCTACTTCGTCCTGCTCGAACCGGGGCGGGCGTTGCCGACGGCGGAGGACCGCGCCCAGGTCCGGCGCTACCTGGACGCCTACGACGCAGCCGCCTCGATCAGGTTGTCCGCCGAGGAGCGGGCGATGCTGCCGCTCGCCGTCGCCCGGCAGCCGGCCTGGTCTCTCGGCCGCTGGGCCGTCGACCTGGACGACCACGACGCCCGGCAGCACGTCAACCACGTCGTCGGCGAACTCCCCGTCGCTCAGGCCGTGCTGGCCGAACTCCCCGCCTGGCAGGATGCGCTGCTCGCGGTGCGCTAGCTCTGCGGCAGGCCGAGCAGTCCGCGGACGGCGCGCTCGGTGAGGTCGGCGTCGTGCGGCGGGCCGGTCACGGCGGAGGTCACGCCCTCCAGCACCCCGATGTACGCCGACGCCAGCAGCCGGGGCGGCGGGCCGGGCGGCAGGCTCCCCCGTCGGCGGCCCAGGGTGATCGTCTTCGCCAGGTCGTCGGTCAGCGGCCCGATCACCTGCGCGAGGGCGTCGGCCACCGGATGGTCGCGGCCGGCGAACTCGACCCGAAGACTCAGCAGGACGGCGGCGATGTGCTTGCGGACGTACCGGGCGTGCGCCCGGGCGGCCCAGACCAGCCGTTCGGCCGGGTCGTCGATCTGCCCGGCCGGAGCGCCGACCTCCGCCTGCCAGGTCTGCTGGACCCACTCGATCACGGCGAGGGCGAGCTCGTCCTTGTTGGCGAACAGGTGATAGAGCGCACCCCGGGTGTAGCCGGCGTCCCGGGCGATGTCGTCCAGCCGCACGTTCCCGTACCCGTAGGTCGAGAAGCCGCGCGCCGCCGACTCCAGCAGCTTGCTCCTGGTCCGCTCGGTCCGCTCCGCCTGGGTACGGCGCACCCGCGGCCCCTCACTGTCGTTGGTGATCACGGACACAAACATACATGGATGCACGCATGTGTGACCAAGCTCGCGTTGCCGCCGCAGATCCGGCAGGCGTACGTTCATGATCATGAACGGTGATCAGCAGGACACCACTCGGCTCGGCGTACCGGCCGCGGACCGCTTCTACACCAGCCTGGCGACCCGGGACGGCGCCGCGCTGCTCGACTCCCTGGACGAGGACTTCGTCCTGACCCTGAGCCCGGGACTGCCGCTGCCGGCCGCCCGGGAGCACCACGGGCGGATGGCCGCCGTGTCCGAGGTGTGGGGACGGATCCCGGCCGGCTACGAACTCCGCTGCGAACCGGACCGGGCGATCGTCGGCGGCCCCGACGAACTCGTCGTGCTCGGCCACTACCGCGGCGACGGGTGGGAGGCCCCGTTCGCCCACGTGCTCACCACCAGGGACGGCAGGCTCGCCTCCCTGCGCCAGCTCACCGACACCCGCTGCTGGCCGGACCCGCCCGCCGCGCCGAACGTCGTGACACCGAGCGAAGCGAGGTCAGCATGAACGTCACGGCGATCAAGGTCGGTGCGGGCGCCTGGATGTTCACCGGCGTCGTCCACGACGTGCTCAGCCTGATCCTGCCGGATGATCCCGTGCTGGCCGAGGCGCTGCGCGCGTCCCAGCTGCAGGTCGGGCCGTTCTCGCTCAACTCGGCGTCGCTGCAGCAGGGGATCAGCCTGGCGATGGGCCTGGCCATGTTCGCGGTCGGGTTGCTGCTGTGGATGATCACCCGGCAGCTGCCGGCGGAGCGGCTCCGCCCGTTCGGCATCGTCGCCCTGGTCGCGTCGCTGGCCGCGCTCGGCCTGGCGATCGCGATGATCCCCGGACCGCCGATGATCACGTTCTCGGTCGCGTCGATCGCCTTCGTGATCGCCCTGGCCGCGAAGACCCGGACCCGGGCCGGAGCCGAGGCGCTGCAGGGCGCGCGCTGACCGTACCGAAAGGAAAAGCGCCGGCCGGAAGGGCGAACCCCTCCGACCGGCGCTTCGTGCTGCTCAGGCTCAGCGAGCCGCGGTGCCCTCGACGTAGTCGTCGTCGTGGCTCTTCACCCAGGACATCAGGTCGCGCAGCTTGTGCCCGACCTCCTCGATCGGGTGCTGCTCGCCCTTGGTCCGCAGTTCCTTGAACTCGGGGCCGCCGGCATCCTGATCATCGATGAACCGCTTGGCGAAGGCGCCGTTCTGGACGTCGGTCAGGACGGCCTTCATGTTCTCCTTCACCCGGGCGTCGATGACCCGCGGGCCGGACACGTAATCGCCGTACTCGGCGGTGTCCGAGACGCTCCAGCGCTGCTTGGCGATGCCGCCCTCGTACATCAGGTCGACGATCAGCTTCAGCTCGTGCAGGCACTCGAAGTACGCGACCTCCGGCTGGTAGCCGGCCTCGATCAGCGTCTCGTAGCCGGCCTGGACCAGCGCGCTGGCGCCGCCGCAGAGGACGGCCTGCTCGCCGAACAGGTCGGTCTCGGTCTCCTCGGTGAAGGTGGTCTTGATGCCGCCGGCGCGGAGGCCGCCGATCCCCTTCGCGTACGAGAGCGCGAGGTCCCACGCCTTGCCGGTCGCGTCCTGCTCGACCGCGACCAGGACCGGGACGCCCCGGCCCTCGGCGTACTCACGGCGGACCAGGTGGCCCGGGCCCTTCGGCGCGACCATGGCCACGTCGACGCCCTCCGGCGGCTTGATGTAGCCGTACCGGATGTTGAAGCCGTGGCTGAAGAACAGCGCGTCGCCCGGAACCAGGTTCGGCTGGATCGCCTCGGCGTACACCTTGCGCTGCGACGGATCCGGCGTCAGCACCATGATCAGGTCGGCCTCTTCGCAGGCCTCGTACGGGGTGAGCACCCGGAGCCCCTGCGCCTCCGCCTTGGCCCGGCTCTTGCTGCCTTCCTGCAGCCCGACCCGTACGTCGACGCCGGAGTCACGCAGCGACAGCGCGTGCGCGTGCCCCTGGCTGCCGAACCCGAGGACCGCGACGTTGCGTCCCTGGATCACCGACAGGTCGGCGTCGTCGTCGTAAAACATCTCTGCTGCCACGTTGTTCAATCTCCTCAAGTGATTCGGGCTCGGCGCCCGGGGAATGCCGTCAAGACACTACTCGGATGGGTTTCGGCCGCTCGGACCGGATCGTCCGGTCGGTGATCGACCGGCTGCCCCGGCCGACGGCGACCAGGCCGGACTGGACCAGTTCCCGGATCCCGTACGGCTCCAGCAGTTTCAGCAGCGCGTCCAGCTTCTCCGGGCTGCCGGTCGCCTCGATCGTCATCGCGTCGGCGGTGATGTCGACCACCTTGGCGCCGAACAGTCCGACGATCTCGATCATCTGGCCGCGGGTGTCGGCGTGCGCCTTCACCTTGACCAAGATCAACTCGCGGCGTACGGCGTCGTCCAGCTCGACGATCTTGAGCACCTCGATCAGCTTGTTGAGCTGCTTCGTCAGTTGCTCGAGGACCATGTCGTCGACGGTGACGACGACCGTGATCCGGGACATCTCGGGAAACTCGGTGGGCCCGACGGCGAGCGAGTCGATGTTGAACCCGCGCCGCGAGATAAGGCTGGAGATCCGGGCCAGGACACCCGGCTTGTTCTCGACCAGAACGCTCAGCGTGTGCGTGGTCACAGTTCCTCGCCTTCCCAGTTCGGGGCCATGTCGCGGGCCACCTTGATCTCGTCGTTGCTGGTGCCGGCGGCGACCATCGGCCACACCATGGCGTCCTTGTGCACGACGAACTCCACCACCACCGGCGCGTCGTTGATCGACATCGCCTTGTCGATCACCGCGTCGACGTCGCCCGGCTGCTCGGCCCGCAGCCCGACACAGCCCATCGCCTCGGCCAGCTTCTGGAAGTCGGGCACCCGGTTGGTCTTCAGGTCGGTGTTCGAGTAGCGGGAGTTGTAGAACAGCGTCTGCCACTGCCGCACCATGCCCAGGCTCTGGTTGTTGATCACCGCGATCTTGACCGGAATCCCTTCCACGGCACAGGTGACGAGCTCCTGGTTGGTCATCTGGAAGCAGCCGTCGCCGTCGATCCCCCAGACCACCGCATCGGGCCGGCCGGCCTTGGCACCCATCGCCGCCGGCACGCAGTAGCCCATCGTGCCGAGACCGCCGGAGTTGAGCCAGTGGCCCGGCTTCTCGAACGGCAGGTAGTGCGCCGCCCACATCTGGTGCTGCCCGACCCCGGCCACGTAGTAGGCGTCCGGCCCGGCGATCTGGCCGATCCGCTTGATCACGGCCTGCGGCGACAGCGAGCCGTCCTCCGGCTCGTCGTACCCGGTCGGGTAGCGGTCCTTCACACCGACCAGCCAGGACACCCAGTCGTCGATCCGGAGCGGGTTGCCGTTCGCGGCCAGCAGCGCGGTCAGTTCCGCGATCACTTCCTTGCAGTCGCCGACGATCGGCACGTCGGCGACCCGGTTCTTGGAGATCTCCGCCGGATCGATGTCGGCGTGGATGATCTTGGCGCCGGGCGCGAACGAGGACAGTTCGCCGGTCACCCGGTCGTCGAAGCGGGCACCCAGCGAGATCAGCAGATCGCTGCGCTGCAAGGCTCCCACGGCCGCGACGGTTCCGTGCATGCCGGGCATGCCCATATTCAGCCGGTGGCTGTCCGGGAACACCCCACGGGCCATCAGCGTGGTCACCACCGGGATCCCGGTCAGCTCGACCAGCGCGGCCAGTTCCTTCGACGCGCCGGCCTTGTAGGCACCGCCGCCGACGTAGAGCACCGGGCGCCGCGCCTCGGTGATCAACTTCACGGCTTCCTTGACCTGCTTGCCGTGCGGCTTGGTCACCGGCCGGTAGCCGGGCAGGTTGATCTCGGTCGGCCAGGTGAACCCGGACTTGCTCTGCAGCGCGTCCTTGGTGATGTCGACCAGCACCGGACCGGGCCGGCCGGTCGTCGCCAGGTGGAACGCCGACGCGATCGCACCGGGGATGTCGGCCGGCTTGCGGACCAGAAAGTTGTGCTTGGTGATCGGCATCGTGATGCCGGTGATGTCGGCCTCCTGGAAGGCGTCCGTGCCGATCGCCGGTCCGGCGACCTGCCCGGTGATCGCCACCATCGGCACCGAGTCCATGTGCGCGTCGGCGATCGGCGTGACCAGGTTGGTCGCGCCCGGGCCGGAGGTGGCCATGCAGACGCCGGCCTTGCCGGTCACCATCGCGTAGCCCTCGGCAGCATGGCCCGCGCCCTGCTCATGCCGGACCAGGATGTGACGTACGAACTTGGAGTCGTAGAGCGGGTCGTACGCCGGAAGGATCGCACCGCCCGGGATGCCGAATACGGTCTCCGCGCCGACCCGCTCCAGCGACCGCACGAGCGACTGTGCTCCTGTCAGCTGAGCTCCCTCAGCCTCATTCTCAGCCATCATGACTCCTCGTCTCGTCCATGATCATCGCGCCGAATCCGCCGTACTCAAGAAAAAACCCCCGCCGCCGAATGGCAGACGAGGGAGCGTGTCGGTGAGCTTGCGGCTCAGGCGACACGCTTTGGAAGTACGACAATGCTCGGACGCATAGCCCTCACCCTACTCCGGGGCTTCTCGGTGTCAATCGTGTCTTGGCATCCGGAAGGACGCTCGGATGCCCTACTTTCTTGGCGTTCCGCGGCGGGTACGCACCGGAAGGAGGGGTGCGGTTGCGTAAAGTCGGCGGGGTGTCGTGCATCAGCTTCCTGTCGCCGGAACAGCGGGCCACCCTGGGCCAGGTCACCTGTGAGCTGAGTCCGGAGGAGGTACGGGCCGCGCACCCGATGCCGCCCGTCACCGACGGCACGCTGGCCCGGATCCGGCTGCTCGCGCGGAACCCCGATCCGGCGATCCGCGCGGCCGCCGCGAGCAAGCGGCAGGCTCCGGCCGAGACCCTCGACACGCTGAGCCGGGACACCGATCTCGGGGTCCGCAGCAGCGTCGCCCGGAACGAGGCGGCGTCCGCAGCGGTGCTGCGCCGGCTCGCGGCCGATCCCTCCGCCCAGGTCCGCGGCTGGGTCGCGGCCAACCGTTCCTGCCCGCGCGAGCTGCTCGACGAACTGACCGCCGACCCGGACGAGACCGTACGGAAGGTCGTCGACTGGGCCTTCGCCTGGGCCTGATTCCTCACCACCACGTTGGTCGGGTCAGCGGGGGCGGCGCTGTTCCCGGGGCGGCAGCGGGTTCCGTACGTTCGCATCGGTCGGGCCGGCCTGGTACCAGTAGGCGACGGTCGACAGGTCGTCGTTGCGTTCGAAGAGGCCGTGGTCCCAGGCCCCGATCTGCTGCAGCGTGACCCGGATCCGGCTGGTGAAGATCACCGGATCGGGCAGGTGCCAGCGATACATCCCGTGCGACTGGGCGGTGGCGGTCGCGAACGGGGAGGCCTGGGTGTCGTCCGTCGCCGAGTAGTACGGGTAGCCGCAGTACGGGGCGCTGAAGGTGATCGGGTTCGGCGGCGGGTCGCGGCGCAGCTCGTCCTGGAAGGCCCAGGCCCCGCCCGCGTAGTCCTCCAGCCCGGTGCTGCACTGGCTCGGGTGTTCCTGGTCGTCGTCCAGGTAGAACTTCACCTCGCCCTCGCCCCACCAGTAGCGCTCCAGCGCGGTCAGCCCGATATAGCTGCCGACGTACGACCCGGCGCCGGACACCCCGTCCAGCAGGACATGGTCCTCGCCGAGCGCCGAGGTGCCGTTGCTGCGCCGCCACTGGGCGTGGAAGGTCGAGGTGTCGTCGGGCAGGTCGTCGCCCACCGTGTAGTCGACCTGGTAGTAGATCCCGTCCACCCGCCCGGGATGCTCGTTGCCGAGCTCGATCCGGGCGTTCCGCCGAAACGGCATCGGGAAGTAACAGTTCATCCCGCCGGTCGGCGCGACCACGATCGGCACCGACGTGACCAGGGCCCGGGCGCCGAAGCCGTTGCAGAAGAAGTCGCCGAGCGGGACCTCGACCGCCGGCGCCTCGGCATCGTCCCACCAGATCCGGAGCACCAGGTCGCGGAGCACCCACGGCCCCGCGGAGGTACGGTCCGGGAACGTCATCCAGATGTGCCGGATCGTGCCCGGCCCCTCGATGTCGGCCAGCGTCACCGACTCGCCCGCGTCGATCCCGATCGCGGGCCGGCCCTTCCTGGACGGCCCGAGCGCCGAAGCCTCGGTCGCCGCCCGGCCCGGCTCGCCGGTCGGGTTCTCGGCGTTGACCGAGCGGCTCCGCGTGGCGCGCGGCGCCCTGGTGATCATGGTCCAATCGATCATCGGCTGCTCCCTGGCGACGTTGGTCGGACCCCAAACTCTAGGCGGACCGCTCACGCCGCCGCGGACCGGTGCGTTGTCGGGATTCCTCCACGGTTGCAGCGTTGCCTCGTGGCAGACGCGCCAATCCGCCCGCCCGTGGAGGAATCCCGACACCGCGGCCGATGGGTTTGCCGACCGCGCCTACGCTCCGGGACATGCGCGGTGCGCTCGCCTCGGCCGGGATGATCATGATCATCCTGCTGGTGGGCTGCACACCCGATCCCGGCTCGCCCGTACCCGACCCGACGCTGTCCGGACCGTCGACTGCCAGCGGCCCGCCGTCCGGGACCCCCAGCCGGTCGCGCGTAACCCCGACGCCGAGTTCACCCAGTCCGTCGCCGCCCCGGGCTCGGGCCGAGGTCTCGGCGCGGCGGATGGTCGCCGACGTGCAGCGGCTGGCCGGCGACATCGGGCCGCGGGAGGCGACGTCGAAGGCGTTCCACGAGGCCGCCGACCTGGTCGAGGAGCGGTTCCGCGAGCTCGGGTTCCGGACCCGGCGGACCGCGGTGAAGGTGCCGGCCGGGGACTCCTGGGGTACGCCGGTCCGGGCCGGCACCTCGGCCAACGTGATCGCGGATACGCCCGGCCTCGATCCGGCCCGTGACCATGTGGTGATCGGGGCCCACCTGGACACCGTCGCCCGGGCGCCCGGCGCCGAGGACAACGCCTCCGGCATCGCGGTGCTGCTCGAGCTGGCCCGGCTGGCCGGCCTCGACCCGCCCGAGGTGCCGATCCGGTTCGTCGCGTTCGGTGCCGAGGAACCGCGCGGCGACGGCGACGCGCTGCACCACTTCGGCTCCCGGCAGCTGGTGGCCGGACTGTCCACGGCCGAGCGGAGCGCGATCCGCGGCATGGTCTCGCTGGACCGGGTCGGCGTCCCGGCCGACCGGGTGCCGGTCTGTCGGGCCGGGTCCCGCGGCACCGCACTGCAAGATCAACTCCGGGACGCCGGCCGGGCGGCCAAGATCAGCACCCGGGCCTGCGAGGACCGGGCCAGCGATCACTGGTCGTACCAGAAGGCGGGGATCCCGGCGGTCCGGCTGGGCAAGATCGCCTACGCCGGCTACCACTCCCCCGACGACGTACCGTCCGTTGTCGACGATGATCAACTCGCCCGGGCGGCCCGGCTACTGTGGTCCTGGCTGGGCCGGAGTTGATCAAGGACGCGCGTACGGCCCGCGGCTGTGCTCCGCGATGTCGGCCAGGATCGACCGGGCCCGGGCCGGGCTCGCCGGGCGGGGCGTGAACCGGTCATCGATGACGTACGGGACGGGCTCGACGGCCCGGACCTCGCCGTCCCAGGCGACGATCTCCAGGAACACGCCCTCCCGGGTCTTGGTCTGGAAGTCCATGTCGAACACGAAATTGCCGAGCGAATGCACCACCGTGGCGTCGCCGGCCGGCTCCCAGCCCTGGACCCAGTGCGGATGGCCGCCGATGATCAGGTCGGCGCCGGCCGCGGCGAAGGCGCGGGCGGCGGTGCGCTGGCTCGACTCCGCGACGTGGGTGTACTGGGTGCCCCAGTGCGGGATCACGATCACCAGGTCGACCCGTTCGCTGAGCGCGCGGATGTCGGCCGCGATCCGGTCCAGGGCCCGGCGGTCCAGCGGCCCGGTCCGCGGCGGCATGTCCAGCCGGTTGGTCCCGGGCCGGGTGCTGGTGGCGGCCGGCGTCTCGCCGATCGATTCCGTACCGACGAAGCCGATCCGGACGTCACCGTCGGTGATCACCACCGGCCGGCGGGCCCGGGCAAGATCAGCACCGGCGCCGACATAGTTGATCTTCGCGGCGTCCAGCTCGCGGAAGGTCTGCAGCATCGCGGCCCGGCCGTAGTCGCCGACGTGGTTGTTGGCCAGCGAGACCAGGTCGAACCCGGCGAGTTTCAGCCCGTCCAGCACCACCGGGTCGGCGCCGAACGAGTCACCGCCCTGGGTCGGCTCGCCGTCGGTGGAGAGCGTCGACTCGAGGTTGCCGACGGTGAGCTCGGCCGCGGCCAGCCGCTTCGCGTACGGGCGCAGGGGTGCGGCCGGGTCGTCCCGGTGCGCCGCCGCCACCTGCCGGGCCAGCATCAGGTCGCCGGTGATCGTGATCGTCGTGACCTCGCCGACCGGCCGGTCGGCGACCCTGGTCAGCGGATAGCCGACCGGGTCCCGGAGCGGATGGCGGCCGTCGACCGTGAGCACCCGTACCGTCTCGTCGACCGCGGTGGCGGGCACCACCGCGACGACCGAGCGGTCGGTCCGGACCCGGTCCAGCCCGGCCACCGTGAACCGCGCCCCGCCCGCCGTGAGCCGATCCGCCCGGCCCTCGACGACGGCGCGCGCCGCCGCGAGCTCAGCGTCGAGGATCGGATGGGTGGCGTGTACGGCCAGCACGACCGGCACCTGGTACCGCGGTCGAGCCGGGCTCGGGGGTTGGCTCGAGGTCGGTGCCGGCCGAGCGGTGCTGCGGTCGAGCGGACTCGGGGTCGACTCCGGCGAGGGGCCCGGCGCCGGGGCCGCGCAGGCCGCGACCAGCAGCAGCGCGGCGGGCCAGCTCCCCCTCATCCTTCGAGTGTGACAAACGCGGCCTACGCGGAGCCGGTGACGACCTGTCCCGACTTCACGTGGACGTCGATCTTGGTCAGCGGTGCCTCGGCCGGGCCGCCGAGCACCGCGCCGTCGGACGGGCTGAACTTCGACTGGTGGCACGGGCAGACCAACTCCTGGCCGCTCGGCTCCACCGTGCAGCCCTTGTGCGTGCAGATCGCGCTGTACGCGACCGCCTCCTGGTCGGAGTGCCGGCAGACCAGGATCTCGGCACCGTCGGCCTTCACCAGGACGGCTTCGCCGACCTTGACCTGATCCAACGCGGTCAGCGTGGTGCCCTCCTTGGGCTCGCCGGACGACGGGCCGTCCGCGGGCTGACTCGCCGGGCCGCCGGGCGTACCGGACTCGGTGGTGGTGGGACTGCAACCGGCCAGGGCGAGCGCGCCGGCGCCGACTCCGACAATCATCTGACGGCGGGACGGATGCGTGCTGAACTCCATGGTCGTGCCCTTTCTCGTGGTCGAGCTGGGGGTCGAGGGACAACCATCACTACGGGAGCCGGCTCGCCTCGGTTCACCCGTACCGCGAAATCTTTTGAGCCCGCGATTGAACGCCGGGGCGGTCGGATCCGTATCCCTCGGTGTCGAAACGTCCCTGGGAGGTTCGAGATGAGCGAGTCCGTTGCGACGCGGCGGCAGTCGGAGGCACGGTCGGTGGTGACCGCCGAGGCCACGCCGGCGCTGCAGGTCGTCCGGGGCCTGGTGGCAGCCGCCGTGCTGCTGTCGGCCGACATCCACCTGGTGCTCTACCTGGACGGGTTCTCCGACATTCCGGTGATCGGCCCGCTGTTCCTGGTCAACGTGGTGGCCGGGTTGATCATCGGGGTCGGGTTGTTGATCATCCGGCACTGGTTCCTCGCGTTCGTCGCGGCCGGCTTCGGGGCGGCCACCTTCGCCGCGTACCTGATCTCGGCGACCGTCGGCCTGTTCGGAGTCCAGGAGCAGACCTGGGACGCGCAGGCCGTGCTGGCCGCCGGGTCGGAGATCGTGGCGGCCGTCGGCGGTGTCGTGCTGCTGGTGGCCTGGCTACGATCCCGTACCAGAGCGAACAGCATGGGGTGACGGGTGCCGGACGGCCAGGCGGAGCTGATGCGCCGGCTGCATGATGATCATGCGGCCGCGCTCTGGTGGTACGCGTTGCGGCTGACCGGCGGCGACCGGGCCCGGGCCGAGGACGTCGTCCAGGAGACGATGCTGCGGGCCTGGCGGCACCCCGAGGTGCTGGACGCCGACTCGGCGCGGTCCTGGTTGTTCACGGTGGCCAAGCGGATCGTGATCGACGAGTGGCGCACCGTACGGGCCCGCAGCGAGGTGCCGGTCGCCGAACTGCCGGGCACCGGGCGGTATGCCGTGGCCGACGACGAGGCCGAGCGGTCCATGCTGGTGTTCAGCATCGCCGAGGCGTTGGAACGGCTCTCGCCGGCCCACCGCGAAGTGGTCGTCGAGTGCCACTACCGCGGCCATTCGGTCGCGGAGGCGGCGCACCGGATCGGGGTACCGGAGGGCACGGTCAAGTCCCGATTGCACTATGCGCTGCGAGCCTTGCGGCTCGCGTTGGAGGAGATGGGGGTGACCGAGTGATGCCACAGGACAGGTTCGCGTCGTACGACGCCGCCTACGTCCTCGGCGCACTGTCGCCGAAGGACCGACAGGAGTACGAACAGCATCTGCGGGGATGTCCGGACTGCGCGAATGCGGTCCGGGAATTGGCCGGCATGCCCGGACTGCTGTCCCAGGTGCCGCCCTCGCTGCTGCCGGCCGACGGCGAACGGCCGGATCCCCCGCCGGACGACCTGCTGCCGAAGCTGCTCGACCGGGTCCGCCGCGAACGGCTCCGCCGCCGGGTGATCACCATCGGATCGGCCGTACTGGCCGCGGCCGCCTGCCTGGCCCTGGTGATCATGCTCGCCTTCCGCCCCACCATCGGCGACGAACCGGTGGCCATCCCGACCGCCACGATGAGCCCGGTCAGCAAGGCCCCGGTCTGGGCCACCATTGGGCTGGAGCAGGTCGACTGGGGCACGAAGGTCGACATGCACTGCATGTACGAGAAGCGGCCCGGCTACAACAAGAGCGGCGTCTACCTGCTGATCGTCGTCGCCAAGGACGGCTCCGAGGAACAGATCGGAGCCTGGCGGGTCAAGCCCGGCCAGGACGCCCGCTTCCCCGCCGCCACCTCGTACCCGATCAGCGAGATCGCCTCCATCGAAGTCCGTACGTCCTCCAACAAGACGCTCCTCAGCCTCACCCCCTGAGCCGTCCCGTCGCCGAGTGGACGCGTTGACCGGCAAACAGCCGAAATTCGAGGTCAACGCGTCCACTCGGCGATAGGTCACAACTCGATATCCCTCACCCCTGTTCTGCCCCGGAATCGGAATCCGCTGCGATGCTCGCCGAGGACCAATGCCGGTCCTGCGCGCACTGGGGGAAACACATGGAGCTCTTGGACCGGGTCATGGCGCTCGCCGCCAAGGTCAGGCAGCAGAAGGCGACGATTCCGACGGAAGAGGCGACGAAGAACGCCTTTGTCATGCCTTTCATCTCGACCGTGCTTGGCTACGACGTCTTCGATCCGGTCGAAGTCGTGCCCGAGTTCACGGCGGACGTCGGCATCAAGAAGGGCGAGAAGATCGATTACGCCATCGTCCACGACGGCGTGATTCAGATCCTCGTCGAATGCAAGAAGGTCGGCGATTCACTTCGCCCCGAGCACTCGTCCCAGTTGTTCCGGTACTTCTCCGTGACGAACGCCCGCATCGCCGTCCTCACCAACGGCGAGGTCTACCAGTTCTTCACCGATCTCGATGCGCCGAACAAGATGGACTCCAAGCCGTTCCTGGTGCTCGACCTCTCGGATGTCGATCCGACGCTGATCCCGGAATTGCACAAGCTCTCCAAAGGCACCTTCGACCTCGAGTCGATCATCAGTTCGGCGGGGCAGCTCAAATACATCGGCCAGATCAAGCGGGTGTTGTCCAGCCAGTTCCGGGAGCCCGAAGAAGATTGGGTACGACTCCTCACGACCCGCGTCTACGACGGAAGCTTCACCCAGCGGGTACGGGAACAGTTCACACCGCTCGTCGCGAAAGCATCGGCGCAATTCCTGAATGAGCAGGTCAACGACCGGCTCACGACCGCGCTCGGCGCGACGACTCCGGCGACCATGCCGGACACGACGCCGGAGCTGCCCGCCGCGGGGTCGGCAGCCGACGGGCCGGACAAGGTTGCCGATGAGATCGCCACGACGCTCGAGGAACTTGAGGCGTTCCACATCGTGCGTGCGATCGCGTGCAGCGACGTGAAGCCGATTCGGATCGTGTACCGGGATTCGAAGAGCTATTGCGCGATCTTGCTCGACGACAACAACCGCAAGACGATCGCGCGCCTTCATTTCAATCGCCGCCAGAAGTATCTCGGGCTGTTCGACGCCAACAAGGTCGAGCGCCGAGTGCCGATCTCGTCGCTCGACGAGATCTACGACCACACCGCCGAGATCCGGCAAACGATCGAACGGCTGCTCGATGCCCCTCAGGCCGACGAGGCGTACCCCTCGGCCGAGCCGATCACCGACGACCTGGCAGCGGAGCCGGTTGCCTGACCGGATCCTCTGAGCAAGATCGTCAGCGGGCCTCGGGGTCGCGGGCGAGCACCGTGCGGCCGCCGTCGACCGGGACGACGGCGCCGGTGATGAAGCCGGAGTCGGGCGAGAGCAGGAAGGCGATGGTGGCGGCGACCTCGTCGGGGCGGCCGACCCGGCCGAGCGGGTGGATGGCGGCCATCTCCCGTTCCGTGGCGGCGGCGCCGTCGGGGCCGAGGTCGGCCAGGTAGCGCTCGTAGCGGGCGGTGGTGATCGAGCCGAGGGCGGCGCAGTTGACCCGGATCCCGTCCCGGCCGTACTCCACCGCGAGGGCCCGGGTCAGACCCTCGACGGCCGCCTTCGCCGTCGCGTACGGGGTCGCGCCGGGCACCGGCTGCCGGGCCTGGTGGGAGGACACGTTGACGATCGCGCCCGGGGTGCCGGCGGCCCGGAACCGGCGGATGGCGGTCGTGCAGCCGACCACGGCCGGCGCGAGGTTCAGCGTGATCGCGTCCAGCACGGCGTCCGGCGGGTCGGTGTGCACCGAAGCGTCCCGGAACACGGCGGCGTTGTTCACCCAGCCGGTCAGCGGACCGGCCAGGTCGGCGGCCCGCTCGGTCACGGCCGGGTCCGCCGCGCTGCCGGTGACGACGCCGAGCCGGTCGGCCGCCGGATGATCATCGGCCCAGGCGGTGACCGCCGGGTCGAGCTCGATGATGATCACCCGGTGGCCGTCGCCGAGCAGGCGGTCGACGACGGCCCGGCCGATGCCCTGGCCGCCGCCGGTCACCACGATGCCGGCCGGTTCCATGATCAGGTGCAGATGGCGCCGACGTTGGCCGACTGGACGAGCTTGGCGTACTTGGCCAGGACGCCGCGCGGAGCCGGCCGGTCGACCGGGGTCCAGGCCTCCCGCCGGCGCTGCAGCTCTTCGGCGGAGAGGTCCACGTCCAGGGTGCCGTGGGCCACGTCGAGGGTGATCTTGTCGCCGTTCTCGACCAGCGCGATCGGGCCGCCCTCGGTCGCCTCGGGCGCGATGTGCCCGACGCAGAGGCCGGTGGTGCCGCCGGAGAAGCGCCCGTCGGTGATCAACATGACGTCCTTGCCGAGGCCGGCGCCCTTGATCGCGCCGGTGATCGCCAGCATCTCGCGCATACCGGGACCGCCCTTCGGGCCCTCGTACCTGATCACCACGACGTCGCCGGCGGTGATCGTGCCGTCCTCCAGCGCGTCCATCGCGGCCCGCTCGCCGTCGAACACCCGCGCGGTCCCGGTGATCACCTCGGTGTCGAAGCCGGCGCTCTTCACCACGGCGCCCTCGGGTGCCAGCGACCCGCTCAGGATCGTGATCCCGCCGGTCGGGTGCATCGGCTCGGACAGCGCCCGGACGATGGTGCCGTCGATGTCCGGCGGGTTGATCTCGGCCAGGTTCTCGGCCATCGTCTTGCCGGTCACGGTGAGGCAGTCGCCGTGCAGCAGGCCGGCGTCGAGCAGGGCCCGCATCACGACCGGCACGCCGCCGACCCGGTCGACGTCGTTCATCACGTACCGGCCGAACGGCTTCAGGTCGCCCAGGTGCGGCACCTTCTTGCCGACCCGGACGAAGTCGTCCAGGCTCAGCTCGACCTCGGCCTCGTTGGCGATCGCGAGCAGGTGCAGCACCGCGTTGGTGGAACCGCCGAACGCCATCACCACGGCGATCGCGTTCTCGAACGCCTCCTTGGTCATGATCTGCCGCGCCGTGATGCCGCGCCGGAGCAACTCGACCACGGCCTCGCCGCTCTGCCGGGCGTACGTGTCGCGACGGCGCGCCACCGCCGGCGGGGAGGCCGAGCCGGGCAGCGACATGCCCAGCGCCTCGGCCGCGCTGGCCATCGTGTTCGCCGTGTACATGCCGCCGCAGGCGCCCTCGCCCGGACAGATCGCCTTCTCGATCTCGGTGACCTCTTCGCGGGTGATCAGGCCGCGGACGCAGGCGCCGACCGCCTCGAACGCGTCGATGATCGTCACGTCCTTGTCGCCGACCCGGCCCGGCATGATCGAGCCGGCGTAGAGGAACACCGAGGACAGGTCCAGCCGCGCCGCGGCCATCAGCATGCCGGGCAGCGACTTGTCGCAGCCGGCCAGCAGCACCGAGCCGTCCAGCCGCTCGGCCTCCATCACGGTCTCGACGGAGTCGGCGATGATCTCCCGGCTGACCAGCGAATAGTGCATCCCGACGTGGCCCATCGAGATCCCGTCCGACACCGAGATGGTGCCGAACTCCAGCGGATAGCCGCCGGAGGCGTGCACGCCGTCCTTGACCGCCTTGGCGAGCCGGTCCAGGGACAGGTTGCAGGGGGTGATCTCGTTCCAGCTGGACGCGACGCCGATCTGCGGCTTCGCGAAGTCCTCATCGCCCATCCCGACCGCGCGCAGCATGCCGCGGGCCGCCGTGGCCTCGAGGCCGTCGGTCACCGCGCGGGAGCGCGGTTTGATGTCCGGGGTGGGGGTCGTATCGGTGGTCATAGCGCCGTAATCTACGCCCCGGTGACCGCGTGCTTCCCGGTGGTCCCGACCAGGTTGCGGCGCAGTTCGGTGACCGCAAGGGCGACGATCATGACCGAGCCGAGCACAGGTCCGAACAGACCGACGAAGTCCTGCAGCACGGAATAGCCGAGCTCCTTGCCCTGACCGTACGGCAGCAGGGCGAGGGCCGGGCAGGCGCAGACCCAGACCACCCAGGCGCCACCGATGATCTTGGTCCAGAGCGGCAGCGGCTCCAACGGCACCGGCCGCTGCACCCGCAGCGCCACCGCCACCGCCAGCGGCAGGATCCAGACGTAGTGATGGGTCCAGGACAGCGGCGAGGCCAGGCAGGTGCACAGCCCGACGATGCCGACCGCGAACGCGTACTGCCGGCGGCGCCACCACTGCGCCGCGACCGCGGTCCCGATCAGCGCGATCAGCCCGCCGATCGCCAGCCCGGCCAGGGTGATCGCCCGGGAATCCCCGAGCACCCGGAAGAACACCCCCGACAGCGCCTGATTGCCGACATAGAGCGGAGACGCGGTCCGGGTGTCGCCGACGAGCAGGCCACCGAAGAAGGACACGGTCTGCGGCCAGAGGAAGATCGCGCCGATGACGGTCAGCACGGCGAAGCTGATCATGGCGGTGATCGCCGTCCGCCGCTTCCCGATCAGCAGCGCGAAGATCACGAACAGCGCCGGGGTGAGCTTGATCGCCGCGGCCAGGCCGATCAGAATGCCGCGCGGCAGCAGCCGCCGCTCCCCCGGCCGGTCCGGCAGCAGGTCCATGATCACCAGCGCCATCAGCAGCGTGTTCACCTGGCCGTAGCCCAAGGTGGTCCGGATCGGCTCGACCGCGAGCACGACGACGATCCCGATCACCGCGAGCTTCCAGCCGCGCGGCACCCCGCAGCGCCGCAGCACGGTCTGCTGGGCCGCCACCAGGCCGAGGGTCCAGAGCACCTGCCACATCACGTACGGGCCGAAGGCGAGCGGGATCATCAGGATCGCCGCGATCGGCGGATAGATGAAGTAGAGGCCCCAGCCGGGTGTCGTGGTGGCGAAGATGTCCTTGCCGGCCAGCAGGTCCTTCACCGCATAGACGTACACCTGCAGGTCGATCGTCTGCGGGTCCCAGGGGAAGTAGCTGCCGTCGAAGGAGATCACGAAGGGCAAGATCACCAGCGCCACGACGAACGGCGGCAGCAGTTCGACCGCCAACCGGCCGAGGCTCCGGCCGGTGACTCGCCGCGTGATCGTCTCCCGGTCCTTGGTCAAGGTCATGCCGCTCCGTTGATCTGCGCCAGCACGGCGTCCAGTTCGGCCGGCTCGGCCGGCTGCGGGTTGATCAGATTGCGCAGGCCGGGGGCGTCGGCGTAGCGCGGGATCAGGTGGACGTGCAGGTGGAACACCTCCTGGCCGGCGACCGCACCGGCCGACGAGGACAGGTTGAGCCCGTCGGCGCCGAGCCGGTCCACCAGCAGCCGGGCACAGGTGTCGATCGCCGGGCCGAGCTCGGCCATCACCGGCGAGCCCTCGACGACGCTGGTCACGTGCTCGCGCGGCACCACCAGGGTGTGCCCGCGGTGCCACGGCTGCAGGTCGAGGAAGGCGATCGCGTGATCGTCCTCGTACACCCGGCGGGACGGGAACTCACCGCTGATGATCTTGCAGAAGACACAGTCAGCCATTGATCATGTTCTCCAGTTCCTCGCCGGCGGCGAACCGGCGCAGTTGCGCGGCGAGAAAGCGGTCGGCGCGGGGCTCCCCCGCCGTGCTGGCGCCGCCGACGTGCGGCACGACCGTGACCCCGGGAATCCGCCAGAGCGGATGGTCCGACGGCAGCGGCTCGGGATCGGTCACGTCGAGCGCGGCGCGGATCCGGCCGGTGCTGGTCTCGGCCACCAGCGCGTCGGTGTCGATCAGCCGGCCGCGCGCGATGTTGACCACCAGCGCGTTGTCCGGCAGCAGCTTCAGCGCCGCGGCGTCGATCAGGCCCTCGGTCTCGGGCGTCAGCGGCGCGATGACGAACACGATGTCCGCCTCCGGCAGCAGGTCCGGCAGCCGGTCGACCGGCCGCACCACAGGTTCGGTACGAGCTCGGCGGGCGACCCGGGTCACCGAGGCGACCTCGAAGCCGGCCAGCCGCCGCTCGATGGCCGCGCCGATCCGGCCGTAGCCGAGGATCAGAACTCGCTGATCGGCCAGCCCGACGCCCATCCGCCCCCGCCACAGGCCCTCGGCCTGGTTGCGCGCGAACTCGTCCAGATGCCGGCCGTTGGCCAGCGCCAGCGCGATCGCCATCTCCGACGTCGCCGTGTCGTGGATGCCGCCGCCGTTGCACAGCGTGACGCCCGCGGGCACGTGCGGCAGGACGCCCTCGTACCCGGCGTAGAGGATCTGGGCGATCTTGAGGCTCTTCATCTCCGATGCCCGGGAGAAGGCCTCCTTGGGCGCCTTGGAGAGCACGTAGAACTCCACCTCGGCGATGGAGTCCGGCCACTCCCCGTCGCCGGGGAAGCAGTCGACCTCGAGCCCGTCCGGGATGCCGCCGAGCCGGCGTTCGGCCTCGGCGAGATCCTTGAAGGGCAGCCAGACGCGGCGGCTCATGCTGCGGGTCCTCCTCCGGCGCCGACGGCTGTCCGAACCGGGTAGCCGGCGGCGGCGAGGGCCGCCTTCACGTCGGCGATCCGCAGCGTACCGAAGTGGAACACGCTGGCCGCGAGCACCGCGTCGGCGCCGGCGTCCACGGCGGGCGGGAAGTCCTCGGCCCGGCCGGCACCGCCGGAGGCGATCAACGGGACGTCGACCGCTGCCCGTACCGCGGCGATCATGTCCAGGTCGAACCCGGACGTGGTCCCGTCGGCGTCCATCGAGTTCAGCAGGATCTCCCCCACGCCGAGGTCGACGCCGCGGCGGGCCCACTCGATCGCGTCCAGCCCGGCGCTCTTCCGGCCGCCGTGGGTGGTCACCTCGAAGCCGGACGGCTGGTCCGGCGAGCGGCGGGCGTCGACCGACAGCACCAGCACCTGGTTGCCGAACCGGCGGGTGATCTCCCCGATCACCTCGGGCCGGTGGATCGCCCCGGTGTTGATCGCCACCTTGTCGGCCCCCGCCCGGAGCAGGGTGTCGACGTCGGCGACCGAGCTGACCCCGCCGCCGACGGTGAGCGGGATGAACACCGTCTCGGCCGTCCGCCGGACCACCTCGAGGGTCGTCTCGCGACCTTCGACCGACGCGGAGATGTCGAGGAAGGTCAGCTCGTCGGCGCCCTCGGCGTCGTACACCGAACCCAGTTCGACCGGGTCGCCGGCATCACGCAGGTCGACGAAGTTGACGCCCTTGACCACGCGTCCGCCGTGGACGTCGAGGCAGGGAATGACGCGGACCGCGACCGTCATTCCGGCCGCCGTGGGGAGAGGTTCACGGCGACTACCTTATTCCGACCCGGCGGTGGCGCTGTGTCGCAGATGTCCCCCGCTGTGACCACGAACGGCCGCTGACGGCACTTTTCCCCCACAGCGGGGGACCTTTGCGACAGGCCCACCCGCCCGGTCGCCCCGACCGCCCCGGTCAGGTCCCGGCCGGATCCTCGGGCCGGCGCAGCAGCCGGGTGACCGGGGCACCGACCAGCGCCGGCGCCGTGTCCGCCGACGACCAGACCTTGCCGATCAGGAAGTCGCGGAACCCCGCTGCCTGGTCGGCGGTGGCGAAGTCCAGCTCGATGATCAGCGACAGCGGGTCGTCGATCGGGCTCCGGACGCGGTCGGCGAGGACCCCGGACCGGTCCCGTACATCCCGGAAGCGGTCGAACGCCCGGCGCCAGGTCGGGTAGTCGCTGATCCGGTGTTCGATCTGCAACGTGATCATGGTCTGCTCCTTCGGTGCCGCGGACCGCGGCCGTCGACTCGACCGTAGGGCGACCGGCGATCCGGCACTATCCGCGATTTCCGGGATGTTCCGGACGTACGCTCGACGGGTGGCGACGACGCCGCGGTGGGCCCGGACCACGGAACGGATCGAACGGATCTGTGCCGCGCGGCTGAACGCCCGGGAGCTCCGGCTCGAGGTGCTGGCTCAGCTCCGTACGGTGATCGGTTTCGATGCGTACGCCTGGCTGATCACCGATCCGGAGACCGAGGTCGGCGGGTCCCCACTGGCCGATGTCCCGTGTCTGCCGGAGCTGCCGACCGCGATCCGGCTCAAGTACCTGACGCCGGTGAACCGCTGGACCCAGCTGGCCGGAGCGGCCGCCGGCCTCTGGCAGGTCACCGAGGGGAACCTCGACCGGAGCCGGTTCTGGCGCGAACTCCTCAGCCAGTACGGGATCGACGACGTCCTGTCTGCTGTCTTCCGGGATCGCCATGGCTGCTGGGGATTCCTCGATCTGTGGCGGGCCGGCGGGCGGTTCGAACCGGGCGAGATCTCGTTTCTTGCCAGGCTGGCGGGACCGCTCGCCCGGGCGCTGCGCCGGGCCGTGGCGCTGAGCTTCACCGCCGACGGCCCCGCCTTCGAGGGCGGCCCGATGATCTTGCTGCTCGGCCCGGATCTTTCGGTACGGGCGCAGACCGCACCGACCTCCGCCGCGCTCCGGTTGCTGGTGCCCCCGGCGCGCGACGACGCCCCGATTCCCGCCGGCGCCTACAACGTCGCGGCGCAACTGCTCGCCCGGGAGGCCGCCGTCGACGACCACCCCGCGGTCGCCCGGGTCCACCTCGACGCCGGTCGCTGGGTCACCCTGCGGGCGGCCCGGATCGGCCCCGACCAGCCGGCCGGCGGCGACGGCGACCTGGCCGTCAGCATCGAGCGCACCGGGCCGGCCGCCCGGGCCGAGGTGTTCGGGAGGTCGTACGGGCTCAGCCCGCGGGAGCGCCAGTTGTTGATCACCCTCGGCGGCGGCCCGGACACCCGCGACCTCGCGGCACGGCTGTACCTCTCCGAACACACCGTGCAGGATCACCTGCGGTCGATCTTCGACAAGACGGGCCTCCGCAGCCGCTCCGCACTGGTCGGCCGGGCCTTCGGCCCCTGAGCCGCGGCGCCCGCCGAACGCTCACACCGCGTGACGGCCCGGATCGAACCGACTGGACGGAAAGGGCAGCGAAATCGTCGCGGAGTTGCCATGAGCGTCCACTCGATGAGCAGGGCACCCCTATCGGTGGAGAACGCATTGGCCCCATGACACGGGACTGTCAGAGCCCTTCGCCATGATTCGAATACAGATTCCCATCACGGAGGTGGTGCCGATGCCAACCTTTGATATCGACTCGTACCTGCTCGATGTCCTGACGAAGATCGACGAATGCGGCTGGTCGGTCGTCGCTGTCGAGCCGGACCCCGGCGATTCAGGGCCCGGATTCGCCTACACCGTCGGGCTGACGACGACCGGCAACCCCGAGCTGGCGATCTTCGGCCTCCCGGCCAGGCTGGCGCAGAGTCTGCTCAACCAGGTTGCGGAGCGACTGCTCGGGGGCGAGATCATCCGCCCCGGCGACCGGCTGGAACGCGTGATCGGCAACGGATTGACGGTGACAGCGGTCGACATGACCGATCTGAGCGAGCTTGGCGTGGTCGCCGCCGTCTACGGTCACGCCGATCGGGCCCTTCAGCTCGTCTGGCCTGATCCGGACGGCCGGATGCCCTGGCAGCCCGACTACTCGATGGCGCCCGAGGCGCAGCCGCTCTTCGGCCCTGGCCTCGACTGAGCGGACGAACCGGGAATGACCACGGCCGATCAGCGGGCACCACTGCTCCTCGCCCGACAGGAGAAGGCGCACGGACGACGACCGCGAGGACTGCGATACCAGCGGGTGCTGCGCGGCGTCTATCTGCCGGCGGACGCCGAACCGACGCTGCCCGATCGCTGTGCCGCAGCGCTCCTCATGGGCCCGGCCGACGCAGTGATCACCGGTGTCACGGCCCTTCACCTCTTCGGCGTCTCGGTCGGGAGTGCGACGCCGATCCGACTGGCGACCGAGACCGCACTGCGCCGGCGCACCGCGGGAGTTCGCCTGACGCGCACCCGCCGCCTCCCGGAGCGGACCCAGCGAGTCGCCCGACCGGTGTCCGCCTGGATCGACGCCTGCCGCGAACTGGATCTGATCGAAGCGGTCGCCGCCGCGGATTGGCTGGTGCGCCTCGGTCGGGCGACCGGTCCCGACCTTGCAGCCGCCGCTGAGGCCGCTTCCAGCCGAGGCTGCCGTACGGCACGGAGGGCTGCAGAGCTGACCCGCTCGAAAGTCCGCTCCCCCAAGGAGTCCGAGCTCCGACTGCTGCTGACCCTGACCGGCCTCCCGGAACCGCGCTGCAACGTTGCTGTCGGCGATGACGTTCACCGGATCGCCGAGGTCGATCTGCTGTACGACGACTTCCGGGTCGCCGTCGAGTACGAGGGCGAGCAGCACCGCACCGACGGCTGGCAGTGGAGCGTCGACATCGAGCGGATGGAGGAACTCATCGCCGCCGGCTACGCCGTGATCAGGGTGACCGCGGCCCGGATGCGTGACCCGCGCGGCCTGGTGCAGGTCGTCCATGATCAGTTGCGCCGACGCGGCTACACCGGACCCGCACCGTCCTTCAACGCCGAGTGGTGCACCCTCTTCGACCGCCGTACCCACTGAGTGGACGGAAAGGGCAACTCTGGCGCGTTCCGGCTGCCCTTTCCGTCCACTCGAGGTGGAGCGAAAGCCGCCGACCGTTGGATCGGACCAGGTCGGTGTGCGATGCTCGCCCGGCCCGATCGGACCGAGGCGTGCGCTTGCCAATGACCCGCACGTTTGCAATAGTAAAGACAGATTTGCACTCGTAAATGCCGATCGCGGGGAGGACGACATGAACAAGCGATCACGACTCCGGCGGCTCGCCGCCGCGGCCCTCAGTGGGCTGGTCCTGCTGACCCTGACCATCGCCGGGACAGCACCGGCCGCGGCCGAGGACGGCAACGGCAAGTTGCTGCTCGTCCTCGACTCGTCCGGGTCGATGAAGGAGAAGGCCGGCGACGGCAAGACCAAGATCGAGGCCGCGAAGACGGCGCTGACCGGAGTGGTCGACGCGCTGCCGGACGACGCCCAGGTGGGCATGCGGGTCTACGGGGCGACGGTGTTCGACCGCAAGGACAAGGGCGCCTGCCAGGACACCCAGCTGGTGGTGCCGATCGGGACCGGCAACCAGGCCAAGCTGAAGGCGGCGATCGGGAAGTACAAGCCGTACGGCGAGACGCCGATCGCGTACTCGCTGGAGCAGGCGGCGAAGGACCTCGGCACCGAGGGGCAGCGGACCATCCTGCTGGTCTCCGACGGCGAGGAGACCTGCGTGCCCGATCCGTGTCCGGTCGCCCAGAAGATCGCCGACGCCGGGATCGACCTGAAGATCGACGTCGTCGGGTTCAACGTGTCCGGCAAGGCCGAGCAGCAGCTGCGCTGCGTGGCTGACAAGGGCAACGGCGACTACTACGACGCCGACGACACCGAGGAGTTGGAGGAGAGCCTGAGCCGGCTGTCCACCCGGGCCTTCCGCCCGTTCCGGCTCGGCGGCACCCCGATCACCGGCAGCGACGAGCCGGCCACCGCGCCGGACTTCGGCCCGGGCTCCTGGCTGGACAAGCTGCCGACCGAGGCGGAGGCGGTCAAGTACTACCGGCTCAAGCGCACCATGGCGCAGTCCACCTTCTGGATCGGCGCAAGCCTGCAGGCGCCGTCCTCCAGGACGCAGCTCGCCATGAAGCTCGTGTTGCCGGAGGACCTGGACGAGACCTGCGGGTTCGCCTATCCGTCGGCGATCGGCGGCAAGCACTCCAGGAATCTGCTGACTGGGGTCGTGACCAGCCACACGAAGAGCAACAAGGACTGCAACGCAGCCACCGAGTTCCTGCTCCAGGTGGGCTTCACGGACTTCTCGGACAGCCTGGCCGGACAGAAGTTCCAGCTGCGGGTGGACGAGGAGCCGCCGGTCGCGACCCGGGCCGGGCTGCCGGCGGAGGTCGACGACCCGCACTGGCAGTCGATGGCCCCGCGCAGCCCGAAGGCCATCCAGCCCGGCAGCTCGTTCGCCGACGCCCCGACGATCACCTCGGGCACGTACCGGGTCGACGTGATGCCCGGCGAGATCCAGACCTTCAAGGTGAAGGCGGACTGGGGTCAGCGGATCCAGGTGCTGGGCCAGATCGCCAAGCTGGCCAAGGCCGACCAGTGGGTCTCCCGCGGAGCGCGGCGCTACTCGGTCGACATCCTGTCGCCGTACGGCGGCCCGGCGAGGGCGATCTTCGGCAAGGGCGGCCCGGCCGGTGACACCTCGATCGTCACCCGGGACGGCAACGAGGTGGGCGCGCAGTCCAAGGAGGTCCGGTGGGCCAACCGGGACGGCTCCGGTGACGACGAGCAGAACAACGCCCTGGCCGGCGAGTTCTACGTCACCGTCCAGCTGGACCGCGAGGCCGAGGACGAGCCCGCCTTCGCACTGCCGATGACGCTGACCGTCGGAGTGATCGGTACGCCGAACGGAGCGCCCCAGTACGCCAACGACGCTCCCCCGCCGGCCGAGACGCCGACCCCGGAACCCACGCCGTCCGAGACGCCCTCGAGCGAGCCCTCGGCGAGTGAGTCCGCCGAGCCGCCGGTCTCGGACCCGCCGGCCGACGGGCAGCCGGGCAACGGCGGCTCGGGTGACGGTACGGACGGTACGGCCGACGACGGCAAGCCCGGCCCGCCGGTCGCGCTCACCGCGGCCCTGGTCACCGGCGCGGTAGCCCTGGTCGGCGGCGGCACCGGACTCCTGGTCTGGCTCCGCCGCCACTGACCGCGACGCATCACCAAGCTCCCTGAGCTTGTCGAAGGGCCAAGCCACATCGGGCCAGCCCTTCGACAGGCTCAGGGAGCGTTCGGGCTCAGGACCCGGTGATCTTGGTCGTTGGGCCAGCCACATCGGGCCCGCCCTTCGACAGGCTCAGGGAGCGTTCGGGCTCAGGACCCGGTGATCTTGGTCGTTGGGCCAGCCACATCGGGCCCGCCCTTCGACAGGCTCAGGGAGCGTTCGGGCTCAGGACCCGGTGATCTTGGTCGTTGGGCCAGCCACATCGGGCCAGCCCTTCGACAGGCTCAGGGAGCGTTCGGGCTCAGGGCTCGGTGATCTTGGCGAAGTGGCGCAGCGCGTCGTCGGTCCGGGACACCCCGTAGGCGAGCAGCAGGTCGGCGACCGCCGGATGCCGGTCCCGGATCTGGGCCGCCACGGCCGCGTACTCGTCGGCGCCGGCGGCCAGCCGGAACACCTCCTGCACCTGGCGGACGGTGTTCCGCGACACCGACCGGGTACGGGAGGTGAGCACGTCGCCGGAGCGGTCCTCGGTGACCTGGGTCATCGCCTCCGCGGGCGTGAGCCGGCCCAGTTCGACGTCGATCACGGCCTCGTGCAGCAGCCGCAGCCGCTCCCCGCTGGCCGGGTTGGCCAGCTTCACCCGGTGCCCGTTGATCAACTGGGACAGCATCGGCGCGGAGACCCCGAGCAGTTCGGCCAGCTTGCCCTGGCTCAGCCCGAGCGCGGCGCAGTAGCGCCCGACCAGTCGCTGCAGCGTGTCGCCGTACAGCCTGGTCTGCTCGGTGCGGGCTCGCTCCACCTCGTCCGGTGCCGCCATGAACCGACCTCCGTTTGCATCAGTGAACGGACCCCAGCGTACGAGAATCCGCCGCTCAGGTCAGCAGCAACACCAGGGCGACGACGAGGCAGACCACGCCGAGCCCGACCGCACCGACCGCGATCCCGGTCAGCCGCCGGCGCCGCTCCGGGGCCAGCGCGGTCCGGGACACGGTCGCCGCCTCGTCCCCCACCGGCTGGTACGGGACGGGATCGGGCTTGGTCGACGGCTGCGCGGGCGCGAGTTGCGGTGGCTGCGGGGCCGGCCCGGTCGCGCTGGCGGCAGAGCCGGCCGACGTACCGGAGGGCAGCGGCCGGGCCCGGGTCTCCGGCCCGTCCGGATGCCAGCCCGGCGGCAGGGCCGGCAGGTGGTCGAACACCTCGATCTCGGCGCCCGGATCGCCCCACCACCTGACCGTGGCGAGCTCGGCCCGGGCCTGCTCGGCGGAGCCGATCCGGTCGGCCGGGTTCGGCGCCAGCAGCCGGCCCAGCAGCGGCCCGAGCGGGCCGGCCTGCAGGTCGGCCGGGAGCTCGGGCCGGGAGCCGGACTTCCGGCCGGTGAGCAGTTCGAGAGCGACCAGGCCGGCCGCGTAGAGGTCCTGCCGCGGGTCCGGATCGGCGCCGTACGCCGCCTCCGGGGACAGGTAGCCCGGGGTGCCGATCACCTCGCCGACCCGGGTCAGCCGCGGGTCGTCGACCGCCGCCGCGATGCCGAAGTCGGTCAGCCGGAGCAGCGGCCGGTCCCGCCCGGTCGCCTCCAGCAGCAAGTTGCTCGGCTTCACGTCGCGATGCACCAGGCCGACCGCATGGACGGCCGCCAGCGCCTGCAGCAACTGGTCGAGCAGGGTGATCGCCCAGAGCGGTGGCAGCCGGCCGTAGTCCTTGATCAACAACGCCGCGGTGCCGCCGCGGACCAGCGGCATGGTGAACAACACCCGGTCGTCCTCGCCGGCCCAGCCGAGCGGCGTGATCACGTGCTCATGATCGATTCGCCACGAGGTCTCGCGGACGAACCGGAGCAGCGACGCGCTGTCGGACTGCTTCAGCACCTTCGCCGCCCGGTACGCGGACTCGCGCAGATCCCAGGCGCGCCAGACCGTGCCCATGCCGCCCTCGTCCAGCAGATCGACGAGCTCGTACCGGCCCGCGAACACCTCTCCCATCCCGCCATCCTCGCCGATCCGCGTCGCCGATGGCCACCTGGCACCGGTCCACCGACCTTGAGAAACCGGCTCCGCGACGACGCCCGCGCGGGTAGGGTCGGCATCATGCCCGCGCTCGATCAGACCTTCACCGACCTGCCCCTCCGCGCGGTAGCCGACGCGGCCCTGAGCAGGGCCCGGGACCTCGGCGCCGATCATGCCGACGTCCGGATCGAGCGGATCAAACAGAGCCTCCGCAACTACCGCGACAGCAAGATCGAAACGGCGGTGGACGACGAGACGCTGGGCGTCGCGGTCCGGGTGGTGCACCAGGGCACCTGGGGATTCGCGGCCGGGATCGTTCTCGGTACGGACGCCGCCGCCGGCCTGGCCGAGCAGGCCGTCCGGACCGCCCAGGTGTCGCGGCCGCTGACCACCGAGCGGGTCGAGCTGGCGCCCGAGCCGGTCTACGCCGACGCCACCTGGATCTCCGCGTACCAGCTCGACCCGTTCCAGGTGGACGACGCCGAGAAGGACGGCCGGATGATCGAGCTGAGTGACCGGTTGCTCGCCGCGGACGGCGTGAACCACGCCGAGGCCCAGCTCTGGTACGTGCTGGAGAACAAGTTCTACGCCGACCTGGCCGGCACCACGACCACCCAGCAGCGGGTCCGGCTGCAGCCGGAGCTGAATGCGATCAGCGTCGGTGATCATGGTTTCGCGTCGATGCGGACGCTGGCCGCGCCGACCGGCCGCGGCTGGGAGTACCTGACCGGCACCGGCTGGGACTTCGACGCCGAGGTGGCCGAACTGCCGGACCTGCTGGCCGCGCACGCGAAGGCGCCGTCGGTCCAGGCCGGCCGCTACGACCTGGTGATCGATCCGACCAACCTCTTCCTGACCATCCACGAGTCGATCGGGCACGCGACCGAGCTGGACCGGGCGCTCGGCTACGAGGCCGCCTACGCCGGCACGTCGTTCGCCACCGTTGATCAACTCGGCACCCTGCACTACGGCAGCGAAGTCATGAACGTCACCGGCGACCGGGAAGTCGATCATGGTCTGGCCACGGTCGGGTACGACGACGAGGGCGTGGCCGGGCAGACGTTCCCGATCATCACCGGCGGCACCCTGGTCGGCTACCAGTTGAACCGGCAGATGGCCGCCGCCCGCGGGCTGCGGTCCAACGGCTGCTCGTTCGCCGACTCCCCCGGCCACATCCCGATGCAGCGGATGCCCAACGTGTCGTTGCAGCCGGCCGAGAACGGCCCGAGCACCGACGAACTGATCAGCGGGGTCGATCGCGGCATCTACATCGTCGGCGACAAGTCCTGGTCGATCGACATGCAGCGCTACAACTTCCAGTTCACCGGGCAGCGCTTCTACGCGATCGAGAACGGCAAGCTGACGCACCAGTTGCGCGACGTCGCGTACCAGGCGACGACGACCGACTTCTGGCGCTCGATGGAGGCGGTCGGCGGGCCGCAGACGTACCAGCTGGGCGGCGCGTTCAACTGCGGCAAGGGCCAGCCCGGCCAGATCGCGCCGGTGTCGCACGGCTGCCCGTCGGCGCTGTTCCGCCAGGTCAACATCCTGAACACCGTGTCCGAGGGGGGCCAGTGATGGCAGCAAAGGAATCCGGCACCAAGACCTCGGCCCAGCAGTTGATCACCGATGCGCTGGCGGCCGCCACCCTGCCGGTGACCGTGCTGGTCCGCGAGACGTACCAGGCGAATCTGCGCTGGGCCAACAACCAGCTCACCACCAACGGCCAGATGCACGGCCGGGAACTCACGGTGATCAGCTTCGCCGAGGTGACCGGTGGCACGGCCGCCGGCGTGATCAGCCGGCAGGCCGGGGATGATCATGACGTGGCCGGCCAGGTGGCCGCCGCCGAACGGTCGGCCCGAGCCTCCGCCGCCGCCGAGGACGCCGCCGAACCGCTGCCCGCCGGCGAGCCGGGCGGCGACTTCGACGAGCCGCCGGCCGGCACCGACATCGAGGTCTTCACCGCGGTCGCCCCCGCGCTCGGCGAGGCGTTCCGGCAGGCCGGCGACGAGGGCCGGCTGCTGTTCGGGTTCGCTGAGCACCTGGTCACCACGAGCTATCTCGCCACCGGCGACGGCCAGCGCCGCCGGTCGGTGCTGCGCAGCGGCAAGATCGAACTGAACGCCAAGACGGCCGACCTGACCGCGTCGGCCTGGGTCGGTGCGGCGACCGCGGACTTCACCGACGTCGACGTCCCGGGGCTGGCCGCCGAGGTGAACCAGCGCCTCGGCTGGCACGCCAACCCGGTCGAGCTGCCGCCCGGGCGGTACGAGACGATCCTGCCGCCCGGCGCGATCGCCGACCTGATGATCTACGCGTACTGGACCGCCGGCGCGAGGGCCGCCGAGGAGGGCCGGAGCGTCTACTCGGACAAGCAGGGCGGCACCCGGATCGGCCAGCGGCTGAGCGAGTTGCCGATCACGCTGGCCTCCGATCCGGCCGAGCCGGGGATCGAGTGCGACCCGTTCGTGATCACCGGCAGCTCCGGCGAGAACAGCTCGGTGTTCGACAACGGGATGCCCCTGTCCCGGACCGCCTGGGTCAAGGACGGCACCCTGAACGAGCTGGTCCGGACCCGGGCCTGGGCCGCCCGGTCCGCGTCCGGCCGGCCGGCCGTCGCCGAGATCGACAACTTGATCATGGACGCCGGCGGCACCGCGACGATCGAGGAGATGATCGCCGGCACCGAGCGCGGCCTGCTGCTGACCTGCCTCTGGTACATCCGCGAGGTCGACCCGCAGACCCTGCTGCTGACCGGGCTGACCCGGGACGGGGTCTACCTGATCGAGAACGGCAAGATCACCGGCGCGGTGAACAACTTCCGGTTCAACGAGTCGCCGGTCGACCTGCTGTCCCGGATCTCCGAGGTCGGCCGGGCCGAGAAGACGCTCTGCCGGGAGTGGAACGACTGGTTCACCCGGACGATCATGCCGCCGGTCCGGGTGCCCGACTTCAACATGTCGACGGTCAGCCAGGCCCGTTGACCTCGTCGATCCACCACGTCGAGCTCTGGGTCACCGACCTGGCCCGGGCCGAGCCGGAATGGGCGTGGTTGTTCGGGGAGCTGGGTTGGTCGCTGCACCAGAACTGGCCGGCCGGGCGGTCCTGGCGGGCCGCCGACGGTGCGTACGTCGTCGTCGAGCAGTCGCCGGACGTGCTGCCCGGCCCGCACCGCCGGACCGCGGCCGGGCTGAATCACCTTGCGCTCAACGCTTCCCGGGCAACGGTGGACCGGATCGCCGACGAGGCCGCGGGGCACGGCTGGACGCTGCTGTTCCCGGACCGGCATCCGTACGCCGGCGGTCCGGAGCACTACGCGGCGTACCTGATCAACAGTGACGGATTCGAAATCGAGTTGGTGGCCGGATCGCCGACCGGCTAACGTTTCCGTCCGTGACGACTCCGGAGGCAGACAGGACCGGGGCTGCCGGTCATCCGTCAGCCCCGTGATCACCTGATTCCTTGATCAACTGATCCGCTGACCGCGGTGACCGAGACGATCCCTGATCTCTCTCACCTCGGAGTCTTCTGTCATGCCCTTCCCGCTCTATCTGCTCGCCCTGGCCGTGTTCGCCATGGGCACCTCGGAATTCATGCTGGCCGGCCTGGTCCCCACGCTGGCCGCCGACCTCGACGTCGGCGTCGGTACGGCCGGGCTGCTGACCTCGGCCTTCGCGATCGGCATGGTCGTCGGCGCCCCGCTGCTGGCCGTACTGGCCCGGAACTGGCCGCGGCGCGCCGCCCTGGCCGGCTTCCTGATCGTGTTCCTGCTGGCGCACACCGCCGGCGCGCTGACCGGGAGCTTCGTGATCTTGTTCGCGACCCGGGTCGTCGCGGCGGTGACCAACGCCGGCTTCCTCGCCGTCGCGCTGAGTGCGGCCGTGGCGCTCGTCCCGGCCGACCGGAAGGGGCGCGCGCTGTCGATCCTGCTCGCCGGTACGACGCTCGCCACCATCGCCGGCGTGCCCGGCGGCGCGCTGCTCGGCACCATGCTCGGCTGGCGTACCACGTTCTGGGCGATCGCCCTGCTCTGCCTGCCGGCCCTGATCGGCGTCCTCGCCGTACGGCTGCCCGAGCCCGGTCGGCAGCTCCTCGACCTGGGCCGGGAGCTGGCCGAGCTGCGCCGGCCGACGTTGATCATGACCCTGGTGGTCGGTGCCCTGGTCAACGCGGCGACGTTCGGGGCCTTCACCTTCCTGGCCCCGGTGGTCACCGAGCTCGCCGGACTGGCCCCGATCTGGGTGCCGGCCACCCTGATGATCTTCGGCCTCGGCTCCTTCGCCGGCGTGATGATCGCCGGTCGGCTGGCTGACCGTCGGCCCTGGCTGGTGATCATGGTCGGCGGCCCGGCGCTGCTGGCCGGCTGGGTCGCGTTGGCGATCGGAGCCGGACGCCCGGTCCTGTTGATCATCCTCGTGCTGCTGCTCGGCACACTGTCGTTCGGTGTCGGCAGCACCCTGATCGCGCGAGCGCTCTATGCGGCGTCCGGGGCCCCGACGCTGGCGGGAGCCTCGGCGACGGCGGCGCTGAACGTCGGCGCCGCGCTCGGCCCCGCGGTCGCCGGCCTGTCGCTCGGCACCAGCCTGGGACTGCGAGGTCCGGCGTGGATCGCCGCCGTCCTGGTCGGGATCGCGCTGAGCCTGTGCCTCGGCTTCCGGCGTACCTTGGCTGCTACTCGGCCGGAGTGATGTCGATGATGTCCCCGTTCAGGTGGGCGACCAGGTCGCCACCGGTGCCGGGCTTGCCGGACAGGACCACCTTGATCACCCGGGTGTCGTAGAAGGGGTCGTACTCGACCGACACCTGCCGGCTGGTCGACTTGTCCGTGTCCAGGCTCTTGTTGGCCCGGCTCAGGAGCTTGGGCAGGACGTCCCATTCGATCTCGGACACGTCGACCGTCCGGGCGTCCGGTTCGCCGGGGCCGGACTGCCACAGTTCGGCGGTGCCGTCCTGATACAGGTAGGTGTCGACCGTGTCCGTGTCCGAGTCGTCCTCGACCGGGACACTGGCCAGCGCGGAGTCCTCGTACACGAGGAAATGGCTGAACTCGGTCGTGCCGGCGACCTCCTCGAGGGCCTTGATCAGCTCCACCATGGCGGCCTCGGTGTGCAGGTTCACCGGTTCGGCGGTTTCGGTGCCGGGCGTCGGTTCCGGACTCATCGACCCTTGGCCCCCGAGCGCCGCCTGGAACCGCGGTACGAGCCCGAACCCGACCACGGCCGCCCCGCCGATCAGCACCAGCGCCAGCACCCCGATGAGCACCCAGGCCACGGCGCCCGGCCGGCGTCGCTTCTCCCGCTGCGGCGGCTCGAGGGTCAGGCGCTGGGTGGTCGCGGAACTCGAGCCAGCTACTCCGTCCACGGGCCGGCCGGTCAGCGACGGTTCGGTGGGCGAGCCCCCGCTCACGGCCGACGGGGCCGGCGAACCGGCGGACGACGGGTGGCCCGCTGGGTCCGGCGACGGCACGTTCGCCGAGGCCGGCGAGGGCACGTTCGCCGGGGCCGGCGAGGGCGCGTTCGCCGGGGCCGGTGAAGGCGTGCTCGCCGAGGCAGGCGACGCCGCGTACGCGCGGGCCGGTGACGGCGCGGGCCCGGGTGCGCCGGGCCTGAGGGCGGCGACCAGCAGCGGCTCGAGCTGCTCCGCGGTCGCCCGGTGAGCCGGATCGGCGACCAGCACCGCGTCCAGCGCCGGGCCCAGGGCCCCGGCCCGGGTCGCAGTCGGTACGACCCCAGACATCACGGCCGCCAGCGTCTCCACCGCGGTGGACCGCCGCAACGGGTGGACGCCTTCGACGGCCACGTACAGCAGCATCCCGAGCGACCACAGGTCGGAGGCCGGGTTGCCCTCGCTGCCGTGCAACCGCTCGGGGGCGATGTAGGCCGGCGACCCGGTCAGTTCGCCGGTCATGGTCAGCCGGGACGTGTCGGCAAGATCGGCGATCCCGAAGTCGGTCAGCACCGGACGGCCGTCCGGCCGAAGCAGCACGTTCGCCGGCTTCACGTCACGGTGGCAGATCCCGGCGACATGCGCCGCCCGCAACGCCCCGAGCAGACCGCGGCCCATCGCCGCGACGTCCTCCGGCGCCATCGGACCCGCGGCCAGTCGGTCCTCCAGGGTGCCGCCGAGGACCAGTTCCATCACCAGCCACGGATGCAGCTCGCCGGGCACGTCGACGATGTTGTGAATGGCGACGACATGCGGGTGATCGATCCGGGCCAGTGCCTGCGCCTCACGGAGCACCCGGGTCCGCAGCATCTCGGCGAAGTCCGGATCGGTCATCAGCCCAGGATCGGCCGGCCTGACCTCCTTCAGCGCCACCTCGCGCTGCAGAACCTCGTCCAGGGCACGCCAGACCGCGCCCATCGCCCCCGTCCCCAGGCGTTCGATCAGTCGAAACCGGTTGTCGATCAGATCACCGGGCTCGTGCTCCTGTGCCACCGGGTCAGCCTACGGGAGCGCCGGACTCGGTACCCGCGGTGCACCCGAGCGTCGCGAATCGACCTGAAGTTACTGCTGCGTGCCGGGGCTTTCGTACCTTCGGACGGGCTACTGAGCCGGGTTGACGTCGATCACGTTGCCGTCGAGATCGGCGACCAGATAGCCGGTCCCGTACGTGTCGCCGAGATACACCATGATCACCGGGGCGTCGTCGGCGAACGTCCAGGAAGCCTTGACCAGCACGTACCGGCTGGTCGGCTTGTCCACCTTCAGTTTCTGATCGGCCTGCTTCAGCAGCTTGGGCAGGACGCCCCAGTCGATCTTGGTCACGTCGACGGTTGATCCGTCCGTGATGGCGGGACCCGAGGTCCACGGTTCCGCGACGCCGTCCCGATAGACGTAGTCGTCGGCGGCGTTCTTCCGGCCCTTGACCGGGACCTCGGCCACCGCGTGTTCCTCGAAGATGCTGAGCTCGCTGAACTTGGTCGTGCCGGCTGCCTTCTTGAACGCCTTGATCATCTGCTCGATGCCGGCCTCGGTCAGCAGCGAGCCGGGCTTCGCCGAGGACGGCGGCGCCGAGGTCGGCGGTGCGGTCGTCTCCTTGGACGGCTCCTCGGAAGGTTCCTCAGACGGAGTCGGGTCGTCGGTCTCGGCCGACGGGGACAGTTCGGGTCGTTGCTCGGCCGACAGGGTCTGTTGCCGGAACCACGGGACCATCGTGTTGCCGATCAGGGCCGCGCCCGCGATCAGCGCCAGGATCAGGGCGCCGACGGCGACGCTGACTCCGACTCCGGAACGGCGCTTCTTCGGCTCGGGATCCTTCGGCGGCACCTGGGGCCAGAGCTGGTTCGTCGCGGAACTGTCGCCGCCACGAACCGACGGCGAGCCGGCGCTCGCCGCCACCGGGAACGGGGAGCCCGCCGACGCCGGGTACGCCGAGGGCGGCGCGGCCGCCAGACCCGGAACGGCCAGGCCGGCGGGCGGCGGTTCGAGGGCCCGGACCAGCAGCGCGTCCAGCTGCTCCGCGTTCGCCCGGCGAGCCGGATCGGCGACCAGCACCGCGCGCAGGGCCGGGTCGAGGGCGCCGGCCCGGGTCGCGGCCGGCACCACGCCGGACATCACCGCGGCCAGGGTCGCGGCCGCCGTCGACCGGCGCACCGGGTGGGTCCCCTCGACGGCGACGTACAGCAGCATGCCGAGCGACCACAGGTCCGAGGCCGGGTTGCCCTCGCTGCCGTACAAGCGCTCCGGGGCGATGTAGGCCGGCGACCCGGTCAGCCCACCGGTCATCGTCAACCGGGAGGTGTCGGCAAGATCGGCGATCCCGAAATCGGTCAGCACCGGGCTGCCATCCGGCCGGAGCAGCACGTTCGCCGGCTTCACGTCGCGGTGGCAGATCCCCGCAGCGTGCGCGGCCCGGAGCGCGCCGAGCAGCCCGCGGCCGAGCTCGGCCACCTCGTCCGGCGCCATCGGGCCGGACGCCAGCTTGTCCTCCAACGTGCCGCCCCGGACGAGCTCCATCACCAGCCAGGGATGAGTCTCGCCGGGCAAGTCGACGATGTGGTGGATGGTGACCACGTGCGGGTGGTGGATCCGGGCCAGCGCCTGGGCCTCGCGGAGCACCCGGGTCCGCAGCATCTCGGCGAACCCGGGATCGGTCGCCAACCCCGGATCGGCCGGCTTGACCTCCTTCAGCGCGACCTCGCGCTGAAGTAGCTCGTCCAGCGCCCGCCAGACCGCCCCCATCGCACCCGAACCGAGGCGCTCGATCAGTCGGAACCGGTCGTCGATCAGATCACCGGGCCCCCGCTCCTGTGTCACGGCGTCAGCCTACGGGAGCCCGCTGCGTGGCGATCGTCAGACGTCGTCCGAATCGTCCGGTACGAAGTCGACCACGCCCCGCCGCATCGAGGTGACGATCCGCCGGGCCGTGTCGCGCAGCTCGCCCGGGCCTGCGGCGTGGCCGACCTGGTCGGCGAAGTCGATCACCTGGCGGACCCAGCGGACGAAGTCGCCCGCGGTGAGGCCCGAGTCGGTGAGCACCGCCGACAGGGGTCGGCCGGCGGCCCAGGAGAAGGCTGCCTGGCTGAAGCCGATGTCGGGCTCCGGGCCCGGCTCGAGCCGGGCGTCCCGCTCGACCAGGGACACCTCGCGCCAGATCCGCCGCAGCTGGGTCATCGCGGCGTCGGTCCGGCTGTCCGGCATCCGCGGGCGCCGGACGCCGTCGTCGCTGCGCCGCGCCTCGAACACCAGCGACGCCAGGACGGCGGCCAGCTGCGGATGGCTCAGCCCGTCGAACACACCGGCCCGGATGCACTCGGCGGCGACAAGATCAAGTTCGCTGTAGATCCGGGCCAGCATCCGGCCCTCGTCGGTCACCTCGTCGCCCTCGGCCAGGTAGCCGAGCGACTGCAGCACGGTGCAGATCCGGTCGAACCGGTTCGCGATCGTGTTGGTCCGCGACGCCATCCGCCGCTCCGTCTGCGCCACCTCGCGTTCCAGCCGGAGCGCCCGCTCCGACCAGCGGGCGTGCGCCTCCCGGTCCGGGCAGTCGTGACACGGGTGTTCCCGCATCCGTTCCCGCAGCTCGCCGATCCGCTCGGTCAGCTCCGGGTCGGCCGGTACCCGGTGCCGTTCCGGATCATGATCGATTCCGATCAGCTTGTTCCGCAGCGCGGCCGCCAGGTTGCGCCGGGACGCCGGCTCCCGCGGGTCGAACCGCTTGTTGATCTTCATCCGGCCGGCCGCCTTCACCGGGGTCGGGAAGTCGACCAGGCTGAGCCGGCGGACCTGCCGGTCCTCGGTCAGCACCAGCGGCCGCGGGTCCGAGGAACCCTTGCGGTCCCTGGTGCCCGGGTCGATGATCACGACCCAGCCCTGGCTCCTGCCCTGCGGCACCCGGACCACGTCGCCCGGCTGCAAGATCAACAACGATTCCAGCGCCTCGGCCCGGCGATCGGACTTGCGGCTGCGGGCCAGCTCGGCCTCGGTCTGCGAGATCTCGGCGCGCAGCTTGGCGTACTCGGCGAAGTCGCCCCGCTCGCACTCGGCCGCCTCCCAGTAGCCGGCGACGGCCTCGGTGTTCTTGGTCAGGGTACGGGCCCAGCCGACCACCGACCGGTCCGACTGGAACTGCGCGAAAGACTGCTCCAGCAGGGTTCTGGCGCGCTCCCGGCCGACCGTGCCGACCAGGTTCACCGCCATGTTGTACGTGGGCGCGAAGGACGACTTCAGCGGATAGGTACGCCGCGACGCCAGCCCGGCCAGCGCCCGCGGGTCGAGGCCCGGCTGCCACAGCACGACCGCGTGGCCCTCGATGTCGATGCCGCGCCGGCCGGCCCGCCCGGTCAGCTGCGTGTATTCGCCGGGCGTGATGTCGGCGTGCGATTCGCCGTTGTACTTGACCAGCTTCTCCAGCACCACGCTGCGGGCCGGCATGTTGATCCCGAGCGCCAGCGTCTCGGTCGCGAACACGACCTTGATCAGCCCGCGGACGAACGCCTCCTCGACGCATTCCTTGTAGGCGGGCAGCATCCCGGCGTGGTGGGCCGCGATCCCCCGCTCCAGCGCCTCGGCGAACCGGCCATGATCAAGAGCGCGCAGGTCGGCCCCGCTCAGCCCGGACACGTGCCGTTCGATGATCAGCGCGATCTCGCGCCGCTCCTCCGGCGAGGTGAGCTTGATGCCGGACGCCAGCAGTTGACCGACCGCCGCGTCACAGCCGACCCGGGAGAAGATGAACACGATCGCCGGCAGCAGCGCCTCGGCGTCCAGCCGCTCCACCAGGTCCGGCCGGTTCGGCACCATCGAGCGTGACGACCGGGACGGGCCGCCCTCGGAGAATCGCTTGTGCGCCGCGCCGCCGTACCGGCCGCTGCCGTAGCCGACGGTGCGTTTGCCCTTGCCGGTGCGGCCGCGCGGCCGGCGCGAGTCGTCCCGCACCCGGCGCGCCTCGTCCCGGGCGACCTTGATCAGCTCCGGGTTCACCTCGGCCTTGCCCGGCTGCGGCGTCGCCTGCGCGGTCGGCGCGACGTCGGCGAAAAGATCATGGATCCGCCGGCCCACCATGACGTGCTGGAACAGCGGCACCGGCCGCCGCTCCGACACCACCACGGCGACGTCGCCGCGCACCTCGGCCAGCCACTCGCCGAACTCCTCGGCGTTGCTCACCGTCGCCGACAGCGCGATCACCTGGATCGACTCGGCCAGCCCGATGATCACTTCCTCCCAGACCGCGCCGCGGAACCGGTCGGCCAGGTAGTGCACCTCGTCCATCACCACGTAGCCGAGGTTGGCCAGCGTCGCGGACCGGGCGTAGATCATGTTGCGCAGCACCTCGGTGGTCATCACGACCACCGGCGCCTCGGAGTTGATCGAGGTGTCACCGGTCAGCAGGCCGACCGACGCCGCCCCGTAGGCCCGGACCAGGTCGGCGTACTTCTGGTTGGACAGCGCCTTGATCGGCGTGGTGTAGAAGCACTTCCGGCCGGTCCGCAGCGCGAGGAAGACCGCGAACTCGCCGACGATCGTCTTGCCGGCCCCGGTCGGCGCCGCGACGAGCACCCCGGACCCGGTCTCGACGTGCGCACACGCCTCGCGCTGGTAGTCGTCCAGCTCGAAGCCGTACCCACCCGCGAACTCGGCGAGCAGCGGGCTCAGCTGCCGTTGCCGGAACCTGGCGTACGCCGCGGCCGGATCTGAACTCGCCTGCTCCATGTCGTCGCCAACGGTACCAACCCGGTCTTAGGGTCGTGGGATGACCGATCCCCGTCCCCTGCCCGAGGTGCCCGGTCCCGACGACGCGGTGTGGCGCTACCACCGTCACTTCTGCCAGGTCCCGGCGGTCGGCGCCGACCTGGCCACCTTCGACATCGCCGTCGACCGGCTCGATCCCTGCGCGGACCAGAAGGTGGCCGGTGAGCTCGGTCTGACCTACGACCAGGTCAACGCCGCGCTGGACCGGATCCGGGCCGAGGAGCCGCACCTCTACGTGACCTTCAGCCCGCGGACCGCCAAGTTGCTGTCGGACAAGATCGGCGCCGAGGTGCCCAAGGAGGGATGGCAGCTGCTGACCGGGGCCGAGATCATCGACCCGCCGCCCCCGCCGTCCCGGACGCTGCCGGAGCGCCCCAGGTCGCCCGGCTTCCAGCCGCCGATCACCGACTACGGGACCGGGATGTTCTGAGCAGTACGGAAGGCTGCCGGCGACCGTTCAGCCAGCGGCCGAGCCAGCTGGACCGGACCAGCAGGTCGTACGTGAGCAGCAGGATCGCCGTGCAGCCGGCCCAGGCGATCAGCAGCTTGACCGGGATCGGCCAGGCCAGATCGCGCAGCCCGAGCTCGATCAGCAGCAGCAGCGGCAGGTGCAGCAGATACATCCAGTAGGACGCGTCGGCCAGGTAGCGCACCACCGGCCGTTCCCGCCGCAGCGTCCGGACCGCGAGGCCGAGCAGGCCGAACGTCCAGGCCCAGCCGGCCAGTGCGACCACCGCTGAGCTGACCGGCGACGGCAGCACGTCGGGCGCGAACCACCCGATCACCGACAGCACCGCGGCCATCACCAGCAGCACCGGCCAGCGACCGCCCAGCCGCGGCAGGGCGTCGGTCCGGGCCTGCAGGAACCAGCCGGTCAGGAACGCGCCCAGGTAGGCGGCCGACGCTCCCGGCACCGGGACGATCGTCGTCGGCTCCTGGATGCCGAGGTCAGCGACGCCGCCCTGCAGCATCAGCCCCGCGAAGTACGGCAGCGCGGCAATCCCAAGGCCGGCCGGCGACGCGAGCAGCGACCCGATCCGGCCCGCGGCCAGCCCGCAGCGGTCGGCACCGAACACCCGGAGCAGCACCGCGCGGCCGGCCACCGTGACCAGCACCAACTGCAGCAGGGTGACCAGGAACCAGAGGTGGCCGGGCATCATCACGGCGAGCGGTCCGGGCAGCTCGGCCACCGGCTGGGTCGCCTCGGCGCCGTCCAGGTTGCCCGCCGCGATGGCGATCAGGACGAGCGAGCCGACCGCGACCGGCCAGAACGCCACCGCCGGCAACCCGATCCGCAGCGCCCGGTCACGGAGATACGCCCCGGCGCCGCGGCGCTGCAGCACCATCCGGCCGAAGTAGCCGGCCAGCACCATGAACAGCACCATCCGGAACAGATGGATCAGGTAGACCGCGGCCAGCGCGGCCTCGCTCCGGTAGCGGTCGACCACCAGCCAGCCGCCGTCGGGCAGGAACGGGACCAGGCCGTGCAGCACGATGCCCAGCAGCAGCGCCCCGGCCCGGAGCGCATCCAGGCCGTGCAGTCTGGTGGCGGTGGAGGGTTTCGAGACGGTGGAATCCGGAGAGGTCGTCGTCACCCCTTCGACGCTAGGGATCCGCGCCCGTACCCACATCGGCCATCGGATTCATCCCGCCTGCAACCTTCGATGCAGACGCACCCTGAGCCGTGTGGTTATGATCTTGCTGTCGCGGTGACTGGCGTACCCGGGAGTGAACCCGGAGGGAGCCGCGAAGATCGACCCACAACGCGATGTCGCCCGCCTGGGCATCCGGTCACCTACGACCGGAAGGACCATGGCATGACACTCACGGCAACCACTGATCTCGACGTCGCGGAACTGATCCGCGCCGAGGAGGAATTCCAGGCGAGCACGCTGCGCCTGATCCCCAGCGAGAACTACGTCTCCCCCGCCGTGCTGGCGGCCTCGGGCAGCGTGCTGCAGAACAAATACAGCGAGGGCTATCCGGGACGCCGCTACTACGAGGGCAACCAGATCGTGGACCGGATCGAGCTGCTGGCGGCCGAGCGGGCCAGGAGACTGTTCGGAGTTGATCATGCCAACGTGCAGCCGTACTCGGGGTCGCCGGCCAACCTGGCGATCTACCTCGCGTTCGCCGAACCGGGCGACACGATCCTCGGGATGGGCCTGCCGATGGGCGGCCACCTCACCCACGGCTGGGACGTCTCCGCCACCGGGCGCTGGTTCCGCGGCGTCCGGTACGGGGTCGGGCCGGACGGCCGGATCGATCTTGATCAGGTCCGGGACCTTGCCCTGGCCGAGCGCCCCAAGATCATCTTCTGCGGCGGTACGGCGATCCCGCGGGCCATCGACTTCGCCGCGTTCGGCGAGATCGCCCGGGAGAGCGGCGCGTTGCTGGCAGCCGACATCTCGCACATCGCCGGGCTGGTGGTCGGCGGCGTGCACCCGTCGCCGGCCGGCCACGCCCCGGTGATCATGACCACGACGCACAAGACCTTGCGCGGCCCGCGCGGCGCGATGCTGCTCTGCGACGCCGACCGGGCCAAGGCGATCGACCGGGCCGTGTTCCCCGGGCTGCAGGGCGGGCCGCATGATCACACCACCGCGGCGATCGCCGTCGCGCTCGGCGAGGCGGCCCGGCCGGAGTTCGCCGACTATGCGCGGGCCGTGGTGGACAACGCGCAGGCGCTGGCCGGCCGGCTGCTCGAGCTCGGCTACGACCTGGTCTCCGGCGGCACCGACACGCATCTGATCCTGATCGATCTGACCGCGAAGGGCATCGGCGGCAAGCCCGCGGCGAAGGCGCTGGACCGGGCCGGGATCGTGGCCAACTACAACACGGTGCCGTTCGACACCCGCAAGCCGTTCGACCCGTCCGGGGTACGGATCGGCACCCCCGCGATCACCACCCGCGGCCTCGGCACCGCCGACATGATCACGATCGCGGACTGGATCGACCGGGTGATCACCGGAGGCGACGAGGAGACCGTGCGGGGCGAGGTGGCGGAGCTGATGGCCGCACATCCCGCGCCCGGGCTCCCCGCTTGAGTGACCGGAATCCAGCCGACTCGGCGAGTTCCGGGCCCGAACCGGCCCGATCCGCGAAAGTCGGCTGGATTCCGGTCAGTCCGCCACGGTGATCTGCTCGGTCGAGGCCTCGTCCACCACCACCCGCCGGGTCACCCGGTGGTAGCTGTTGCCGCGGACGGTCACGTCGCGGGCGTTGCGCAGGTAGACGCCGGCCTCGGTCAGGTCGCTGAACCGGTTGTTCTCGATCATGATCGCGCTGTTGTACGGCTGCGTCGTGAACGCGCCGTTGTTGGCCAGGGTGGTGATCGCCCCGTTGGAGGCGAACTTCGCATACTTGCGGACCCAGCCGGAGCCGGCGAACACGTTGTCCCGGACGATCACGTTGCGGGCGAACGAGCCGGTCGGTCCGCTCGTCGTCCCGAAACCGATGTCGTGGTACGCGTTGTTGGCGAACCGGCAGTGCTCGACGACGAGGTTCTTGTTCATGAACACGAGCGCGGTGCCGATGTTGCCCTCGAACGTGGTCGCGGAGATCCGGGCCTGATCCCATTCGTGGCCTGAGCTGGTGACCAGGCTGCCCACCGCCACGGTGCCCGGCAGGTCGGCGTCGAGCATGATCAGGAACGCCGAGCCCGCCTCGTCGGCCGGGGTCACGGCGGCGATCCGTACCGTCGACGGGAGCGGGCCGGACCAGAACGTGAGCTCGTCCCCGGGAGAGAACGGCAGCGGCCGTGATCCCGCCGAGGTCGGCTCGATGGTGAGCTTGCGGGCGCTCTCGATCGCGGCCACCCGGACGAAGGAGCTCCGCGACACCAGCGGGTCCCAGCGCACCCCGGCCAGCCGGCCGCCCTGGTAGTCCAGCAGGCCGGTGTTGTTGGAGAGGTGGATGGCGTCCCGCGGCCCGACGGCAAGATCAGGTCCGGCCGGTGCATAGGTGACGTCGCGGCAGGTCAGGTTGTGCCCGTACCCGGCCAGGATCCCGGCGCCGATCGCGTTGTTGATCAACAGGTTCTCCAGCCGCAGGTCCCGGCAGCCCAACGCGTAGACGTTGTACGAGCCGCCGACCACGTTGAAGTGCCAGGAGGCGCCGTCGCCCGGCCGGACCCGGTCGGAGAAGCCGAAGCCGGTGATCGTGTAACGCCGGCCGGCACCGCCCGGGACGCTGTGCCAGACGTTGCTGAACTGGTCCGGGTTGGCGCCGATCGTCAACGGGGCCACGTGATTCAGCTGCCCGGTGGCGAGGTCCCAGCTGTTCGCCGAGTAGCAGCGCATGCCGTCGAAGTGGGCCGAGCCCTCGAACACGTCGACGGTCACCAGATCGGCGGCGGCGTCGACCGCGACGATCTCGCCCGAGGTGGTGGCGCGCGGCGCGTAGTCCAAGATCAGGTCGCGCAGGGTCAGCCCGTGGCAGTCGATCAGCTGGAACTGAGTCGCCGGGGCGAGGTCGTTGGCCAGCGGGATCGCGCTGAGCAGCCGGGTCGCCGGGGCACCGTCCGGCGTGGTCCGCCCGGCCAGGGTCAGCCCGGCCGCTCCGGTGATCGGCAGGCTCGCACCGCGCTCGGTGTCCGGCCTGAGCCGGTAGGTGCCGGCGTCGAACCGGACCACGGTCGGCCGGCCCGTCGCGCTCGCGGCGGCGATCGCGGCCCGGATCGCCTCGGTGTCGTCGGTGTCGTCGTCCGGGCGGGCGCCGAAGTCCCGGACGTGCACCTCCCGCGGGGCTCCGAAGGCCGTCGCCGCACCGAACGGGGACGCGGCCACCGCCCCGAGCACGGCACCGCCGAGCCCGACGAAGCTGCGCCGGCCGAGCTGTGAAGAGGAACTCACGATGGACACCTCGCCGTGTCTATATGGGATGAACATCCACTATTTGTGTCCATCATTCAACACGAGTGGCCGCGGTTCCGACAACCCCGAGGCAGCCTCTAGCCTCGACGTCATGGGTCGGACCAGTCGGGCCGCTGCGGCGATCATGATCAGCACCGCCGTGGCCGCGGGCCTGGCCGGCTGCTCCGGTCCGCCCGATCCCGTGACCAGCGGCGCGGCATCACCCTCCGCTCGTGCGTCCGAGACCCCGAGCCCGACCACGGACTCCTCGACCGCCCGCCCCTCGTCACCCGGGCCCGCGTCGTCCGGGCCCTCGTCGACTCCGCCCGACTCGACGCCGCCCGGCTCGACGCCGCCCGCGGCAACCCCGTCCGCGAAGCCGAGCCGGTCGCCGGAGGCCGAGGAGGAACGGGCCGATCCGCGCTGGCGTTTCTACACCGACGACCGGCGCCGATACCGCTCGCCCTGGTTCGACGGCGCCCGCCGGATCATGATCGACTTCGGCTGCACCGAGGCGCCGTACTACTCCGCCGACCGGCGCTGCGACGACGATCAGGGGTTCCATCACGGCGTCGACATCGCCCTCCCCTGCAGCACCCTGCTGCGCGCCGGGGCCGCCGGACGGGTGGTCGAGCCGAGCCGTCCGGGCACGCCCGGGGCCGCGTACGGTGCGAAGGCGTTCCGGGTCCGGGTGGCGACCGACGACGGCACCGTCGATGTGCTGATCGGCCACGCCCGCAAGGTGCTGGTCCGGCCCGGTGACCGGGTCCGGCCCGGTCAGCCGATCGCCGAGACCGGCGACCTCGGCGCGCCGGACGGCTGTCATCTGCACTTCGAGCAGCGCTCGGTGGACGGCGGCCTGAGCACAGCGACCGACCCCTCGGAGCTGCTCGGACTGCGCCGTTCCTGAGCCCCGGCGGTCAGGGGGTGAAGACGGGCAGCGCGGCGGGGGCGATCTTGGCGGTCAGCGGCGTGGCGCCGAGCAGTTCTCCGTCGCCGAAGGCGACCAGGCCGGGGCCGTCGACCTGGACCTCGGTGGCCTGCAGCCGCTCGACGCACGGGTCGGTGACGAAGTCCCCCGTGTAGAGCTTGGGCAGCAGCCGGAGCAGCCGGAACCGGCCGACCGGATGGATGATCGTCAGGTCCAGCCGGCCGTCCCGCGGGTCGGCATCGGGAGAGATCTGGATCCCGCCGCCGTAGCAGCTGGTGTTGGCGACCGCGACCAGCATCGCGTCCAGATTGCGTGGCTCGCCGTCGATCACCAGCTGATAGCGCAGCGGCGAGAACACCCGCAGTTCGGCGAGGGTGGCGATCGGGTAGCGCATCGCGCCCTTGGGGTACGCCAGCGCGTTGGCCCGCCGGTTCACCATCGCGTCGAAGCCGGTCGCCAGCACGGTACCGATCCGGCGCCCGGCCACCTCCATCACGTCGACCAGCGACGAGCGGCCGGAGACGATCAACTGGGTGGCGCCGATCGCGTCGTTGGGCGGCAGGCCGAGACCTCGGCAGAGGTCGTTGCCGGTGCCGGCCGGGATCATCGCCAGCGCGACCGACTCGTCGCCGCTCGCGTACCGCTCGGCGACCGCGTTCAGCCCGAGGTGCATCATCCCGTCGCCGCCCATCACGGCCACGACGCCACCGCCGGCGGCCGCCGCGTCGATCAGGGCGCGCGCCTCGGTGTAGTCACGGCTGAGCTGGATGGTCAGGTCGAGGCCGCCGTCACGCAGGCGGCCGGCCACCTGCGGCAACAACTCCTGTGCCCGGCCCTTACCGGAGGACGGATTGACGACCAGCGTGACGCGGCGCGTCACCGATCACTTCTTCTCGTCGCCGGTGTCGTCAGCCTCGAGCGCGAGCAACGCCGCGTCGTCGTCGACGCTGTGATCCACCGAGTCCTCGCTCCGGTCGAGCTTGCCCTTGCGCCTGTCGAGGGCGTACGCAATGAACTCGGAGATGATCACCAACACCGTCATCGGCAAGGCCAGCAGCAGCATGGTGAACGCGTCCGGGGTAGGCGTCGCGATAGCCGCAAAGACGAACATCGCGAAGATGATGTACGCCCGGTACTTGGAGATCATCTTCGCCGGCAGCACGCCGACCACGTTCAACATGACGATGAACAACGGGATTTCGAAGGCGAGCCCGAAGATCACCATCAGTCTGATCATGAAGCCGAGGAAGTCCTGCAACGACTGCAGGTTGGAGATGCCGGCGCCTTCAGGCGTGAAGCCGATCAGGATCTTGATCGCCTGCGGCATCACGAAGTAGCCCATGCCAACGCCGAGCAGGAACAGCGGAACCGCTGCGCCGACGACGATCAGGCTCCACTTCTTCTCCTTGGCCAGCAGACCGGGCACGATGAACGCCCAGATCTGGTAGAGCCAGACCGGCGAGGAGATGATCAGACCGGCGAGCCCGGCCACGGCCAGCGACATGGTGAACGGCGAGCTGACGCCGTTCAACACCAGCTGGGCACTGATGTCCGGCCGCTCAATCTTGAGCGCGTTGATCGCCTGGTGGTAGGGCGCAGTGATCAGGTCGAGCAGCGGCTGGTTGAACGCGAAGCAGGCGATCGACGCGACGAGAATCGCCAGCACACAGATGACCAGCCGATAGCGAAGCTCGGCCAGATGCTCGAACAGGGTCATCGACCCGTCCGGAGACGCCGGTTTGGGCGGCTTCAGCCAGCTCAGATTAATCCGAGAGGGCCGCCACTTGAGGGACAACGCCACGGCAGCAGGGCGCGATCAGGCGTCTTTGCGAAGTTCGGCGTTGGTCGGCTCGGCCGCACGCACGTCGGTGGCCTTGGCGTCCAGCTCGGCCGCTGCGCGGGCATCCGGTGCCGGCTTGTCGCCCTCGCCCTTGTCCTCGTCGGACTTGCGGAGCCCCGAAGTCTCCTCCTTGAACTCCTTCAGCGCGCGTCCGGTGCTCTTACCGAGCCCGGCCAGCCGCGAGCCCCCGAAGAGCAGGACCACGATGACCAGAATGATGATCAACTCGGTGGGCCCGAGGGGAAATGCCATTGGGGTCATGATTTCCTCTTTCCGTCCGTGGGTTGCTTCACGTTGCTGTGACGCTAGCCACGCCTGTGATCGTCATCTTACGTCGTCGGCACCCGGTGGCGTACGACCACGTCTGGATCGTGATCCGGGTAGATCAGGTCACCGGAGGACGGTCGTCCGTCCGGCACCTCGATCCGGCTGAGCAGCTCGGCTCCCTGGCCGGCCCGCTGGGCCACCACGCGGAGCTCCGCGAACAGGTCCGACGCCTTGTGCGCCAACCACACCCCGAAACAGACGAGCATGACCAGGCCCCCGACGGCGATTCCGATGAAGATCCATGGCCATGGCACGGGGCCACCCTAATCCACTGAGCAGGGGCGGCAAGGAGTCCGCGAAATCGTTCGCGGGGTGGACATTGAATCGTTACGGTGTCCGAGTGCTGACACTGCTGCGGTACGGCTGGCGGGTGGCGCGCGGATCGACGGCGATCGTGGTGGCCCTGGCCGTGGCCGACGCAGTCGCACAGGCCCTGTTCACGCTGACGATCGGGCTGGTCGTCGCCGCGGTCCCGGCGTATCTGGCCGGGACCACCGACCGGGCCGCCATGGTGGCCCTGTTCGCGGCGTTCGCGGCCCTGTTCCTGCTGACCAAGGTGCTGCCGACGCTGCAGGCCACCTCGGCGCACCGGCTCGGCAACGTGGCCGGGCTCGACGTCTACATCCGGATGGCCGGGCCGATGGCCGGCGGCGCGCGGGTGGCCCACGTCGAGGACCCGGCGGTGCTGGACCAGGCGGAGCGGGCGGCCGGGACCGGCGGCTACCAGATCACCTGGTCGCTGGGCCGGGTGCCGGACCTGCTTGGGGCACGGCTCACGGTGCTCTCCTCGGCGATCCTGCTCGGCGTGCTGACCGAGTGGTGGCTGGCCGCCGCCCTGGTGCTGCTGGTGCTGGTGGCGGAACGCTGGCGGGTCCGGTTCGTCCGGGACGAGGTCGCCGCCTGGGCCACCAACACCGAGAGCGAGCGGAAGGCGCTGTACCCGTTCGAGCTGGCGCTGGGCGACGCGCCGACCGAACTGCGGGTGTTCGGGCTGCGAGACTGGCTGGTCCGGCGCTACCTGAGGTACTGGACCTCGGCGATGACCGAGCTGTGGCGGTCCCGGCGCCGCGGCTACCTGATCGGCTCCGCGCCGCTGGTCCTGTCGGTGCTGGTCAACGCCGCCGCCGTCGCCTGGGTGATCGTCGCGGCCCAGTCCGGCCGACTCGGCCTGGCCGCCGTGGCCAGCGCGATCACGGCGATCCTGGCGATCAGCGGCAGCGGCACCCCGGAGATCGCGGCCCTGGTGGCCCGCGGCGTCGCCGCCTACCGGGCCATGCTGGAACTGCCGGCGGTGATCGCCGAGCGGCACCCGCACCCGGCCGGGCCGGCCGCCGATCTCGGCCGGGCACCGGCCCGGTGCATCCGGCTGGAACGGGTCGGCTTCCGCTACCCCGGCAGCGAGCGGGACGTGTTCACCGACCTCGACCTGGAGATCCGGGCCGGCGAGGCGCTCGGCCTGGTCGGCGTCAACGGCGCCGGCAAGACCACCCTGACCAAGCTGATCGCCGGCGTCTACCCGCCCACCTCGGGCCGGGTCCTGGTCGACGGGGTCGACCTGGCCACGCTCGGGCCGGAGGACCTGGCCCGCTGGCAGCGCCAGGTCGCGCCGATCATCCAGGAGTTCGCCCGCTATCCCCTGTCGCTGGACGACAACGTCGCGCTCGGCGCCCGGCGGCCGCTGACCGACGCCGACCGGGCCCGGGTCGCCGAACGGTCCGGGGTGGCCGACCTGCTGCCCGACCTGGACCTCGGCTGGGACACCGTGCTGGACAAGGAATGGGTCGGCGGCACCGACCTGTCGGCCGGCCAGTGGCAGCGGGTCGCGTTGGCCCGCGCCCTGTTCGCGGTCGACTGCGGCGCCAAGATGTTGATCTTGGACGAGCCGGCGGCGGCGCTCGACGTCCGGGCCGAGGCCCGGCTGGTGGACCAGTACCTCAATCTCACCGCCGGGATCACCTCCATGATCATCTCGCACCGGTTCTCGGTGGTCCGCGACGCCGACCGGATCTGTGTGCTGGACGCCGGCCGGATCGTCGAGTCCGGTACCCATCCCGAGCTGATCCTGCAGCAGGGTGCGTACGCCCGGATGTTCGGTCTGCAGGCGGCCCGCTACACCGGCACCGGGGCGGTCGGCGATGAGTGATCAACTCGGCGCGGTGCGGCTGTGGCTGGCGACGGCGTTCAAGGCGGCGCCCGGGCTGTGCCTGCTGGCGATCGGGTTCAACGTCGTCGGCTGGTTGATCCCGCCGGCGCAGGCGTACGCGGTCAAACTGGTGGTGGACAGCCTCAGCCCGGGCGGTGATCCGGACCTGATCTGGACCGCCTTGTGGCTGGCGCTGGGCTGTTTCGCGGTGGCCGTGCTGGTGGCCACCACGCGGAGTCCGCTGGACACCCTGCTGCAGGACCGGACCGAGCGGGTCTTCCATGCCGATCTGGCCGATCTGGTGGCCGGCATTCCCGGCATCGAGCAGCACGAGCGGCCGGACCTCGCCGACCGGATCGCCCTGCTCCGTTCCGAGTCCCGGATGATGGGCCAGTCCATCTATGCGCTGCTCTTCGCCGCCGGTACGGCCAGCAGCCTGATCGCGGTCAGTCTCATGCTGGTCAGCGTCCATCCGTTCTTCCTCGGGCTGTTGATCATCGGCGGCGTCCACGTCGTGGCCGCCCGGATCTCGAACAATCTGACCTGGACGTCGATCACCGCCATGCAGCCGAACGCCCGGTTGGTGCACGAGCTGGTCCGGATCTGCCGCAGTCCGGCCCAGGCGATGGAGCTGCGGACCTTCGGCCTCCGGGACGTCCTGCTGGACCGGATCAGCGGGCAGGTCCGGACCATCAACGGGGTGCAGGCGACGGCCCGGCGGCGGGCCGCCGCGGTCCAGCTGGCCGGCCAGTTGATCTTCGCGCTGGCCTTCCTGGGCTCGATCGGCTGGCTGCTGTTCGGCGGAACCCAGGCGCGGGCGGGAGATGTCGCCCTGTTGATCTTGCTCGCGCCGACGGTCGCCACGGCCGCGAGCGGCACCGGCGAACTGATGGCGTTCCTCTCCGAGTCGTTGCGCCGGTTCGCCCGCTACCACGAGGTGCGCCGGTTCGCCCGCGAGCACGACTGGTCGGACAGTACGACGGCGGCGCCGGACCGGATCGCGCGCGGGATCGAGCTGCGCCGGGTCGGGTTCTGCTACCCCGGCACCGACCGCGAGGTGCTCAGCGACCTCGACCTGAGCATCCCGGCAGGCACCACCGTCGCCCTGGTCGGCGAGAACGGGGCCGGCAAGACGACCCTGGTCAAGCTGCTGGCCCGGATGTACGACCCCGGTCGGGGCGAGGTGATCATCGACGGGCTCGACCTGACCATGATCACGCCCGGCGGCTGGCGGCGGCAGCTGTCCGCGGCGTTCAGCGACTACGCGCGATTCGAGTTCACCGCCCGGGAGGCCGTCGGGATCGGCGATCTGGAACGGCTGGACGATCCCGAGGCGCTGCGCCGGGCCATCGCGGAGGGCGACGCGCAGACCGTGATCGACGGGCTGCCGCACGGCCTGGACACCCAGCTGGGCAAGCAGTTCAGCGGCGGCGTCGACCTGTCCGGCGGGCAGTGGCAGCGGATCGCCCTGGCCCGCGCCTTCATGCGCGACCGCCCGCTGCTGTTGCTGCTCGACGAGCCGACCGCCGCGATCGACCCGGAGGCCGAGCACGCCCTCTACGAGCGGTTCGCGCGGCGGGCGGCGGCCGCGGCCCGGGAGACCGGCGGGATCACCGTGCTGGTCTCGCACCGCTTCTCCACGGTACGGATGGCCGACCTGATCGTCGTTCTCGATCATGGTCGGATCCTCGAGGTCGGCAGCCACGAGGACCTGCTCGCCGCCGGCGACCACTACGCCGAACTCTTCGAGCTGCAGGCCCGCGCCTACCGCTGACCCATCGGTGTTGGGTTCAGGAGGGCGCCGCGGTCGGGGCGGTCGTGGCCTCCTCGACGCCGGGGAGACTCTGCGCGGTCTGCACGACCGTGGTCGAGGCGGCCGGGTCGGACAGCGTGACCGCAAACGATTCCGGCAGATCCTCGGGCCTGATGTCGTCGACCGGGCCGGACCTCTCCCGGGTGATTTCCCTGAACGTCTCGTACGCCTCCTGCCGGGACACGAACCTGACCTCGTCCACGCCGGGCAGGGCGCTCAACCGGTCCTGGATCGCCGCCTTCTGCACCTCTGTGACCTCGTCTGCGAGCCGTACCAGGACCCTGGTCGGTCCGGGTGGTGTCGACGACGGCGGGACGGTCGGTGGCGGCGCAGGGATCAGCGAACAGCCCGCCAGCACCAGCGCGGCAGCCAGGAAGGCCAGAACCAGGCGTCGCATTTCGGCAGCCTAGCGCCGCCACTCCGGCCCGACACCGACCTGCTTCGACGGCGTCAGCCGAGCTGGACCTCCAGGTACGGGGCGTTGGCGGATTCACGGCTGCTCAGCTCGGTGGCCAGGCCCTGGCCGGTGGCCGGCTCCTGGACGACGGCCAGGTTGACCGCGGCGCCCTCGGTGATCAACGCGGTCAGACCGGCCGTGAGGTCGACGGTGTGCCACGCGGCGGTGCTGTCGAGCTGGAGGCCGCCGACCCGGTCGGCCAGCGCGGGCTGGTTCTGCCAGGTCAGTTGCTTCTCCTCGAAACCGGCGCCGGCGAGCTTGATCACCAGCGCGGTCTCGGTGCCGTTGTTGTCGGCGACCCGCCCGTAGAAGTGCAGCAGGACCTTGCCGGTCGGGCGGGTCTGCGCGGCCGGGGTGAAGGCCAGGAAGGCACGCCGGCTGAAGCCGCTGTCGGGTTCGGGAACGTACTTGACGATCATGGCGCCGTGGCCGCCGAAGTTCTGCCCGGCATAGGTTCCGTCGCGCACATAGCTGTCGGCGACGCAGGGGAACCGGGGCCGGTCCGGGTCGGCGACGGCGACCGAGGTCCGGGTGTGCAGCAGCCGGTGATCGGGCAGTTGCGTGATCGCGGCGATCCGGGCCGCGCCGTCGCTGACGCCGGTGATCACGCCGGCCTCGGTCACCGTCGCGACGGCCGGGTCGAGCGTCACGTACTCGATCGCGAGCCCGGTCAGGTCGGCGGCCGAGCCGTCGGTCATCGTCCCGGTCAGCTCGCCGGTCACCTCTTTCCCGACCGGCACCGGGCCGACCGCGAGGGTCAGGGTTTCCAGCCGGTTCTCCCGGCGGACGTCCACCGTGCGGCCGGGGATCTCGACCTCGGTGATCGAGTTCCAGCCGTTGGCGGAGTTGCCGTGGCCGACGATCCGCAGGTAGCGGGCGGTGCCGGGTTCGAGGTCGTACGTCTCGAAGTCGGCGCTGGTTCCGCTGCTGCTGCCGCTGTACACCGGCCGCCAGGTGCTCTCCCCCGTCGCGGCCACCTCGACGTCGAACCGGGCCACCCGGGTGTCGCCGCTGGACCAGGCGATCTTGATCCGGTCGACCGGTCCGTCGGCGCCGAGGTCGTACGCGATCCACTGCCCGTCGCCCTCGGCCGACCAGCGGGTCGCCGGATCGCCGTCCATCGTGTTCACCGGCACGTTGCCGTCGTCGGTGCTCGCGATGATCGTTTCCGGGAAGTTGCCCAGGCCGAGCGGGGTGCGCCGCCACACCCAGTAGACCCCGCGCTGGTGACCGGGCCGGACCGTGATCACCCGGGTCGGCTGGTCGCCGCGGCCGGGCAGGATGTTGATCTTGGTCCCGGGTTCGGCGGTGGCGGTGATCTTGGGCTCGTCGGGCAGGTCGACCCCGTACGTGAAGTTGCCCGGCGCGAAGCCCGGGATCGTTGCGCCATCGACGGCAAGGTCGGTCAGGGTGGCGAGCTTGGCCGCCGGAGCCGGCCAGGCGGCGAGGGCGGTCACCGGTTCCGGCGCCGGCACCGCCGTGTCCGGGACCAGCGGGACGAACTCGATCGCGAGCGTCGCCGTGGCCGTCTCCGGCAGCCGTACGGCGAGCTTCCGCAGGCCCTGGTTCGTCGCCTGCCCGGGCGGGTCGGGCGAGGTCCACAGCGGCCGGGCCGAAAGTTCGAGGAACGTCGCGTCCGGCGTGATCACCCGGGCCAGCAGCCGTTGCCCGGCCAGGGTCAGCGTGGCGCTGCGGCCGTCGTCGCTGATCTTGATCTTGGCACTGGTGTGGGCGAACCACCACAGGTCGCCCGGCTCCTCGAGCGTGATCTCGTCCTGCACGACCACCCGCCGCCGGTGATCGAACAGGCGCCAGCCGCGGCGCCAGGAGACGATGCCGGGGTGCGCCCCGGTCGCGTCGATCACGAACCAGGACTCGGCCGGGCCGGTCTTGCGGGCCGTCACGGTGCCGACCGCATCCGGCCGCTGGCCGGGATCCTCGCCCGGATTGACGACGAGCGTGTTCTGCCCCTCCGGCCGTTTCCGGTAGTAGGTCCAGCGCGGCTCGTGGAAATAGCCGGGCAGGTTGTAGTTGTCGCTGCCGAGCTCGACGAACCAGCGCTGGCCCAGGGCCTCCAGCACCCAGGAGCCAAGATCAAGATCGGCGTGGCTGGTCGCGTTGTTCCCGGCCTTGCCGGCCAGGTAGAGCGCCTCGTCACGCTCCCAGCCGCTGCGGGCGGTGGCGACGGCGCAGTGGGCGAAGTACGCATCGAGGGCGGTGCCGCTGGCGACCGGACCGCGGGTGCGGTCGGGGTCGTACCAGAGCAGGCCGACCGGCAGCTGGGCCCAGCCCGGCTGCCGGGTCGACGCACCGAGGCGCGCCAGCCAGGCGTAGTCGGGCCGGTCGAACCGCCGGCCGAACCAGAACATCTCCGGGATCCGGCTGGCCCCGGCGGCGCCGTCGTAGTAGTTGAACGCGGAGCCGGTCGGCCCGGCCAGCTGCAGGGGGAAGTCCACCGTCGTGGAGATCCCGGGCGACTCCGACAGCCCCGAATCGCCACCGGTGGCCGAAGCGAGCGCCGCCAGTCCGACGACCAGATACTTCGCCGCGTACTCCCAGTAGCCGGCGCCCTCCGGGTAGCCGCCGTCCGGCGCATACTCCGCCAGCGCCAGCGGCAGCGAGTTCAGCGCCTCGGTGATCACGTTGCCGGCGACGTCGGGAACTCGATCATGGACGGCGAGCGCACCGAGCAGCAGTCCGCCGTTGCAGACGATGTTCCAGTTGTTGGTCCAGGTCGGCCACTTGTGCGCCGTCGGGGCGCCGCCGTAGATCGCCAGGCCGGGCTTCAGTCCGTAGTCGACGATCGCGGTCTCCAGCGTCGCCCGCTGCTCGGCGGACCATTCGGCGTGCCACCAGTCGTAACCGATCGCGACTGCGTGGGTCATCTCGGCCACGTCGAGGAAGTGCCGCTGATGGTTCCAGTCCGGGAACGCACAGATCGCGGCGAGCTCGGCCCAGAGCCGGTCCCGATAGACCGGGTCGCCCTCGATCGCGTACCCGAAACTGAGCGTGTAGACGCGGTGCAGGGCCTCCCGGCTGGTCGCCAGCAGCCGCAGCCCGTCGGGAATCTGGTACGTCACCGGCGGCTTGTCCAGCAGCAGGTCGGCCGCGGACTTGATCTTGCCGTACCAGGTGGCGGCGACCTCGTCGTTCTTGATCACCGAACGCGGATGATCGAAGTCGGCGAGCAGCAACCGTGGGTGCTCGGGCCGGACCGTGATCGGCTCGGCAGCCGCCCGCTGCACCTGGAGCAGCAGGTGGCCGAGGCCGAGGGTTGCGGCACCGGCCGCGAGGAAGGCGCGTCGTCGCATCGGATTCCTTCGGAGTGCGGGGTTCGCTGTTGATCTTCGGAAGCGGACCGGCCGGGCGGCAACGGAACCGACACAACCCGACAATGATCAACTAGGCTGAGCCGGGTGACCGGGGGTCTGGCCGAGCAGCGCCGCGCGGCGATCCGGCGCGAGTTCGCCCGCCGCGGATCGGTCCGGACCGCCGACCTCGCCGAGCGTCTCGGCGTCAGCGAACGGACCGTGCAGCGCGACCTGGACTGGCTGGCCGACCAGCTGCCCACCGGCCGCCGGGTCTACGGCGGGCTGGTCAGCGCCGAGCCGGGTACCGCGGCGCCGGGACTGCGGATCGGCCTGCTGCTGCCGGTCGGCGACCACTACTACGAGGAGGTCATCGCCGGCGCGGAGGCAGCCGCGGCGGCGCTCAACGTACGGCTCGTCGTCGGCACCTACGCCTACCGCGAGGACCTGGAGACCGCGGCCCTGCACCGGCTCGGCGAGGTGCGGCTGGACGGGCTGGTCGCGACGGTCGACTACCGCGGCCACGGCTATCACCAGCTGCGCGCGCTGGGCCTCACCACGGTGGTGATCGAACGGCCCTGGCACCCGGACCGGTTCAGCTCCGAGGTGGCCGACTCCGACCAGATCGACCACGTCTGCTCCGACCACCACGCCGGCGCCGGGATCGGGCTGCGCCATCTGGCCGGGCTCGGTCACCGCTCCGTCCTCTGCCTGGTCCGCGGCACGGCGACGGCGGTCCCGCTGCTCCGCGGCCTGGAACACGGCGCCGCCGAGCTGGGCCCGAGCTGCCCGGTCGAGATGCACGCTGTGCCGGTCGATCCGGAGACCCTGGAGCCCCTGCCCGAAGTCTGGCAACCGCTGCTGGCCGACGTGATCGAGCGCTGCCGTACCGGAGCGGTGACGGCGATCTTCGCGCACGCCGACTGGGAGGCGCAGGAGCTGCACCGCCGGCTGGCGACGGCCGGCATCGCCGTCCCGGACCGGGTCTCCCTGCTCGCGTACGACGGCGTCCGGATCGACCCCGACCCGGTGCTCAGCGCCGTCACGCCCCGCCGCCGCTGGATCGGCGCGATGGCCGTGGAGACCGTGGTCGACCGCCTGCGCAGCCGCGGCCGCCGCTCCCACGAGCAACGCCCCGGCTACCAGGTCTCCCTGGTCCCCGAGTTGATCTTGCGCTCGAGCACCGCTCCGTCACCGTGCGCCTGATCAGGCACCTGTCACAAATCTGCAATGCAACGCCCTGGATCTGCCGAGATCGTCCTTGGGAAGGCGTTGCACTGCAGATTTGTGACAGGTCGGGTCATCCGGCACGTTGGCGTCTGGCGAGAGCGCGCCGGATGGATCGGAGGACCCAGTCGGCGTCCTCGGTGAGTTGTGGCCAGGTGGCGTGCAGGACGGTCCAGCCCGCGGCCGCGAGATCGGTCCACTTGCGCCGGTCGCGATGGAACTGTTCCTCGGACCGATGAAACTCATACCCGTCGACCTCGACAACTACCCGCGCCTCGCGGAACACAAGGTCGACGACATAACGCACCTCACCGACCCGGATCGTGGCATTGCCTTGCCAGCCGTCGATCCTGGCACCCCGCAACAGTTCGTGCAGGGTGCGTTCGGCGGTCGACCAGGGCCGGCGGCGGGACTTGTCGAGCCAGCGGCGGCGCAGCTTGTTGTTGCGGCGGCGCGCCGTCTGGGCGAGGGCGTCGTCGAGGCGGTCGAGGGTCAGGAGCCGGGTGCGCAGGACGCGTTCGATCGCGGCACCACGGTCAGTCAGGGCGAGGTCGAGGGCGGTCAATTCCGGAGCGGTGACCCGGACCCCGTCGACGGTGCGGACCAGGGGCCGCGGGATGGTCTCCTGCACGAGCTCGAAGCCGGGCGGTGCGGTGCGTTTCCGTGGGAGCGCGGCGGTGATCACCGGGACCGGGAGTTCGGGCCAGAACGTCAGCCGGGCGGCGGCCCAGCGGGTCAGGACGAGGTCGTCATCCCAACTGGCGAGGGCGCGGATCCGAACGTCGAGCCGGTCGACCGCTTCGGGCGGAGCCAGCACGCCCGGGAGCACGGTGGTCAGTTGGCCACGTTCGACGAGTCGGTGCAGGGTGCGCCGGTGATCGGGGTGTCGGCGCAGGGCGATGACGCCGCCGTTCTCGGTGAGCAGGGTGTCGAGTGGATTCCGTACCTGCATCCACTGATCATGCTGGCCCTGTCACAAATCTGCAATGGAACGCCTCCCCAAGGCCGATATCGGCCAATCCAGGGGGTTCCATTGCAGATTTGTGACAGCCCGCAACCGTCAGCCGAAGATCGCGGCGTACTGGTCGAGGGCCTCGCGGGCGGCTTCGGCGGCGGACTGGCCTGCGTCGGGCGGGGCGATCACCCGGGCGCCGCCGCCGAGGCGGAGCAGCAGGCCGCGCAGCCAGGCCGGGTCGGTCACCCGGAGGGTCACGGTCGCTCCGCCGTCGTCGCGGGGCACCACGGACTCGGTCGGGTAGTACTCGGCGATCCAGGTCGCCCAGGGCCGCAGCTCCAGGGTGACCAGTGGGGCGTCCTTCAGGGCGTCGAACCAGCCGACGGACAGGTCCTTCAGGACGACGCCCGGGTGCGGCTCCGCGTCGGTGTCGGTCACCTCGACGCCGGCGATCCGGTCCAGCCGGAAGGTCCGCAGGCCGCCGGCCGAGTAGCACCAGGCGTCCAGATAGCCGTACCCCTCGAGGACGAACACCCGCAGCGGATCGACCATCCGCCGGGTCGTCTCGGCCCGGGACGCCACGTCGTAGGTCAGGTCGAGTCGCTTGCCGCGCCGCAGCGCGTCGCCGATCCGGTCCTGGACCTCCTCCCGGGCGGCGGTCACGGTGACGCTGGCCCGGTCCGCCGGCCGGACGCTGCCGGTCGCCGCCTCGAGCTTCACCAGCGCACTGTCGATCGCCCGCCGGTCGGTCCCGGCGACCACCTCCCGCAGCGTCCGCAACGCCAGCACCAGGGCCAGCGCCTCGTCCGCGGCCAGCCGCAGCGGCCGGGTCAGGTAGTCGGCGTTGGACAGGTGGATCACGCCCTCGCCGTCCACCGCGTCCATGTCGATCTCGATCAGGTCGCCGGGCATCAGGCCCGGCATCCCGCACATCCAGAGCACGTTGAGGTCGCCGCGCAGGGTCTCCTCGCTGACGTTGAACGCGGCCGCCACCACGGTCAGCGACACACCGTCGTGCTCGCGCAGATACGGCACCAGGCTGAGCAGCCGGCGCACCTGGTTCTGCGAGGTGTCGCTCACCGGACCACCTCGACGGTACGGACGGTCCCGACGACCGCGGTCAGCTGGTCGATCACGGCCTGCCGCAGTTCGGCCGGCTCCACCACCACCACGTCCGCCGCATACCGAGTGATCTCCTCGGCCAGATAGCGCACCTCGGTGTAGCCGACCCGGTAGGCCGCGAAGCCGGTCGGCAGCTCGACCCCCAGGGTCCGCACCTCCACCGGCTCGCCCCGCCGGGCCAGCGCCGGCGCCTTCCCGGGCCGCACCGCCACCAGTGCGGACGCGGTCGGCTCGGCCGGCGCCAGCGACTTGGCCAGCGACCGCAGATCAAGATCATCCGGCACCTGATACGCGCCCGGCTTCGAGGCCCGCTTCGGCAGGTCGCTGATCCGGGACAGTTTGAACATCCGCACCGCGTCCCGGTCGGTGTCCCGGCCGATCACGTACCAACGGCCCTTGGTCGAGGTCAGCCCCCACGGCTCGAGCGTCCGCCGGGCCCCGCCGCGATAGGTGAAGGACATCCGGATCCGTTGCAGCACAGCGTTCCAGAGCGGTTCGAAGGCGGGCTCCTGGGCCTGCACCGACGGCTCCAGCGAGGCCAGCTGGGAGGTGTCCGGCTCGATCCCGGCGGCGCGCAGCTTGGCGATCGCGCTCATCGTCGACTCCGCCACCGAGGCGTGCTGCCAGACCCGCGCGGCCACCCCGACCACGGCCGCCTCGTCGGCGGTCAGGTCGATCGGCGGCAGCTCGAACTCCGATGGCCGGATCCGGTAGCCGGGCTCGTCGTCGAACAGGGCGTCGTAGCTGCCCACCTCGATCGGTACGCCGAGCGCCCGCAGCTCGTCCTTGTCCCGCTCGAAGGTGCGCTCGAACGCGGCCGCGCTCAGCCCGTGGTAGGCCTCGACGGCCTCCCGGATCTGGGCCTTGGAGACGAACCGGCCGGACACCAGCAGGCAGATGGTGAGGTTCAGGATGCGTTCGGTCTTGCGGGTGGTCATGGGCGGATCCAGCGTCACCTTCGTTCGAATACCCGTGCGATTGACGGGTCTTGCACGCTACCAGACTTCCCGCCCTGGCTGAGGCCGACACAGGCGATTAGGATCGGTGTTCACCTTCCCCTTTTCCGCGCACCCGTACGACATCGGCGTCCCCAGTCTCGGAGGAGCAGCCTTGCCGTTTCGCGGACAGCCTCATCGTCCCAGTGGACCAGGATCCCAGCGGATGCCGGCCGTGCAGTGGGTCTGCGACCTGCTCCGGACCGAACTCGCCCTGGGCAGCTTCCCCGACGGCGTGCTGCCGGGCGAGGACGCCCTGATCCGCGGGTACGGGGTCAGCCGGGGCACGATCCGGCAGGCGCTGCTCAATCTCACCGACCAGGGCGTGCTGAACCGGGTCCGCGGCGCCGGCACGTTCGTGGTCGCGCCGACCATGCTGCGGCACGGCATCGACGAGTCGCGGGACCTCGCCCAGGACGTCAACGCCGGTGGGGTACGGATCACGATCCGCACCAGCTACGCCGAACTGCACCCGGCGGTGCCCGCGCTCGCGACCCTGCTCGGGCTGACCGCCGGCGAGCCGGTGGTGATCATGGAATCGACGACGTCGCTGGACGGTTCGCCGCTGAGCCTGCGCACCGCGTTCCTGCCGGGCGAACGGTTCGCGGTCCTGGTCGAGCGACCGGACTTCGACCTGGACCGCTCCCCGTACGAGATCATCGCCGAGGTGATCGGCGGCCCGGTCGGCGACACCGAGCTGCAGATCGGTTGCTCCAACGCGGACGGCCTGTGCGCGGAGCTCCTGGACGTCCCGGTCGGCTTCGCGCTGCTCGACACGACCAGGACCATCCGCGCGGCCGACGGCACTCCGCTGGAATACAGCAAGGCGCACGCGCGGGCGGACCGGATCAGCTTCTCGACCGTGATGCGGGCCCAGGCGAACGGGTCTCCCCCACGATCATGATCCCGGCCGCGACCACCGCGAACATGATCGCGATCAGCACCAGGGCGCCGGCCGCGCCGGCGACGGTGATCATGGCGCCGGCCGCCAGCGTGCAGCCGGTGAAGCCGAGATCGCGGGAGATCCTGGTCGCCGACAGCCCGACCTCCGGGGTGCCGGCCAGATCGACCAGCACCGCCGGCAGCAGACTGAGCATGCAGCCGCCGGCCAGGCCGAGCGGCACCAGGGCCGCGAAGAACACCGCGGCCGCTGCGGTGTGTACGGCGACCGCCAGCACCACCACGCCGGTCAGGCCGAAGACCGTGCCAGCGATGATCATGGTGCGCCGGCCGTTGCGGTCCGAGTAGCCGCCGCCGAACGCCATCGCGGCCACCTCGACGGCGTACATGGCGGTGAGGAAGATGCCGAGCCAGCCGCCGCCGAGGCCGAGCACCTCGGCCGCGATCAGCGGCACCGCCATCAGCGCCACCGCACCGCGAGCACCCTGCCCGATCGCGCCCAGGCAGAGGGCGAGCACCGGCCGTGGCCTGGCCAGGCCGGGCAGTCGGGGCAGACTCCAGCGCGGCCGGATCGCGCCGCCGGCCTTCGGGTGGCGCAGCGTCGGCAGGCCGAACCAGGCGACGGCGGCGCAGACCACGGCCAGCCCGCCGCAGACGGCGAAGGCGAGCCGCAGCCCGAAGGTGCCGGCGCCGAGGGTTGACACGGCGCCGCCGGACAGCGGGGCGACCGCCGAGCCGAGCGTCATCGCCGCCTGGAACCGGCCGATCGCCGTACCGACCCGGTGGCTGCCGGTCAGCCTGATCGCGAGTTGCGGCCCGGCCGAGGCGTACAGCGCGAGGCCGACGCCCTGGACCAGCCGGGCCGCCGCCATGATCACGAACGACGGCGCGACCGCCGAGCCGAACGACCCGACGGCCCACAACAGCATGCCGACGGTGATCGCCCGGCGCGGCTCCAGGAACGGCAGCAGCCGGGTCCCGAACAGGTCGAGCAGCAGCACCACGGCGGTCAGCGAGGCCACCGAGGCGCTGGCGGCGAACGGGTCCGCGCCGAGTTCCACCGCGAGGACGGCGGTCAGCGGCGCGGTCAGGCCGAGGGTCAGGCCGGCCGCGACGCTCAGCGGGTAGAAGACCTTGATCGCCGCGACCGAACCTTGATCATCATCGCGATGATCATCGGAAGCTCCCCGAGTGAGCTCCGCGGTCACGCCACGGCGCCGGCCAGCGCCTCGACCTCGGGAACCTTGAGATGCCAGTCGGTCACCCGTTGCAGGGCGTCGGCCACCTTGAGCACGGTGGCCTCGGCGAACGGCTTGCCGATCACCTGCATCGACAGCGGCAGGCCGGTGCTGCTGAAGCCGACCGGCACGGCCGCCGCCGGCAGACCGGTCAGGTTCCAGTGCCCGGTGTAGCTCGGCTTGTTCAGCCGGCTGCTCGGGGTCAGGTCCGCGGCCCGTTCGGCCGGGGTCGGCGCGGCCGGAGTGATCATCACGTCGCAGGTCTTCAGGACGTCCGCCACGGCCCGGCAGAACATGGTCCGGAACCGTTGCGCCTGGACGAAATCGGCGGACGTGTAGAAGGCGCCGCGGGCCAGCGTCGGCCGGGTGCCGGCCCCGTAGTCGGTCCAACGGCTGACCAGGTTGTTCCGGTGGTACGCGTACGCCTCGCCGATCAGGATCAGGTGGTTGGCGTCCTTGGCCAGGTCCGGGTACGGCAACGTCACCTCGTCGGGCTTGGCGCCGAGGCCCTCCAGCACCCCGACCGCGGTCAGCACCGCCTCCTTCTGCTCCGGATCGAGTTGATCATGGTCGAAGAAGTACCCGCTCGGCAGGCCGATCTTGATCCCGGAGACATCGCCGTCCAGCGCGGCCGGGTAGTCGTCGACCCCGACATCGGCCGAGTTCGGGTCGGACGGGTCGTAGCCGGCCATGACCTGCAGCAGCAGGGCGCAGTCGTACGCGCTGCGGGCCATCGGGCCGACGCTGTCCAGGCTGAACCCGAGCGGGACCACGCCGCTCTTCGGCACCCGGCCGAAGGTCACCTTCAGGCCGGTATGGCCGTTCACGCAGGCCGGGCCGCGGACCGAGCCGCCGGTGTCGGTGCCGAGCCCGCCGAGGGCCAGCCCGGCCGCCACGGCGACCCCGGTTCCGGAGCTCGATCCGGCCGGCGTGTGCTCGACGTTCCACGGGTTCCGCGGGACCAGGAAGCCCTTCTCCGGGTCCGGCAGCCCGATCGCGAACTCGCTGGTGGTGGACTTGCCCAGGAAGACCGATCCGGCGGCCCGCAGCCGGGCCACCACCGGGGCGTCGGTCCCCTCGCCCCAGGCCGGGTCGAGGACCCGGCTGTTGGCCGTCGTCGGCGCCCCCTTCATCGCGATGATGTCCTTGATCGCCAACGGAATGCCGGCCAGCGGACCTTGATCATCTCCGGCCGCCAAGGCGGCGTCGGCCGCGGTCGCCTGCTCGAGCGCCTGGTCCGCGGTCACCGTCACGTAGGCGCCGAGCGCGTCGTTGAGTTCGGTGATCTTGGCCAGGATCGACCGGGTCAGCGCGACCGAGGTGGTCGCTCCGGAACGCAACGCCGCTGCGGCGTCGGCGATGGTCAGCGGTTGGTCGTTCGGCTCGGTGATCATCGGGACTCGCTTCCTTCGGTCGGGTAGTAGTCGAGCGGGTCGAACCGGGCGGACGGCTCGACGCCGTCCAGTTCGGGCAGGTAGAGCGCGTCGGCGGCCTGCCGGATCAGCGGATAGTCGGCGACGAAGGTGGCCTGCTCGAACTCGGCGACGGTCAGGCCGGCCGCGGCCAGCAGGCCGGCGACGATCTCCTCGGAGGTTGCGGTCATTCGGGATCCTTTCTGGGCAAGGGAATCGGGACGGATGACGGGAGCCGGGGCAGCGAGTCCCGGTGTTCGCCGTAGGCGTGGCAGGCGACCAGGTGGTCCGGCTCGGCCTCGACCGGCGCCGGCGCCAGCTCGGCACAGACCGGGCCGGCGAACGGGCAGCGGGTCCGGAACCGGCAGCCGCTGGGCGGATCGATCGGGCTCGGGATCTCCGTGTCGCGGCCGGCGCCGGGATCATGATCAGCCACCGTTCGCTGACCCGGATCGAGCGCCGGGATCGACGACAACAGCAGTTGCGTGTACGGGTGCAGCGGCGTCCGGTACAGGTCGGCCGCCGGCGACCGCTCGACCACCTGGCCGAGGTACATCACGGCGACGTCGTCGCTGACGTACTCGACGACATTGAGGTCGTGGCTGATGAAGACGTACGTCAGCCGGTAGTCCCGCTGCAGGTCGGTGAGCAGGTTGAGCACCTGGGCCTGGATCGACTTGTCCAGCGCCGACACCGCCTCGTCCAGCACCACCAGCTTCGGCTGCAGGGCGAGTGCGCGGGCGATGTTGACCCGCTGCCGCTGGCCGCCGCTGAGCTGGTGCGGATAGCTGTCCGCGTACGAGGTCGGCAGGCCGACGTCGTTGATCACCCGGGTGACCCGTTCGCTGATCGTCTTCGGCGAGGCACCCCGGACCCGGAGCGGGAAGGCGATCGACTCGCCGACGGTGGCCCGCGGGTTGAGCGCCGAGGACGGATCCTGGAACACCATCTGCATCTGCTCGACGACGTCCCGGGGCCGCCGGCCGCGGGTGGCGATCTGCCGGTTGTCGAAGATCATCTCGCCGCCGGTCGCCGGGTGCAGCCCGACGATCACCCGGGCCAGGGTGGACTTCCCGCAGCCGGACTCGCCGACGATGCCGAGGGTCCGGCCCTCCTTCACCTGGAGCGACACCGAGGTGACCGCGGACAGGGTGGCCCGGCGGCCGCCGCTGCGGACGTCGAATTCCTTGGAGATGTTGATCAGCTCCAGCAGCGGCCGCTCGGGGACGGTCGCGGTCGGCAGTTCGCCGGTCAGGGTGGTGGTCATGGCGATCCTCCTTCCTGGGTTGGGATTCCTAGAGCCGGCTGTCCATGGCTTCGCGCAGGGCATCGCTGGCCAGGTTGAAGGCGACGGAGGTGAGGAAGATGAAGAAGCCGGGCACCATGGTCACCAGCGGGGTCCGGGTGATCGCCCCGCGCAGGCTGTTCAGCATGTAGCCCCATTCCGGTGCCGGCGGGGCGGAGCCGAGGCCGAGGAAGCTGAGGCTGGCCGCGATGATCATGGCCACGCCGACCAGCCCGGAGGCGTACACGATGATGTCGTTCAGCACGTTGGGCAGGATCTGGGTCCGGGCGATCGTCACCGGTCCGGCGCCGCTCAGCCGGGCCGCCTCGACGAACTCCCGGGTGATCACCCGGCGGGTGGCCGACTCGGCCACCCGGGCCACCGGCGGTACGAAGACGATGCTGACCGCGATGATCGTGTTGGTCAGCCCGGGCCCGAGCGACGCGCCGACCGCGATCGCCAGCAGGATCGCCGGGAACGCGTACAGCATGTCCATGATCCGCATCAGCACGGTGCCGACGACCCCGCGCAGCATCCCGGCCGTGACGCCGATGATCGTGCCGACGACGGCCGCCGCCACGGTCGGGGCGAATCCGGCCAGCAACGACAGCCGGCCGCCGTGCAGGACCCGGGTCAGCAGATCCCGGCCCTGTTCGTCGGTGCCCAGCGGATGGCCCGGCGCGCCGAGGTTCTGCAGCCGCTCCACCGGCCGTCCGACCAACGGGTCGTACGGGGTCAGCAGCGGGGCGAAGATCGCGCCGAGCACGAGCAGCAGCAGGATCGCGGTCGCCACGACGCCGGTCCGGTTGGTCAGGAAGCGGCGCCCGGTCTCCCGCCAGAAGGACTGGGCCACCACGGTGGTGGCGACGGCGTTCCACTCCTCCGCCCGTTGCCGGGCCTGGCCGCGCTGCTCCTCGGTGGCACCGCGGCCGAACGCCGGCGGCAGCAGGGTCGGCGCCGTGACGGCGGCTGATTCGGTCATGACACCGCTCCCCTCACCCGCGGGTCGATCGCGGCCTGCAGCAGGTCGACGATCAGGTTGATGATCACGAACGTGACGGCGATGATCAGCGTCGCGCCCTGCACCACGAGCAGGTCCCGCGCCGAGATCGCGTTGAACACCAGCAGCCCCATCCCGGGCCAGCGGAAGATCGTCTCGACCAGCACCGAGCCGCCGAGCAGCGCCCCGATCTGCACGCCCGAGGTGGTCAGCACCGGCGAGATCGCGTTCCGCAGCACGTGCCGGCGGACCTCGAACTCGCTCAATCCCTTGGCGCGCAGGGTCTCCACGAAGTCGGCGCCGAGTACGTCGACGATCCCGGCCCGGGTCACCCGGGCGGTGATCGCCATCGTGATCAGGGAACCGGCCAGCACCGGCAGCACCAGGCTGCGGACGGCGACGATCGGTCCGTCGTGGAAGTTGGCGCCGCCGGACGGCAGCAGCCGCAAGCCGCCGGCGAAGATACCGAGCAGCACGATGGCCAGGAAGAAGGACGGGATGCTCAGCCCGGACAGGCTGAACACCGACACCACCCGGTCGATGATCTTGCCGCGCCGGGTGCCGGCCAGGTAGCCGAGCAGCAGCCCGAGCGCGATCCCGAACACGGCCGAGACCAGCGCCAGGACGGCGGTGTTGCCCCAGGCCTGGAGCAGCAGGTCGGCCACCTCGCGGCGCCGTTGGGTGGAGTAGCCGAGATCGCCCTGCAGCGCGGCCAGCAGCCAGTCCAGGTAGCGGACCGGCAGCGGGTCGTTCAGCCCGAGTTGATCACGGACGGCCTGCCGTTGTTCCTCGGTGGCGTCCTCCGGGACCAGGCCCGCCTCGGGCGAGCCGGGCAGCACGGTCATCAGCAGGAAGACGATCACCGAGACGCCGAACAGGATCGGCACGGCCAGCGCGATCCGGCGGAGTGCGACGCGGATCATGATCAGTCCCCCGTTCCGATCGAGATGGTGGTGAAGTCGACCCACCAGGACTGCGCCTGGACGTAGCCCTGCACCCGCGGCGACATCACCCGCAGGTTGAGGTCGTGCATCCAGAACAGGAAGTACGCCTGGTCGACGGCGACGTCCATCATCTGTTGCAGATAAGCGTCCTGGGCGGCCGGCGTCGCCTGCTGCGGAGCCAGCGTGAGCGCCTGGTCGATGCCCGGATCGCAGGTCCCGGCGGCGTTCGGCTTGCCACCCGGCCGCTCGCAGAAGAACGAGGCGTTGTAGCCGGTCGGAGTCATCCCGGCTGCCGGCGACGCCCAGAGCAGGTCGATGTCGTTCCAGGTCTCCGAGTTCAGCCCGTCCAGCCCGACCGAGATCAGCGTGTTCCACTCCATCGGCTGCAGGTTCACGCCGACGCCGATGGCCGCGAAGTCTGCCTGCAGCTTCTGCACCATGACGTCCGGGTACATGTTCCCGGAGCCGCCGGTCGTGTAGCCGAAGGTGATCGTCAGCTCGCCCGGCTGGTAGCCGGCCTCGGCCAGCAGCTGCTTGGCCCGGTCGACGTCGTAGTGGTAGCCGGGGTTGTCCTTCGCGTACGCCGGATGCCCCTCGTAGACGTACTGGGAGGCCGGGTAGCCGACGTTGTTGATCAAGGCGGCGGTGCCCTCCCGGTCCAGTGCGTAGTTGAGCGCCTGGCGCAGCTTCAGGTTGCCGGCGAACGGCGGCCGGAACACGTTGAACCGCGGCATGATCCCGTGCGGGTACTTGCCCAGGTGGATGACGTAGCCGTCCGACTCGAGTTGATCAAGGGCGTCCGGCGACGGCACCTCGGCCCAGTCCACCTCGCCGGACATCAGCATGGACAGCCGCGACGCCGCCTCCGGCTGCGGGTAGAGCACGATCTGGTCGAGCTTCGCCGGCCCGTCCCAGTAGTCCGGGTTGCGGCTCAGCTCCATCACCTCGCCGTCGACGTACCGGGTCATCAGGAAGGGGCCGGTGCCGACCGCGTGCGCGTTGTAGTTCTCGTTGCCGTACTCGCGGATCACCGCCGGGCTGGGGAACTTGATGTGCAGCAGGTCCCAGTGCAGCCAGGCGTACGGCTGCGTGGTGACGAACCGGACCGTGTGATCGTCGACCTTGGCGTAGCTCTTGATGTAGCGCAGCTGGGCCGCCTGGCCCGCCGCCGAGGTCTGGTAGAAGAACTCCGACTTCTGGTTGGCCAGCCGGTCCAGCTGGAAGATCACGGCGTCCGCGTCGAACGCCGTACCGTCGTGGAACCGGACGCCCTTGCGGAGCTTGAAGGTCCAGGTCCGCAGGTCCTTCGACACCGTCCAGGACGTGCCGAGGCTGGGCTTCGGCGAGGGCAGCGTCTCGTTCTGATCAAGGTCGAGCCGGGTCAGCGCGTCGTACAGGTTGTTGCCGACGAACCGGTACCCCTCGTAGCCCTCGTTCGGCGGCGTCGACGGGAACGGGATGTTGCCGGCGGACATGGCGATCCGCAGCACCTGACCGGACCCGGGCGCGCCCTCGGCGGAGCCGGCACAGCCGGCCGCGACCAGTCCCACCGGCGCGAGGGCGGCCGACGCGGCCAGCAGCTCCCGCCGGTTGATCATGACGGTTCCCGTTCCGCCGCGGGCACCAGCAGGCAACGGCTCCAGTGATCACCGGCGACCGTCGCGGCGCTGGGCTGGCCGGCCCAGCAGTCGGCTACCGCGTACCGGCAGCGGGGCGCGAAGGCACAGCCTGGCGGCAGCCGGCGCAGGCTCGGCGGCGCACCGGGGATCGCGTTCGGGCGGCGGTCCTGGCCCGGCCGGACGTTCGCCTCGATCAGCCCTTCCGTGTACGGATGCGCGGGCCGGGTCAGCACCTCGTCCGCGGTGCCGTGCTCGACCAGCCGGCCGGCGTACATCACCGCCACGTCGTCGGCCAGCTCGGCGGCCACGCCAAGATCATGAGTGACGATCACCAGGCCCGACCCGACCTCGCTCTGCACCTCCCGGAACAGCCGCATCATCCGCGCCTGCACGGTCACGTCGAGCGCCGTGGTCGGCTCGTCGGCCAAGATCACCGACGGCCGGCCGGCGATCGCCATCGCGATCACCACGCGCTGCCGCATGCCGCCGCTGAGCTCCGACGGGTAGGCCTTCAACCGGGCCGCGGCGGACGGGATCTGGACCAGTTCCAGCAGCTCCAGCGCCCGGGCGACGGCCTGGCCGCGCCCGATCCCCGGATCCTGCTTGCGGATCGTCTCGGTCAGCTGCCGTTCCACGGTGTAGACCGGATCGAGCGCGGTCAGCGGGTCCTGGAACACCATGGAGATCTCCCGGCCGCGGGTCCGGCGCCGCTCCCGGGGCGACATCGCGAGCAGGTCGCGATGGCCGAGCTGGACCCGTCCCTCGATCCGGGCGGACGGCGGATTGATCCCGATGATCGAGCGCAGCATGGCGCTCTTGCCGCTGCCGGACTCGCCGATCACGGCCAGCACGCCGCCGCGGGGCACCGCGAAGGACACCCCGTCGACCGCACGCAGCGGGCCGGACCGGGTCCGGAACTCGGTGACAAGATCATGAACCGTGAGCGCCATCGACTCGGTTTCGGGTGCCGCCGTGATCGGCGGCGCTACCTCGCGGATTCGTGCGGTGACAGTCATGACCGGGCCCTCCCCAATCGGACACAGGAATGATGTGGAACTGAACGGTGCGGGGTGATGATCAATTCAGCGCGATGTGGTCGGCGAACGACACCGACTGGGTGTACGCCTGAGCCGCGCGCAGCAGCAGGTCGTCGGAGAACATCGGCCCGACCAGCTGCAGGCTCACCGGCAGGCCGTCCCGCTTCGCCGTCGGTACGGCCAGCGCCGGATGGCCGGTGAAGTTGAACGGCCGGGTGTTCGCGACCGCGTTGAAGGCGACCGATCCGGTCAGCGCGGCGCGCAGCGCCTCCAGCCGGTCCGGGATCGGTTGATAGCGGGGCGCCTGCGTAGGTGTGGTCGGCATCGCCAGCAGGTCGACCTCGGCGAACGCCGCGTCATAGGCGTCGATGAAGAAGCGCCGGCTGTTCTGCGCCCGGGCGTAGACCCGGCCGCCGTGCTGCTGCCGGACATAGCTGCCGGCCAACAGGGTCAGCAACGCCCGCGGGTCCAGCAGGTCCTGATGATCTTGCCAGAGCCGGGTGATCGCGACGATCGTCGACTCCGGGTAGTATGTGCGGGTGAACGCGCCGTAGAAGCCGGAGCCGCGGACGGCCAGCGCCCCCTCGGCGGACATCGCCTGCTGGGCCAGCCCGATCGTCGCGTGCTGCGGCACCGAGATCTCGGTGATCTTGGCCCCAAGATCGGCCAGCCGGTCGATCGCCTGCTGCACCGAGTCCTTGACGGCGTCGGTCGCGTCCGCGAAGCCCTCGGTGAGGATGCCGATCCGCAGCCCCTCGACACCGTCGTCGAGCCGGCTGGTCGCGTCGTAGAAGTCGGGCACGTCCTTGGTCTGCCGGGGATCGAGGCCGTCGTACCCGGCGGTCGCCTGCAGCGCCAGCGCGCAGTCGGCGACGGTCCGGGTCATCGGCCCGGTGTAGTCGATGCTCTGGTCGGAACCGAAGCCGATGCCGAAGTGGGAGACCAGCCCGAAGGTCGGCTTGAGCCCGACGGTGCCGGACCAGGACGCCGGGATCCGGATCGAGCCGCCCTGGTCGCCGCCGAACGAGATGTCGACCTCGCCCAGGGCCAGCGCGACCGCGGAGCCGGACGACGACCCGCCGCTGAGATGATCTTGGTGGTGCGGGTTGAGCGGCCGGCCGTAGTCGCCGACCCCGCCGCCGAAGCCGAAGCCGCCGGCCAGGCCGTTCATCACGTTCTTGCCGGTGATCACGCCGCCGGCCTCGAGCACCCGCTGCACCACGGTGGCGTCGAAGTCGGGCAGGTGCCCTTCCAGCGCGTACGCCCCGAAGCTCATCGGGATCCCGGCGACCGCGATGTGATCCTTGTAGCTCACCGTCTTGCCGGCCAGCGGGCCTTCCTCGGTGCCGTCGATCCGGCACTTCCAGGTCCAGGCGTTGTGGCTGTCCTCGGCCGGACCCGGCCGGTGGCCGGGATCGCGCGGACCGGGGTGGCGCGGCGGGACGGGCAGCCCTTCGCGGCTCTGCACGAAGCCGTCGAAGTCCTCGAGCTGGGTGGCCAACTGCTCGGCGTAGATCGCGGCCTCGTCGGTGGTCAGTTCGACCCCCAACTCCCCCGCTGCGGCCTGGATGTCGGTGACGCCGGGAACTCGGAACATCCCGTCCTCCTCCTGGTGGGTGATCGCTGACTCGAAGGTCACCCAGCGGAGTTACGCCCCGAACCCGCTCCGGTTAGCACCGTGTTAAGCGACCCTCGGCGGTCGCCGACATAATCTTGACCAGGCACGATGCCGTACACCCCGGAGCGCTCCGCCACCCCAACGCGCGGCCGGCGCCGCTCGGCTCAGGGCCGGAGCACGGTCTTGCCCACGGTGGTCCGGGCCTCGACCGCGGCGTGCGCGGCAGCCGCGTCGGCCAGCGCGAAGGAGTCGCCGACGGTCGGATTGATCAACCGGGCCTCGAGGTGTTTCAGGGCCCGCGCCGGCCGTTCCCGCCAGTCCGCCGGATCGGGCTGGAAGAGGCCGACCACGGTGACGTCGGGGTTCCCGGACGGCTCCGCGAAGTCGCCGCTCGCCGCCCCGTACCCGAGGAAGAGCCCGCCCGGCTTGATGATCTTGTACGCCGCTCGCCCAAGATCACCGCCGACGCCGTCGAACACGACGTCCACCGGACCGACCCGGTCGGCCCAGCCGGGCTCGGAGTAGTCGACCGCCTCGGCCGCACCCAGCTCGCCGACCCGGGCCAGCTTCGCGTGACCGCGGACGGCACCGATCACGGTGGCACCGGCGGCCGCCGCCAACGGCACCAGCCAGTGGCCGAGGCTGCCGGCCGCCGCGGTGATCAACACCCGCCGGCCGGAGCCGAGCGCGGCCCGGTCCAGCTGGGCCAGCGCCGTCGCCCCGTCGTGCAGCGCGGCCAGCGCAACCGCCGGATCGAGCTCGCCCGGGATCGGGAACACCTCGGTCTCCGGGACGGCCACCCGCTCCGCGTACCCGCCGCCGCGGTAGGTCCCGACCGACCCGGTCCCGGCGATCACCCGCCGCCCGACCAGCCCCGGGTCGACGCCGGCTCCGACCGCACCGACCACCCCGGCCACTCCGGCGCCCGGCACGAACGGCGGCTCGACCTTGAAGTACTCCTTGCCCCACCCGCTGCGCAGCTGGGTGTCCAGGAACAACACCTCGGCCGCCTCGACCTCGATGATCAACTCACCCGGCCCGGCCGTCACCTCCGCCACGTCAACCGCCCGGAGCACCTCCGGCCCGCCGAACTCGGTCACCACTGCTGCACGCATGACATTCCTCACTGTCGCGAATCGCTGAGGCTGTCCAGGCTAGGAGTTGAAGTGAGGTTGAGCTCAAGCCAGGCGAGGCGGAACCACGATGAACATCACCGGCTCAGCCGGCGACGGACCGGACGACCAGGGCGACGAGCTCGTCGGTGGATCCCTCGTCGGCGAGCACGCCGGGCAAGGAGAGCTGCTCGATGATCAAGCCCGCCAGCGCCACGTAGAGCACGATCACGGTGCTGCGATCGCCGGGCATCCCGGACGCCGCGTGACCGGCGACGTTGGCGGCGAGGTCCTCCCGGACCCGCTCGGTGAACATCTGCTGCAGGACCGGCCGCCGGGTGGCCTCCAGCCGGAGCTCGAGCATCGCCAGATAGACCGACCGGCGCTCGATCAGCCGGGCCACCACGCCCTGCATCACCATGATCAACTCGTCCAGGGTGGACGCCGAGGCGGCCCGCTCGAGTTCGTCCGGATCGGGCGCGAACCGGACGTAGAGATGGGCCGCCACCTGGGTCAGCAGTTCGTCCCGGCTGGTGAAGTAGTTCGACGTGGTGCCGAGCGGCACCGAGGCCAGGCCGTCGACCATGCGGAAGGTGAGCCCGCGCGCGCCCTCGTCGGCGAGCGCCTCGATCGCGGCGTCGAGCAGGGCGGTCCGGCGCCCCGGGTTGCTGACCATGAATCCTCCTCCGGCAGTGAACCACTACGTTTGAAGTACCTTACCGCCCCTGACGAATGTCACGGTTCCCGGTTACGGCCGCTACGTACGACGGCGTACGGAACAGCGCGAGCCGACGCAGCCCGGAAGCCGCCCTCCGGCGGACGACAGCGCAGCCCGCCGCGACCAGGCTGAATCCCAACAGAACAACGAGATCCACAAGGAGCAACCTCATGTCGAACACCGTCGTCAACAGCGCCGGCGCGGGACTGGTCCGGGCGGTGCCGGCCCTGGTCGGCGCGGCAGGTTTCGCGCTGGTCTATCTGGTGTCCGGATCGATCAGTTCCGCCTTCGCCTCCAGTCCGGCGCCGCAGCCGAACGTCAGCGGCGAGGAGACCCGGGCCTGGTTGATCGAGAACGCCACCGCGAGCGCGGTCCAGGCCGTGCTGATGCTCGTGTCGGTCGCTTTCCTGGCCCTGTTCGTGGGCGCGGTCGCCGCGATCACCCGGTCGGCCGACGGCCCGGCCCGGCGCTGGGCGATCGCCGCCGGCACGGCAGCAGTCGCGAGCATGATCATCTCGGCCGTGCTGTCGCTGCTGGTCGGCGGGCTCGCCGCCGGCCTCACCCCGGACGCGGTCGTCGCTCTCCGTACCGCCAACTTCATCGCCGGCGGCACCGCCCACGTCGCCCTGTTCGGCCTGTTCGCCCTGGCGGCGTCCAGGATCCCGGGGATGTCGAGGCCGGTCCGGATCTTCGCGATCGTCGTCGCGGTGATCGCGGTCGGGTCGCTGGCCTCGCTGGCGATCTACTACGCGTCGATCCTGATCCTCGCCGGGCGGCTGCTCGGGATGGTCTGGTGCGTCTTCGCCGCGATCAGCCTGGCCCGCCGGCTGAAGCAGTTCCCGCCGGCCTGAGCCGGTGGCTGAAGGCGGCGAACGCGGCCGTGCCGGTCGGCTCGGTGCCGAACGGCGCGGTCGCGAACAGGCCGAGTTCGGCGCCGATCCAGCGGCCCGGAACGGCCTGGAAGGACGTGTCCAGCGGGACCCAGGACCCGGTGTCGGTACGGAAGCCGTACCGGCACCGGGCTTCCGCATCCCAGTCCACCTGCAACTCGATCGACGCCGAAGCAGGCTGCGGCTCGACGAGCGACTCCTCGATCGGGCTCGCACCGCCGGTCCGGCAGACCAGCCGCGGCCCGTCCTCGGTCAGCTCCAGGCCGATCCAGGCGTACGTCTCGCCGAGCACGACCAGACCGGCCCGGGTGCCGACCGGTCCGGCCAGGTCCAGCCGCACGGTCACGGTGCCGGGTCCGCCGGGCAGGGTCTGGCCGAGCACCCGCGGCAGGTGCCGCAGATTGCCCGGGTCGTCGCCGTACGCCGGCAGCCGGAGCAGCCCGTCGCCGCGCAGGTCGGCCCAGTCGGCGGCCGGGTTGCCCTGCCAGTGCCAGAGCGGCCCGAGCCGTGAGCGGTCGAACGCATCGGACCGGGCCAGGCCGTCCACGCCCGCCGTCGCGACCTCCGGGACCGGATGCTCGCGCACCGGTTCGCCGGCCCGGCCCAGCTCCGGCCAGCCGTCGGCCCGCCACCGCAGCGGCTGCAGGTGCACCACCCGCCCGTACGGCCCGCGATCGGAGAAGTGGACGAACCAGTCCTCCCCGTCCGGCGTGTCCACCCAGGCCCCCTGGTGCGGCCCGTTGATGTCGGTGCCGCCCTGGGCGAGCACGATCCGTTCCTCGTACGGCCCCCAGATCGACCTGGACCGGAACACCGACTGCCAGCCGTCCGTCACGCCGCCGGCCGGCGCGAAGATCAAGTACCAGCCGTCGCGGCGGTAGAGCTTCGGCCCCTCCAGCGTCCGGTACCCGTCCAGCCGGTCACCGTCGATCACGGTCCGGCTCGGGCCGAGCAGCCGGGTGCCGTCCGGGCTGATCGGGCAGAGCGAGATCCGGTTGTTCACCCCGGCTCGGCTGGCCGCCCAGCCGTGCACCAGGTACGCCTGCCCGTCCTCGTCCCAGAACGGGCAGGGATCGATCAGGCCGCGGCCGGGATAGAGCAACTGCGGCTCCGACCAGGGACCCTCCGCCCGCTCGGCGGTGATCATGAAGATGCCGTGGTCCGGATCGGGATAGCAGATCCAGAACCGGCCGTCGTGATGCCGCAACGCCGGTGCCCAGACTCCCCCGCCGTGCCGCGGCAGCCGGTAATGATCATGCGGCGGTACGGCAGCGAGGGCGTGCCCGACCGGCCGCCAGTTGATCAGGTCCGGCGACGCCAGCAACGGCAGCCCGGGCGCCCGGTTGAAGCTCGACGCCACCAGATAGAACGTGTCGCCGACCCGGATCACGTCCGGGTCCGGCCAGTCCGCGTCCAGGATCGGGTTCCGGTACGTGATCATGAACCGGCCCGGACCAGTCGGCCGGTGAGCAGTTCCGGGTCGGTGTGCCAGCCGTCCAGGACGACGGCGCTGAGCCGGCACTCCAGCACCTCGCCGGCAGCCAGCTCGACGGCATCCGTCGACGCCAGGGCCGGGCAGCAGCCGACATAGCCGGAATCCCTGACGAACCAGGGATCCCGGCTGCCCGGCTCGGTCAGCACGACCGTCCCGGACCGGCCGTCCGGCGCCTCGTGCCGAACGGCGATCCAGGTCGCCCGGCGTTCGTGGATCGCCTCCGCGCCGTCGCCGAGCGGGCTGGTCACCTCGGTCCGCCCGGTGTCCGGGAACCGCCAGAAGATGCCGCCGTAGCCGGCGCCGGGCCGCCCGTTGACCGCCGACGACGCGATCCGCAGCGGCCGCTCGGCACGCAGTTCGCTGGCCCAGTCCAGGGCCCAGGACTCCTCGTCGAGCGGTCGTGCGGTGATCGTCCGCTGCTCGGTGATCACCACCGCCCCGGCCCGGTCCTGCCAGTCCAGCCGCTCCTCGATCGAGGTGTCGGTGGTCCGGACGGTCCGGCGGACCTGGCGGCCGTGGTTGTCCAGCGGCAGCGATCCCTTCCCGTGCCGGAAGGATCGGCCGCCCCAGTAGCTGTCGCCGTTGATGTCGGACAGGGCCAGCGAGACACCGAGGTGGTGCCGGTGATCGGCCGGCCGCTCGGCGGTCAGGGCGAGTCCGGAACGGGTCCGTACCGGATGCAGCCGGGGACGCGGCGCCAGGTCTGTTGGCAGGTCCTCGCCGGTGCGGTACTCGGCGACCGGCACGCCGTCGATGATCAAGGAAGCGGTCACTTCAGTCCCGTCGTCGCGATGCCCTTGACCAGGTACTTCTGGCCGGCGATGAAGAAGCCGATGATCGGCGCCAGCGAGACCACCGACATCGCGAACATCTGACCCCACGAGCTCTGCCCCTCCGAGTCGATGAACTGCCGCAGCGCCAGCGGCACCGTGTACAGCTCGGCGTCGGTCAGGTAGAGCAGTGGCGAGAAGAACTCGTTCCAGGTCGAGATGAAGGTGAAGATCGCCGTCGTCGCGAACGCCGGCGTGCAGAGCGGCACGATGATCCGCCAGAACGTCCGGAAGGAACCGCAGCCGTCCAGCCGCGCCGCGTCGTCCAGTTCGCGCGGCAGCGCCCGCATGAACTGCACCATCAGGAAGATGAAGAACGCGTTGCTGGCCAGGAAGTTCGGCACCACCAGCGGCAGGTACGTGTTCAGCCAGCCCAACTGGGAGAACAGGATGTACTGCGGGATCAGCAGCACGTGCCCGGGCAGCATCAGGGTGCCCAGCATCAGCGCGAAGAACAGCTTCCGGCCCGGGAACTCGAGCCGGGAGAATGCGTACGCCGCCATCGCGCAGGACAGCAGGTTGCCGACGATGGTCAGCACGGCGATGATCAGCGAGTTCACCAGGTAGAGGTCGAACGGGTACTCCAGCGCGGTCCAGCCGGCCAGATAGTTGTCGAACTGCCACTGGGTGGACAGCAGGCCGAGGTTGGTGAAGATCTCGGTGTCCGGCTTGAACGAGCTGGACAGCATCCACAGCAGCGGATACATCATCACCGCGCCGATCGCACAGAGCACCACGTGCCGGAAGAACCGGCTGGACCGGGTGCTGCCCAGCCGCTCGACGTGGGCCAGGTCGGTCTCCGGGCGCCGGGCCCGGGTTCGCGGTTCCTTCATCATGATCGCGGCCATGGCACGCTCAGCTCTCGTAGAAGACCCAGAACCGCTGGGCCAGGAAGTTGATGCCGGTGAACACGGCGACGATGATCAACAACAGCCACGCCATCGCGGAGGCGTAGCCCATGTCGAACTGGTTGAAGCCGCGGATGTAGAGATAGAGGTTGTAGAACAGGGTCGAGTTCGCCGGGCCACCGGACCCGTTGCTCATCACGTACCCCTGGGTGAAGGTCTGCAGCGAACCGATCATGGACAGCACCAGGTTGAAGAAGATGATCGGGCTGATCAGCGGCAGCGTGATCGACCGGAACTGGTGCCAGCGCGACGCCCCGTCCACGGCCGCCGCCTCGTAGTACATCAGCGGCACCTGACGCAGCCCGGCCAGGAAGATCACCATCGGCGCACCGAAGGTCCAGATGTTCAGCATGATCAGCACCGACAGGGCGGTCTGCGGGTCGGACACCCAGCTCGGGCCCTCGATACCGAACAGCCCGAGGAACGCGTTGACGATCCCGTTGGTGCCGAACACCTGCCGCCACAGCATGACGATCGCCACGCTGCCGCCGAGCAGCGACGGCAGGTAGAACACGGCGCGGTAGATCGGCAGCCCCCGGATCCCCTTGTTCAGCAGCAGCGCGACCACCAGGGCCGCGATCAGCGAGAGCGGCACGCTGACGAACGTGTAGACGAAGGTGACCACCAGCGACGACCGCAGCCGTTCGTCGTTGATCATGCCGACGAAGTTGTCCAGGCCGACCCAGCGCGGCGCGCTGAGCAGGTTGTAGTCGGTGAAGGACAGGTACAGCGAGGCCCCGAACGGGATGATCGTGAACAGCATCCCGGCGAACCACGGCAGCAGGAACACGTAGCCGGACCAGTCCCAGCGCCGGCGGCGGCGCCCCCTGATCATCATCGGGACCGCCGTCATGAGTTGTTGGCCTTGAGGATCTTGGCCGCGCCGTCGGTGAACTGCTTCGCCGCGTCGGCCGGCGCCACCCGGGCGAACATCACCTCGGTGGCCAGGTTGGCGATCAGGTCGGCGATCTCGGAGCCGCCGACCGGGTCCGGCCGGGACTCGGGCAGTTGCTCCTTGCTCAGCCCGGTGATGTAGTCGACCGACGTCTTGTCGTCCGGGTCCAGCGAGTCCGCGATGGCCTCGGCGACGGCTGAGCTGGCCGGGACGCCACGGGTCGGCCCGACCGCCTTGTTGCCCTCGACACTGTTGATCATGAAGTCGAGCAGCTTCAGCCCGCCGTCGATGTTCTTCGACTTCGTGCCGATCGACCAGTACATCGCGGTGTCGATCGACATCCCGCGCCGCTTCCCCTGCACCTCGCCCGGCATCCGGTTGAGCTGCAGATTTCCGCCGGCGGCCTGGTTGTTGGCCTTCATGTTGTTGGTCGGGATCACCTGCGAGGCGACCGTGCCGAGCGCCAGCGGCGACTGTTCCGCACCGCCGCCCAGCGACTCGATGAAGCCGGCCGGCGGCAGCGCACCGGTCTTGCGCTGCTCGACCGAAAGCGAGAACCAATCGGTCATCGTCGCGGTGGAGACGCCGAGGGTGTCGTCGGGGTTGTACAGCTCCTCGCCCGTCTGCCGGACGAACACCACCACGTTCTGCAGCGTCCCGAAGTCGATGTCGCCGCCGTACACCTTCTTGCCCGAGGCCTTGGTGATCGCCGCCGCCATCGCGAAGTAGTCGTCCCAGGACCAGGAGTCGCCGTCCGGGACCGACACCCCGTACTTCTCGGCGAGCGTCTTGTTGATCACGAACCCGACCGCGTTCAAGCCGGCCGGGATGCCGAACATCGCGTCACCGACGGTGCCGATCTTCTGAATCGTCTCCGGGACGTCCTCGACCTTCAGCACGTCCAGGTGCTCGCGCAGGTTCAGCAGCGCTCCGCGACCGGCGTACTCCCGCAGCGAGTCGCGCCGCTGAGCGAACACGTCGGGAACGTCGTTCGCGGCGAACCTGGTGGCCAGCTTGTCCGCGTACGGGCCGCTGTCCTGGTACTCGGTGCGCAGGGTCACCCCCGCGTTCTCCTTACTGAAGAGGTCGAGCATGGCCTGGGTGGACTTCGCCCGCGCCGCGTCACCCCACCAGACGAAGTTGATCTCGCTCGCCGTTGCCGCCGGGCTGCCACCGCCGCCGAACCGATTGCAGCCGGTCGCGGCCAGTGCCGCCGTCACGCCGGCACCCGCGGACAGCCCGAGCAGTGCCCGGCGGGACAACGCGTGCCTCAGTTCAGTCGTCATCGACCCGTTCCTCTCTCGTTGCCACCCGGGGCTCCCTCGCCTCGGTAACCGCTTTCTATAGAGCCCGCCGGAGCCGGGTCAAGGTCATGCAAATTCCACGGTGCAACCCGTACCCTTGCTGAGGTGATGGTCCGATGACGAAGCAGCGCCGGACCACGGCCGCGAGGGCGCAGCCGTCCGCCAAGCTGGAGACGATCGCCCGCCGCGCCGGGGTGTCCGTGTCCACCGTGTCCCGGGTGCTGAACGCCCGGTCCAACGTCTCGCCGGAGACCCGGCGACTGGTCCAGCCGCTGCTCGAGGCCGCCGGGTACGAGATCAAGCTGGTCGACCGGCGCACACCGCAGCTCGTCGACCTGGTCGTGCCGAACTTCAAGTCGCCGTACCTGGCCGCACTCTTCCGCGCACTCGACGAGGCGGCGGCACGGCGCGCGGTGTCGATCGTGCTGACCAACCGCGACGCCGGGGCGAACTGGCTGGCCCTGATCTCGCGGCGGCAGTCGCGCGGCGTGGTCCTCGCGGTGATCGACCTGGACGATCGCGAGGCGGCCTGGCTGGAGCAGAACGCGCTGCCGTACGTGCTGATCGACCCGGCCCACCGGCCGCAACCGGACACCCCGTGGATCACCGCCGATCATCGCGCCGCGGCCCGGACCGCGACCGAGCATCTGCTCGCGCTCGGGCATCGCCGGCTGGCCTTCGCCAGCTCGATCAGCGCGCTCGCCGGCGCCGAGCGAGAGATCGGTTTCCAGGAGCGCCTCGAACAGGCCGGACTGTCCCTCGGCCCGGTCGAACACTGCGACTCCTCCGCCGACGGCGCGGCCGCGGCGCTGCGTCGACTGCTGGACCGGCCCGAGCCGCCGACCGGGATCGTCGCCTCGCACGACGACCTGGCCACCCGGCTGATCGGCGCCGCCCTCGGCGCCGGCCTGCGGGTCCCCGGTCAGCTCAGCGTGGTCGGCTTCGACGACATCCCCGAGGCCGCCCGCTTCGTCCCGGCCGTGACCACCCTCGCCGCGCCCCTCGGCGCGATGGCCGAGCAGCTCCTCGACTACCTCCTGGAACCGACGTCGGACCGGCTCCGGGACCTGCAACAGGGCGTCCGCCTCCCGATGACCCTCCGCGTCCGCTCCAGCACCGGCCCGCCCGAGCCCTGACCACCCCCACCCCCACCCCCGCTGACCGGGCACAAAAGCAGGCGTTCTGGCGGCGCGTCGCTGCTGAAGTGCCCAGTCGATGCGTCGAGGTGCGAGAGCGGGCCGAGTGAGTTCAGTGGAGCTCCGCTACGGCAGCGAGCTTGCGGGTCAGTCCTCCGTCCCGGACCTCGGCGACCAGGAACCGGACCCACCGCGGGAGACGGGCGGCGTCGCCGGAGAACTGCGCGAGCGCGCCCAGCACGGCGAGCGGTGCGTCGATCACCTGCTCCTCGGTCGGGACCGGGCCGTAGCTCGCCAGAAAGGTCTCGCGGGCGGCCGGGCCGAGTTGGCCGGTGACGTTCCTGAGGTCGCCGGCCCGGGTGCCGATCCGCAGCAGTTCGAAGTCGATCATGATCGCCGCGCCGGGCACCAGCGCCAGGTTGGTCACGTGGAAGTCGTTGTGGACCAGGGTTTGCGGGAGCCGGCGGGCGGCCTCCAGCACCGGGTCCAGACTCTCGACCGCGCTGATCCAGGCCGGTTCATGATCAAGCCCGAGCCGCCGGCCGGTCCGCCGCAGGGCGTCCGGGGTCAGGTGTTCGTGCTCCCACGGCACGGCCCAGTTGCCCGGCGGCGCGCCGGCGTCGTGCAGCCGGCGGTACCAGGTTGCCAGCGCCGTGATCACGGCCGGGTCGGCAAGATCATCCTCGGTCGCCAGCCGCCTCGCGCCGGTCCCGCCCAGATCCTCGAGCAGCAGGGCCGAGCCGGTCGCCGCGACGACCTGGATCGTCGGCACGCCGAGGCGGGCCAGCAGCCGGTAGTTGGCGAGCTCCGGCGCGTCCTCGCCGCGCCACACCTTGAGCACGTACGTGCCGTGCCGATCATGGACCCGGCAGACCCGATGGTCCGGCCGGTCCCGGATCGGTTCCACCCGCGCACGATGATCGAGTCCGAACTCGGCCAGCACCCGCGGTTCGATCCCGGCCTCCTCCACGTGATCAGTATGGCATCGGAGTTTGATCATGAGAGCTTCCGGATACATGATCGTTTCGAGATACGTTGTCCTATCGTCTCGCCGACCCGGCGATCGGCGGTGAATGTTCGCGCCGACCATGGCGGACGGCTGGAGATCCTCCCTGGTTCGCGGCAAACGCTTGCTGCGCTCATGATCGGCTCAGTACGGTGATCTTGATCAGGCAGCCAGTGCCGCGGATCGCGCCGTCGCGATGCCCGGTGTTCTCGGCGTCTCCACAAGATCATCAGACGCCTCGTTCACCCTGCGCTGTTGCCGTGTTGAAGGAGAGAACCCCTGATGTCCTTACGGAAGATCCTCACCGCCGCGGTTGCAGCCGCTGCCGGCCTGGCCCTGGCGGTGGCCCCCACCGTCTCCGACGCGACCACGGGCAACGGTGCTCCGAACGGTCCGCACTACAACCTCAACATCATCGGCGTGGAGAACCCGAAGTCGGCGTCGATGGACGGCTCCAACCGCCACACGATCTTCGTTCCGTTGCAGGGGAACTGCCGGATCAACCTCGCCGAGGGCGCCTACAACGTCGCCGACGGCAACTGCTTCGACGGCGACGGGGCGAACTTCACGCTCCCGGATCCGGATCCGGACGGCGACGGAGTGACGGCGTACAGCGTGTATGCCCGGGCACTGGGCACGCCGGGCGGATCGGCCAAGGTGACCACCTGCTTCGACGAGAACGGTGAGACGTACTGCTCGACCGAGGTGTTGATGTTGGTCCGGAGCAAGGGGAAGTCGACGTTCCAGAACGTGTCGAAGGAACTGCTCAGCCTGTGCCTGGACACCAACGGCGACGGCACCTGTGACACCCGCGAGTTCCTGTTCGACCGCGATCTGGCCGACTACTTCTGGTCGTACGACAACAGCGGTCTCCGGCTCGCGCAGTTGCGCTTCTACGAGGTTCCCACCGACGTGGGCACCACTCCGTAACAACCCGCGACCGATCGGTCGGTGAGGCCGGGACGGATGGGGATGCCGTGCGGACGGGGCACGGCATCCCTGTCTGTTCCCCGTGCCCGGCAGCCGCCTCGCCACCGGGAGCACTACTGTCGTCCGGGTGTCCGCCGGTCGTTATGCCCCCAGCCCGACGGGCGAACTGCATCTGGGCAATCTCCGCACGGCGGTGCTGGCCTGGCTGTTCGCCCGGTCCACCGGGCGCCGGTTCCTGCTCCGGTTCGAGGACCTGGACGCGAGCCGGGTCCGGCCCGGGTACGCGGAGCAACAGGCGGATGATCTTGCCGCGCTGGGGATCACGTTCGACGGCGAGCCGGTGGTCCAGTCCGCCCGGCAGGAGCGCTACGCCGAGGCGCTGGCCGCCCTGCTGCCGTACACCTTCGAATGCTTCTGCACCCGCCGCGAGATCGCCGAGGCGGTCTCCGCGCCGCATGGGATGCCGGGCCGCTATCCGGGCACCTGCCGCGACCTCACCGACGCGGAACGCGCGGCCCGGCGCCGGGTCCGGGAACCGGCGATCCGGCTCCGCGGCGGCGGCTCCGAGGCTGCGACCGACCTGCTGCACGGCATGATCACCGGCGAGGTCGACGACGTGGTGTTGCGCCGCAACGACGGCGGTACGGCCTACCAGCTGGCGGTGGTGGTGGACGACGCCGACTCCGGGATCGACCAGGTGGTGCGCGGCGACGACCTGCTCGACGCGACCCCGGCCCAGGCCCGGATCGCCCGGCTGCTCGGCGTGCCGGTGCCGAGCTACGCCCACGTACCCCTGGCGCTGAACGCCGACGGCGTCCGGCTGGCGAAGCGGGACGGCGCGGTGACCCTGAGCGCCCTCGCCCGGCACGGACTGGGCGCCGCCGAGGTGCTGACCATGATCGCCGTCTCGCTCGACCTCGCCGCTCCCGGCGAGCCGGTCACCCTCGCGGAGCTGCTGACCCGGTTCGACCCGGCCCGGCTGCCCCCCGAGCCGTGGATCGTTACTGGCCTGCCTGGCTGAACAGCAGGTCCACGACGAGGACCAGGGTCTCGCCCTTCTCGATCTTGGGCTTGTCGTTGCCGTCCGGGTAACCCTGGTCCGGCGGGACGACCAGCAGCACCCGGCTGCCGACGGTCTTGCCGGCGAGGCCCTTGACCATGCCGGGCAGCAGCCCGGACAGCGCGGTGGTGGCCGGCTTGTCGCCGTACGTCTCCTCCAGCAGGCGCCCGTCCTTCCAGGCCACCCAGCGGTAGTTGATCGTCACCTGGTCGGTCTCGGCGATCTTCTTGCCGGTGCCCTCGATCAGGGTCTGGGACTGGAGCTTCTTCGGCGGATCCGACTTCGGGATCGTGATCTCCGGCTTGCCGCCCTTGTCGGCGACCGTCGGCAGGCCAGCGGCCGGCTTGACCGCCTTGCCCTCCGGGCCGGTCAGCGGGAGGTTCACGATGTCGACCACGAAGATCAACGTGTCGCCGACCTGGATGCTGCCGTCCTGGGTGCCGCCGGACGCGTCGTACCCGTCCTTGCCCGGCATCGCGATCAGGACCCGGCTGCCCTGCTTCTGGCCGACCAGGCCCTTCTTGAAGCCGGCGATCACCTGATCGACATCGAAGGCGATCGGCTTCCCGCTGCTGAACGACTCGTCGAACATCTTGCCGGTGCGGGCGTTGACGCCGTAGTAGCTGACCTCGACCGGTCCGGCCGCGGCGACCTTCGCACCCTTGCCCTCGACCAGCACCTTGGTCTGGGTCTCCGTGATCCCCCACGGAGCCTTGAACTCGACCTTGGGCTCCTTGCCGTACGCGCCGGAGGCCTTGAGCGCCGACAGGTCCTTGGACGGCTCGACCGGCTTCGGGGTCGGGCTGGCCGACGGGCTCGCCGAGGAACTCGGCACCGCGCTCGGCGTACCCGACGGGGTTGCCGTCGAGTTCGGATCCGAGGTTCCGCAGGCGGCCAGCGCGAGGACGGAGAGGGCCGCAACGGCGGCGAACGCAGACTTGGTCGAGAGACGCACCCGCAAACCCTACCCGGACTCGGTGTGGGCAACCTGTCAACCCACCCGGCAAGGCCCGCGCTGCGTACTTCCCCACAGTTTTTAGCGCTTTACGCGAGACATATCTGACGGGAAGCGACAGTTTTTCACGTAACGTGAAAAACTGCCGGGCCCGGATTCAGGGGCGGCGCATGGAGGCGATCAGGCGGTCGACGCGCTCGTCGACGGCGACGAACGGGTCCTTGCACAGGACGGTCCGCTGGGCCTGGTCGTTCAGCTTCAGGTGCACCCAGTCGACGGTGTAGTCGCTGCGGGACTGCTGGGCGGCGGCAATGAAGTCGCCGCGCAATCGGGCCCGGGTGGTCTGCGGCGGCACCGACTTGGCCCGGAAGATCCGCGGATCGGTGGTGACCCGGGCGACCGTGCCGCGGCGTTCCATCAGGGTGAAGATGCCGCGGTCCCGGCGGATGTCGTGGTACGCGAGGTCCAGCTGGGCGATCCGCGGGTCGGCCAGGTCGAGGCCGTGCTTGGCCGAGTAACGATCGAGCAACTTGTACTTGATCGCCCAGTCGATCTCGGTGTCGATCAGGGCCAGCTTGTCCTCGGCGACGGCCCGCAGCGTCCGCTCCCAGAGGTCGAGCACCAGGTCGATCGCCGGCGTGGCCAGCCCGTCCCGGCGTACGAACTCGGACACCTTCTCGAAGTACTCGTTCTGCAGTTCCAGCGCCGAGATCAGCCGACCGTTGGCGCACATCACCTTGGTCCGGCCGGTCTTGTCCCGGGCGATGTCGCGGATCGCCCGGATCGGGTTCTCCAGGGTGAAGTCGCGCATCCCGATCCCGGCCTCGATCAGCCGCAGCACGAGTTCCGTACTGCCGACCTTGAGCAGGGTCGTGGTCTCGCTCATGTTCGAGTCGCCGACGATCACGTGCAGCCGGCGGTAGCGCTCCGGATCGGCGTGCGGTTCGTCGCGGGTGTTGATGATCGGCCGGCTCCGGGTGGTCGCCGACGACACGCTCTCCCAGATGTGCTCGGCCCGCTGGCTGACGCTGTACTCGGCGCCGCGCGCGGTGTAGAGCACCTTCCCGGCGCCGCAGATCAGCTGCCGGGAGACCAGGAACGGCACCAGCACGTCGGTGATCTTGGAGAAGTCGCCGATCCGGGAGATCAGGTAGTTCTCGTGACAGCCGTAGGAGTTGCCGTGGCTGTCGGTGTTGTTCTTGAACAGGTAGATGTCGCCGGAGATGCCCTCGCTGAGCAGGCGCTGCTCGGCGTCGATGATCAGGTCCTCCAGGATCCGCATCCCGGCCGAGTCATGATCGATCAGCTGGATCAGGTCGTCGCACTCCGCGGTCGCGTACTCGGGATGGGAACCGACGTCGAGGTAGATCCGGGAACCGTTGCGCAGAAAGACATTGCTCGACCGGCCCCAGGTGACGACGCGCCGGAACAGATAGCGGGCCACCTCGTCCGGGGTCAGCCGCCGGGTTCCGCCGGAGGTGCAGGCCACGCCGTACTCGGTTTCCAGACCGAAGATCCTGCGATCCATCAGCACTCCTCACCGGGTTCGGAGATTCAGTCTCCCCTGCTGATCAAATCGAGCAGTTCACCCAACTCGGCCGTGGTCAGATCGCGCAGCTCACCAACCTTCAGCTGTCCCAGCCGGACCGGGCCGATCGCGATCCGGCTGAGCCGACGGACCGGGTGCCCGACATGATCCATGGTACGGCGGACGATCCGGTTTCTGCCCTCGTGCAACGTCAATCGGACCAGACTTCGGTCCGCGGCGGTCGAGACGAGCTTGATCGAATCGGGCTTGACCGGTCCGTCGTCGAGGGTGACGCCCTCCCGCAGCCGCTGGATCGTCTCCCGGTTGACCACCCCGGCCACCTCGGCCAGGTACGTCTTCGGGACCCGGAACGACGGGTGTGCCAGCTTGTGGGCGAAGTCGCCGTCGTTGGTGAGGATCAGCAGGCCCTCGGTGTCGGTGTCGAGCCGGCCGACGTGGAACAGCCGGTCCGTCCGGTCCGCCAGGTAGTCGGACAGCGTGCGCCGCGCCTCCGGATCGTCCATGGTGGACACCACGCCGCGCGGCTTGTTGATCACGACGTACGCGTGCCGCCGCGGCGGCGGGATCCGGGCGCCGTCGACGCGGATCAGGTCGGTCTCCGGATCGACCCGGGTGCCGAGCTCGGTCACCACCGCCCCGTTGACCTCGACCCGGCCCGCCATGATCAGGTTCTCGCTGGCCCGCCGGGACGCGATCCCGGCCGCCGCGAGCACCTTCTGCAGCCGGATGCCCTCGTCATTCATCGAGCTGTCATTCATCGAGCGCAGCTTGCCGAGCGTCGGGGTCACCGGGCACCCGTGAGTCGGGCTCGGAATCCGTCGCCCCAGCGAGATCGGCAGACTCGGAATCCGTGGCCCCCGCAGGATCGGCAGACTCGGAATCCGTTGCTCCAGCAGGATCGGCCGGATCTGATTCCTCAGCCGGCACGCCGTCCGAGTCCTCAGCCGCCGCAGCGATCGCGGGTTCGGCCTCCGGTGACCCAGCGGGGTCGGCCGATTCGGCGTCCGCGGGATCGGGGGCGCCGGGGTCCGGTTCCGGGTCGGACGGAGAGTCCGGCGAGGTCGGGGACGCCGGAGAATCCGCGGACGCCGGCGATGCGGGCGAATCGGCCGAGGCCGGCGAGTCGGCGGACGCGGGCGAATCCGGCGAGTCTGCGGACGTGGCGGATTGCGGGAGTTCCGGCGCCGGCTCAGAGCTCTCGGAGTCCCCGGATTCCTGCGGTACGGCCTCGGTCGGCTCGGCCGATTCCGCGGCCTGGCTGATCGTCGCGAACTGGGACAGCTCCGCCTCCAGCTCGCTCGCCTCGGGCAGGTGCGGCGCCAACTCGGGCAGCTGCTCGAGCGACGAGAGCCCCATCCGTTCCAGGAAGTAGTCGGTGGTCGCGAACACCACCGCTCCGCTCTCGGCGTCCGCGCCGGCCTCGACGATCAGCCCACGCGCCAGCAGGGTACGGATCACGCCGTCCACGTTCACGCCCCGGATCGCCGAGACCCGGGACCGTGAGATCGGCTGCAGGTACGCGATCACGGCGAGCGTCTCCAGCGCGGCCTGGGAGAGCCGGGACTGGGCCCCGTCCAGGACGTGCCCGGCGATCAGGTCCGCGTGCTCGGCCCGGGTGTAGTAGCGCCACCCGCCGCCGAGCTGGCGCAGCTCGAAGCCGCGCCCGGTCTCGTCGTAGAACGCCACCAGCTCCGCGAGCGCGTCGGAGACCACGTGCACCGGCGCGCCGACCGCCTGGGCCAGCACCGTCTCGCTCATCGGCTCCTCGGCCAGCAGCAGCAGGGCCTCCAGCGCGCCCGGGATGTCGTCGGTCTTCGGCACCTCGATCAGCGAGTCCTGCTGCTCCGCCTCCGGCTCAGCCGGCGCCTCCTCGGCGTCGCCCTGGGCCGCGGCTTCGGCCGGCACGTCTTCGGTTCCGGTCTCCCCGGCGGGTACGTCCTCGGTCCCGGCGTCCTCGGCGGGTACGTCCTCGGTCCCGGCGTCCTCGGCGGGTACGTCCTCGGTGCCGGCCTCCTCGGCCGGCACGTCGTCGGTCCCCGCCTCCTCGGCCGGCCCGTCCTCAGTCGCGGCGTCCTCGGCCTGCGCGGCTCCAGCGTCCGGATCCGGGGTCGCGGTGTCCCCCGTCGACACCGGGCCGGCGGGCGTTTCCGTACCGGCGAGGTCTTCGGCCGGAGTCGTCTCGGCGGTCTGATCAGTCACGATCGCCTTCCTGATCTTGATCGGAGGGGGCCTGGTCCAGGTCGGCCGGGGCCTCGTCCTGGTCGGGCCCGGGCTCGTCCTGGTCGGGGTCGGGGTCGGCCTGGTCGGGGTCGGGGTCGGCCTGGTCGGGGTCGCCGTCGTCCGGCGCGGCGTCCTGGTCCGGTGGCGCCGGCGGCGCGTCGAACTCGTCGGAGATGGTCAGGTCGCCCTCGGCCGAGCCGGTCCAGCGGACGGTCAGCTCGCCGAGCGGGGTGAGCTGCTCGAAGGCGACGGCGGCCTCCCGGAACAGCTCCAGCAGCGCCAGGAACCGGCAGACCACGACGACCCGGTCGGTCGCGTCCGCGGTCAGCGCGCGGAAGGTCAGCGCCCCGGACCGGCGCAACCGGTCCACCAGGACCACGGCCTCGTCCCGGACGTTGACGGCCGGGGCGTGCAGGTGAGCCAGCGACACGATGTCGGCCTGCTTCGGCGTCATCGCCTTGGCGGCCAGCTCGGCGAACCGGTCCGGGCTGACGCCGATCGTCACCTCGGGCATCAGCTGGGTGAAGTGCTGCTCCATCCCGACCTGGCGCGGATACCGCCGGCCCTGCTCGGACAGCACCTCGGCGATCCAGCCGGAAACGATCTTGAACGCGCGGTACTGCAGCAGCCGGGCGAACAGCAGGTCGCGGGCCTCCAGCAGCGCCAGGTCCTCCGGGTCGTCCACCTCGCCGGACGGCAGCAGCCGGGCCGCCTTGAGGTCGAGCAGGGTGGCCGCGACCACCAGGAAGGAGCTGGTCTGCTCCAGGTCCCAGCTGTCGCCGGCCGCCTTGATGTGGGCGATGAACTCGTCGGTCACCTTGGACAGCGCGACCTCGGTGATGTCCAGCTTGTGCTTGGAGATCAGCTGCAGCAGCAGGTCGAACGGGCCCTCGAAGTTCGCCAGGTGGACGCTGAAGGAGCTCGATCCCGCACCCTCCGTCTCCGGCCCGGAGTCCTGCAGTTCCTCCCGGGCTGGAGTCACTGCGTCAGCCTCCGGATCAGTTCGGACTGCTCGCCCTGTTGTTCCAGTCCGGCCAGCGCCGCCGCGATCGCCTCCCGGACGATCCGGCCGCGGTCGACCGCCATCCCGTGCTTCGCCCGCAGGGTGAGCCGCGCCTGTTCCAGGGCCAGCAACTCGTCCGAGCTGACGTACACCGTGATCTTCTCCTCGTGCCGCACCCGTCCGGAGCCACGAACCGCGCGGCCCGCGGCGCCGTCGTCGGCGGCCCGCCGGGCCCGGCCGGCCGGCTCGGGCCGAATCTCCGCGTCGTCCCGGTCGGGCCGGGTCGACTGCTCGCGCGCGGTCTGTGGCTCCTGGTCGGGACGTCTCGCCTCGGTCGGCTGGTCGCGCTGTACCGGCCGTGCGGGCTCCTCCGTCCGGGTCGGCCGGAAGAGTTCCGACGCCCCGGGCAGGCTCACCCGCCGTGGCATCGAGCCAGCACCTCCCGGGCCAGCGAGCGGTACGCGGCCGCGCCGGGCGAGCTCGACGCATAGGTCGTGATCGGCTCGCCGGCGACCGTGGTCTCCGGGAACTTCACGGTGCGCCGGATCACGGTGTGGAAGACGGTCTCGCCGAACGCCTGGACCACCCGCTCCAGCACCTCGCGGCTGTGCAGCGTCCGCGGATCGAACATGGTGCCGAGGATGCCCAGGATCTCCAGCTTCGGGTTGAGCCGGTCCTGCACCTTGGCGATCGTGTCGGTGAGCAGGGCGATCCCGCGCAGCGCGAAGAACTCGCACTCCAGCGGCATGATCACCTTGTCGGCGGCGGTCAGCGCGTTCACGGTGAGCAGGCCCAGCGACGGCGCGCAGTCGATCAAGATCACGTCGTAATCGCCGCGCACCTTCTCCAGCACCCGCAGCAGGGTCTGCTCGCGGGCCACCTCGGAGACCAGCTGCACCTCCGCGGCGGACAGGTCGATGTTGCTCGGCAGCACGTCCAGGCCCTCGACGTTCGTCGGCGAGATGACCTCTTCGATCTCGGTGTCCCGGCCGAGCAGCAGGTTGTAGATGCTGAGCTCGAGCGTGTGCGGGTTGACGCCCAGCCCGACCGACAGCGAGCCCTGCGGGTCGAAGTCGACCAGCAGGGTCTTGATCCCGGCCTCGGCCAGCGCGGCGCCGAGGTTGATCGTGCTGGTGGTCTTGCCGACGCCGCCCTTCTGGTTGCACATCGCGATGATCATCGCCGGCCGGGTGTGCGGCCAGTCGGAGATCGGCGGCAGGTCCGGGAACGGCCGGCCGGTCGGCCCGATCGTGCCGGGATTCTCGGCCGAGCCCTTGCCGACGGGCCCGTCGAGCCGGCTCTCGCTCTCGTACCCGCGGCTCGGTTCGTCCTGGCCGGCCGGCGGTGCGGTCGGCTCCGGTGCCGGCTGTTCCGGCACCGTGAACAACTCCTCTGCAGCGGAATCGCTGGGGTCGTAGAGCTCGACCGTCGGCCGTTGGCGGCCACCGAAATCGGTGGATTCGTCCACGTTCATCCTTCCGCCCCGTGATCGGATCCTGCCTGGCGTGCACGTCCCCTGCCTCGCGTGCTTCCGCGCAGCTTAGTGCCCCCCGGCCCTGGTGAGCCATCGATAGCGCCGATCACGGCGCGGGTCGCCGACGGATGCAAGATCATCGCCGCCGAGGCACCGCTAACGCGCCCGGGGATGAGCGGTCAGATACACCTCGCGGAGATGGTCCACCGTAACAAGCGTGTAGATCTGGGTCGTCGTCACGGAGGCATGCCCGAGCAGCTCCTGGACCACCCGGACATCCGCGCCGCCGTCCAGCAGGTGGGTCGCGAACGAGTGCCGCAACGTGTGCGGCGAGATCTCGGTGCTGATCCCGGCCCGTTCCGCGACCGACCGCAGAATCGTCCAGGCACTCTGCCGGGACAGCCGGCCGCCGCGGGCGTTCACCAGCAGCGCCGGGGTGCCGCGGCCGCGGCGGACCAGTTCCGGCCGGGCCCGGATCAGGTACGCCGACGTCGCCGCCCGGGCATAGCGGCCGAGCGGCACGAACCGCTCCTTGCCTCCTTTGCCGAGCACCCGGATCGCCGCGGTCTCCTCCGCCGGCAGATCCAGCGCGCGGCTGACGTCGTCGACGTCGAGCGCGACCAATTCCCCGATCCGGGTGCCGGTTCCGTAGAGCAGTTCCAGCAGCGCCCGGTCCCGCAGGCCGAGCGGGGTGTCCGGCGCCGGCGTGTCCAGCAGCCGCTGCACCGCGTCGAGGGGCAGCGCCTTCGGCAACCGGCGGGCCGGTGCCGGCGGCTGCACCTCGGCCGCCGGGTTGTGCTCGGTGTGCCGTTCCTCGACGGCGAACCGGTGCAGGTTGCGGACCGCGACCACGGCCCGGGCGACGCTCGCCCGGGCCAGCGGCGGGTGCCGCCAGCCGTCCGGGTCGGCCTCGTCCCGGACGCCCTCGGCGAGCCGGCTGGCGTACTCGGTGATCATGGCCGGGGTGACCGCGTCCAGCCGGTCGATCCCGGTGTCGGCCAGCTGGCGTACGTAGCGGTCAAGATCACGACGATAGGCCGCGACGGTGTTCGCGGACAGTCCGCGCTCGACCAGAAGATGATCGAGGTAGGTCGACACCAGCTCCTTGATCATCATCGGGTACGTCTCCGCCGTTCAGCCGAGCAGCTCGGCCAGCGGCCGGTGCGGCAGCTGGTGCGCCTGCGCGACCGGCTCGTTGATCAACTCGCCGGCGTGGGTGTTGATCCCGAGCGCCAGCGCCGGGTCGGTCCGCGCCGCGTCCCGCCAGCCGCGGTCGGCCAGCGCGACGGCGTACGGCAGGGTGACGTTGGTCAGCGCGTAGGTCGACGTGTGGGGTACCGCGCCGGGCATGTTGGCCACGCAGTAGAAGACGGAGTCGTGCACCCGGTACGTCGGCTCGGCATGCGTGGTCGGCCGGGAGTCCTCGAAGCAGCCGCCCTGGTCGATCGCGACGTCGACCAGCACGCTGCCCGGCAGCATCCGGGACACCAGCTCGTTGCTGATCAAGGTCGGCGCCTTGGCCCCCGGCACCAGCACCGCGCCGATCACCAGGTCCGCGTCCAGCACCGCCCGCTCCACCTCGTACGCGTTCGACGCGACCGTCTGCAGGTGGCCCTGGTAGATCCGGTCCGCCTGGCGCAGTTTCTCGATGTTGTTGTCCAGCAACAGGACCTCGGCCTGCATGCCCAGCGCGATCGCGGCCGCGTTCCGCCCGGACACGCCGGCGCCGATCACCACCACCTTGGCCGCGTAGACGCCGGAGACCCCGCCCATCAGCACGCCGCGGCCGCCGCCGGGCCGCATCAGGTGGAAGGCCCCGGCCTGGGGCGCCAGCCGGCCGGCCACCTCGCTCATCGGGGCCAGCAGCGGCAGCGACCGGTCGGGCAGCTGCACCGTCTCGTACGCGATCCCGGTGACCCGCCGGTCCAGCAAAGCCCGGGTGCAGTCGAGGCTCGCGGCCAGGTGCAGGTAGGTGAACAGGATCAGGTCCGGGCGCAGCAGCGGATACTCGCTCGGCACCGGTTCCTTCACCTTCAAGATCATCTCCGCGTCGGCCCAGACCTGATCGGCATCGTCGATGATCACCGCGCCCGCGGCACGGTATTCCTCGTCGGTGATCGACGAGCCGGTGCCCGCGCCGGCCTGCACGGCGACGCGGTGCCCGTGCCCGACCAGTTCGTGCACGCCGGACGGCGTGATCGCCACGCGGTACTCGTTGTTCTTCACCTCGGTCGGAACGCCGATCCGCATCCGTACCTCCTCATGATCAAACTCCCGCGACGCCGCAGCCGGCGGGCACCGCCCGAACTCCCGGCGGCCACGGGGCCGAGCATAGACCTCGTCCCGAACGGTTTCGCGGAAAGCGTTGTGCCCGGCGTACCGTGCCCTGATGGACCAGAACCGTTACCGTCCCGGCCGGGCCCACACCTCGCGCACCTACCCGGTCATCCCGCCGATCTATCAGACCACGACGTTCGAGCTGGACGACCGCGCCTACGCCGACATCCAGGGCGAGGGCGGGCTGCACGAGACCTGGTACACCCGGTTCAACAACCCGACCGTCGATGCGGCGGCGGCCGAGGTGGCCCGGCTGCACGGCGGCGACGACGAATCCGTTCGCTCGTTGATCTTCGCCAGTGGGATGGCGGCGATCGCGACCACGTTGGTCAGCCTGGTCGGGGCCGGCGACACGGTGGTTGCCTCCCGGCAGACGTACGGCGACACGGACGACCTGCTCCGCCGCGACCTCCCGGCGCTCGGGGTCACCGTGGTCCGGGTGGACGCGCACGACCTCGACGCCTGGCGGACCATGATCGCCGAGCACCGGCCGAAGGTCGTCTACGGCGAGACCCTGTCCAATCCGCAGCTGCGGCTGGTCGACCTGCCGGCGGTGGCCGAGGCGGCCCATGCGGTCGGGGCACGGTTCGTGGTCGACAACACGTTCGCGACCCCGTACTGCACCCGGCCGCTGGAGCTCGGCGCGGACGTCGTCGTCGAGTCGGCGACGAAGTTCCTGGCCGGGCACTCCGACGTCGTCGCGGGGGCGGCGACCACGCGCGACCCGGCCCTGCTCGAGGAGGTGCAGCGGCGATTGATCACGTTCGGCGGCTGTGCCGATCCGCACGCCGCTTTCCTGCTCTGGCGGGGCATGCGGACGTTCCGGGTCCGGCTGGCCGAGAGCTGCCGGACCGCCGCGGCGCTGGCCGACCTGCTGGCCAAGGAGCCCGCGGTCCGCGACGTGATCTACCCCGGCCGCGATGATCATCCCGACGCCGCGGTAGTCCGCCGGGTGATGACGGACGCCGCCGGCGCCATGCTCACCGTGGTGCTGCACGGCGGCGACGAGCGCGCCGGCGCGGTGCTCCGCGGGCTCCGGGTCGGGGTCGAGGCGACCAGCCTCGGCGGCGTGGAGACCCTGGTCAGCACGCCGTTCAACTCGTCCCACTTCAACATGACCGACGAGGAGCGACTGGCCGCCGGCATCCAACCCGGCACGCTCCGCATGTCGATCGGCCTGGAAGGTGAGGAGGCTCTGCTCGCCGACCTGCGCCAGGCCTTCGACACCCCTTGACCACAACGCCCCCTGAGCCTGTCGAAGGGCAAGACAGATGTGGCCTGGCCCTTCGACAAGCTCAGGGCGCGGTGGATAGGCGTCGGCCGAGGTAGCGGCGCTCGGCCGGGTCCAGATGGGCCAGCCGGACCCGGAGCAGGTGCAGGGTGACCCAGAGCTCGGTCGCCGCCTCCACCTCGCAGGAGGTCCAGCGCAGGATCTCCGCCAGCGGCTCGAGGCCGATCAGCCAGCGGGCCGCCCACCGGTCGGCCGCCAGTTCCTGCCGCCGGCCGGCCCGGCCGTCGCACGGGACGTCCCGGTGTTCGCGGTGCGCCAGCTCGTGCGCCAGGGCGCACCGCTTGACCACCTGCTTCGCCCGGGCGTCCATCAAGATCACGTCCTGGTCCGGATACCACCAGGCGTCGGCACCCTGGAGCAGAGCGTCGTCCTTCGACCACTCCACCCGCACGCCCGGCAGACTCCGGAGCGCCCGCCACGGGTGTGCGACCGTCACGGTCCTACTCCTCGTCCACGTCCTCGTCCTCGTCGCCCGACTTCACCTGCCGCCGGCTGGCGACCCGCCGCTCGGTGTCGCTCAGCGTACGAGGCTCCGCTGACAGCTCCTGGTCGTCCGGCCGATCGATCCGGCGAACGGTGCCACGGTCCTCGGCGCTGCCCCGGGTGATCGCCCGGATCAGCTGGTCCAGCGCGGCCCGCTGCTCGGCGGTGAGCGAGGCCGCCTCCGACGTCGGCACGTACGGACCGAGCTCGCCGGGCGGCCGGCCGGCCAACGCCCGCAGCTCGCGGGCGTCGACGTCGAAGCCCGCGGCGAGCGCGGCCAGGGTCTCCTGGCGCGGCCGCGGACCGTGTTCGCCCTTCAGGTAGCGGGCCACCGCGGACCGGTCGATCCGGTGCCCCTGCTCCCCCGCGCGGGCCACGATGTCGTCGATGCTGCGCTCGCCCTTGGCCTCGGTCAGCCGGTCGGACAGGGCACTCACGCTGGCGGCATTCCGTCGCCGCGGGCGCCGGCCACCGACCTCGAGCTGTGCATAGGCACAAGTTACAGGTCGGCCCCGCGGCAGCCGCGGCGATTCCGGCACATGTGCCGATTTCGCCCGGACCCAACTTCTCATCGCTGTCGAAGGTCGTTGACGATCTTCGACTTTGCTTGTTGAATGTGATCACTGCGAACCCACCGGAGGCACAAGGATGAAGCTCCGTTCCCAGCAAGCGCTTTGGGACTACATGTCGTTCTACAAGATCAACACCGGGTACGCGCTCGCCAAGCGAGCCGGCATCCTCCCGGGCACCGCCAACTTCCTGGTCCAGGGGCACCGCGACTCCTGCTCGTCCAGGACCGCATTGGCCATCGAACAGGCGCTGAGCTGCCCGCCCGGCTTCCTGTTCGTTCCGGCCGGACGGCGGGCCCGCGGATGATCACCCACCCGGAGCCCGAGCGGCCCGTCGAGCAGCGGCGGGTGCGGGTCTGGTTCGGCCAGCACCTGCTGCACGACTACCTGGCCGAGGCCACCGCCGCCGAGCGCTATGCCGAGTCGATCGGCCGCCGCTTCGCCGGCCTCGAGGTCACCGTCGACCTCGAGGTCAGCGCGGACCTGAGCCCGCTCCCCTGCGAACAGCTCTGGTCCGTCCTCACGCCCTGACGGAGGAGACCGGGGAGGATTCCGCCGCGACAACGCGGCCGGAACGTCCCCGGTCCCGCTCGTGGACGATGATCAACACGACGGCGGTCAGCACCAGGGTGCCGAGGTGGACCAAGATCAACGGGCTGCCGGCCCCCATGCTGCGGTCGATCCCCGACTCGATCGAGCGGTCCAGCACGGCGCCGATCCCGCCGACGAGCACGTTGTTGACGACGTGCAGCACCACGGAGGCCTCGATCCCGCCGGTCCGCCAGGCGACGATCCCCATCAGCAGCCCGAACAGGAAGTAGTAGGCGATCAGCCACGGGTCACCGGCCAGGTGCGCCGAGCCGAACGCGACCGAGGAGACGATCAGGGCGACCACGGTGCCGACCCCGGCCCGGGCGAACAGCCCGCCCACGCTGCGGCCGAACAGCCCACGGAAGGTGATCTCCTCGGCGGCGGCCTGCAGCGGCATCAGGGTCAGCGCGACGATCAACCAGGGCAACGGATTCGGGGTCGGGCCGGCCTCGGTCAGCAGCACCCGCGGCTCGACCGCGAGGATCGCGGCGCTGATCCCACCGATCGTGATCATGGCGATCAACAGCGCCCGGCCGGCCCAGCGCCAGCGGAACCGCCCGGCGACCGAGAACAGCGTGCCGAGCGGCTGCTGCGGAAACAGCAACCGGTACAGCAGCAGGCTGATCGGCAGCAGGGCCACCAGCGAGAGCAGGGCGGAGGAGAAGATCAGCGGGGTCATCGTGACCGGCTGCGTCATCAGCTCCCCCATCGTGACCCCGCGCAGCGCCGCCTCGAGCGCGAACGCACCCAACGACAGCGGCACGTTGATCAGCAGGTAGCTCACCACGACGACCGCGATGATCACCAGCGCCTTCCACCAGCGGGCGCCGTCGCGGAGCGAGCGCAGATAGTTGACGGGCGCGGCGGCACCCGTGGTCGGAGCTGCGGAAACGTCCTTGGCAACAGTCATGCTTCGAGTCTCGGCCGTCGATCCGGCAGAACGCAGTCCTGCCGGTCACCGGTCCCGGTGACGGATTCACCCCGGGCCGCTGATCGATGTCACAGCCCCTCGTACGATGCTCGACGATGACCGAGACCAGCACGCTCGACGCCGCGCGGGACCGTACCCGCGACTTCGTCCGGCAGACCCGGCCCGGCGCGGTCGAACGGGCCGACCTGTCCTGGCCGAACGGCGAATCGGTGGTCCTCGAGTACGACGACCCCGAGGCCGGACCGGTGATCGTCAAGCACCACCTGAAGGCGAGCGCGTACGTCAGCGAGGTCGGCGCCCTCCGCGACTGGGCGCCGCGGCTCGGGCCGGGCCGGGCGCCGACGCTGGTCGCCGCCGACGACGAGGCCGGGATCATGATCACCGACCGGCTGCCCGGTTCGGCCGGCACGGCGGCCACGCCGGACGCGTACCACCAGGCGGGCCGGATCACGGCGCTGCTGCACGGGATCGAGCCGGCCGGGACGCAGCCGGATCAGGCGGGCCGGATGCTGCGCAAGATCGATCAATGGCTGCGGCGGGCGCCGGGCCTGTTCGGGCCGGCCGACGTCGACCTGGTCAGGTCCTGCGCCGAGGCGGCCGGCGAGCTGCCGGACCCGGAGGCCGGCTCGATCCACGACGACAACCAGCCGCGGAACTGGGTTCTCTCCCCCGCCGGCCGGCTGGCCATGATCGACTTCGCCCGGGCCAAGATCGATCTCTACCTGCATGACGTGGAGCGGATGGTGTTCGCCGAGTGGGTGGACCGGCCGGAGCTCGCCGACGCGTTCTTCGACGGCTACGGCCGGCGGCTCACCGACGACGAGACCGCGCTGCTCACCTACCGCGGCGCGTTGCAGGCCATGGGCACCGTGATCTGGGCCCGCGAGCACGGCGACTCCGGCTACGAGCAGCACGGCCGGCGGCTGCTCGAGCAGGTCCGCCGAACGCTCAGCCCTTGACCTGAACCGTCTTCAGCAGCGCCGGCAGGGCGTCCGGCGGCGTGGTGAAGAAGAGGGCGACACCGGTGCCGGACCAGACGGCCTGCAGCGCGATCTTCCGGCCGCTGCGTTCCACCTCGGTGGACCATCCGGGGTGGCCGCCGAGTTCGGCGTCGGTCAGCTTAGGCTTGCTGCCGGCGAGCTGACTGATCGCGACCTCGGCGAGTTGCTTGGCCTCGGCCGCCGACGGCTCCTTCTTCAGGGTCGCCACCATCGCGCCGGTGATCGTCGGGTCGCCGAGCTTGCCGCAGGCGTACATGAAGGACGACTCGATCCCGAGCTCGTCCATGTCGTTGCCGGTGAGCTCCTGCGACCGCGGCTTCGCACACGGCATGGTCCAGCTGAACACGCCGTCCCGGCTGGTCTGGGCGGTGCCGCTGGGGTCGCTCGACGCCGACGGCGGGGCCGACGAGCCGGGTGCCTCCGACGAGGGTGCCGCCGAACTGGGCGCGGCCGACGAGGCCGGTGCGGAGGGGGCTCCCGAGTCGCCGGTCTCGGCCGGGGTGTTGCCCGAGCACGCTCCCGCGAACAGGGCCACCGTGAGGGCCACCAAGATCGAACACCGTCGCAGCGTCATGGGCCGAACGCTAGTACAGCCCGGGCCGCGATCAGTGCCGCGACGCCTCCCGCGCGGGCCACGGCGCGTCGGCCGGGCGCAGGGCGTCGAAGCCGTCCCGGGTCCGGGCCGCCCACGCGGCGAGCACCCCGGTGACCAGGGTCGGGTTGTGCAGGCGTCCCTCCAGGACGGCCTGCACCAGGTCGTCCAGACCGGCCCGGACCACGTCCATGTGCGCCTCCTCGGCGTGCGGGACGAACCCGTCCGGCAGCGGCGCCTCGGTCAGCCCCCGGGCCAGGTAGACCCGCAGCGACTCGCTGCTGATCCCCGGCGACGTGAACAGGTCGACCAGGACCCGCCAGTCCCGCCCGGCCAGGCCGACCTCCTCGGCCAGCTCTCGCTGGGCACCGATCAGGTAGTCCTCGTCGCCGTTGTCGAGCAGGCCGGCGGGCGGCTCGATCAGCCGGTGCCGCACCGGATGCCGGTACTGCCGGACCAGCACCACCCGATCATGATCATCGAGCGCGATCACGCCGACCGCACCCGGATGCTTCAGGTACTCCCGGCTGATCAACTCACCGTCGGGGGTACGGACCCGGTCGGACCGATAGGCGGTCTTCCGCCCGGCGGCCAACTGGTCCGAGGCCTCCACCGGCCAGTTCTGCGGATCGTCGAGCAGAGCAAGATCATCCAGGATCGGCGTACCACTCAGCGGACCATGATCAGCTTCGGTCACTGAGACTCCATCGGCAGCCGCGCCGAGAGCTTGCGCTCCAGGGCCGCCTCGATCAGGCCCGCGAACAGCGGGTGCGGGTTGGTCGGCCGCGACTTCAGCTCCGGATGGGCCTGGGTGGCGACGAAGTACGGGTGCAGGTCGGTGGACAGCTCGACGAACTCGACCAGCCGGCCGTCCGGCGAGGTGCCGCTGATCACCAGGCCGGCCGCCTCCAGCTTGTCCCGGTAGGCGTTGTTCACCTCGTACCGGTGCCGATGCCGTTCGGCCACCTCGGTGCTCCCGTACCGCTTGGCCACCAGGGATCCCTCGGCCAACGTGGCCGGGTACGAGCCGAGCCGCATCGAGCCGCCCAGGTCTCCCTCGCCGGACACGATCGCGACCTGCTCGGCCATCGTGGCGATCACCGGATGTTCCGTGCCGGGGTTGAACTCCGAGGAGTCCGCGTCGGCCAGACCGGCAAGATCACGAGCGACCTCGATCACCATGCACTGCAGGCCGAGGCACAGTCCCAGAATCGGGATCTGGTTCTCCCGGGCGTACCGGATGGCGCCGACTTTCCCTTCCACACCACGGATTCCGAAGCCGCCGGGCACGCAGATGCCGTCCACCACGGACAGCACCTTGGCGGCGCCCTCCGCGCTGGCGCAGTCGTCCGAGGGCACCCAGACCACGTTGACCTTGGCCCGGTTGGCGAACCCGCCGGCCCGCAGCGCCTCGACCACCGAGAGGTATGCGTCGGGCAGGTCGATGTACTTGCCGACCAGGCCGATGGTCACCTCCTCGGTCGGGTTGTGCACCCGGTCCAGCAGGTCGTTCCAGCGGGTCCAGTCGACCGCGCGGTGTTCCAGGCCGAGCCGGCGCACCACGTACCCGTCGAGGTCCTGGGCGTGCAGCATGGCCGGCAGGTCGTAGATGCTCGGCACGTCGAGGTTGGAGATCACGGCCGAGTCGTCGACGTCGCACATCAGCGAGATCTTCCGCTTCACCGAGTCCGGGATCTCCCGGTCGCAGCGGCAGACGATGGCGTCCGGCTGGATGCCGACCTGGCGCAGCGCGGCGACCGAGTGCTGGGTCGGCTTCGTCTTCAGCTCGCCGCTCGGCCCGATGTAGGGCAGCAGCGACACGTGCAGGAAGAACACGTTGTCCCGCCCCACGTCGTGCCGGACCTGCCGGGCCGCCTCGAGGAACGGCAACGACTCGATGTCGCCGACGGTGCCGCCGACCTCGTGGATCACCACGTCGACGTCGTCGCCGCCCATGGCGAGCATCGACTCCTTGATCTCGTTGGTGATGTGCGGGATCACCTGGACGGTGTCGCCCAGGTAGTCGCCGCGGCGTTCCTTGGCGATCACCGACGAGTAGACCTTGCCGGTGGTGACGTTGGCCTCACCGGACAGGTTGACGTCGAGGAACCGCTCGTAGTGCCCGATGTCCAGGTCGGTCTCTGCGCCGTCTTCGGTGACGAAGACCTCGCCGTGCTGGAACGGGTTCATGGTGCCGGGATCCACATTGAGGTAAGGGTCCAGCTTCTGCATGGTGACCCGCAGACCTCGGGCCACCAGCAAATTGCCGAGTGACGAGGCGGTCAGTCCCTTGCCCAATGAGGAGGCGACACCGCCGGTGACGAACAGATGCTTCGTGATGCTTGCGCGATGTCCCACGGGCTTCCACCCTAGCCCGCCCGGGCCGGTTTCGACGAACGCCACGACTGGCGATTTCACGGATACCGCGGCAGGTGCCCGAATTCGTACCGTCGAAGCACCGAGATCACCCCAAGGAGACCGCGATGAACACCACCGAATCCACCCGGACCGCCGAGTTCCTGGCCGAGTTCCTGGACGCCTGGTGCGCCGCCGAGGCCGCCGGCGACGTGGCGGCGCTGGACCGCTACCTGGCCGAGGATTTCCTGGCCGTCGGGCCGCTCGGCTTCACCCTGAGCCGGCAGGACTGGCTGGACCGGCACGCCTCCGGCGCGCTGACGTACGAGAGCTTCGAGCTGTCGGAGCTCCGGACCCGGCAGTACGGCGACGTGACCGTCGTCGTGGCCCGGCAGAGCGGCACCGGCAGCTACCGGAACCCGGCCGCGCCGCCGCAGGCCCCGTCGGTGCCGGTGCCGGGCGCGACCCGGGTCACCCTGGTGCTGACCGGCGGCGAGCAGGGCCGGCGGCTGGCCGGGATCCAGCACAGCTTCATCGCCGGCACCCCCGGCGCCCCACCGATCCCCGGTGCTCCCGCCGGTGCCCCGTCCGGCGGACCGCGATGAACCCGCCACTGGACGGGCGGGTCGCCGTGGTCACCGGGGCCAGCCGGGGCATCGGCGCCGCTTGTGCCCGGGCCCTGGCCCGGGCCGGCGCGGCGGTCGTCCTGGCCGCCCGGACCGAGCAGGCCCTGACCGCGCTGGCCGACGAGCTCACCGAGGTGGGCGGCCGGGCGCTGGCGGTGCCGACCGATGTCGGCGACCCGGCCTCGGTGCTCCGGCTGGTCGAACAGACCGTCGGCGCGTTCGGCCGGCTCGACCTCGCGGTGAACAACGCCGCTGCCGGTGATCACCGGCCGACCCCGCTGGCCGATCTTCCGGTGGCCGCGTTCGACGCCGCGCTGGCGATCAGCCTCCGCGGGGTGTTCCTGGCCATGAAGTACGAGATCCCGGCCATGATCGACTCCGGCGGCGGCGTGATCATCAACATGGCCTCGACCGCCGCCGAGCACCCGCCGGCCGGACTGGCCGGTTACGTGGCGGCCAAGGCCGGCCTGATCGGGCTGACCCGCACCGCCGCCCTCGACTACGCCGCCGCCGGGGTCCGGGTGAACGCCCTGGCACCCGGGCCGATCCTCACCGAACAGCTGGAACGGGCCGGCGAGCAGGCCCAGCGCCAGGTCGCGGCCCGGTTGCCGGTACGCCGACTCGGCGACCCCGCCGAGGTGGCCGACGCCGTCGTCTGGCTGGCCTCCGACCAGGCCCGTTTCATCACCGGCGTCACCCTTCCGATCGACGGCGGACTGCTCGCCGGCATGCCGCCCTTCGCCCGACCGAACCAGGAGAAATGATCATGAACCCGATCGAGTTGTGGGTGCAGTTCACCCATTTGGAGAAGCTGTACGGCTACTTGCCCGGCATGGCCGCGGCGCAGCCGGCGATCTTCGGGCTGGCCCCGGAGACGTACACCAAGATCATCGAGGGCTTCGCGGCGGCCGCCCGCGGCGCGGCCGAGGACCTGCTGACCGACGACGACTTCGCGGCCGCAGTCGACGCCCTGCCGTTCCGGGAAGGTCAGACCGTGTATGTCGCCGGCGACAGCCTGACCGATGACAGCCAGTCCTGGGCGGAGATCCTGCGGGTGCTGCTGGAGCTGCGCAAGCCGGGCGTCACCTTGATCAACGGCGGGCTGTCCCAGCACACGACGACCATGGTGCTGCGCCGCTGGCCGGCCACCCTGACCGCCACCCGGCCGGACTGGGTGCTCTGCCTGCTCGGCGGCAACGACGTCACCCGGGTCGGCCCGGACCCTGTGAAGCCGCAGGTCAGCCTGTCCGAGACCATGATCAACTTGCGTGAGCTGCGCCGGATCGCCGAGCTGAAGTCGGTCACCGATTGGGTCTGGCTGACCCCGGTCCCGGTCGTCCCGGAGCGGGTCGCCGCCAACCCGGGCTTCCGGTTCGGGGAGTCGACCTGGGACAACGCCGACATCGTCGCCCTGGCCGAGGCGATGCGAGACCTGCCCGGCCCGCTGGTCGACCTGATCAAGATCTTCGGCACCCCGGCCGATCCCGACCTGCAGGGCCCGGACGGCGTCCACGTCTCCCTGGCCGGCCACCAGGCCATCGTCCGGGCCCTCGTCCGTCGACTGACGGTGGAATGATCATGAACCGGCGCGACCTACGTCAGGTCGCGTTCGCCAGCTCCATAATCCAGTCGTTGACCGCGGCCACGGCGTCATCCAGGCTCGACGCCACACCCGCATCGCGGGCGGCTCGCGCGTAGTCATTCAGCCAGTGCGGGTGCGCGACAACCCGCGGCGGCCAGTGACGGACTGGACGACCCAGCGTGTTCGCGTCGGCAGCCCGGGCTTCGAAGACCGCGACAGCCGCCTCGCGGATCTCATAGCTCGTCGGAGCCCCCTCGGCCAACACCAGATCCCGCAGCAGCAGTAAATCGACAACGTCACGCGGTCGATCATTGACCGATGCTGGCGGGTCATGCGGGTCAGAACAGGCATGAATCTTCTGCGCGATCTGATAGCGCATCGCTAAGGCCACGAGCACGTCCGGCGCAGGCAGGCCAAACGGATCGAGGGTTGGCGCCGGGATCGTCTCAGGAGTGGCACCAGCACCCCCTTCATCCGGGGCAAGCTCAACCTGCACCTTGCGCCACACTCGGCCTCGAAGACTCGCGAAGATGTACAGCCTCCGCGGTTTGATGACTCGAGCCGGAGTTGCGATGACCTCGACTTCGGAGCGAGTGAGCACCAGCGGGCCCCAAGGATCCACGAGGGTCTCGTCGAGCACGGCGAGAAATTCATCAATGTCGCCTCGCACGAGACCGTCCAGATCACTGGTGGCACGCGCACTCAAGCCGAGTCGATGCTGCAGCAACGTTCCACCCTTGAGCAGGAAGGAAGGAGTCCCCGCCGAGTCGACGGCACGCTGCAACGCAGCGACCACGACTGTCGATGCGACGAGCCAACCCAGTCGTCCGCCCGCGGCCGTTACCCCGAGGGCCCGTTCGGCATGGTTGATCCACTGCGACAGGATGGTGGCGCTCGCCGGCGGCTGGGCCTTCGCTTTCAGGTCTGCGAGCGTGCGGGGGCGATCATTTGCGCCCAACCCGCCAGTCATGACCGCACCTCCAAAGCGGTACGGAGCCGTTCCGCGTCGGCGCTCCGCACCGCTCCGGTGCGGGAACCTCGTTCGATCGCTTGACGCAGGAGATAGGTCGGCGTCCCGTCCCGGAGGCATTGCTCGATCGCAGTTGTCGGCGTGACGATCCGCATCTGATGCCACCAGGTGACCTGCCGCGCGGTGAGCTGCTCGACGTGGACGACGTAACGATCGTTGTCGCTGCGACGGATCCGGTGCCGCTGCGCAACTGTCACGTGGTAGCGCGAGGGATTGACGTCGCTGATCTCGTGCAGTTCCAGCGCGGATTCGTGACTAAGCGCGGCTTCAGGATCACCTGTTCGAAGGAGCGCGACTTGGTACGGCTCGTCGGCGACTCCAGGCAGGTGCGGATAGCGATAGATTCCGTGCGCGACGCGCTCGAGGCGGCCGCGCGCAACGAGGTTGTCGATCGCGCCAGCAGACAATCCCAGGTCATCAAGAGCTTGTTGCCTGGTGAGGAGTCCGTTCTGAGTCTCCGCGAGGTCACGCAACACGTCCCGAGCCATCACCCTCACCTCAGATCGCATGTCAAAAACCTATCACTTCTGATGCACTATTGACACAACCTCGCCTGCAGGTCCACCATCGTCTGCACGCTCGTCGACCGGCTCGGCCGAATCTGAGCGGACTCGCGGAATCAGAGCTGCCAGAGGTCGTCGGCGAGGTCGTCCAGGGTCGGGTAGGTCTGCAGGTCCAGGTCGGGACGGACCTGACCGAGCAGGTCGAAGGCGTCGAACTCCTGGCTCAGGGTGGCGCTCATGGCTCGGCGGACGAAGTCGTCCGCGCGCCAGCCGTACCCGTCCAGGAAGGCACCCAGCAGTCGTCGATCGGCATCGAAGAGGCCGAAGTGCAGGACCGGGAGTTCGTAGTGCGGGTCGGTCGCCTCGGCACCGCCCCAGTCGATGATGCCGGCCAGTTGATCATCGTCGACGAAGACATGATCAACACAGAGGTCGGCGTGGACCAACACGCGTTCCGACGGCTGGACGAGGTAGTCGTCGATCTGGGTGATCAGGTGTTCCGGCAACGTGCCCCAGGTCCGGTGGCGCCGGGCGGCACCGCGGCCATGATCACGCAGCCAGTCCCGCCGCAGCCGACCCACCGGAAGGATCGGCGAAAGCCGATGCACGGACTTGATCACCGATCCGAGGCGGTGGGCCAGGTCGAGCCGTTGCCGGTCCGTCAGGGAGCACTCCAGGACCGGCCGACCCGGTGATCGACTGAGCACCAGGTAGTCCCGATCACCGACCCGGCCGTGGGCCACCAGGTCCGGGACCGGCAGCGCACCGCTCGCGCCGAGCATCCGGTAGGCCGCGAGTTCGGTGTCGTGATCACGTCGGTCCGTCACCGGGAACAGCTTGACGACCACCTCGGCCGTCCGGACCACCGGAACCGTGCCGTCCCGGCGCAACTCGGGCTGATCGGCCGCGAACCCGAGCCCGTTGATCAACTCGAGGATCGGGCCGAGGTCCATCCGCCGATCCTTCCACGAGGGGCGCGGTCGGTCACTAGGCTTTATGGCGTGGTCGGCCGGAGCAGGGAACGCGCGCAGCTCGATCGCCTGCTGGACGAGGCCCGAGCCGGCCGTGGCGGCTCGCTGGTGTTGCGGGGCGAGGCCGGCATCGGGAAGTCCTTCCTGCTCCGGTACGCCGAGTCCGCCCCGGAATCAACCGCGCTGCGGGTCCTGCGGACGGCCGGTACGGTCCCGGAAGCCGAGCTCGGCTACGCCGGACTGCATCGCCTGCTCCGCCCGCTGCTGGAGTTGATCACGCTGCTGCCGGCGCCGCAGCAGGACGCGCTGCGGACGGTGCTCGGGCTGCGCGACGGGCCGAGCCCGGACCGGTTCCTGGTCGGGCTCGGCGTGCTCACCCTGCTGTCCGAGGCGACCTCGGATCCGGCCCGGCGCGGGCCGCTGCTCTGCGTGATCGACGACGCCCACTGGCTCGACGGGGCGACCCGGGAGGCGCTCGGGTTCGTCGCCCGGCGGATCGAGTCGGAGCCGATCGCGATGATCTTCGCCGAACGGGCCGAGTCCGGTGACGACGCGCTGGCCGGGCTGCCGGTGCTGCCGCTGTCCGGGTTGGATCGGACCGCCGCGACCGAGCTGCTGGAGTCCCGTACGGCCGCCGAGCCAGTCGCCTGGTCCGGGGCGGAGCGGGACGCCGTGGTCCGGGCGACCGGCGGCAATCCGCTCGCGCTGACCCAGCTGCCGCTGGCCGACCTGCCCCGGATCCGGGCCGGCGAACCGGTGCCGCTCGGCGAGGAACTGCAGCGCTCCTTCCTGGACCGGCTGCACCGCTGCTCCGACCAGGACCGGACGGTGCTGTTGCTGGTGGCGGCGGCCGGTTCGATTCCCGCGGCCGTGCTGGCGGAGGCGGCCGACCGGTTGGGCGTGCCGGTGGACCGGGCCGGGCTCGAGGACCTGATCCGGGACGTCGACGGCGAGCTGACCTGCCGTCATCCGCTGATCCGGTCGGCCTGCTACGGCGACGCCGACCCGGGCCGGCTGCGGGCGGTGCACGCGGCCCTGGCCGACGCCTACGCCACGGCCCCCGGCGCCGCTGCCGCCGACCGGCGCGCCTGGCACCTCGGCCGCTCGGTCACCGGCGTCCACGCCGACGCCGCCCAGGAGCTGGAGCGGGCCGGCGCGGCCGCCCTGCACCGGGCCGGTCCCGGTACCGCCCAGGCGCTGCTGCTCCGCGCCGCCGACCTCAGCCCGGACGACGATTCCCGGGACCGGCGGCTGATCGCGGCCGCCGATGCCGCGGTCCAGCTCGGTGATCATGAACGCGCGATCGAGGTGCTGGCCCGGACCCGACTCGGGGATCCGATCGAGACCGCCCGGCTGCGCGGCCTGATCGAACTGCGCCGCGGCCAGCCGGCCGACGCCCTCGACCTGCTCGAACCGGTACTCGACCCGGGCCTCGCCGCCGAGGCGCTGGCCCGCGATCCGGACCGGGTGGTCCGGCTGCTGATGGTGTACGGCGAGGCGGCGTTCCAGGCCAACCGCGCGGAACCGTACGCCCGCCTGGCCGCGGAACTCGAACGGCTGCCACTCGACGACCTGACCGGGCCACCCGGCGTGCTGCTGCGGATGCTGCGCGGATCCTGCCGGGCCCGGACCGGAGCGCCGCCAGGCCTGCACCCGGACGACCTGGACCGACTGGCCGACCTGGACGATCCGTACCGGCTGTGTTGGGCCGGCGGCCTGCTCTGGGGGCTCGGCGATCCGGGTGCCGGACGCCGGCTGCGGCGGGCCGCGATGCAACGCGCCCGCGAGCTCGGCGCGGCGGGCGCCCTGGCCTGGGTGCTGGACTTCGTGGTGGTCGACGAGGTCGGCGACTGCCGCTACGACCTGGCCGAGGCGTACGCCGAGGAGGGCCGGCGGTTCGCCGAGGAGACCGGCCAGCCCACCACGGCCTGCCGGCACCTGGCCTGGCTCGCGCTGCTCGCCTCACTCCGCGGCCGGGAAGCGGACGCCACGGCGCTCGCCGACGCCGCCCTCGGCGCCGCCGAGCGGCACCGGATGGCCGGCCCCGCCGCGGTGGCCCGGCGCGCCCTCGGCCTGCTGCACCTGGCCGCCGGCCGGCCCGCCGACGCGCTGCGCCAGCTGTCCGCCCTGGACCGCGGCGACGCCGGCCACCCCGGGATCCGCGTGTTCAGCTTCGCCGACCTGGTCGAGGCGGCGGTACGGGCGGGCGAACCGGACCGGGCCCGCGCGACGTACCAGCGGTTCACCACCTGGATCGAGGCCGGCGCAGCCCCCGAGCTGCGCGCCCTCGGCACCCGCGGCCGCGCCCTGCTCAGCGACGGTGAGCCGGCCCTCGCCGCCTATCGCGAGGCGCTCGCCCAGCACGCCGAGGGCGGCCAGCCGTTCGAGGAGGCCCGGACCCGGCTGCTCTACGGCGAACAACTCCGCCGGGACCGCCGTCCCTCCGACGCCCGGGCCGAACTCCGCGCCGCCGCCGACGCGTTCCGAAGGCTCGGTGCCACGGGCTGGGCCGAGCGTGCCGGCACCGAGCTCCGCGCCGCCGGCGGCAGCTCCCCCACCACCGGCGACACCGACCCGGCTCCCGCCCTGGACGGCCTGTCGCCCCAGGAGCTGCGGATCGCCATCGGCGTCGGCGGGGGCCTGACCAACCGGGAGATCGCCGCGCAACTCTTCCTCAGCCCGCGCACCGTCGACTACCACCTGCGCAAGGTGTTCCAGAAGCTCAAGATCAGTTCCCGCGCGGAGTTGATCAAGCTCACCTGACCGTCACCCGTAGGTCGGGTGCTGCGGCCAGCCCGCCGGCGAGTCCTCCCAGTCCTCCTGCCTCCCGTACACCGTGAGGTCGAGGATGTCGTGCGTGAACAGCAGCCGGTCCACGCCTCGCTGGGTGGTGCTGTAGGTGCGGTGGACCTGCTCCCCGTCCCGCAGGTACGTGCTCAGCAGGAACCCGCCGCCGGCACCGCTGTCCGCGGCGAACGACGTGCCCTTCGAGGACGCGATCGGCATCGTCCAGCCGCGCTGCTGCCGATAGCCGGCCAGCTGTTCGTACGGCATGTCGGACACGGTCGCCCAGCTCACGCCGCGGTCGGCCAGCCGAGTCAGCGCGGCCGGCGGGATGTTCTCACTGAACGCCGTACAGCCCGGGCAGAAGGCGTCCGGTCCGGCATCCATGAACTGGTAGACGACCAGCTGATCGCGGCCGTCGAACAGGTCCAGCAGGGTGACCGGCCCGTCCGCGCCCTGAAACTCGTAGGGCTCGGTGATCGCCACCATCGGCAGCCGGCGCCGCCGCGCCGCAAGCGCGTCCAGGGCCCGGGTCGCTTCCTTTTCGGCGGCGAGCAGGGCGTCCCGCTCCTGCTGCCATTCCTCCGCCGAGACGATCGGCGGTCGTGCGCTGTTGTTCATGATCGAACCTCCCTTTCCCTGGGGGAACGGAGCCGATCCGATCGTTTCGACCTCGGTCAGCCGGTTTTCGCAGGTTTCTTGCGCCGGGCGCGGGCCGGCTTCGCGGTCCGGGCCCGGTCCGCGGTCTCGATCAGCTCGCGGGCATGGGCCAGGGAGGAGTCGGTGGTGTCCAGGCCGGCCATCATCCGGGCCAGCTCGGCGGCGCGCTGGTCGTCGGCGACCCGCTGGACGCCACTGGTGGTGACCTGGCCGTCGTCGGCCTTGACCACCACGTAGTGCCGGTCGCCGAAGGCGGCCACCTGGGCGAGGTGGGTGACCACCACGACCTGGGCCCGCCGGGCCAGGGCGGACAGCCGACGGCCGATCTCGACCGCGACCTTGCCGCCGACGCCGGCATCGACCTCGTCGAACACGAACGTGCCACGGTTCCCCGACTCGGCGGCCAGGATCACCTCGATCGCCAGCCGGACCCGGGACAGCTCGCCGCCGGAGGCCACCTTGCCGAGCCCGCGCGGTTCGGAGCCGGGATTGGCGCTGAACAGCAATTCGACCGCGTCGGCGCCGTGCGGGCCGAGCTCGGTCTCGGTGACCGCGAAGCTGAGCCGGGCGTGCGGCATGGCGAGCGCGGCCAGTTCGGCCTCGACCAGGGTCGCGAAGGTGGCGGCCGCCTCCCGCCGGGCCTCGCTGATCCGGCCGGCCAGCTCCGCCAGTTCCTCGTCCAGGACGGCGATCCGGGCGGTCAGTTCGTCGATCCGCTCGTCGCCGGACTCCAGTCCGCCGAGCCGGTTCGCGGCCTCCGCCGCCCAGGCCAGCACCTCGTCGCAGTCGCTGCCGTACTTGCGGGTCAGGGTGGCCAGCTCGGAGCGTCGCTCGGCGATCTGCTCCAGCCGGCCGGGTTCGGCGTCGAGCCCGTCCAGGTAGTCGGCGGCGGCCGAGGTCAGTTCGGTCAGCGCGTACGACAGGTCCTGCACCCGGCCGCGCAGCTTCTCGGCATCGGGGTCGGTGGCCGCGAGGGTCTCGATCTCCTTGCGGGCGGCGGCGATCGCGCTCATCGCGCCGCCGGCCTCGTCCTCGCCGCCGGCCAGCGCGACCATCGCGGCCGCGGCCGACTGCCGCAGGTCGTCGCTGCGTTGCAGCCGGGTCGCCTCGGCCGCGAGGTCGGCGTCCTCGCCCGGCTGCGGATCGATCTTCTCGATCTCGGCCAGGCCGAACCGCAGCAGGTCGATCTCGCGGGCCCGGCTCTGGGCCTGCTCGGTGAGCTCGGCCAGTTCGGCCCGGGCCTGCTGGCGCTCCGCGTACCGCTCCCGATAGCCGTCCAGCGATCCCGACACCGCGTCGCCGGCATAGGCGTCGAGCAGTTCGCGCTGCCGGTCCGGGCTGGTCAGCCGGAGCTGCTCGGACTGGCCGTGGATCGTGATCAGTTCCTCGACCACCGCGCTGCCGGAGCCGACCGGCACCTGGGCGCCGCCGACCCAGCTCCGGGACCGGCCGGCCGCGGTGACCTGGCGGGCGACCAGCAGCTCGTCACCCTCGAGTTCGCCGCCCAGCTCGTCCACCCGGGAGCGGGTGGTCCGGTCCGGGCCGGTGAAGACGCCCTCCACCCGGGCCTGGCCGGCCCCGGTCCGGACCGCCTTCGGATCCGACCGTGCTCCGAGCAGCAGCCCCATCCCGGTGACGATCATGGTCTTGCCCGCGCCGGTCTCACCGGTGACCACGGTGAGCCCGGGGTCCAGTTCGATCGTCGCGGAGTTGATCACGCCGAGGTTGGTGATCCGCAGCTCGCTGATCATGGTCAGGTCCTCTGCTCGCCGGGTGGGCTGAAGTTCACCGGCCGGCGGGCGCCGCGCCAGCCCTCGACCTTGAGGCCGAACTTGTTCACCAGCCGGTCGGTGAACGGCGACTGGGAGAGCCGGGCCAGCCGCAACCGGTGCCGGCCCTGGCTGATCTCGATCCGCACCGCCGACCGGACGTCGGTGGTCCGGTGGCCGTCACACCAGACCACGGCATGGGTCTGGGAGCCGTCCAGCACCTGCACGACGACCCGGGACGACGGGCCCAGCACCAGCGGCCGGGCGAACAGCGCATGGGCGCTGAGCGGCACCAGCAGCAGCGCCTCGACCTCCGGCCAGATCACCGGACCGCCCGCCGAGAACGCGTACGCGGTCGAACCCGTCGGGGTCGCCACGACCAGTCCGTCGCAGGCCCAGCGGGACAGCGGCCGGCCGTCGATCTCGACCAGGACCTCCAGCATCCGCTCCCGGGCGGCCTTCTCGATCGACACCTCGTTGATCGCGAACGAACTCCAGGCCTCGGCGCCGTCCTGCACGGTGACGTCGATGGTCGACCGCTCCTCCACCGTGTACGACCGGTGGACGATGTGGTCGACGATCGCGTCGATCTCCGAGGACTCCGCCTCGGCGAGGAACCCGACATGGCCGAGATTCACGCCCAGCAAGGGAATGTCGGCGTTCACTACCCATTCGCCGCCGCGCAGGATGGTCCCGTCACCGCCGAGCACCACCATCAGTTCGCAGTCCGCGATCGGGTCCGCGGCGTCGGCCGAGACGATGTCGACGTCGACCGTCAGCCGGCCGGACCGGACGGCGGCGTCGTCGCCCGGCAGCACGGAGGTGATCCCGTGCCGGCTCAGGCCGGTGACCAGGCGCGAGGCAGCCGTGATCGCCTCGTCTCGCTGCGGATGGGTGAGCACCGCCACCCGGCGGCGCACCTGCTCGGCCTGACTCACGAGACAGAAGCATAGGTCGGGGGCACTGACAATCCCGGGGCGCGCCGCAGGTGGGCGAAGAACTCTTGGTTACCGGAGCCGCCCTGCACCCGGCTCCGAGCCACCCGGACCGCCTGCCAGCCGAGCTCCTCGGCGGTACGGAGCACGCCGGCGACAGCCGTCTCGTGCAGTCCGAGATCGGACACCACGCCGCCCTTGCCGAGGTCGGCCCGGCCCACCTCGAACTGCGGCTTGATCATGATCAGCATGGCCGCATCGTCGCGCAGCACGCGGTCGAACCGGACCAGCAACAGCCGGAGCGAGATGAACGACACATCGGCCACGAGCAGGTCCACCGGCTTCTGTTCCACGTGGCTCAGGTCGAGATCGCGCAGGTTGGTCCGCTCCCACACCAGGACCCGCGGATCGGACCTGATCGACGGCGCGATTTGATCATGACCGACGTCGATCGCGTACACCCGTTCGCACCCGGCCTCCAGCAGCACCTGGGTGAATCCGCCGGTGCTGGCACCGGCGTCCACGGCACGCCCGTACGGCTGCAGAGCGCAGTCCGCCAGGGCACCGAGCAACTTGTGCGCGCCGCGGGAGACGTAGTGATCACCGGACTCCACCGCGATCGGCGTCGAGGGGTCGACGTCGACGGACGGCTTGCCGACCACCCGGTCGGCGACCCGGACCCTGCCGGCGGTGATCAACTCGTGTGCCTGACCGCGGGACCGGGCCAGGCCGCGATCCACCAGCGCGCGATCCAATCGGACCACAGCGTTGTCGAGCAGGCCCGTCGATCAGGACGGGACGTCGGCCGTACTGTCGGCGGGCCGGTGCTGTTCGGACGGTTCGTGCAGCGCCGTGTGCAGCGCCTCGTGGACCCGGGCCAGCCGGTCGTGGTGCTCGGCGACCGGCTGGTCGGCCAGCCCGTCCAACTCGGTCAGCGCGGCGTCGATCTCCTCGACGTCGGTCCGCGGACGGGCGTTCTGATCATGGTGTGCTTCGGTCACTCGGTCGCCTTCTCTGCCTTCTTCGCCGGCGTGCTTCGCGCCGGCGCCTTCCTGGCCGGGGCCTTCGCCACGGTCTTCTTGGCTGCGGCCTTCTTGGCCGGAGTCTTCTTCGCAACGGCCTTCTTCGCCACCGCCGTCCGGACGGACTTCGTCGCTGCGGCGGTGGTGCGTACCGCGGCGGGAGCCGGCTCTGGCTCCGCCGTTTCGGTCGCAGCCGCGGCGGCCACGGGCGCCGGGCGGTCCCGCAGCTGGGCCAGTTCGGCCCGTGCGTCGGCCAGGCCGGAGGTCACCCCGGCGAGATCGGCGCGGGCCTCGGTCAGCCCGGTCCGCGCGTCCGCCAGTTCGGACTTGGTGCCGGCCAGTTCGGATCTGGTACCGGCCAGGTCAGACCTGGTGCCGGCCAGCTCGGCGCTGGCCGCGGCCAGTGCGGACCTGGTCTCGGCCAGTGCGGTCCGGATCCCGGTGAGTTCGGACCGCACCTCGTCGAGGTCCTCGGACCGAACCAGACCCAGCCGGCCGGAGGCCTTCTCCATCTCGGCCGTGATCGTTTGCTGCAGCGACCGCGCCGCCGCCCGAGCCTTCGCCCGGGTGCTGCGACCGATCCCGCCCACCGTATCCAGATAATTGTGTTTTGAGTCGACGACCACAGTTCTCCTCCCTCGGTAGAGTCCCCCGAGGTCGTACGTCAGCCCTACCGTACTCACAACGCGGGCAGCCTGCCCAGGGCCGAGAGCACATCGGCCGGATCCGCGGGGAGCCCGCGATCAGCCGCCGACCAGGCAAGATCAGCCGCCGCGACCAGCGCATCCAGGGCGCTGACCTGGTCCTCCGGCGCTTCGTCGAGGCTGAGCCGGCCGTCCCGCAGCCGGGCCGTGCTGCGTCCGCGGCGGGCCTGATCGCCGTCCCGCTGTACGGGCCGTGGCGGGTCCAGCAGCGCCGCCAGGTCGAGCCCGACGTGGGTCGGCCGCTCCCCCGGCCCCGCGGCCAGCAGTTCGGCCGGTCCGCAGGATCCACTCAGCACGAACAGGCTGTCCAGCCCGACCGCTTCGGCACCGGCGATGTCGGTGTCGAAGCGATCTCCGACGAAGATCGCCCGGGCGGCGCCCAGCCGGCGCAGCGTCTCGGTGATCAAGGGCGGGTACGGCTTGCCGGCGACCTCGGGCTCGACGCCGACCGCCGTCCGTACCGCAGCGACGGCGGCACCGTTGCCCGGCACGATGCCCCGATCGGTCGGCCGGGTCGGGTCCGTGTTCGTGGCGAGCCAGTAGGCGCCGCGCTGGATCGCGATCGCCGCCTCGTTGAGCTGGTTCCAGGTCAGATCGGTGCCGTACCCCTGGATCACCGCGATCGGATCGTCGTCGGCGGACCGCACCGCGACCAGGCCGGCCTCGGCCAGCGCCACCTCGACGCCGATGCCGCCGACCACCAGGATCCGGGCCCCGGCGCCGAACCGGTCGGCGAGCAGCCGGGCACCGGCCTGGGCCGAGGTCACCACGTCTTCCGTGGTGGCCTCGATGCCCAGCTCCCGGAGGTGTTCGGCGACGACTTCGGGGGTACGGGCCGCGTTGTTCGTGACGTAGCCGATCCGTACCCCGCGCTCCCGGAGCCGCTTCAGCCCGCCGGGCGCTCCCGGCACCGGCTCCGGGCCGAGATAGACCACCCCGTCCAGGTCGAACAGGGCAGCGTCATAGGCGTCGATCAGCGCTTCCATGATCAACGATCGCCGTCGGGCCGATCGGCCTCTTCGTGATCATCGGCCGCGTCGCCCGCGTCGATCGCGTCGTGATCACCGTCGGTCCCGTGATCGTCGCCGACCTCGTGAGCGCCCTCGGAATCCTCGCGGTCGTCGGCACCTTCGCGGTCGCCAGCGTCCTCGTGATCGTCGGCGTCCTCGTGATCGTCGGCATCCTCGCGGTCGCCGGCGTCCACGTGATCGTCGGCATCCTCGTGATCGTCGGCATCGTCGTGATCGTCAGCGTCGTCATGATCGTCGGCATCCTCGAGGTCACCGCCATCCTCGTGATCGACAGCGTCCTCGTGATCCCCGGCATCCTCGTAATCTCCGGCGTCTTCATGATCGTCGGCATCCCCGAGATCGTCGCCGTCCTCGAGATCGTCGGCATCCTCGAGATCGTCGGCATCCTCGGGATCGTCGTCGCTCTCCTGATCACCGCGACTGTCGTGATCATCGTCGCGATCGGCCTCGCCGCCGGGTTCGCCGGACCCGGACTGCTCATCGTCGTCTTCGTCCTCGTCGAGATCGAAGTCGATCGTGACGCCGTCCAGGGCGTCCCGGCGCTCGGCGGCGTCGGTGAGCTGCTCCCGGTCGAGGTCGGCGGCGGCCGCGAACCAGTCCCGGGCCGCCTTCTCGTCGCCGCGATAGGCCAGCACGTCCGCGTAGGCGTAGCGGAGCCGAGCGGCGGCGTTCCGGCCGGGCTCGGTCAGCCGCAGATCGTCCACAGCCGCACGGAGCAGCCGGGCCGCCTCGGCGTCCTGGCCGAGGTCGCGACGAGCGCCGGCCTCGACGATGATCATCTCGATCTGCTGCGCCGGGTCCAGCGGCAGTTCCTTGGCCTCGCGGCTCAGCTTCAGCGCCGCCTGCGGCTTGCCGAGCGCCCGCTCGCAGTCGGCCATCGCGGGCAGCACGTCGTGATTCCCGGACATCCGCCGGATCGCCCGGAACTCCGCCAGGGCGACCTCGTACTTCCCGGCCGCGTACGCGGTCTCCGCCGCCGCCTCGCGGACGATCGGCAGTCGCGCGGCACGGCGCCGGGCGGCCTCGGCGAACTCGTACGCCTGGTCCGGGTCCTCCTCGATCAGCCGACCGGCCATGATCAGGAAGCCGCCGACCTGCTCGGCCAGTTCCTTGGGCAGCCCCCGCAACTCGGCCCGGACCTGACGCGGCAACTCCGCCTGGCTGACGTCGGCGGGCACCCTGGGCTCCCGGGGCGGGCGGTTCAGTCCGGGCGGCGCTGCCCGGCCTTCCCGTCGTCCCTCGCCACCGCGGCGGTCCGTGCGGTCACGATCCGTACGTCCGCGGTCGGAACCACCCCGATCCGAGCCGCTCCAGTCGGAACGTCCGCGACCCGAACCGCCGCGGTCCGAACCGCTCCAGTCCGAACGCCCGCGCCCGGAACCGCCACGATCCGACCGATCCCGGTCGGTGCGGCCCCGGTCCGAGCCGCCCCTGCTCGAACCACTCCAGTCAGAACGCCCGCGATCCGAACCACCACGATCCGAACGACCACGATCGGAGCCACCACGGCCCGCACCGCTCCAGTCAGAACGTCCCCTGTCCGACCCACCACGATCAGAGCCACCGCGACCCGCACCGCTCCAGTCAGAACGACCCCTGTCCGACCCACCACGATCAGAGCCGCCACGGCCTCCACCGCTCCAGTCGGAACGACCGCGGTCCGACCCACCACGATCAGAGCCACCGCGACCCGCGCCGCTCCAGTCAGAACGACCGCGATCAGAGCCTCCCCGGTCCGAACGACCGCGATCGGAACCACCCCGATCGGAACCACCACGACCCGACCCACTCCAGTCAGAGCGCCCGCGACCCGAACCGCCACGGTCCGAACCGCCCCAGTCGGACCGACCGCGATCCGAACCACTCCGGCCCGACCCGCCCCGATCCGAACCACCGCGATCCGAACCACCCCGATCCGAACCACCGCGGCCCGCACCGCTCCAGTCAGAACGACCACGATCTGACCCGGCACGGCCGGAGCCACCCCGATCCGAACGGGGCCGGTCAGTGCGGTCGCGGTCGCGGTCGCCGCCGCGATCCCGGTCCGTACGATCGCGGTCCTTGTTGTCCCGCTCCGGGCGACCCCGGTCGTCGCCGCGGTTCGACCGGTCCTGGCCGGGCCGGTCCCGCCGGAAGCCGCCACCCTGGTTCGAACCCTTGCCGCGGTCGCCCGCAGGCCGATCCTGCTGCGGTCGATCCCGCCAGGGACGGTCTCCGCCCTGCCGTTCACCGCCTCGGCCGGACCCGGATCGATCGGACCGGTCCTGCCCGCCCGGCTCCGCGCGCCGACCGCGGCCGCGCCGGTCATCCGCGCGCCGCTCTGGTTCCGGCCTGCTTGGGCCTCTATCCCGGTCCTGATTCACCCGACAATCCTGCACCACTCCGGCCGTTCTGGCCGCACCCGCCCGAACCGGTGCCCCGGCGCTATCATCATCGCGCCATGACTGAGCAGCTCACCCGTGATTCCCAGCCCACCGCCGGCTACGCCTCCGTACCGCCGCAGATCGACCTGCCGGCGATGGAAAAGCAGATTCTGGACCTGTGGCAGCGGAACCGTACGTTCGACCGTTCCCTCGAGCAGACCGCCGGCGGCGAGCCGTGGACGTTCTACGAAGGACCGCCGACGGCGAACGGGAAGCCGGGTACCCACCACATCGAGACCCGGGTCTTCAAGGACGTGTTCCCGCGGTTCCGCACGATGCGCGGCTACCGGGTGGACCGCAAGGCCGGCTGGGACTGCCACGGGCTTCCGGTCGAGCTCGCGGTGGAGAACGAACTGGGCCTGAACGGCAAGCCGGACATCGAGCGGTACGGGGTGGAGGCGTTCAACGCCAAGTGCCGCGAGTCGGTGCGCCGCCATGTCGACGCGTTCCGCGAGCTGACCGAGCGGATGGGCTACTGGGTCAATCTCGACCAGGCGTACGAGACGATGAACCCGACCTACGTCGAGTCGGTCTGGTGGGCGCTGAAGAAGATCTTCGACTCCGGGCTGCTGACCGAGGACTTCCGGGTCGCGCCGTACTGCCCGCGCTGCGGCACCGGCCTTTCCGATCATGAACTCGCCCAGGGGTACGAGAACATCGTCGACCCCTCCGTCTACGTACGGCTGCCGCTGACCTCCGGCCCGCACGCCGGCCAGGCGGATCTGCTGATCTGGACGACGACCCCGTGGACCCTGCCGTCCAACGCGCTGGTCGCGGTCAAGGACGACGTCACGTACACGGTCGCCGTCCATGATCAGGAACGCCCGGTGGTGGTGACGGAGTCGCTGATCGGGTCGGCGCTCGGCGAGGGCTGGCGGGCCACCTCGACCTTCACCGGCGCGGAGATGGTGGGCTGGACGTACGACCGTCCGTTCACCATCGTCGACTGGCCGGGTCGCGGCCATTTCGTGGTGACCGAGGACTACGTCACCACGACCGACGGCACCGGATTGGTCCATCAGGCCACGGTTTTCGGGGCGGACGACTTCGAGTCGGTGCGCCGCAACGGGGTCGAGTTGATCAATCCGATCAACACCCAGGGCCGGTTCGACGACGGCCTCGAGCTGGTCGGCGGTGTCTACTTCCGCGACGCCAACGAGGCGCTGATGGACGACCTGGCCGAGCGCGGCCGGCTGTTCCGCCGGATCGACTTCGAGCACTCGTACCCGCACTGCTGGCGCTGCCACAGCGCGCTGATGTACTACGCGCTGCCGTCCTGGTACATCCGGACCACCAAGATCAAGGACGCCCTGCTCCGGGAGAACGAGCGGACCACCTGGTACCCGGAAACGATCAAGTGGGGCCGCTACGGCGACTGGCTGAACAACAACATCGACTGGGCGCTGTCCCGGTCCCGCTACTGGGGCACCCCGCTGCCGGTCTGGCGCAACGACGCCGACCCGACCAAGCTCATCTGCGTCGGGTCGCTGGCCGAGCTGTCCGAGCTGACCGGCACCGACCTGGCTGATCTTGATCCGCACCGCCCGTTCATCGACGACGTGACGTTCACGGTGCCGGGTGAGGAAGGGACCTACCGGCGGGTGCCGGAGGTGATCGACGCCTGGTTCGACTCCGGCTCGATGCCCTTTGCCCAGTGGGGCTATCCGCATCTGGAGGGCTCGGTCGAGCAGTTCGAGCAGGCCTACCCGGCCGACTTCATCTGCGAGGCGATCGACCAGACCCGCGGCTGGTTCTACACGCTGATGACCGTCGGCACCCTGGTGTTCGACGAATCGTCGTACAAGAACGTCGTCTGCCTCGGCCACATCCTCGCCGAGGACGGCCGCAAGATGTCGAAGCACCTGGGCAACGTGCTCGACCCGATCGAGCTGATGGACTCCCACGGCGCCGACGCCGTCCGCTGGTTCATGGCCGCCGGCGGCTCCCCCTGGGCGTCCCGGCGGGTCGGTCACTCCACGATCACCGAGACCGTCCGCAAGGTCCTGCTGACGTACTGGAACGTCGTCGCCTTCCAGGCCCTCTACGCGAACGCCAACCACTGGTCCCCCGCCGACCGCGTGGACTCCACCCACGTCCTGGACCGGTGGCTCACCTCGATCACCGGAAAGTTGATCACCGAGACCACCGAGGCGTACGAGAACTTCGACCTGCAGCGCGTCGGCCAGTTGATCACCACGTTCGTCGACGATCTTTCCAACTGGTACGTCCGCCGCTCCCGCCGCCGCTTCTGGGCCGGCGACCAGGGTGCCCTGGGCACGCTGCACGACTCGCTCAACGTGCTGACCCGGCTGATGGCCCCGGTGGCCCCGTTCCTCACCGAGCGGGTCTGGCAGGACCTGTTCGCCGGTACGGATCCGGACGGCCCCGACTCGGTCCACCTGGCCTCCTGGCCGACCGCCGACGATGCCGTACGCGACGCCGACCTGGACGCCTCGATGCAGCTGGCCCAGCGCCTGGTCGAACTCGGCCGCGCCGCCCGCTCGGAGGCCAAGATCAAGATCCGCCAGCCCCTCGGCCGCGCCCTGATCCCGACCGCCAGCCATGATCGTCTCGGCCCCGAGCTGCTCGCCGAGATCGCCGCCGAACTCAACCTGTCCAAGGTCGAGTCGTTCACCGGCGCCGGCGACCTGGTCGAGTACACGGCCAAGGGCAACTTCCGCGCCCTCGGCAAGCGGTTCGGCAAGCAGACCCCTCAGGTCGCCGCCGCGATCGCCGCAGCCGACTCCGCCACCCTCGCCGCATCCCTGTCCAGCAAGGGATCCGCCACCGTCGACCACGACGGCGGCACCGAGGTGACGGCGGACGAGGTGATCATCTCCGAGCGCCCGAAGGAAGGCTGGTCGGTGATCAACGACCAGGGCGAGACCATCGCCCTCGACCTCGAGCTGACGCCGGAATTGATCAAGGCCGGCCTGGCCCGCGAGGCGATCCGGCTGATCCAGGAGACCCGCAAGGACACCGGCCTCGAGGTCACCGACCGGATCACCCTCGCCTGGTCCGCCGGCCCGGAACTCGCCGAGGCCCTCCGCGAACACTCCACCCTGGTCGCCGACGAGGTCCTCGCCGTCGAGTTCACCGAAGCCGCCCCCGCCGCAGACTGGCACCGCTTCGACGACCTCGACCTCACCCTCTCCCTGCACAAGGCCGGGGCGCCTGCCTAACGGCACTCACCGGTCGGCGTAGCCGGCCAGCCCGTCGAGGATCCGGTCCAGCCCGAAGTCGAGGGCGGCGTCTTGGCCGCCGGAGGAAGCGGCGGCAGTGAAGGCTGCAGACGCTTCCGGGTAGCGGTCGGCGTGCCGGGACAGGACTCCGGCCATCAGGTCGGCGACCCCGGCCTCCACGTTCGAGGATGCCTGCCCTGCCGACTGCTGGACGAGGCCGCGCACGTGCCAGACGATCATGGCGAGGGCGTCCAGGCGGGCGGCGCCGTCGAGTGAGGTCGGACGCAGGGCGCGCAGACCGACCTCGGTCCAGGCGAGTTCCTTCGGGCCGAACGGGCGGATCCCGACCGAGAGGGTCAACGCCCAGGGGTGCTTGATCATCTCGGTGTGCAGAGCGAGGGCCCAGGATCGCAGGGCGGCTCGCCAGTCCGGCTCGTCATCGAGGTCGGGCGGCGTACCCAGGGCACGATCCAACACCAGGGCGAGAAGCTCGTCCTTCCCCGGCGCATAGCGATAGAGGGACATCTTGGTGACGCCGAGCCGGTCGGCGATCCGTTGCATGGTCACCGCGTCCAGCCCGTCGGCGTCGGCCAGCCCGATCGCCGTCTCGACGATCTGATCAAGACTGATCCGCGGCTTCGGCCCGCGCTTGACGCCCTGCTCCTCGGGCCACAGCAACGCGACGGTCTCGCGATGATCCACCCACGCCTCCCGGAACCGACTTGCCCCTGCCAGGTGTTTACCATACAGTTTCTGTGTCCGATGGACACAATTAATTCTCAGGGGGTACGGATGTCCGCTCGCAGGGTTCTCGTCTCGGGGGCCAGCATCGCCGGGCCGGCGACGGCCTGGTGGCTCGCCCGGTACGGCTACGACGTCACGGTCGTCGAGCGAGCACCGGAACTGCGCGGCGGCGGCCAGGCGGTGGACTTCAAGGGCACCACCCACCGCACGGTGCTGGAGCGGATGGGGCTCTGGGACGCTGTTCATGATCGCCAGACCGGGCGGACCGATCTGCAGATCGTCGATGATCATGATCGGGTCAAGGCGGTGATCCCGGGCGAGTTCTCCGGTGGCGATGTGGAGATCCTGCGCGGCGACCTGGCGACTCTGCTCTACGAGCGCACGAAGGACTCCTGCCGGTACCTGTTCGGTGATCACCTGACCTCGCTGACCGAGACCCCGGACGGGGTCGAGGCCACCTTCGCCCACCACGCCCCGGAACGGTACGACCTCGTGATCGGCGCCGACGGCGTCCACTCCGGCGTCCGCCGGCTCGCCTTCGGGCCGAAGCGCGACTACGTCCGGCACCTTGGCTACTACTACGCGGTGGTCGGCGGCAGCCCGGTCCGACCCGGCGGCACCGAACCCGGCCGCGCCGTCGGTTCGCTGTACAACGAGCCGGGCCGCATGATCACCGACGGCGGTTCCAAGGCCCCGCAACTGTACGTGTTCGCCTCGCCGCTGCTGGACTACGACCGCTCGGACATCCATGTCCAGAAGGGAATCCTGACCGACGCGTTCCGTGGGGCCGGCTGGCGCACGCCACGCCTGCTGGCTCGGCTGCCCGACCAACTGGACTTCTACCTCGACTCGATCAGCAAGGTCGTGACCGACCGCTACACCACCGGGCGGTTCGCCCTGGTCGGCGACGCGGCCTACGCGAACACCCTCGGCGGTTTCGGCACCGGGCTCGCCCTGGTCGGCGGCTACGTGCTGGCCGGCGAGCTCGCGTCGGCCGGCGGTGATCACCGAGCCGCCTTCGATCGCTACACGTCGATCATGTATCGCTACGCCAAGATCGCCCGGAAGGGCAACGCCGGGCCGTTCCTGGCGCCGGCCTCGAAGCTCAAGATCAGAATGCGGGACCTGACCTTCGCCAACAGGTTCCTGCTCGGTCTGATGATGAAGCTGACCGACGACTTCGCGAACAACATCGATCTCCCGCGCTATCCGGACTGATCGTCACGGATCGACGATGATCACTTCCGGACCGGCCGCGGTGAGCTCGCCGAGCAGCTCGCGATCCGCCCCCGCGTCGGTGATGATCAGGTCGACCTCGCTCAACGTACCGAAGGCACAGAAGGAGTCCCGGCCCACCTTGCCGGAGATCACCGGCACGATTCGGCGCCGGGCCGACAGCAGCATGGCCCGCTTCACCGCCGCCTCCTCGGGATTGGTCGTAGTCAACCCGCGGGCCGCGGTGAGGCCGTTCACCCCGATGATCGCGACGTCCACGGCGAGACTCTCCAACCGCCGGCTGGTCGCGGCGTCCACGGCCGCCGAGGTCAGCCCGCGGATCAGTCCCGGCAGCGTGAGTACGGTCAGCGTCGTCGACTGAGCGAGATACTGCGCCGCCGGCAGGTTGTTGGTCACGACCGCCGCACCGCCGTCCTTCGCCATGGCCTGCGCGCAACTGAAGGTCAGCGACCCCGAGTCGAGCATGATCACGCCGTCGGCCGGCAACTCCTCGGCCACCCGGTCGGCGATCGCCAGCTTCTCCGCCCGCTGCTCCGCGTGGCGCGCCGCCAGCGCCTGCTCGAACGGTGTCGCGTCGACCAGCCGGGCACCGCCGCGCACCCGGCGCACGGTCCCCCGCCGGGCCAGCACCTCCAGGTCCCGCCGTACGGTCTCGGCCGCAACACCCAGCCGACGGCCGATCTCGGCGACGCTCACGTCCCGGCCCGGGACGGTCAACAAGAACTCCGCGATCGCCTGCTGACGCTGCGGCGGATACATCGGCAAGGTGTCGGCGCTGCCCACGACGCCCATTCAAACACGAACGGATCGTTTCAACACACAATCGGGCACAGTATCCACCGAATCACCCCTATTTCGGTCTGGACCGGGCACTGTGAGATGGGTTATGGTCACAAACGGGCAGCACGTGATGCGGGAACAGCGCGGCGGCTGCAGACGCGACTTGGCAGGGAGGCCGGCCTTCGATGATCACAACCACCCGCTCCAGAGCCAGGCTGGCGGCACCCGTGCTGCTGGCCGGGCTCAGCCTGACAGTGACCGGCTGCGCCGGTTTCGGCAACATCGGCAACCAACCGGGCGTGACGACGGTGACCTTCGCCAGCGTCAACAACCCGCAGATGCAGGACCTGGCCCAGCTCATCCCCGAGTTCGAACGGACCCATCCCAACATCAAGATCAACACCTTGATGATGGAGGAGAACGATCTTCGCAACGCCGCGACCAAGGACGTCGCGACCGAGGGCGGGCAGTACGACGTGATGACCGTCGGCCTCTACGAGGTGCCGATCTGGGGTCAGAACGGTTGGCTGGTCGACCTGACCGATCAGGCGAAGCAGGATCCGAGCTACGACGTCGAGGACATCTTCACCCCGGTCCTGGACGGCGTCTCCTACCAGGACCGCTACTACGCGATGCCGTTCTACGGCGAGTCGTCCTTCCTCATGTACCGCAAGGATCTGTTCGAGCAGGCCGGGCTGGAGATGCCGGAACGGCCGACCTGGCAGCAGGTGGCCGACTTCGCCAAGCAGCTGAAGACCGACGACCGGGCCGGCATCTGCCTGCGCGGCAAGCCCGGCTGGGGCGAGATGTTCGCGCCGCTGACGACGATGGTGAACACCTTCGGCGGCCAGTGGTACGACGAGAGCTGGAACGCCCAGGTGAACGGGCCCGGCTTCCGCAACGCCATCCAGTTCTACCTGGACACGCTGAAGGCCGGCGGCCAGTCCGACCCGGTCTCGTACGGCTTCACCGAGTGTCTCAACCTGGTCGGTGGCGGCAATGCGGCGATGTGGTACGACGCGACGTCGGCCGCCGGCTCCCTCGAATCCGGGCCCAACAAGGGCAAGTTCGGCTACGTCCGGGCACCGGTCGAGCAGACCAAGGACTCCGGCTGGCTGTGGTCGTGGAACCTCGGCATCAACGCCAGCGTGAAGGAGGATCCGGAGAAGCAGGCGGCCGCCTGGGAGTTCGTCAAGTGGGCCACCTCGAAGGAGTACGTCCAGCTCTCCGGCGAACGGATGGGCTGGCCGCGGGTACCGTCCGGCACCCGGGCCTCCACGTTCGAGATCCCCGACTACCTGGCCTCCGGCGAGGAGTTCGCCCCGCTCACCGCAGAGATCATGGGCGAGGTCAATCCGAAGCAGCCGGGCGTCGCGCCGCAGCCGTGGATCGGCATCCAGTACGTGACGATTCCCGAGTTCCAGGACGTCGGCAACCAGACCTCGCAGCTGATCGCGGACGTGATCGCCGGCCGGCGCGACCTCGACGGCGCGCTGCAGGACAGCCAGGCGATCGCCCAGCGAGCCGGCGACAAGCAGAAGAATCAGTGAGGGCTCGATGACCACCACAGCAGCAGACCCGGTCCCGACCACCACCGGACCGAAGCGAGGCAAACCGGCCAAGATCAAGCTGACCGGACAGGACCTCGCCGAGCGGATCTTCGCGCGCAAGCTGGTCCTGCCGGCCCTGATCGTGGCGATCCTGATCACCCAGGTCCCGTTCATCGCGACGATCGTCTACTCGTTCGCCGACTGGAACCTGGCCCGGCCCGAACAGCGCGGCTTCGCCGGTTTCGACAACTACATCGCCGTTGTGGCCAATGGCGCCTTCCTCCCCTCGGCCTTGGCCACGGTGCTCATCGTCGGCGGCTCGGTGATCCTGTCGCTGATCCTCGGCCTGGTCTTCGCCGTCCTGCTGGACCGCAAGTTCAAGGGTCAGGCGATCGCCCGGACGCTGTTGATCACGCCGTTCCTGGTGATGCCGGCGGCGGCCGCGCTGATCTGGAAGTACTCGATGCTGGACGTCGGTACCGGCATGATCAACTACGGGCTCTCCTTCTTCGGCATCGACCCGGTGGCCTGGAACACCAACTTCCCGATGCTGACGATCATCTTCACGCTGACCTGGCAGTACACGCCGTTCATGATGTTGATCTTGCTGGCCGGCCTGCAGTCGCAATCCGGTGAGGTGCTCGAGGCGGCCGATGTCGACGGCGCCGGTCCGCTGCAGACCTTCCGCTACATGACGCTGCCGCACCTGCGGACGTACGCGGAGCTGGCCACCCTGCTCGGCACGGTGATGATGATCCAGGTGTTCGACCCGGTGAACATCATGACCAAGGGCACCGGCGGCACCAAGACGCTGCCGTACCTGCTCTACGAGCGGGCCTTCATCGGCCAGGAGATCGGCGAGGCCGCCGCGTACGGCGTCGTCACCGTCATCCTGACGATCATCGTCACCACGATCGCGTTGCGGACCCTGTTCCGCGTCTTCACCGAGGAGGCACGCTGATGGCCACCACGACGGCAACCGCGCCACAGGCAGCCGAACCCCGAGCGGCGATCGCCCGCGGCGGCAGCAGGTTCACCAAGCGGAAGGTCGGTGGCGTGATCATCACCGGCGTCACCTGGGTGCTGGTCTTCCTGTTCTTCTTCCCGGTGCTCTGGATGGTGCTGAACAGCTTCAAGTCCGAGGCGGGCGCGGCCGCCTTCCCGCCCCAGATCGTCGCCGACTTCTCCTTCGACCGGTACGGCCAGGTGTTCGAGCGCGGCATGGGCCTCTACCTGGCCAACTCCGCGGCGGTCTCGATCCTGTCCACCGTGGTGGTGATGATGCTCGCCATCCCGGCCGCGTACGCCCTGTCAGTGCGGCCGATCGGGAAGTGGCAGGACGCGCTGTTCTTCTTCATCTCGACCCGGTTCATGCCGGTCGCCGCGTCGATCATCCCGGTGTTCCTGCTGCTGCGCGTCGTGGGCGGCCTGGACAACCTGTGGTGGCTCGGCGCCCTCTATCTCGGGATCAACCTGCCGCTGGCGATCTGGATGATGCGGTCCTTCTTCGCCGAGGTGCCGCGGGCCGTCGTCGAAGCGGCCCAGGTGGACGGCGCCTCGTACTCCCGGGAACTGTGGCGGATCTCGCTGCCGATCGTCGCGCCGGGCGCCGCGGCGGCCGCGCTGATCTGCTTCATCTTCGCCTGGAACGAATACTTCCTGGCCAACCTGCTCACCGCGGTCGTGGCCCGTACCACACCGCCGTTCCTGGGCAGCTTCGTCGACGGCCGCGGCCAGTTCGTGGCGGTGCTGTCGGCGGCCGCGACGATCGCCGTACTGCCGGTGATCGCGGCCGGTTGGATCGCCCAGAAGCGACTGGTCCGGGGCCTGGCGATGGGGGCGGTCAAGTAATGCGGGCGATCGTCTTCACCGGGCCCGGCGCGTTCGAACTCGCCGAGGTGCCGGACCCGAGTCCCGGTCCGCGCGAGGTCGTCGTCGAGGTGTCCGCGGTCGGGATCTGCGGGACCGACGTGCACGTCCTGGACGGCGAGTTCGAGCCGACCGTCTTCCCGATCACGCCCGGGCACGAGACCTCCGGCGTCGTCGTCGCGGTCGGTTCGGAGGTGTCGGAGTTCTCCCCCGGCGACCGGGTCTCGGTCGATCCGACCCTGACCTGCGGCGAGTGCACGTACTGCCGGAACGGGCGGCCCAATCTGTGCCAGCGCTGGGACGGCGCCGGCGTGGCCCGGACCAACGGCTCGGCGGCCGACTACATGCTGGCGCCGGTACGCAACGTCTACCGGTTGCCGGACGGCGTCGACCTCGAGCTCGCGGCGCTGATCGAGCCGCTGTCCTGCGCCATCCACGGCTACGACCTGCTGCCCCGCCGGCTCGGCGAACACTATCTCGTCTACGGCGCCGGGACGATGGGACTGATGATGGCCCAGCTGGCGCCGCGGGCCGGCGCCGCCTCGGTCACGGTGATCGACCGCAACCCGGACCGGCTGCAGGTGGCCCGCGAGGTCGGCGTCGAACGGGTCGCCGAGTCAGCGGATCAGGTGGAGCGGGCCGGCGGCTGGGACGTGGTGATCGACTGTACGGGTGTCGTCGGCGCGATCGAGGACGGACTCGGGCGGGTCCGCCGGGGAGGCACCTTCCAGCAGTTCGGGGTCGCGCCGACGGACGCCCGGGCCGCCTTCTCGCCGTTCCGGATCTACAACGACGAGATCACCGTGGTCGGCTCGATGGCGGTGCTGAGTTCGTACGAACGCGCGGTCGAGCTGTTCGCCGCCGGCGTGCTGAACGCGGCGCCGATGGTGAGCCACGCCTTCCCGCTCACCGAGTACGGATCGGCGCTGGAGACCTTCCGGGCCGGCACCGGGCGGAAGCTGCAACTGCGGCCGGCGCTGGACCGAACCATCGAACTGGCCGCCCCGTCGTGAGTCCGGGCGAGGTGGGCGATCCGATGCGGGCGGAGGACCGGCAGTCGACCCTGGCCGAATGGCTGGCGGACGAGGGCAGGATCGACGTGATCACCGCCGCCGACCGGCTCGGCGTCGCGCCGGAGACGATCCGGCGGGATCTGCGCGCCATGGAGCGCTCCGGCCGGCTGCGGCGGGTCCACGGTGGTGCCGTGGCGGCCGATTCCGATCCGATCGCGGCGCTCGGCCGGCCGGACTCGGTCGACCCCGCCGATCAGGACTGGGCTGCTGCGGTCTGGGCGCTGCTGCCACGGAGCGGCACCGTGCTGCTCGGCACCGGTGAGCCCACCCTGACGCTGGCCAAGCTGATCGTCACCGAGGCCGACGACCTGACCGACCTCACCATCGTCACGAACTCGCTGGACGCGGCCCTGGTGCTGTCCCGGGCACCGGGGCTGTCGGTCTACAACCTCGGCGGTACGGTCTCGGCGCGCACCCGCGCCCAGGAGGGCGACTGGGCCCTCGCCGAACTGGGCCGGCTGCACACCGATGTCAGTGTGATCTGCCCGGCCGGCGTACACCATGATCACGGGCTGACCCAGCAGACCCCGGCCGCCGCCGCGGTGTCGGAGGCGGAGGTGGCGGCCGGAACAACGGTGGTGGCGCTGGCCGCTCCGGAGTCGCTGGGCGGCACCGCCCTGGTCCGGTTCGCGTCGCTGGAATCGGTGGACGTGCTCGCCGTCGCCGGCTCGGTGCCGGACCGTGCGCTGCGTCCGTACCGGGAGGGCGGGATCAAGATCATCACGCCCGGACCGCGGACCGAACAGGACGCCGCCGAGCCGGACGCGGGCGCTATCGTCGGAGCCTGAAGAAGCGTGCACTGAGCCTGTCGAAGTGCGAAACCGGTCACGCGGCTTGCCCTTCGACAGGCTCAGGGAGCGTTCTGGCCTGCCCCTTCTACGTTGCCCTGGAGCTCACATGCGACTCGTCGCCGGCGTCGACTCGTCCACCCAATCGGTCAAGCTCGTGGTCTGCGACGCCGAGACCGGCGAGGTGGTCCGCACCTCCCGTGCGCCGCATCCGGACGGCACCGAGGTCTCCGCGCAGGCCTGGCTCGACGCCTACCGCACCGCGACCGCCGATCCCGCCCTGCTCGACGGGGTCGAGGCGATCGCCGTCGCCGGCCAGCAGCACGGCATGGTGACCCTCGACGAGGACGGTGAACTGGTCCGGGACGCGCTGCTCTGGAACGACAACCGGTCCGGCACCGACGCCGTCGACCTGATCGACGAACTCGGCGGCGCACAGGCCTGGGCCGAGGCCACCGGCTCCGTCCCGGTCGCGTCGATGACCGTGGCCAAGGTCCGCTGGCTGGCCCGCAACGAACCGGACAACGCCGCCCGGACCCGCAGCGTCCTGCTGCCGCACGACTGGCTCACCTGGCAGCTGGGTGACCGCAGCTTCGCACCGGTCACCGACCGCGGCGACGCGTCCGGCACTCTCTACTTCGACGCCACCAGCAACGAGTACCGGCAGGATCTGGTCCGGCTCGCTCTCGGCCGCGAACTCGAACTGCCGCGGGTCGCCGCGCCCGACGAGGTGGTCGGCGAGACCTCCTGGGGTGCCGTGATCGCGCCCGGGACCGGAGACAACATGGCCGCCGCCCTTGGCCTCGGCCTGCGGCCCGGCGAGGCGGTGGTCTCGCTCGGCACCAGTGGCACGGCGTACGTGCGGTCGGACCGGCAGACCCACGAGGTCACCGGCACCGTCTCGGGTTTCGCCGACGCCAGCGGAGCCTTCCTGCCGTTGGTCTGCACGCTGAACGGAGCCCGCAACCTCGTCGCCACCGCCGAACTGCTCGGGGTGGACCTGGCCGAGTTCGACAAGCTCGCCCAGAGTGCGCCGCCCGGAAGCGAGGGCGTCAGCTACCTGCCGTACCTGGAGGGCGAGCGCACACCACCGTTGCCGGACGCGACCGGACAGCTGCTCGGCCTCACCCTGAAGAACCTCACCCCCGCGAATCTGGCCCGCGCCACCGTCGAGGGGGTGCTGTGGAGTCTCGCGTACGGAGTCGAGGTGTTGCGCCGTGAAGCCGGCGAGATCGGCCGGATCACGCTGACCGGTGGGGCGGCTCAGTCAGCGGCCGTCCGTGCGATCGCGCCCGCCGTCTTCGGCCTGCCGATCGCGTTCACGGAGCCGTTCGAGAGCGTGGCCGTCGGTGCCGCCCGCCAGGCCGCCTGGGCGCTCACCGGTGAGCTGCCCGAGTGGAAGGTCCCCGTCCTCGGCCAGCACGAGCCCGACGAGAACGAGGTCAAGGCCGCCGGCACCCTCGGCGAGCGCTACCTGGACCTGCTGCACCGCAACTTCCCGCAGACCGCGGGCTGAGAAGGAAGCCACAACGTTCCCCGAGCCTGTCGAAGGGCAAGATCCGATTCGGCTTGGTCCTTCGACAAGCTCAGGACACGAACATTGTCCGGTCAGCGGCGCACCCGATAGCGCAGGTGCAGCACCCGGTCACCCTGAACCTTCGCGTCCGGGTCCTCCAGCAGGTGCTGCGCGTTGACCGTCCCGAAGTAGCGCTTGCCGGCGCCCAACACGACCGGTACGACGTCCATCCGCACCTCGTCGACCAGGCCCGCGGCCAGCGCCTGGCCGCCGACGTCGCCGGCCGCGATCTCCACAACGCGGTCACCCGCCAGCTCCTGCGCCTTGGCCATGGCTGCCTCGATGCCATCGACGAAGTGGTACGGCGCCTTCGGGTCCCAGTCCTCGGGCGGCGGCCGGTGCGTCACGACCACCACATGGTCGATGCCCGCCGGAGGAATCCCGTCCCACCCGTTCGTCAGGTCGAAGACGTGGCGGCCCGCGACGGTCACCCCGATCTCGTCCCAGTACGGCCGGGTGTAGTCGTAGGACGCCTGCGACACCTTCACCTGGCCGCTCTCGTCCATCGGGACGTCACCACTGGACAACCATTCGAACAGCGGTCCCGGCTGGTCGTTCTCGTCCGCGATGAATCCGTCCACCGACACCGAGCTGTACATGACCACTTTGCCCACGGAGCCTCCTTTGCTTGGGGAGCCCCACCCTAAGGCTGCCGCCAGCCGCCGATCTTGTAAGAAATCAATCGGCCGGCAGCGGCCAGCTGTTCAGCACGTTGCCGGGATGCTCGCGCAGGAACCGTCTCCGGACCTCGACGTACCTGGTCGGTGTGAGCCCGGTGAATTCCCGGAACTCGTGGCCGAAGTGAGCCTGGTCGAAATAGCCCGCGCCGGCCGCGAGCTCACTCCAGTCGATCGGTCCGCTGTGATTGATCGAGAACACGGTGGCGGCGAACCGATGGCTGCGGGCCAGCCGTTTCGGGGTGATCCCGATGAGTTCCTTGAATCGCTGCACCAGGTGGGTGTTGCTGACTCCCGCCGCGACGCTCAGCTCGTTGATCGACACCGCTCCCCTGGTCGCAGCGATGACGCTGCTCGTCCGGCGGACCAGGTCCAGGCCGGCGGACTCGCCCAGCCGGCGCCTGAGCTCCTCCTCGAGCAGCGCCAGCATCGCGTGCGGTCCGCCCGCCGTCGCCAGCCGGTCCTGCAGCTCGGCGACGACAGCCCGGCCCCACACCTGTTCGACCGTCACCGGCCGGTCTCGCAGCTCTGCCGCAGGAATCCGCAGGAATGGCGCCAGACCCCACGGCTTGAAGTGCACGCCGACGGACCGAGAGCCTTGCGGATAGCCGAACTCCCAGGCACGGGTAGGCATGGTGACCACACACCCGTCGGCATAGCCGGCCGTTTCCCGCTCGGAGCCGGCCCGGATCTGGAAGGGCGCAGAGAGATTGATGATCAACAGCGCCGAAGGCGCCGGCGGCAGGGTCAGCCGCGCGTACGGCGGCGTACCCTCCAGGAAATACACGTCGTCGATCAGCCCGTCCAACGGCGGTCCAGGCACCCGCGACACGTACTCCACGTCGACAGTATCGCCGACCAAACTGCACAAGAACGCAAAAACACTTCAAGGCCGATCCCCGAAAGGATCGACCTTGAAGTGTATATGACCGGCGACGTCCTAGTCTCCCACACGGCTCCCCGTGCAGTACCATCGGCGCTGAGAGGCTTAACTTCCGGGTTCGGAATGGGACCGGGTGTTTCCCTCTCGCTATGATCACCGAAACTCTATTGAGATATCAGCGGGTTCCCGACCGTATCTCGGGAACTGCACAGTGGACGCGTAGCATCTTTGTAGGAACAAGCCCTCGGCCTATTAGTATCGGTCAGCTCCACACATTACTGTGCTTCCACATCCGACCTATCACCCAGTGTTCTGCTGGGGGCCTTACCAGGTTACCCTGTGGGAGCCATCATCTTGGAGCGTGCTTCCCGCTTAGATGCTTTCAGCGGTTATCACTTCCGAACGTAGCCAACCAGCCGTGCTCTTGGCAGAACAACTGGCACACCAGAGGTTCGTCCGTCCCGGTCCTCTCGTACTAAGGACAGCTCTCCTCAAGACTCCTACGCGCGCAGCGGATAGGGACCGAACTGTCTCACGACGTTCTAAACCCAGCTCGCGTGCCGCTTTAATGGGCGAACAGCCCAACCCTTGGGACCGACTACAGCCCCAGGATGCGACGAGCCGACATCGAGGTGCCAAACCATGCCGTCGCTATGGACGCTCGGGCAAGATCAGCCTGTTATCCCCGGGGTACCTTTTAGCCGTTGAGTGACGGCGCTTCCACATGCCACCGTCAGATCACTAGTCCCGACTTTCGTCCCTGCTCGAGATGCCTCTCTCACAGTCAAGCTCCCTTGTGCACTTACACTCGAAACCTGATTGCCAACCAGGCTGAGGGAACCTTTGGGCGCCTCCGTTACCTTTTAGGAGGCGACCGCCCCAGTCAAACTACCCATCAGGCACTGTCCGTGATCCGGATTACGGACCTACGTTAGATAACCAGAACAACCAGAGTGGTATTTCAACATTGACTCCACAACCACTGGCGTGACTGCTTCAAAGTCTCCCACCTATCCTACACAAGCTGTACCAATCACCAATACCAAACTATAGTAAAGGTCCCGGGGTCTTTCCGTCCTGCTGCGCGTAACGAGCATCTTTACTCGTAGTGCAATTTCGCCGAGTCCGTGGTCGAGACAGCGCCCAAGTCGTTACGCCATTCGTGCAGGTCGGAACTTACCCGACAAGGAATTTCGCTACCTTAGGATGGTTATAGTTACCACCGCCGTTTACTGGCGCTTAAGTTCAGTGCTTCGCCTTGCGGCTAACACCTCCCCTTAACGTTCCAGCACCGGGCAGGCGTCAGTCCGTATACATCGTCTTACGACTTAGCACGGACCTGTGTTTTTAATAAACAGTCGCTCGGGCCTGGTCTCTGCGGCCTTCTCCGCCGTCTGGAGTAAATCCATAGACAGAGTCGGCCCCCCTTATCCCTAAGTTACGGGGGTATTTTGCCGAGTTCCTTAACCACGGTTATCTCGATCGCCTTAGTATTCTCTACCTGACCACCAGAGTCGGTTTAGGGTACGGGCGGCTTATGAACTCGCTACGAAGGTTTTCTAGGCAGCATAGGATCACCCACTCATTCGATCGAAATCGATAGAGCCGTCATGTCTCAGGCATACGAGATGCGGATTTGCCTACATCTCACCCTACGCATTTAGCCCGGGACTACCATCGCCCGGGATGGGCTACCTTCCTGCGTCACTCCTCAGCTTGCCTAATACGAACTTGGGTCGCAGACTCGCACTGGATCAGCCCGAAGGCGTCCTCAGTGCTCGCGTGCTTAGCATTATTCGCCTCGGCAGGGGCGTTCATACGCCGGTACGGGAATATCAACCCGTTGTCCATCGACTACGCCTGTCGGCCTCGCCTTAGGTCCCGACTTACCCAGGGCAGATTAGCTTGACCCTGGAACCCTTGGTCATTCGGCGGACGGGTTTCTCACCCGTCATTCGCTACTCATGCCTGCATTCTCACTCGTGTGCTCTCCACGGCTAGGTTCCCCTGCCGCTTCACCGTGCACACGACGCTCCCCTACCCATCCACGCGCTTGGACCAATCTCCGAAGAGAGAGGCCGGGCACTTGCGTGAATGACACAGCTTCGGCGGATTGCTTGAGCCCCGCTAAATTGTCGGCGCAGAATCACTTGACCAGTGAGCTATTACGCACTCTTTCAAGGGTGGCTGCTTCCAAGCCAACCTCCTGGTTGTCTCCGCAACTCCACATCCTTTTCCACTTAGCAATCGCTTAGGGGCCTTAGCTGGTGTTCTGGGCTGTTTCCCTCTCGACTACGAACCTTATCGCCCGCAGTCTCACTGCCGCGCTCTCACTTACCGGCATTCGGAGTTTGGCTAATTTCGGTAAGCTTGTGGGCCCCCTAGACTATCCAGTGCTCTACCTCCGGCAAGAAACGCGCGACGCTGCACCTATATGCATTTCGGGGAGAACCAGCTATTACGGAGTTTGATTGGCCTTTCACCCCTATCCACAGCTCATCCCCCAGGTTTGTAACCCTGGTGGGTTCGGGCCTCCACGACGTCTTACCGTCGCTTCACCCTGGCCATGGATAGATCACTCCGCTTCGGGTCTAGAGCACGCGACTAAATCGCCCTATTCAGACTCGCTTTCGCTACGGCTACCCCACACGGGTTAACCTCGCCACGTACCACTAACTCGCAGGCTCATTCTTCAAAAGGCACGCCGTGACAGATCCGAAGATCTGCTCCGACGGATTGTAGGCAATCGGTTTCAGGTACTCTTTCACTCCCCTCCCGGGGTACTTTTCACCTTTCCCTCACGGTACTAGTCCGCTATCGGTCACCAAGGAGTATTTAGGCTTAGCGGGTGGTCCCGCCAGATTCGCACGGAGGATTCAGGACCTCCGTCCTACTTGGGGTGACATTCGAGAGTGATCAACTTACGTCTACAGGAGTGTTACCTTCTTTGCTGTGCCTTCCCAGTGCACTTCGACTTCATCGATCATTTTTTACTCTCTGACCAGTCGACAGCCCGGTCTGAATGGCCCCACAACACCGCAGATGCAACGCCTGTCAGCTATCACACATCTGTGGTTTGGCCTCTTCCGCTTTCGCTCACGTCTACTTACGGAATCACTGTTGTTTTCTCTTCCTGTGGGTACTGAGATGATTCACTTCCCCACGTTCCCTCCCACTGCCCTATGTGTTCAGGCAGGGGTCGCCGGACATTACTCCGGTTTCCTTCGAGGTTTCCCTATTCGGAGATCCCCGGATCGAAGCTCGTTTACCAGCTCCCCGGGGCTTATCGCAGGTTACAACGTCCTTCATCGGCTCTTGGTGCCTAGGCATCCACCGATCGCCCTTAGTAGCTTGTTGTTACTACAAAGATGCTCGCGTCCACTGTGAAGTTCTCAACATACGGGCGGTAACAAAGTCCCCCCGATTTTCGGCGAGGGGATCATTGTCCGCTGGAAGGTGGTTGCAAAAGCGACCGAACCTTCAGGACCCAACAGCGTGCTTCAGGCCGTACCCTTCGAGCGTCGAGGTTCCACTCCCATTTGCATGGGTTGTACTGACGTTGCTCGCCGGCTACGGCTTAATGGTCAATGTTCCACATTCCGGTGCCTACCTGGCTGAACACGATCGGTTCAGATCCAGGTGCATGGACGGATCAAGATCCGCCACATGGCTCCTTAGAAAGGAGGTGATCCAGCCGCACCTTCCGGTACGGCTACCTTGTTACGACTTAGTCCTAATCGCCGGTCCCACCTTCGACGGCTCCCTCCACAAGGGTTGGGCCACCGGCTTCGGGTGTTACCGACTTTCATGACTTGACGGGCGGTGTGTACAAGGCCCGGGAACGTATTCACCGCAGCATTGCTGATCTGCGATTACTAGCGACTCCGACTTCATGGGGTCGAGTTGCAGACCCCAATCCGAACTGAGACTGGCTTTTTGAGATTCGCTTAACCTTGCGGTCTCGCAGCTCTTTGTACCAGCCATTGTAGCATGCGTGAAGCCCTGGACATAAGGGGCATGATGACTTGACGTCATCCCCACCTTCCTCCGAGTTGACCCCGGCAGTCTCCTATGAGTCCCCGGCATTATCCGCTGGCAACATAGGACGAGGGTTGCGCTCGTTGCGGGACTTAACCCAACATCTCACGACACGAGCTGACGACAGCCATGCACCACCTGTATACCGACCTTGCGGGGGCTACATCTCTGCAGCTTTCCGGTATATGTCAAACCCAGGTAAGGTTCTTCGCGTTGCATCGAATTAATCCGCATGCTCCGCCGCTTGTGCGGGCCCCCGTCAATTCCTTTGAGTTTTAGCCTTGCGGCCGTACTCCCCAGGCGGGGCACTTAATGCGTTAGCTACGGCACGGAACTCGTGGAATGAGTCCCACACCTAGTGCCCACCGTTTACGGCGTGGACTACCAGGGTATCTAAGCCTGTTTGCTCCCCACGCTTTCGCTTCTCAGCGTCAGGAAATGCCCAGAGAACCGCCTTCGCCACTGGTGTTCCACCTGATATCTGCGCATTCCACCGCTCCACCAGGTATTCCATTCTCCCCTGCATTCCTCTAGTCCGCCCGTATCGGAAGCAGGCTCAGGGTTAAGCCCTGAGTTTTCACTTCCGACGCGGCAGACCGCCTACAAGCCCTTTACGCCCAATAATTCCGGACAACGCTCGGACCCTACGTATCACCGCGGCTGCTGGCACGTAGTTGGCCGGTCCTTCTTCTGCACCTACCGTCACTTTCGCTTCGTCGGTACTGAAAGCGGTTTACAACCCGAAGGCCGTCATCCCGCACGCGGCGTTGCTGCATCAGGCTTTCGCCCATTGTGCAATATTCCCCACTGCTGCCTCCCGTAGGAGTCTGGGCCGTATCTCAGTCCCAGTGTGGCCGGTCGCCCTCTCAGGCCGGCTACCCGTCGAAGCCTTGGTGAGCCGTTACCTCACCAACTAGCTGATAGGCCGCGAGTCCATCCTTGACCGCCGGAGCTTTGCACCCTCGCAGATGTCCGCAAGGGTGGTCATTCGGTATTAGACCCGATTTCTCGGGCTTATTCCGAAGTCAAGGGCAGGTTACTCACGTGTTACTCACCCGTTCGCCACTCGTGTACCCCCGAAGGGGCCTTACCGTTCGACTTGCATGTGTTAAGCACGCCGCCAGCGTTCGTCCTGAGCCAGGATCAAACTCTCCGTTGAAATCTAGCGGTTGCGGGTTAATAGCCCGTTTCCGTTCAACATAATGTTCAATCGCCGACAAGACCCATTGCTGGGTTCATCATCAATCAAAGGAATTCCGAACTCCTGGATCGTTGAGACCTAAGGTCTCTCAGATGCCATGAGCACGGGGTTTTTGTGCATATTTGGCATTGACTTTTAGCACGCTGTTGAGTTCTCAAGTTTCGGGCGCACACCGCTCGGTCACTTGCGTTTCCGTTTGGGGCAACTCGACTTACTTTAGTGAGGTTCGGTATCCGGTGTCAAATCCGTGTTTCCGAGTTTCACTTCAGTTGTTTTGGCTTTCTCAGTCGCTATTCTTTGCTTCTGAGGCAGCCTGCGTAACTCTAGAGATTCTCAGTTCGCGATGTCAAATCGGCGTTTGAGCTTCACTTCGAGTTTGAATTGCCTCGATTCTTTCCTTGAGGCAACCTGACCAACCTTAGTGATCTTCGGTTTCGGGTGTCAAATCCGGTCCCGATCCCCCACTGTTGATTTGTATGTACCCACGCTGCTGCTCCCGAAACCTTGTCGCCCTGAAGAAGAGCGCAATGATCCGGGTCGATCATCGTGGGTGGTGTGCCCCCAACTGGAGGCTTGGGCTACATTACTCGCCCGACTCCGGAGAGTCAAGCAGGTGTTGCATCCCTTCTCCTTCGAGGCTCCCGAGCCGGTCTTCGCGGTGGGCCCCTTCAAGGGCGCACACCAACCGGATCTTCATCTCGGAGGAGTTCGGCCGGTGGCTCGCTTCGGTTTCCCTCTGCGTTCCGCCCCCCGGCTCGACATGTAGAACAGTACGAGGCTGTGTCGGACAGGGTCAAATCGAGCCGGCGTGGCAGTCCTCACAGCGTGACACGCCAGCGCGAAGTGGCCTGAGATCAGCGTCGGATGGTAACGGCGCCGACCGTCTTCCGGCCGCGGCGAGCGATCACGTACCGACCGTGCAGCAGGGCGGCGTCCGTCACCTTCGCGTCCGGGTCGGTGACCTTCTCGTTGTTCAGGTAGGCGCCGCCCTCGGCGATGGTGCGCCGGGCGGCCGACTTGCTCGCCACCACCCCGCTGGCCTCGAGCACCTCGACCACTCCGGGCAGGCCTCCGTCCGTCGCGGTCACCTCTCCCCCGCCGACCTCGGCGACCACGCCGGTCAGCGTCTCCTCGTCCAGGTCGGCGAGATCCGCCCGGCCGAACAACGCCGCCGCGGCGGCTTCGGCTCCCTCCCGAGCTTTGCGGGAATGGACGAAGTCGGTGACGTCGTCGGCCAGGGCGCGCTGGGCCCGTCGCTCGTGCGGGCGTTCCTCGGTCGCCTTCGCCAGCTCGTCGATCTCCGCCTCGGATCGCGGTGAGAACACCTTGAGGTACTCGATCACCTTGGCGTCCTCGGCATTCAGGAAGAACTGGTGGAACGCGTACGGGCTGGTCATCTCCGGGTCGAGCCAGACCGTCCCCGACTCGGTCTTGCCGAACTTCGTGCCGTCCGCCTTGGTCAGCAGCGGAGTCGCGAGGGCGTGCACCCGGTCCCCCGTCGACCGGCGGATCAGCTCCACGCCGGCGGTGATGTTGCCCCACTGGTCCGAGCCGCCGAACTGCAGCGTGCAGCCGTGCCGGCGGAACAGTTCGAGGTAGTCGAACGACTGCAGCAGGACGTAGGAGAACTCCGTATACGAGATCCCGGCCTCCAACCGGTTCCGTACGACATCCCTGGCCAGCATGCGGTTCACCGGGAAGTGTTTGCCGATGTCGCGGAGGAAGTCGAGCACCGGCACCGTGCCGGTCCAGTCCAGGTTGTTCACCACGGTGGCCGCGGCGGGACCTTCGAAGTCGACGTACCTGGACACCTGACTGCGGATCTTCTCCACCCAACCGGCGACGACGTCCTTGGAGTTCAGCGTCCGCTCGCCGGAGTCCTTCGGATCACCGATCAGGCCGGTCGAACCGCCGACCAGGATCAGGGGGCGGTGGCCGGCCCGTTGCAGGTGGCCGGCGACGATCAGCTGGACCAGGTTGCCGAAGTGGAGGCTCGGCGCGGTCGGGTCGAACCCGACATAGAAGGTGACGGGCCCGGCGGCGAGATGCTCGCGTAATGCGTCGCGATCGGTCGATTCGGCCACCAGGCCGCGCCAGCTGAGCTCATCGAGGATGTCAGTCACCCCGGTAAAGCTAGTCCACACCGATGACGCTCGTGAGGCGGTCCACGGCCCGCATCTTGTTCGTCGCATCGAGGGCGGCGACCTTGTACGCCTCGGACAGCGTCGGGTAGTTCAACACCGTGTCCACCAGGTAGTCGATGGTCCCGCCGCAGCCCATGATCGCCTGCCCGATGTGCACCAGTTCGGTGGCCGAGGTGCCGAAGACGTGGACGCCGAGGATGTGCCGGGTCTCGCTGTGCACGATCAGCTTGAGCATCCCGTACGGGTCGCCGACGATCTGTCCCCGGGCCAGTTCCCGGTAGCGGGAGATGCCGACCTCGAACGGCACCGCCTCCGAGGTCAGGTCCTCCTCGGTCCGGCCGCAATAAGACAGCTCCGGGATCGTGTAGATGCCGATCGGCTGCAGGTCCCGCAGCTCGTGCGCCGGCTCGTCGAACGCGTGCGACGCGGCCAGCCGGCCCTGGTCCATCGAGGTCGCGGCCAGCGCCGGGAAGCCGATCACGTCGCCGACCGCGTACACGTGGCCGACCGGCGTCCGGTAGTTCTCGTCGACCACGAGCCGGCCACGATCGTCGGCCGTCAGCCCGGCCTTCGGCAGGTCGAGCCGGGCGGTGGCGCCCTGCCGGCCGGCCGAGTACATGACCACCTCGGCGGCGATCCGCTTGCCGGAGGCGAGGGTGGTGATCGTGCCGTGGCCGGAGCTGGTCACCGACGCCACCTCCTCGCCGAACCGGAACGACATGCCCTGGTCGCGGAGGTGGAACTTGAGCGACTCGATCAGCTCCGGGTCGCAGAACTCGAGCATCCGCGGGCGCTTCTCGACCAGGGTCACGCGGGTGCCGAGGGCGGCGAAGATCGACGCGTACTCGACGCCGATCACGCCGGCGCCGACCACGACGAGGGAGTCCGGCACGTGGTCCAGGGTGAGGATCTGGTCGGAGTCGAGGATGCGGGTGCCGTCGAAATCGATGTGTGGCGGGCGGGCCGGCGTGGTGCCGGTCGCGATCACGATCTTCTCCGCCGTCACCGTACGGTGCTGGGTTCCGCCGTCGACCTCGATCGACAGGGTGTGCGGGTCGGTGAACGCCGCCATGCCGCCGATCAGCTCGATGTGGTTGCGCAGCAGCTGGGCCCGGACCACCTCGGTCTCCCGGCCGATCACGTGCTGCAACCGGGCCAGCAGGTCACCGATCGTGATGTCGCTCTTGACCCGGTAGCTCGCCCCGTACAGGTCGCGCATCTGCATGCCGGTCAGGTAGACGACGGCCTCGCGCAGGGTCTTGGAGGGGATGGTGCCGGTGTTGACGCAGACTCCGCCGACCATGTGCAGGCGGTCGATCACACAGACCCGCCGACCCAGTTTCGCGGCCATGATGGCCGCCTTCTGACCGCCCGGCCCCGAGCCGATCACGGCGAGATCGAAGTCATGGCTGCGGTCCATGACCTCAGCGTGTCATGCGGATGTGACATCCGTAAGTCCCGCCGATTACGCGCAGCCCAGTAACTTCACCGTCCTCGGCCACAGTGCGACGTGCTCCGGGTTCCCGACGTACGCGCGCATCCCGTCCGGTGAGAACCACAGCCGGTCGTCGCCGAGGTGATAGCCGGAGTCGACCGCATCGCCGGGGAGTGGCAGGTCCGGCTGATAGGGCTCGGCGGAGTATTCGGCCAGCTCCGGGATCGGGTCGGAGGCATACGCCAGGTCCCCGCCGCGGTGCAGGAAGGTCATCCGCTCCCAGCCACAGTGGTCCGGTCCCCGGACGGAGTAGAGCTCCGTGGTCAGCACCCGCCCGCCCTTCGCGTCGGTCCAGATCTGCATGCCGGTCGGCCCGGTGACCGAGTCCGGGAAGTCCGCCGGGTCGCAGCGGGCCCAGGATTCGACGTACCAGCCGGTCTTGCCGTCGACGGAGTCGCCGTGGTGCGCCACCAGGGCGTGCCTGGCGACGCCCTCGGGCTCGTAGCGGTACAGGACCCGGTCGCCGGACTCGGCCGCCTTCCGGTACTCCCGGAGCGCACCCTTGAAGGCTCCGCTGCGCAGCGCGTCGCGGAGCGCGTCTTCGGCGGACGGGAAGACCTTGCCGGGGTGCGCGGGAGCGGACCTGTTGCCGCCGACCGGCTCGCCGCGGCACTGCACCGCCAGCCCCGCACCGCCGCCGCGGTCCGGGACGTCCGGGGCCGGCGGGGCGGTCGGCTCGACCCGGAGCGGTCCGTCGTACGGCGTCGCGGCCGGGGCCGGGGACACCCGGTCACGAGCGGCGCAACCGCCTCCGGCCACCAGGGACAGCAGCAGCGTCGTACCGCAGATGATCATGAAACCCCGGCTCCTGATCATGCCGCCACCTCCGTCGGTTCCAGTGAACACCGGATCCGGCACGTGGGCGGCCGTCGATACCGGACTGCAACCCGTCAGGAGGTCCGCAGATGCCGATGCATGCCGTCGTACGGGTTCGCGGCCGGCAACAGGGACTTGGCCAGCTTCACGACCGAGCTGTAGTTCGCGTCGACCACATTGGCGAGCGGGGCCTTCGCCAGCTGCGACACCACCTGGTAGCCGTCCATCCGGTCCAGCCCGTACAGCTCGCCGAGCCAGGTGATCATCTCGACCTGGGCGATCCGCCAGGCGTCCTCGAGCGGCCGGCTGGAGCCGACCACGATCAGCCAGTCGTCCTGCTCGATCCGTGGCCAGAGCGGTGCGCCGCCCTTGATCAACTCGACGATCAGGGTCACGTTCATGGCGCCCTCGACCGCGGTGCCGCAGGCCTCACCCTCGCCCTGCCGGTAGTGCCCGTCACCGACCGAGAACAGGGCGCCCGGGACGTTCACGCCGAGGTAGCAGGTGGCGCCGGCCTTCATCTCGGTCGTGTCCATGTTGCCGCCGAAGCGCTCCGGGACGAGCGAGGTCCGGACCTCGCGGGCCGGTGGCGCGACGCCGACCGTGCCGAGCATCGGTTCGGCCGGCCAGTCGACGCGGAAGTCGCTGCGGGCCGCCTCGAACGTCACCGTCTGCCGCGCGCTGTCGTACTGATAGATCCAGGTGATCTCCGGCAGCGCGTCCTGCAGCAGCGCCGTCCGGTCCGTGCCGGTCAGCCCGCCGAAGAACGGGATCGTCGTCGAGACACCCCAGTCGCGGGCCGGCTGCAGGTCGACGAAGTGCAGCGCCAGCGTGTCGCCGGGCTCCGCGCCCTCGACGTAGAACGGCCCGGTCTGCGGGTTGACCTGGTTGATGTCGATGCATTGGCTGGGCAGGTCGGCCGGCGAGCGGAGCCGGCCGGCGTACGCGTCCTCGCACCAGAGCCGCATCGTGGTGCCCGGCCTGACCTTCATGATCGGCTCGACACCGCCGAACGTCCAAGCGAACTGGTCAGCGGTCGGCGTGAACTCGACGGTGTCCATGCGCGCAAGGTCTCACCGCGCGACCGGACCCGTCAACCGATCTCGGTGAGCTGGTCGAGCAGTTCGGCCAGTTGGCGTTGCACCTGCTCGGGTGCGGTGCCGCCGCGGCCGTTCCGGCTGTTCACCGAGCCCTCGACGGTCAGCACCTCCAGCACCGCCGGGGTCAGCCGGGGCGAGATCTCGGCCAGCTGGTCCGGGGTCAGGTCGGACAGTTCGATGCCGCGCTGCTCGCAGTACCGTACGGCCGTGCCGGAGATCTCGTGCGCCTCGGCGAACGGCACCCGCTGCCGGACCAGCCAGTCGGCCACGTCGGTCGCCAGCGAGAAGCCCTTCGGCGCCAGCCCGGCCATCCGGTCGGTGTCGAACCGCAGCGTGCCGACCATCCCGGCCATCGCCGGGAGCAAGATCAACAACTGGTCGATCGAGTCGAAGATCGGCTCCTTGTCCTCCTGCAGGTCCCGGTTGTACGCCAGCGGCAGGCCCTTCAGCGTGGCCAGCAGCCCGGACAGGTTGCCGATCAGCCGGCCGGACTTGCCCCGGGCCAGCTCCGCGACATCCGGGTTCTTCTTCTGCGGCATGATCGACGAGCCGGTGGACCAGGCGTCGTCGAGGACCGCGAACCCGAACTCGTGGGTGCACCAGATGATCACGTCCTCGCTCAGCCGGGACAGGTCGACCCCGACCTGGGCGCAGACGAAGGCCGCCTCGGCGGCAAGATCACGCGCGGCGGTGCCGTCGATCGAGTTCGGCACCGACGATCCGAAGCCGAGGTCGTGGGCCACCGACTCCGGATCGAGGCCGAGCGAGGTGCCGGCCAGGGCCGCCGAACCGTACGGGCTGACGTCCAGCCGCCGGTCCAGGTCGCGGATCCGTTCGGCGTCGCGGAGCAGCGGCCAGGCATGGGCGAGCAGGTGGTGCGACAGCAGCACCGGCTGGGCCGACTGCAGGTGGGTCCGGCCGGGCATGATCGCGCCCAGGTTGGTCCGGGCCTGCTCGTGCAGCGCCTCGACCACCTGCCGGATCCCGGCCGCGACCTCGCGCATCGCGTCACGCAGATAGAGCCGGAGCAGCGTCGCGATCTGATCGTTCCGGGACCGGCCGGCCCGGAGCCGGCCGCCCAGCTCGGGTCCGGCGAGTTCGATCAGGCCGCGCTCGAGGGCGCCGTGCACGTCCTCGTCGGTCGGCGCCGGCGTGAAGTCGCCGGATGCCACCTGCTGGTCGAGCCGGTTCAGGGCGTCGACCAGGCCGGCGTGCTCGTCGTCGGTCAGCAGCCCGGCCGCCCGCAGCGCCGAGGCGTGCGCGCGCGACCCGGCGAGGTCGTACCTGGCCAGCCGCCAGTCGAACTGGGTCGACTGGCTCAGCGCGAACATGGCCTCCGCGGCGCCGCCGGCGAACCGGCCGCCCCACAGCTGGCCCGAGGGCGTCGAGGATTCCGCCATCAGTCCGTACCTGCTTCGATGGCGGCCTCGTCCAGGGCGTCGCCGAGGTCGCGACCAGGCGACTCCTCGGCGGTGGCGATCCGGTCGAAGCCACCCTCCGGCAGTTCGCCGAACAGGGTGCCGTGCTCGACCAACACGGTCCCCTGCTCCAGCGGCTGACCGGCGTACGCCTCCAGCTTGGCCCGGGAGTCGGCGATGTCGAGGTTGCGCATGGTGAGCTGGCCGATCCGGTCGGTCGGTCCGAAGGCGGCGTTCTCGACCCGCTCCATCGACAGCCGTTCCGGGTGGTACGAGAAGCCGGGGCCGTCGGTGTCGAGGACCGTGTAGTCGTCGCCGCGCCGCAGCCGCAGCGTGACGGTGCCGGTCACCAGCGAGGCGATCCAGCGCTGGATCGACTCCCGGATCATCAGCGACTGCGGGTCCAGCCAGCGGCCCTCGTAGAGCAGCCGGCCCAGCTTGCGGCCCTCGTTGTGATAGCTGGCGACGGTGTCCTCGTTGTGGATCGCGTTGACCAGCCGCTCGTAGGCGATGAAGAGGAGGGCCATCCCGGGCGCCTCGTAGATGCCGCGCGACTTGGCCTCGATGATCCGGTTCTCGATCTGGTCGGACATGCCGAGCCCGTGCCGGCCGCCGATCGTGTTGGCCTGCTGGACCAGGGCGACCGGATCCTTGAAGCGCTCACCGTTGATCGCTACCGGGTAGCCGGCCTCGAACGTGATCGCGACGTCCTCGGACTCGATCGTGACCGCCGGGTCCCAGAACTTCACGCCCATGATCGGGTCGATCGTCTCCAGCGACACGTCGAGGTGTTCCAGCGTCTTGGCCTCGTGGGTCGCGCCCCAGATGTTGGCGTCGGTCGAGTACGCCTTCTCGGCCGCGTCCCGGTACGGCAGCCCGTGCGCGGTCAGCCACCGGCTCATCTCCTGCCGCCCGCCCAGCTCGTGCACGAACTCCGCGTCCAGCCACGGCTTGTAGATCCGCAGCTCGGGGTTGGCCAGCAGCCCGTACCGGTAGAACCGCTCGATGTCGTTGCCCTTGAACGTCGAGCCGTCGCCCCAGATGTTCACGTCGTCGGACTGCATGGTCCGGACCAGCAGCGTTCCGGTGACCGCGCGGCCCAGCGGCGTGGTGTTGAAGTACGTCCGGCCGCCGGTGCGGATGTGGAACGCGCCGCAGGCCAGTGCCGCCAGCCCCTCCTGGACCAGCTGCGGCTTGATGTCGACCACGCGGGCGATCTCGGCGCCGTACTGCTTCGCGCGGCCGGGCACACCGGAGATGTCCTGCTCGTCGTACTGACCGAGGTCGGCGGTGTAGGTGCACGGGATCCCGCCCTTGTCGCGCATCCAGGCGACCGCCACCGACGTGTCGAGGCCGCCGGAGAAGGCGATGCCGATGCGCTCGCCCTTCGGGAGGGAGGTCAGGACCTTGCTCACGGGATGGTTGCTCCTTCGTCAGAGTTCGCGCGGCCGGCCGCGGTGGTGTCGGGACCGGCCGGTTTGCCGGTGCGGGCCATGATCAGAAACTGTTCGGCGATCAGCGCCCCGCCGTTCGGGTCGCGGGTGATCATCAGCACCGTGTCGTCCCCCGCGATGGTGCCGAGGATCGCTGCCCAGCCGACGCGATCGATCGCCGAGGCGAAATACTGCGCCGCACCGGGTGGCGTGCGCAACACGACCAGGTTGGCCGACGCCTCGGCCGAGGTCAGCACCTCGTTGCAGAGCCGGGCCAGCCGGACCGCGAAGGTCGCGTAGTCGGTCTGCGGGGTACGGTCGCCGCCGTCCGCGGGCACCGCGTAGACCAGGTGGCCGCCCTCGCCGCGGACCCGGAGCGCGCCGATCTCGACCAGGTCCTTGGACAGGGTGCCCTGGGTGACGCTCACCCCGGCGCCGGCGAGCAGCTCGGCGAGCTCGGTCTGCGACCGCACCGGATGCTGCCCGAGCAGCTCGATGATCTTGGCCTGCCGGGCTGCCTTGCTGGGAGGAGCGGTGATCATCTCGCAGCCAACACGTACGTGAGCAGCGCCTTCTGGGCGTGCCGCCGGTTCTCGGCCTGGTCCCAGACGACCGACTGCGGGCCGTCGATCACGTCGGCGTCGATCTCCTTGCCGCGGTACGCGGGCAGGCAGTGCAGCACGATCGCGTCCGGGGCCGCCTTGGCGAGCAGCGCACCGGTCAGCCGGTACGGGGCGAAGATCGCCGGCCGGTCGATGCCGTCGTTCTCCTGGCCCATCGACACCCAGGTGTCGGTGGCCAGCACGTCGGCGCCGGTCGCGGCCTCGGGGTCGTCGGTGATGATCACCTCGCCGCCGGTGGTCGCGGCGATCGCCTTGGCCCGCTCGACGATGTCGGTGCGCGGCTGGAAGCCGTCCGGTGAGGCGATCGTGATCTTCATGCCGGCCAGGGCGCCGCCGAGGACGTACGAGTGCGCCATGTTGTTGGCGCCGTCGCCCAGGTAGGTCAGGCTCCGGCCGGCCAGCGGGCCGCTGTGCTCGGCCACCGTCTGCAGGTCGGCCAGGATCTGGCACGGGTGGTAGTCGTCGGTCAGCGCGTTGACCACCGGGACGCCGGCGTACTCCGCCATCTGGGCCAGATCGTCCTGGGCGAAGGTCCGCCAGACGATCGCCGAGCACTGCCGGCCGAGCACCCGGGCCACGTCGGCCACCGACTCCCGGGTGCCGATCCCAGCCAGCCGGCCGTCGACGATCATCGGGTTCCCGCCGAGCTCGGCGATGCCCGCACTGAACGAGGACTGGGTCCGCAGCGTCGGCTTGTCGAACAGCACCGCGACGCTCTGCGGTCCGTCCAGCGGTCGCTCGGCGTACGGGTCGGCCTTGAGTTTCGCGGCCAGCTCCAGCACGGCGGCCTGATCGGACGGGGTCAGGTCGTCGTCGGCCAGGAAGTGCTTGATCTTGGGGGACGAAGTCATGCGGCAGCCTCCAGAATCGCCGGGAGCGCGGCGACGAACGTGTCCAGCTGGTCGGCCGTGATGATCAACGGCGGGGCGATCCGGAGCACGTCCGGCCGCGGCGCGTTGATCACGAAGCCGGCCTCGAGCGCCGCGTCGGCGACCTGCTGCGCGACGGGCTCGGCGAGCAGGATCGCCTGCAGCAGGCCGCGGCCGCGGGTGCCGGTGATCATCGGGTGGTCGAGCGCGGTGACCGCGGTCGCGAGGTGCTCGCCCATGGCGGTCGCGTTGGCCAGCAGGCCGTCCCGGTCGATCACGGCCATCACCGCGAGCCCGGCGATCGCCGCGACCGGGTTGCCGCCGAAGGTCGAGCCGTGACTGCCCGGGCCGAGCAGGGTCGCCGCGGTCCCGGTGGCCAGGCAGGCCCCGATCGGGAAGCCGTTGCCGAGCCCCTTGGCGACGGTGACGATGTCGGCCCGGACGCCCTGCTCGGTGTGCACCAGCCAGGAGCCGGTCCGGCCGATGCCGGTCTGCACCTCGTCGATCCAGAGCAGGCTGCCGTTCGCGTCGCAGAGCTCGCGGGCCTTGGTCAGATAGTCCGGCGGCGGCACCACCACGCCGTTCTCGCCCTGGATCGGTTCCAGGACGACCGCGGCCACGGTGTCGTCGATCGCGGCGGCGAGGGCCTCCGCGTCACCGTACGGGACGAAGATCACCTCGCCGGGCAGCGGCTCGAACGGCTCCCGGTACTTCGGGCTGTGGGTGATCGCCAGCGCGCCGGTGGACCGGCCGTGGAACGCGCCCTCGGTGGAGATGATCTTGGTCCGGCCGGTCCGCCGGGTGATCTTGAAGGCGGCCTCGTTCGCTTCCGTACCGGAATTGGTGAAGAAGACGCGGGTCTCGGCGTCGCCCGGGATCAGGCCGGTCAGGCGTTCGGCCAGGGCCACCTGGGCCGGGGTGGCGAAGAAGTTCGACACGTGGCCGAGCGTGGACAGCTGGCTGGTGATCGCGGCGAGCACTGTCGGGTGGGCGTGACCGAGCGCGTTGACGGCCAGGCCGGACAGCAGGTCGAGGTGTTTGCGACCCTCCACGTCCCAGACGTGGCAGCCCTCGCCGCGGACGAACACCCGCTTCGGCGTGCCGAACGTCGGCATCAGGGTCGCCGTGTAGCCGGCCAGCACGTCGGCACTGGTCCGGCCGTTCCCGTTGACCCGGGACAGGTCCCGGGCGTCGATGGTGCTCATGCTCCGTCCTTGCTGATCATGAATTCGCCGTTGTTGAGCTCGTGGTCCGGGATCGGTTGGCCGGCCGGGAAGACGCGGCTTCCCAATCGGACCAGGCCGTCCTGGATGACCATGGTGCCGAGGCCCTCGTTGGTGAAGATCTCCAGCAGTAGCGAGTGCGGCACCCGGCCGTCGGTGACCGTGGCGCGGGTCAGCCCGCCCTCGACGGCACGCAGGCAGGCCTCCATCTTCGGCACCATGCCGGATTCCAGCGTCGGCAACAACTCCCGCAGCTGGGAGGCGGAGATGTTCTTGACGATCTCGGTGCTGTGCGGCCAGTCCGCGTAGAGGCCCTCGACGTCGGTCAGCACGACCAGCCGGTCCGCCTGCAGGGCGACGGCCAGCGCCGCGGCCGCGGTGTCGGCGTTCACGTTGTGCACGACGCCGTTCACGTCCGGCGCGATGCTGGCCACGACCGGGATCCGGCCAGCGCCGATCAGGCCCTCGATCGCCTCCGTGTGGACGGCCGTGACATCGCCGACCAGTCCGAGATCGACTTCCTCGCCGTCGATCGTGAGCGACTTGCGTTCGGCGGTGAACAGGCCGCCGTCCTCGCCGGACATGCCGACCGCCAGCGTGCTCTGCTGGTTGATCAGGCCGACCAGGTCACGGCCGACCTGGCCGACCAGCACCATCCGGACGACCTCCATCACCTCCGGGCTGGTCACCCGGAGGCCGTTCTTGAACTCGCTGGCGATGCCGAGCCGCTTCAGCATCGTCGAGATCTGCGGGCCGCCGCCGTGCACCACGACCGGGTGCACGCCGCACCGCTTCATGAACACGATGTCGGACGCGAACGCGCGCTTCAGGTCCTCGTCGATCATGGCGTTGCCGCCGTACTTGATCACGACCGTCTTGCCGGCGTACGTCTCCAGCCAGGGCAACGCCTCGGTCAGGATCGACGCCTTCTCGATCAAGGTCAGCCGGTGCTCATCCGGTTGGGGTGAGGTCATTTCGGGGCCCCCGCGGAGTTGTTCGGGGGAGCGCAGCGGAGGAGAAGAACTCTGTGGGGTGGCTTCATGAGGAGTACTCCGCGTTTTCCTTGACGTAGTCGTAGGTGAGGTCGTTGGTGAGGATCGTCGCTGTCTCGGAGCCGGCATGCAGGTCGATCTCGACCCGGACCTTGCGGTCGGACAGGTCGACCAGCTCGCGGGGCTCACCGATGCCGCCGGCGCGGCAGACCTGGACGCCGTTGAACGAGACGTCCAGCTGGTCCGGTTCGAAGGTGGCCGCGGTGGTGCCGATCGCGGCGAGCACCCGGCCCCAGTTCGGGTCGGCGCCGAAGATCGCGCACTTGAACAGGTTGTTCCGGGCCACCGACCGGCCGACCTCGACCGCCTCGGCCTCGGTCGCCGCGCCGAAGACCACGATCTCGATCTCGTGCGAGGCGCCCTCCGCGTCGGCGATCAGCTGCTTGGCCAGGTCCGCGCAGACCGCGGTCAGCGCGGCCTGGAAGTCGGCCTGGTCCGGCGTGACGCCGGAGGCGCCGTTGGCCAGCACGATCACCGTGTCGTTGGTGGACATGCAGCCGTCGCTGTCGGCCCGGTCGAAGGTGACCCGGCACGCCTCGGCGAGTTGATCATGGAGCCGGTCGGCCGGGACACTCGCGTCGGTGGTGATCACCACCAGCATCGTGGCCAGGCCTGGGGCCAGCATGCCGGCACCCTTGGCCATCCCGCCGATGCTCCAGCCGTCGCCCTGGTGGACGGCCTGCTTGGACACCGTGTCGGTGGTCATGATTGCCTCGGCCGCGGCCGGTCCGCCCTGGTCAGAGGCGCCCTCGACCAGGGTGGGCAGCGCGTCGACGATCTTGGTGACGTCGAGCTGAACGCCGATCAGGCCGGTCGAGCAGACGGCGACGTCGATCGCGCCGATGCCGAGCGCCTCGGCGGTCTGCTCGGCGGTCCGGTGCGTGGTGCCGAAGCCCTCGGGTCCGGTGCAGGCGTTGGCCCCGCCGGAGTTCAAGATCACGGCCCGGAGCGCGCCGTCCTTGATCACCTGCTGGGACCAGACCACGGGGGCGGCCTTGACCCGGTTGCTGGTGAAGACGCCGGCGGCCGCGTACTGCGGGCCGTTGTTGATCACCAGCGCGAGGTCGGGCTTGCCGGAGGCCTTGAGCCCGGCCGCCGTGCCCGCGGCCGTGAAGCCCTTGGGTTGCGTGACGCTCACGGTGCGACTCCTACACTGCTGAGGCCGGTGGTCTCGGCGAGGCCGAGGGCGAGGTTCATCGACTGGACGGCGCCGCCGGCGGTGCCCTTGGTCAGGTTGTCGATCGCCGCGACCGCGACCAGCCGGCCGGCCGCCTGATCGACCGTCACCTGCACGTGCGCGGCGTTGCTGCCGAGCACGGCCTGGGTCTGCGGCCACTGCCCCTCGGGCAGCAGGTGCACGAACGGCTCGTCGGCGTAGGCCCCGGCATAGCTCGCGTACGCCTGCGCCGGGGTGGACGCCGGGTCAGAAAGCGGTGCGGTGCAGGTGGCCAGGATGCCGCGCGACATCGGGACCAGCACCGGGGTGAAGGACACCGTCGGGTCCGATGCGCCACAGGCGGTGAAGTTCTGCAGCAGCTCCGGCGTGTGCCGGTGCACACCGCCGACCCCGTACGCGCTCGCCGAGCCGATCAGCTCCGAGCCGAGCAGGTGCGGCTTCAGCGCCCGGCCGGCACCGGACGGGCCGCTGGCCGCGACGATCACCACATCCTGCGCGGTGATCAGGCCGGCCGTGATCGCCGGCAACAGGGCCAGCGTTCCGGTGGTCGGGTAGCAACCGGGCACCGCGATCCGCTTGGACCCGGCCAGCTTGTCCCGCTGCCCGGGCAGTTCGGGCAGTCCGTACGGCCAGCTGCCGGCGTGCTCGCTGCCGTAGAACCGGCGCCAGTCTTCCGGATCGGTGAGCCGGAAGTCTGCGCCGCAATCGATCACCAGGGTGTCGGGACCGAGCTGCTCCGCGATCGGTGCGGACGTCCCGTGCGGCAGCGCGAGGAAGACGACGTCGTGCCCGGCCAGCGTCTCGGCATCCGTGCTGCCGACCGTACGATCCGCGAGCGGCACCAGGTGAGGCTGGTGATCACCCAATCGTGACCCGGCGCTCCCGCCGGCCGTCACCGCTCCGATCTCGACCTGCGGGTGACCGAGCAGCAGCCGGAGCAACTCCCCGCCCGCGTACCCGGTGGCGCCCGCCACCGCTACCTTCACCGTCATAGGAATAATCATGCCATAGACGGAATATCCTTACCAACCGGTTTGTCCCGGTAGGCCCGGGCCTCGGGTTCAGGCCGCGGCGTGTAGGCGCTGGGCCGCCTGTTGATGGGTTTGCCGCAAGATGGTTCGGGCGTTCGGGGACGCGAGCGAGTCCCGGTCGAAGACGATGATCGTCCAGCCGTGCCGCCGCAACCAGTCCCGACGTCGCTCGTCGTACTTCCGCTGAGATGCCGTGAAGTGGTGATCTTGACCGTCGTACTCCGCGGCGTACTTCACGGTCGGGTCGGCCAGGTCGAGCCGGTAGACCGGAGCTCCGTTGTCGTACACGACGTATTGCGGCACCGGAGCCGGCAACTGCGCCTCGAGCCAGCGCAACCGGAGCACGGACTCCTGCGGTGATTCGGCGCGAGGATCGCAGAGCGGGATCAGGTCGCGCAGTTGAACGACGCCGCGATAGCCCTTGAACCTGGGCAGCGCGGCGCGCAGGTCAGCTCTGGTGAACCGCCCGACCCGCAGCAGGGCGTCCATCGAAGCGAGGGCCGGTCCGCGTTTCAGGAGCCGCCCGAGATCAAGGGCCGTGCGCAGCGGCGTGGTCACCCGGAGCCCGTTGATCATTTCGACGTCCCGCTTCGCGAGAGCACGAATGCCGCTGTTGGTGGAGCTGGACCGGACCCGGGTTCGGTCGGGCGGCAGGAACACCGAGACCCGGGGCAGGTAGTCGCCGGGCAGCTGAAGCTGAGCCCCGTGCAGCCAGGCCGCCGAGAGGTCGGTGATCACGCCGTCGGAGTGGACGACGAGGGCGATCGCCGCGGCGCGCAGGTCGGTGGTGTCGGCCGTCGACGCGTCGACGTAGACCGACCGGATGACCGGGCGGATCAGGCCCTGTTTGCGGAGCCGGGCGACGACGCTCCGACTCAGGCCGGCGGCCACGGCCTGCTGCAGAGTGAACGGACGGTTGGTCGGCAGGCGCGAGTCCGCGGTCGCCGGATCGAGAGTTGCCATGCCGAGATTCTCGAAGCTTCCGTACGCCCCGGCTCAGTTATCCACAGGCCCACTTTGACCGGATCCGCCGACTGGGCAGTTCAGCAGCGACACGCCGCCCCTTCGACAGGCTCAGGACAGGCGCCACGGCTGCTTTTGTGCCCAGTCGGCGGGCATTTAGAGGGTGCGTTGGTGGGCGTTGAGGGCGGTGGCGGCCTTGGCCACGGCGGCGTCGCGGGCCTCGGCGGATTCGGCGTCGGTCAGGGTGCGGTCGGGGGCGCGGAAGCGGAGGGCGTACGCGAGCGACTTCTTGCCCTCGCCGACCTGCGGGCCGGTGTAGCTGTCGAACAGGCGGACCGATTCGAGCAGGTTCCCGGCGCCGGCGACCAGGGCCGCCTCGACCTCGGCCGCGGGAACGGCCTCGTCGACGATCAGGGCGACGTCCTCCTTGGCGACCGGGTGCGACGAGATCGCCGCCACCGTGCCGAGGTCCGGCGCCAGGTCGATCAGGGCGTCGCAGTCGAACTCGGCGGCGCAGGCGCGCTCGGGCAGGCCGGCGGCCTCGATCACGCGCGGATGCAGCTCGCCGGCGTAGCCGATCACCCGGCCGGCGACACTCAGCTCGGCGCATCGGCCCGGGTGCCAGGGCGCCCGCTCGGCGGCCTTCACCTCGACCGTGGCGCCGACGGCCCGGGCGGCCGTCTCGGCGAACGCGATCGCGTGCCGCCAGTCGGCCGGCACCGCAGGTCCGCTCCAGCCCGGCGGTCGCCAGTCCCCCGCCAGCAGGACGGCGGCGTGCCGCGGCTGGTGGCCGACCGCGGCGTCCATCGCGGCCAGGTCCTCGGCGGAGGGCCGCTGCTCGACGCCCGGACGGGGCGCCGCGATCGGCTGCTCCGGGGCGAAGAAGACGGAGCCGAGCTCGTACAGGGCAAGATCAACAAGACCGCGGCTGGTGTTGCGGTGCGCGGCGGCGATCAGGCCGGGCAGCACCGTGGTGCGGAGCAGCGGCTGGGTCTCCGACAGCGGGTTCGCGATCTCCATGGTGCGGCGCCGTTCGTCGTCGGCACCGATCTCCAGCAGGTCGAGATCACCGGTGCCGAGGAACGGGAAGGACAACACCTCGACGTAGCCGGCCTGGGCCAGCGCGGCGTTGATCAACCGGCGGGACCGCTGCGAGCGGGTCAGCCCGCGGCCGCTCGGCGCCGGCGGCAGCACCGGGGCGATCCGGTCGTAGCCGTACAGCCGGCCGACCTCCTCGACGAAGTCGTACGGGTCGCGCAGGTCGGGCCGCCAGGTCGGCGGGGTCACGGTCAGCTCATGATCATCGGCGGCGACGGTCACGCCGACCAGGCGCAGGTTGTCGATCACCGTGTCGGCGTCGAGCTCGGCGCCCATGATCGTTCCGGGCAGCGCCGGATCCAGCCGCAGCGTCGGCAGCTCGGGCACCGCGCCGGCGACGGTCTCGGCCGCGGCGATCTCGCCGCCGCCGTACTCGACCAGGAGCGAGGCAGCCCGGTGCGCCGCGGCATAGGTGGCGCCGGGATCCACGCCGCGCTCGAACCGGCGGGACGCCTCGGAGGAGAGCTTGTGCCGGCGCGAGGTACGGGCGATCGAGATGGCCTCGAAGTGCGCCGCCTCGATCACCAGGGTCGCCGTGTCGGCTCCGACCTCGGTCGTCTCGCCACCCATCACGCCGGCGATGCCGATCGGGCCGGAGTCGTCGGTGATCACGAGATCGTCGGCGTCCAGGGGGCGCTCGACGTCGTCCAGGGTGGTGATCGTCTCGCCGCCGCGTGCCTTGCGGACGACGATCGGCCCGGCCAGCTTCGCGCCGTCGTAGGCGTGCAGCGGCTGGCCGGTCTCCAGCATCACGTAGTTGGTCACGTCGACCGCGAGCGAGATCGGCCGCATCCCCGCCTGCTGCAGTCGCGAGGTGAGCCAGCGGGGGCTCGGTGCCTCGGGATCGACACCGGTCACCGTCACCGCGACGAACAGCGGGCAGCCGCCGCTCTCCAGCCGGACCGGGTGGCCGTCGCCGACCGAGGCCGGCACGGCGCGATCCACCGGATCGGCGAACGGCAGGCCGAACGCGTGCGCCGTCTCCCGGGCCAGGCCGCGGACCGACCAGGCGTAGCCGCGGTCCGGCGTGACGGCGATGTCCAGCACCTCTTCGCCGAGGCCGAGCACCGGCCGCGCGTCGGCGCCGACCACAAGATCATCGCCGGCCAGCACCATGATCCCGTCATGATCATCACCGAGCTCCAGCTCCTGGGCGGAGCAGATCATGCCGTCGGAGACGTGCCCGTACGTCTTCCGGGCCGCGATCTGGAAGCCGCCGGGCAGCGTGGTGCCGGGCAGCGCCACGACGACAAGATCATCGACTGCGAAGTTGCGGGCGCCACAGATGATCCCGCGGGACGTGGTGTCGTCGCCGCCGGAGTCCTTGGCGTAGGAGCCGTTGTTCTGCTCGCCGACGTCGACCCGGCACCAGCGGATGATCTTGCCGTTCTTCTGCTCGGCCTCGGTGAACTCGAGCACCCGGCCGATCACCAGCGGACCGTCGATCTCGCCGCCGGCGGTCTCGACCGACTCGACCTCGAAGCCGATCTTGATCAACGCCTCCGAGACGTCCCGGCCCGAGGTCCCCTCCGGCAGCGGCGCGTACTCCCGCAGCCAGGACAGCGGTGCCCTCATCGTGCTCCTCCCACCAGCGAACGGCTGAACCGCACGTCGCCCTCGATCATGTCCCGCATGTCCTCCGCGCCGTTGCGGAACATCAGCGTCCGGTCGATGCCCATGCCGAACGCGAAACCCGAATACTCCGACGAGTCGACGCCGCCGGCCTCGAGCACCCGCGGGTTGACCACGCCGCAGCCGCCCCACTCGATCCAACCCTCGCTGCGGCAGGTCCGGCACGGGCGCTCGGGATCGCCGACGGAGGAGCCCTTGCAGACGAAGCAGAGCAGGTCGACCTCGGCCGACGGCTCGGTGAACGGGAAGTACGAGGGCCGCCAGCGGAACTTCGTGTCGTCGCCGAACATGGCCCGGGCGAAGTGCTCCAGGGTCCCCTTCAGGTGACCGAACGAGATGCCGCGGTCGACCGCGAGGCCCTCGATCTGGTGGAACACGGGCAGGTGCGTCGCGTCGTACTCGTCGGCCCGGTAGACCTTGCCCGGGCAGACCACGTAGACCGGCAGCTCCCGGTCCAGCAGGCTGCGCACCTGCACCGGCGAGGTGTGCGTCCGCAGCAGCAGGTTGTGTTCCGGCGGCTCGATAAACAGGGTGTCCTGCATCGTCCGCGCCGGGTGGTCGGGGATGAAGTTGAGCGCGTCGAAGTTGAGCCACTCGGCCTCGAGCTCGGGCCCTTCGGCGATCTCCCAGCCCATCGCCAGGAAGACGTCGCTCATCTTCTCCATCAGCGCCGTCACCGGGTGGACCGCGCCCTGCGGCCCCAGCTCGGTCGGCAGGGTGACGTCGATCCGCTCCTCGACCAGCCGGCGATCCAGCTCGGCCGCGCTGATCTCGGCGTCCCTCGCCTCGAGCGCCTGCTTGACCCGGTTCCGGGCCTGGCCGACCCGCCCACCGGCCTCCTTGCGCTGCTCCGGCGGCAGGCCGCCGATCTGCCGGTTGGCCAGGGCCAGCGGCGACCGGTCGCCGGTGTGCGCCAGCCGCGCCTGCTTCAAGGCGGCCACGCTGTCGGCGGCGGCGAACGCCTCGATCGCCGCCGTCACCAGGGCGTCGAGCTGTTCGGCGTCCAGAGCGTTGGCGGCCTCGGTCTGTGTCGGCCCGGGCATGAAGGCTCCCTCGGGTTCTGCGAATGGGGTCGGGATTGCCCGCACAGTCTAGGAACCGCGTACGTACCCCTGCCAATCGGACACCCCGCCCCGGCGTCCGCCCGCGACGACCGGCTCGGTAAAATCGTTTCACCGCACCCCCGGACCGCCGCGAGGCCACGCCCTCGAGGAAGCGAGCGACATGCCGAGCGACGACGCCACCCGTCGGACCGATGCCCTGCGACAGACCAAGGGAACAGCAGGCGATGACCGGAGTCCGAGGGTGGCGGAGGCGCGACGCGGATTCGCGGAGCCGAACCCGGCGGCCCGGCCGATGCTGCGGTGGTGGTGGTTCGGGCCGGACGTCGAGGATGCCGAGACCGAACGTGAGCTGACCGCGATGGCGGAGGCCGGGTTCGGCGGCGCCGAGGTGGCGTTCGTCTATCCGCTGCGTCAGGTGCCGCATCCGTTCCTGTCCGACGAGTTCGGCGCCCGGCTGCGGCACGCCGCCGAATTCGCCCGGTCGCTCGGGCTGCGGTTCGACCTGACGGTCGGCAGCGGCTGGTCGTACGGCGGCCCGCACATCGGCCCCGAGCACGTCTCCCGGCAGCTGCACTGGGAGCGGCGGGAGCTCACCGCCGCGGCTCTCCGGGCGCCGGCGGCCGCGCCGTGGCCCGGTGACGAGCTGGTGGCCGCCTTCCTGGCCGAGGGCTCGCCGGGCGAGGCGCGGTCCGGCTGGGTCCCGTTGTCGATCTCGGATTCCATGATCAACATCGAGCAGGGCCGCGGCCCGCGCACCGTGCTGCTCGCCTGGTCCCGGCCGACCGGCCAGAACGTGAAGCGGGCGTCCGCCGGCGCGGAGGGTCCGGTCCTTGATCATTATTCGGCGGCGGCCACCCGGAAACACCTGGCGGAGGTGGGCGACCGGCTGCTGGCGGCGGTGCCGGCCGAGCTGCTCGGTTCGGTCTTCTGCGACAGCCTCGAGGTGTACCGGGCGGACTGGACACCGGACCTGCCGGCCGAGTTCGCCCGGCGCCGCGGCTACGATCCGCTGCCCCACCTGCATCGGCTGACCGTCGACGAGGCTGGGTCGGCCGAGTTCCGTACCGACTTCTACCGGACGCTGACCGAGCTGGCCGAGGACAACTTCATCGCCGTCTGCCGGGACTGGGCCGCCGGGCACGGGGTGCCGTTCCGGCTCCAGGGGTACGGGGTGCCGCCGGTCACCGTGAGCAGCAACCGGCACGCGGACCTGATCGAGGGAGAGGGCTGGGGCTGGACCGAGCTGACCCAGACCCGCTGGGCCTCCTCGGCCGGGCACCTGTACGGGCGGCCGGTGATCTCGTCGGAGATCTGGACCTGGGTGCACTCCCCCTCGTTCCGGGCCGGCCCGCTGGACCTGAAGGGCGAGGCGCACGAGCACTTCCTGCTCGGCATCAACCAGTTCGTCGGCCACGGCTGGCCCTACTCGGCGCCCGATGCGCCCGGCCTCGGCTGGTATTTCTACGCCTCGGGAGCGCTGGACGACCGCAACCCGTGGTGGCCGGCGATGCCCGGCCTGAACGCGTACCTGACCAGGCTGGGCTGGCTGCTCCGCCAGGGCGAGCCGGTGTCCGACGTGAAGCTCTACCTGCCGTCCAGCGACATCTACCCGGCCCTCGGCCCCGGGCTGGATCTCTGGAAGGAGACCCGGCGCCACATCGGCCCGGACCTGCCGCGGGCGATCCGCTGCGCCGGGTACGACTACGACCTGGTCGACGATCAAGCTCTGGAATCGATCGACCCGGCCTCGGTGCCGGTGATCGTGCTGCCCCGGGTGACCACCCTGCCGCCGGCGGCACGGGCCTGGCTCGATGCGGTACGGAAGGCGGGCGGCACGGTCCTCGCGGTCGACTCCACCGCCTATCCCGAAGGCATTCCGGCGACGGTCGAGACGTTCGAGGAGGCGCTGCGTCGGGCCCTGCCACCGGACGCCGAACTGTCCGGGGCCGGTGACGGCATCGGGGTCGTGCACCGGCGCCTCGAGGACGGCGACCTCTACTTCGTCGCGAACACCGGCAACACCGTGCGGACCTTCGAGCTGGCCCCGCGGACCGAGCGGGATCGCTTCGAGCGTTGGGATCCGGCGACCGGCGTGGCCGAGGAGCTGGCCGGCTCTCGGTCGGTGACGCTGACCCTGCACCCGTACCAGGCGACGGTCGTCGTGGCGACCGACGGCGCCGGCGACGCGACCGAGGTGGTCGGCCGGTCCGGCTCCGGTACCGAGGCCCCGCTGGCCGGTCCGTGGGGCTTCGGCTACCTGGACCAGGACGGTGCCCGCGAAGTCACCCTGCCGCATCGCTGGGAGGACCAGCGACCCGGCTATTCCGGCGGCGCCTGGTACGAACTGGAGCTCGACGCCCGGCCGGACTGGCTGGACCCGGCCACCGAGTTGATCTTGGACTTCGGACCGGCCGAGCCGATCGATGATCATGATCCGGGCGGCGCGGAGATCCGGGGCAACTCCTACCGGGCGCGGGTCGAGGCGCCGGTGCGGGAGGTCGCGGTGGTCTCGCTGAACGGGACCGTCTGCGGCGTCGTCTGGGACGCCCCGTACCGGCTGGACCTGACCGGGCGCTTCGGCGAGGGTTCGCACACGCTCCGGATCGAGGTCTACAACACGGCCGCGGCCGCGGTGGCGACCGATCCGGACGCGGCCGCGATCATCGAGGAGAGCCGCCGGCTGTACGGGGTGCGGTTCCATCAGCAGGACCTGGAGCTGGCCCTGGACGGGGTCTCCTCCGGCCTGCTCCGGGTGCCGTCGCTACGCTCCTTCCATGCCTGATCCTGATCTTGATCGGTTGCGGTCGGAGCGGAACGCCTGGCTCTGCACCCTGCGCCGGGACGGGTCGCCACACGTCACCCCGGTCTGGTACGTCTTCGTCGACGGCGAGTTCTGGATCAGCAGCGGCGAGCGCAACGCCAAGGTGCGCAACGTGATCAACGATCCGCGGGTGAGCCTGGCGGTGGAGGGCGGCGACGCCCCGTATGTGGCGGAGGGCCGGGCCGTGGTGCACCGGGACCGGCTCCGGGAGGACGTGCTGGCGGCGCTCGCGGAGAAGTACGGCGGCTGGCAGGCCGGGGTCGAGATCGAACCGTACGGGAAGCGGGTGTTGATCAACGTCCCGGTCGACCGCTGGCTGCTCCGCGGCGCCGCGGTCTGATCAGGAGGCGGCCCGGACCGCCGGGATCACCTGACCGGCGAAGGCCTCGATCCCCCGCCGGGCCTGCTCGACGGTCAGGCCGGGCAGCCTGCCCCAGAAGGCGAAGTGATCGAACGGTACGGTCTCGCGCAGCGCGATCAGGCGTTCCGCGACCTGGTCCGGGCGGCCGACCAGGAAGTCGGCCGGATCAAGATCATCGACCGTGATCGGCCGGTCCTCGCCGCGCGCGATCCGGAGTTGATCTTCGAGGTAGGCCAGGCACGGGCCGGCCTCGGACCAGGCCCGGTCGGCCGAGTCGGCGACGTGCGCGACACCGGTCCAGACGAACGGGAACGTCTCCGCGGACCGGCCCGCCGCGGCCAGCGCCGCCGTATAGGCCTGATAGCGCGGCGGCAGGTCGCGTTCAGCGGTGACGTAGATCAACAAGCCGTCGGCCAGCCGGGCCGCACGTTCGACGGCCGCGGGGGCGACCGCGCCGACGTAGATCGGAGCGTCGGCCGGCGGCTGCGGCGTGAACGGCCCGTCGGGCAACGTGTAGCGGCGGCCCTGGAACCCGGTCCGGCCGTCCCGCCAGGCCCGCCGGATGATCCCGATGCCGTCCTCGAGCCGCGACGTCCGCTGGTCGAGCGGCGCCTGGAACAGGGCGAACTCGTCCTCGGCATAGCCGCGTCCGACGCCGAGGATCAGCCGGCCGTCCGATACCGCGTGGACGACGGCGCCGTCCTCGGCCACCCGCAGCGGATGGTGCAGCGGCAGCAGCAGGATGTTGGTGCCGATCCGGATCCGGCTGGTCCGGGCGGAGATCGCCGCCGCGGCCACCAGCGGGGACGGCGCGAACCCGTCCGCCCGGCCGTGGTGCTCGGACAGCCAGACGGCTTCGTACCCGAACCGTTCGGCGTCGGTGATCAGGTCCAGGGTCTCGGCGTAGTAGGCGGGCCAGGGCACGGCAGCCGGCAGTGGCTGGGAGAAGTCGTGCAGCACGCCGAAGGAAGGTTGGGCCACGGCCCCATCCTGCTCGCTCCGGTGCAGCGCGCCCCACTCCCAAATGTCATCGACTGGGCACCTCAGCAGCGACACGCCGCCGAAACGGCTGCTTTTTTGCCCGGTCGGCGGGTCTTTTAGGGGGTGGGGTGCTGGGCGGTGGCGGAGGCGTAGAGGCAGACGGCGGCCGCCGTGGAGAGGTTGAGGCTCTCGGCGGAGCCGAAGATCGGGACGGCGACGACGCGGTCGGCCAGCCGGGCCAGGTCCGCGGGGAGGCCGTGGGCCTCGTTGCCGAACAGCCACAGGGTGGGCCGGGCGAGTTCGCCGGCGGCGGTCAGGGCGGCCAGGTTCTCCCCCGCGCCGTCGGCGGCGAGCACCTGCAGTCCGGCCGCTCGGGCGGCGTCGACCACGTCGGGCACCTCGGCGCCGACGCCGATCGGGAGGTGGAACAGGCTGCCGACCGTCGCCCGGACCGTCTTCGGGTTGTACGGGTCCACGGACTCGGCCGACAGCACGACGCCGTCGGCGCCGAACGCGTCGGCACAGCGGATCACGGTGCCCGCGTTGCCGGGATCGCTGACCCGGGCACAGCAGACCAGCAGCCGGGTCTCGCCGGTGATCAACTCCGGCACCGGCCGGAGCTCCATCCGGCAGACCGCGACCACGCCCTGCGGGGTGACCGCGTCGGTCAGCGTACGAAGCTCGTCGTCGGTGATCAGCGACGGCGCCGGGTGCGCGGCGGCCAGCTCCGGATAGCGGGTCAGACCGGCCGTGGTGAGGAACAGGTCCTCGACCCGGCCGGGTTCGGCCAGCGCTTCCCGTACCGACTGCGGGCCCTCGGCCAGGAAGGTGCCGCTGGCGTAGCGGTCCTTGCGCCGGAGCAAGCGACGAGCCGACCGGATCCGCCCCCGCGATGCGGCGGGCAGTCCGATCGGCTCGTGACCTTCGTCAGGCTCAGGCCGCAAAGGATCAGGCAGCGGACTCGGTGACCCGGGCTGCCTTGGCCAGCTCGACCAGGGCGGTGAACGCCTTCGGGTCGGACACGGCCAGCTCGGCCAGGATCTTCCGGTCCACCTCGATGCCGGCGGACTTCAGGCCGGAGATGAACCGGTTGTAGGTCACGCCCTCGGCGCGGGCGGCGGCGTTGATCCGCTGGATCCACAGCTTGCGGAAGTCACCCTTCCGGGCCCGGCGGTCACGGTAGGCGTAAACCAGCGAGTGGGTGACCTGCTCCTTGGCCTTGCGGTACAGCCGCGACCGCTGACCCCGGTAACCGGAGGCCTGCTCCAGAACCTCGCGACGCTTCTTCTGGGCGTTGACGGAACGCTTCACGCGTGCCATTGCACTACTCCTTGACTCGGTGGGGCGCGGCCTACTTGCCGAGCAGCTTCTTGATGGTGGACGCGTCGCCCTTCGACAGGACCACGGTCCCGGAAAGACGCCGCTTCTGCTTGGTCGGCTTGTGCTCGTTGAGGTGCGCCTTGCCGGCCTGGCGGCGGACCAGCTTGCCCGTACCGGTTACCTTGAACCGTCGCTTGGCACCGGTGTGGGTCTTCATTTTCGGCATGATCGTGCCGCTCCTGTTTCCTTGGTCTACTGAAACGGGGCCAGGCCCCGCCGGCTGGGTCAGCCGAGGTCGATGTCCGGGTCGAGGTTGTCGGCCGGACCACGCTTCTTCTTCACCGGCTCCGATGCCGCCGCCTGCGCACGCCGGTCGGCCAGCTGGGTCCGCTCGGCTTCCGCGTCGGCCTCGCGTTCGGCCGCCCTGCGGTCTCGCTCGGCCTGGACGTCCGCCTTGGCCTCGGTTTTCTTCTTGTGCGGGCCGAGCACCATCAGCATGTTGCGCCCGTCCTGCTTCGGCGAGGACTCGACGAAGCCGAACTCGTCAACGTCGTCGGCCAGCCGCTTCAACAGGTTGAAGCCCAGCTCGGGACGCGACTGCTCCCGGCCGCGGAACATGATCGTGATCTTGACCTTGTCCCCGGCCTTGAGGAACCGGACCACGTGACCCTTCTTGGTCTCGTAGTCGTGGTTGTCGATCTTGGGCCGGAGTTTCATCTCCTTGATCACGGTGTTGGTCTGGTTACGGCGGTTCTCCCGCGCCTTCTGCGCGTTCTCGTACTTGAACTTGCCGTAATCCATCATCTTGACCACGGGCGGACGCGCCATCGGCGCGACCTCGACGAGGTCGAGCTCGGCGTCCCGGGCCAACCGCAGGGCATCTTCGATCTTGACGATGCCGGCCTGCTCCCCGGCCGGCCCGACGAGCCGGACCTCCGGGACGCGAATGCGATCGTTGATTCGCGGTTCAGTGCTGATTGTTGATCCTCCTCAGTGGATTCCTCAGTGATCGGTACGGCCTCCGCGGCGAATCCCGCCCGGAAACGAAGAAAGGGCCTTCGTCACCAACGAAGACCCTGATCAAGCGATACGGCATACGCCGCAGTCGCGGACCGACCCGGCGACTTGTCCAACTTGTGAGTCACGCGGGTGGGAGATCAGGTCTCCGCTTGCGGGTTCAACGGGCATGCTGAACCGGTCGGCGCCCACTGTAACACCAGCACCCCAAGGCTGTCAGATCGCGGACTTCAGCCTGTCACGACGGTGGTCCAGCCGAACTCCCCCGGCTCGACCTCGACCAGCCGATGCCCGGCGGCCAGCTGCCGCAGCACCTCGTCCTCGATCACCAGCGACGCCGGGCCGGCGTGGTCGATCAGCAGCGCGTCGGCGTGGTCGGCGACGGCGGCCTCGGCCGCCTGGTCCAGGGTCACCGGCACCGGCCGGGCCGCGGGGTCCCAGGCGGCCAACGAGTCCGTACCGGTGAAGGAGAGCATGGCCCGCCGACCGTCCGGCGCCTGCAGCAGCACCACCGACATCTCGGATTCCTTGTCGGAGGCGAGACCGTGGGCTCCGGTGCCGGTCGAGGTGGCCGTCGCGACCACCGGGACCAGCAGCCGGTCCCCGCAGAGGGCCGCGACCGCGCGCAGGTAGGCGACCGGATCGGATCCGCCGGCCTCGGTGAACGCGGCGAGGGCGGATCGGGTGGCCGGCTTCGCGCTGCCGTCGTCGCCAGGGAAGGGGGACGGGCTCAGGCTCCGTTCGTGCTGCACCCGGCCACCCTAGGGAGTGCCGTGGGCGTAGTCGGGGATGGGGGCTCGGTGCGGGCGGTCACCCATGCCCGGGGCTGGCTCGCTGTGGCAGGGTTGAGGCATGCCTGCCTCGGATGCCGTACTCCTTCCGCTCTGCGCCGGAATCGCCCTGCTCGGCGTGATCATCACGGCGATCGCCTGGCGCCGCGGGAACAAGGGCCGGGTGGTGCAGGGCATCGGTGTCGTGCTGGCCCCGATCGCCCTCTATTTCGCCGGCCTGCTCACGCTGGTCTGGAACGCGGTCGTCGCCGTGGTCGGCTGGGCCGCCCGGATCGTGTTCACCCCGCTGGTCTGGCTCGGCATCTCGATGCTCGGCCTCTGCATCGTGCTCTGGGTGGTCGGCGGCATCGTGGCCAAGCGGACCGGCGGCAAGACCAAGCCGGACGAGGGCGCCAAGCCGGTCGCGGGTGGCCAGCCGAAGGCAGTCGGCGGCGCGAAGCCCGCGGCGAAGCAGCAGAAGCAGGCGGCCCCGGCGAAGCAGGCCGATCCCGTCGACGACGATCTGGCCGAGATCGAGGCGCTGTTGAAGAAGCGCGGGATCGAGTGAGCTCCGCTGGTCAGGACACCGCGGCGCGGTAGCGGCGCAGGGCGTCGACCGCCTGCCGGGCCCGGTCCCCGTCGTGGCCCTGGATTCCCATCAGGGAGAGCCGTTCGGCGTCGAGGTCGGCCTCGAACGGGGTGCCGTCGTCCGGCACCAGCAGCGCGAAGGCCCACGGGTCGCCGTCCCGCAGAATGATCTTGTGCACCCGGTCCCAGCCGACCCGGTGCCGCCGGACGCCGTTGCGGACGGTGAGCCCGTCCGGCTCGGCGGTCACCGAGCTCGCCGTCGCGATGATGATCACCGCGATCATGGCCACCAGGATCGCGATCAGGGTGCCGAGCTGGAACGGCGTCACCAGGGCCCGGATCGTTGCCGGGAAGGCGAACCAGCCCACCACGGCGAAGATCACGAAGCCCACGGCCAGGGCCCGGCCGACGAGGCGCAGCCAGAACGGCCGCAGCACCAGCCGGTCGGTGCCGGATTCGGTCGAGGTCATCGGACTACAGCCGGCAGGCGCCGATATCGGTGACCAGGATCGCCCGGGCCCCGACCTCCCAGAGTTCGTCCATCACCCGCTGGGCGTCCCGGCGCGGCACCATCGACCGGACCGCGTACCAGTTCTCCCGGGCCAGCGACGACACCGTCGGCGACTCCAGGCCGGGCGTGATCACCATGGCCTTGTCCAGGCCCTCGCCGGACACGTCGTAGTCCATCATCACGTAGTTGCGGGCGACCAGGACGCCGTTCAGCCGGCGCTGAAGTTGATCAAGGCCGAGCGGGGCCGGCCGGTCGGAACTGGTGATCAGGACCGCCTCCGACGTGAGGATCGGGTCGCCGAAGAGTTCCAGGCCGGCCTGCCGCAGGGTGGTGCCGGTCTCCACGACGTCGGCGATCGCATCCGCGATGCCGAGCCGGATCGACGACTCCACCGCTCCGTCCAGTTCGATCAGCCGGGCGGTCACGTTGCGCTCGGCCAGGTAGCCGGCGACCAGATTCGGGTACGAGGTCGCCAGCCGCAGCCCGTCCAGCCCGGCCACGTCGAGGCCGCTGCCGGCCGGAGCGGCGAACCGGAACCGGCTGGCGCCGAAGCCGAGCGACATCACCTCGTTCGCGGCGGCGCCGGATTCGACCACGATGTCGCGGCCGGTGATGCCGAGGTCGAGCACGCCCTCGCCGACGTACACCGCAACGTCACGCGGCCGCAGATAGAAGAACTCGACGCCGTTGGCCTCGTCGTACAGCACGAGGTCCTTGCTGTTCGGCTGGCGTTGCGCGTAGCCCGCCTCGCGCAGCATGTCGGCGGCCGGCCCGGACAATCCGCCCTTGTTCGGTACGGCGATCCGGAGGGTCCCGTTGCGGGACTGGGTGTCGGTCACGGCGCTCATCGTAGTGCGGGGCCGCTACAGCTTCGCGTACACGTCGTCGAGGTCGAGGTCGAGCGCGAGCATCAGCACCTGCAGGTGGTACAGCAGCTGGCTGATCTCCTCCGCGGCGGCCTCCCGCGACTCGTGCTCCGCGGCCATCCAGACCTCGGCGGCCTCCTCGACGATCTTCTTCCCGATCTCGTGGACGCCGGCTTCCAGCCGGGCCACGGTGCCGGAGTTCGGGTCCCCGCCGGCCGCTTTCGCGCTCAGTTCGGCGAACAGCGACTCGAACGTCTTCGGCGTACGGGCTTCGGGCGCGGTCACGCGGGTCAGCGTATCCGGATGCCCGGACGGGGCGACGACACAGTGTCATAATCCGGCCATGGCCCGACCCCTGCCGCCGGCCGAGCCCTGGTCCTGGCAACGGCCGGGTGAGCCGGCCGGCCCGGGCCGAGGGGTCGCGGGCCCCTCCTTCCGACCGCGGCGTCCCGGCGTTTCCGGCGCGGTGGTCCGGGTCGTCGTGCCGCTGCTGCTGCTCGGGATCGTCTGGGCGCTGGCCTACCCGTCGACCCGGCTGCCGGCGCCCGATCCCGGCATCGGGCGCTACCTGCCGGTGGGCGATCCGGTCGCGGTCCTGATCGACGGCACCGACGGCCGGCCCTGGCAGGCCAACCAGGGACTCCGTGAGCCGGGCGCCGGGCCGGCCGAGCTGACCGCCCCGGTCCGTCGGCTGCTCGGAGCGCCGGGCGACGGGGCCTGGCTGATGGTCGACGCGATCCGGCCCGACCAGCAGGGCCGGCTGCTCCGGCTGGCGTACCAGGTCGGCGACGGGATCACCCTGCGCGCCTACCAGGATTCGGCCGGTTGGGCCGTGTTCAGTCCCGGGCTGCCGATGCTGGCGGCCGACCCGGCGGCCGGCGGTTCCACCCGGTGGACCGGCACCGCGGCGGTCAAGAACGTCGCCGACGCCGGCTCGGGCGACGACCCGGCGGCCGCGCCGGCCGAGGCGGTGATCACCACCCGTCCGCATCCGAGCCGGCCGTTCTGCCTGGCCACCAACGCCGAGCTGGCCGTCGGCGGGATGACCGTGCAGCTCGGCGCGACCTGGTGCTCCGGCGAGCAGGCCGGCTGGGCGGGGGCCGAGGCGCCGACGTACGTGCTGGAACCGGCCGCCGGGTCCGTACCCGCTCCGGAGGCGCCGGCCGATCCCTCGCCGGCGCTGCCTCGGCTGGACGGGGACGAGGTACGGCAGCTCCGGTTCCTGACCAGGCTGGCCGGGCGGTGGCAGGAACACCCGGCGATCCGGCCGTCCCGGCTGGCCGCGGCCGGCCCGACGCTGGTGATCGCGGACGTCGACGGCGTGATCACCGGCTGGCAGCGGCTGCCCGACGAACAACCGGCCGAGGCCTACTACGGGCAGTTGTGGCGGGTCCGGCCCGGCGGTTCGGTTCGTGGCCTCGCAACGATCGGCGGCACCACGGTGGTCGGGACGACGGCCCGGATGATCATCGGGTACGGCAGCGACGGCTGGCAGCGTTGGCGGCACGAGATCGACGACGCCGTGGTCGACGTCGCGCGGCTCGGCTCGGACGCCCTGGTCACCGACGCCTCCGGCCGGCTCCGGCTGCTGGACGGCCGGACCGGCGCGGTCCGCTGGGAGACCGACGGCGGTGACCTGCCCTGGCCGCCGGTGCTCGACGACCGCACGATCGTCTTCCTGGACGGCGACACGGTCCGCGTCGTCGACGCCGCGACCGGCCGGGACCGTTGGAGCGCCGCGGCCGATCAGCGCAGCACCGAGGTCGCCCTGGCCGGCGACCTGGTCCTGATCAAGGTCGGCAACTGGCTGGTCGCCCGGGGCGCCGCGGACGGCCGGCACCGCTGGACCCGGGCCGTGCCGGCCGGAGCGCTGCTGACCGGCGGGGCCGACCAGGTGGTGATCTTCGGCGACGAGAGCACCAGCGCGCTCGACCTCGCCGGCAACCAGCGTTGGGCTGCGCCGGCCGCCGCGGGGGCTCGCGGGGTCGGCGACGGGATCGCTCTGATCATGAAGGACCGGATCGAGGTCCGGCGGGCCGACGGTTCGGCCGCGACGCTCCCCTTCCCGGCCGGCTTCGGCCAGCCCGACCCGGCACCGGTCGTGACACCGACCGGGCTGCTGGCGCTGCAGCGCGACCCGGAAACCGCGGCCTGGTGGGAGTACCGGTGAACCCGCTGCCCCCGGCCGCGCCGCCGTACGGCTACCGGCGCCCGTCGCCGCTCGTCGTGGCCGGTCAGTTGATCAAGGAACTGTTCCTGCGGGTGCTGGTGGATCCGGTCCGGTCCGGCCGGCTGCGCGGTGACGGCTGGCCGCGCGGGGTGCGGCCGCTGGTCGGGATCGGCCTCGCCGTCTATCTGATCACGGTGGGCCTGGCGCTGGTCGCGGGTCCGCTGCGGCGCGCGCTGCCACCGGGCGACGCGGCGTTCGGGATCCCGCCGGGACTGTTCGGCATCATGATCATGATCACGCTGGCCCTGCTGCCGCTGCTCTGCGCGGCCTCGCTGCACGCCCCGTGGTACCTGCGGCTGGTCGGGTTGCTCGCCCCGATCGTGCTGGCGCTCGGCTTCGCCCGGCTGGCCGTACGGCCGGACCAGCTGCTCTGGCCCGGGATCGCGCTGGCCGCCGTGATCGGGTTCAGCTGCTGGCGCTGGTTCGGCCGGTGGGCCTGGTGGGAGTACGTGGTGCTGCTGGCCCTGGTCGGCGCCGGGACGATCGCCTCGCTCCGGCTGCTGCTGGTCCCGGCCCTGGCCGGCGGGACGGTCGACGTCAGCTTCGAGTCGGTGATCGTGCTGATGGCCGTCGGCGTCTTCGCGCTGCCGTTCACGGTCGTGTCCGGCGCCGCGCTGGCCGAGGTGGCGCTGTCCAGCGCGAGCTGGCTGGTCGAGCTGGCCAGCCGGCGGATCTCGCCGCGGGCGCTGATGGTGCTGGTCGCCCTGCTGGTGCCGGCCGCGTTGATCACGGTCGCGGTCCGCTGGTCGACCTCGATCGTGCCGCCGCTGCCGAAGCTGATCGGGCTGACCTTCGGCGGCGCCGTGGTCGGGCTGACCTGGTTCGGCTGGCTGCTGGTCGACCTGCTGATCGACCGGCGCGAGCTGGCGGTCGGCCGGGCCGCCGCCGGGGACACCCGGCTGGCGCAGCTGCCCGCACCGTTTCGTACCGTGACGCTGGTGCTCGGCTCCGCCGTCGTCGCGCCGTTCATGATCAACTGGATCTGGGCCCGGGCCGAGTACGGCCTCGCTCCCCTACTCCGGACGGCCGGGATCGGCTATCTGCCGGGCAACCTGACCGAGCGGCTCGGGCTGCCCAACGTCGCGCTGCCGGCCGGGTTCGCGGTGGCCACCGTCGCCGGGCTGGTGATCGCCGCCGTGGCCGTACACCGGCGGCGGCGCGGCCTGGCCGAGCTCGCCGTCGTGGCCGCCCTGCTCTGCCTGGTCCGGTTGCTGATCACGCTCGAGGTCCCGTTCCTGACCGTCACCCTGGACGACCTGGCCGCCGTCGTGATCACGGTGACCGTGATCATCGCGGCCGGCTGGGCGATCCGACGCCGGCTCACTCCGGTCCGGGCCGAGGCGGTCGCACTGGCCCTGGTGCTCGGCCTCGCGATCACCGTACGGGAGCTGGTCGCCGACCCGCTGGGCTGGCTGCTCGGCGGCACCGGCGGCGCACTGATGATCATCGGCCTGGTCTGGGGCCTGCTCACCGGGGCCGCGGACGCCAACGCGGACTCGCCGGCCTTCCCCCGCCCGGCCCGGGCGCTGGCGCTGATCGGCTACTTCGCCACGGCGATGGCGATCACCGCGTTCGACCAGCTCGCGGTCACCTTCGCCGTCGACCTGGACCGGTTCGCCCTGGTCGGCTCCGAACTGCTCGGCACCGGGCTGCTGCTGACCGGCCTGTGGGCGGTGATCGCCGCGGCTCGGCGGCGCGAGGAGATCCTCGAACCGACGGCTCCGCCGGTCAGCGCAGGGCGCCCACCGTCATACCCGCGGTGATCTTGCGCTGGAAGATCAGGTAGACGAGCAGGACGGGCACGGTCGCGATGGTGAGCCCGGCGAACAGGCCGGAGAAGTCGCTGGCGTACCCCTGGTTGACGGCGAGGTTCGCCAGGCCCTGGCCGATCACGAACTTGTTCGGGTCGGTGACCAGCACGATCGGCAGCACGTACTGGTTCCACATGCCGAGGAAGTCGAAGATCCCGATGCTGATCAGGCCCGGCCGGGCCAGCGGCAGCATCACGGTCCAGAACACCCGCCAGTGCCCGCAGCCGTCCAGCAGCGCGGCCTCGGCGAGCTCCATCGGCAGCGACCGGAAGAACGCGGTCAGGAAGAACACCGAGAAGGACAGTGATTGGGTCGCGTAGACGAGGATCAGGCCGGTGAAGGTGTTCAGCAGGCCCATGTTCTTGACCACGAAGAACAACGGGACCAGGGCCAGGAAGCCCGGGAACGCCATCCCGCCGACGAACAGGTAGTAGAGGAAGGTGCGGCCGAAGAACCGGAACTGGGCGAGCACGTACGCGACGACCGAGGACAGCGCCAGGGTCAGGATCAGGCCGAAGGTCACGACGATGATCGTGTTGAGGAAGTACGCGCCGATGTTGGACTGGTTCCAGGCCCGGGCGAAGTTGTCCCAGCGCCAGACCGCCGGCAGCGACCACGGGCTCTCGAAGATCTCCGGGTCCGACTTGAACGAGCTGACGAACGACCACAGCATCGGGACGCAGACGATCACCGCCCAGCAGAGCAGGATCACCTGCGCCGGCGCGCCGAGCACCGCCCGGCCGAAGCGCGTCATCACACCTCCCGCCGGGTCAGCCGCAACGTCACCGTGGTCAGCACCAGCGTGATCACCAGCAGGGTGACCCCGATCGCCGACGCGTAGCCGAAGTTGCTCGACTTGAACGCGGTGTCGTACATGTAGAGCGACATCACCGTGCTCGAGTTGTCCGGTCCCCCGTTGGTCAGGATCTGGACCACCGCGAAGCCGTCCAGCGCGCCGATGATCAGGAAGATGATCGCGGTCTGCACCGGCGACCAGACCAGCGGCAGGACGATCCGCCAGAACGTCGCCCAGCGGTTCGCGCCGTCGATCAGCGCCGCCTCGATGATCTCGGTCGGAATCGAGGCCATCGCCGCGGTGAACAGCACGACGTAGAAGCCGGCCGAGACCCAGACCATGACGGCGATCACGCTGGCCAGCGAGGTGCGCGGGTCACCCAGCCAGACCTGGCGCAGCCCGCCCAGCCCGACCGCGGACAGGAAGCCGTTGAGCAGGCCGTTGCGGGGTTCGAAGACGGCCTGCCACATCACCGCGATCACTGCGATCGACAGCACGCTGGGGAAGAAGTAGACGACCCGGTAGAAGCCGGCGCCGCGGACCCCGGTCACCGCCCGGTGGCCGGAGCGGCCCGAACCGCCGAAGGTGATCATGGTGGCCAGGAACAGGCCGAGCAGGATGATCAACACCGGGCAGACGACGAGCATGATCACGTTGTGGCCGAGCGCCCGGAGGAACTCGGCGTCGCGGAGCACCCGGACGAAGTTGTCCAGGCCGACGAAGTTCCAGGTCGCCGAGTAGCCGCCCCAGTCCGTCATCGCGATCCAGACCGCCTGCCAGTACGGGGAGACGACGAAGATCACGTACAGGGTGACCGGGACGACCAGCGCGGACAGGATGAAGCGCCACTTGTGGTGATGCATCGGGCCTCGGCGTCAGCGCGCTTCGCGGCGATACTTGGTCACCGACGAGTCGGCCGCGATCGCGTCCGCCTTCTTCTGGATCCGGGCCGCCCACCCCTTCGCGTCGACGGCGCCGGTGAGCAGCGCACCGGTCGCGTTGTCGACCTCCTTCTGCAGCGCCTGGTACCAGGTGCCGAACATCCAGTAGCTGCCGACGTCGGCGCCGGCGGCTTCGATCATGGAACTCATCGAGGTCATGGCGAACGAGATGTCGGCGCCGTCGGCGGCGCCCTTGACGATGCCGAGCGAGCGGGTCACCTCGATCCGGCGGCGGCTGGCCTCGACCGACAGCATCGCCCGCAGCAGCTCCATCCCGGCGCCGGGGTTCGGTGCGTCGGCGGCGACCAGCAGGTCACCGCCCGGCCCGCCGTTGCAGGCCGCGAACGGCAGCGCGTCGCCGGCGCCCAGGCCGGGAGCCGGCTTGGCGGTCATCTCCAGGTCCTGCGGCGCGATCTCGCCCAGCTCGTTCTCCAGCCACGCACCGCAGGGGATGAAGACCGCCTTGCCCTGCGCCCAGTAGGTCTGGGCCTGGGTGTGGGTCAGCCCGGCCGTCCCGTCCAGGATGTAGCCGCGGGCGTGCAACTCGCCGTACCGGGCGGCCGATTCGACCAGCGCCTCCTGCTGCCAGGCCCCGGGTTCGAGGTTGTCGACGGCCAGACCGAGCTCCCGGCCGCCGGCCTTCTCGGCCGTGCCCATGATCGGCCCCCACATGTAGCCGGGGTACTTGCCCTGGTAGGTCCACGGCGCGAGCCCTGCCTGCTTGATCTCCTCGCACAGGGCGAGCATCGCGTCGAAGGTCTCCGGATAGCTCCAGCCGTGTTCGGCCAGCAGCTTGCCGGAGCACCAGACCGCGTTCAGGCCGTAGCCCGACGGCACCGAGTAGCGCTTGCCGTCGTAGACGCCGACCTCGGCCACGCCCGGCAGCAGCGTCTCGGCCACCGTCTTGCCCTCGGTGTCGTACGCGGGCGCCTCGAGCACCGGCCCGAGGTCGACCAGCCGGCCCTGCTTGACCAGGCCGGCGGTGTCCAGGCCGACGTTGCCGATCAGGTCCGGCGGAGTGCCGTCGACGAACCGCGGCTGCAGTTCCTTGGGCAGGTCCTGACTGCTCTTGTACGTCACCGCCGAGTCCGGGAACCGGGCGTTGTAGAGGCGGGTCGGCACGTCGAACCAGTCGTGGCCGTAGCCGCCCTCGAAGTTGAAGAACTCGACCGGCTTGTCGACGGCGGCGCCGAACGGGTTGTCGGCGCTGGTCGGCCGCGGCGTGGCCGGGCCGCCGGAGCCGGCGCCGCCCATCGCACAACCGCCGAGCGCCACGGTTCCCAGTGCTGCCGTGCCGAGCACGGTGCGTCGCGACAGGCGACGCGGGACCGATCCGGACATGTCTGCTCCTCGACCGATCGGGCTGATGTTGATCATCAGTCGGTGCGCCGAACGGTATCCCCGCCGGACCGGGGTCGGAGCAGGCCGGAACCAGTGCCGCTAGACCTGCGGACCGCCGTTGATGATCATGGTCCGGCCGGGCCAGGACGCGGATCCTCTTGTCCGCCGTACGTTTGCGCCACGGCCCGCCCGCTGCCGCCCGGGCGGGCCTGCGCGAAGTGGTCTACCGAGCTTGGGTCACCTGCTGCGGCTGGACCTCCGGCCGGGGGTTGCGCTCGAGCCGCCACCAGGCCACGAAGCCGGCCAGGCAGAAGCCGCCGTAGATCACGTACATGATCGCGGACGGGTAGAACCCGGCGCCCAGCAGCAGCGGCACACCGACCGCGTCGACGGCGATCCAGATCAGCCAGAACTCGACCCAGCCGCGGGCCATGCCGTAGGTGGCCAGGATGGAGCCGGTGAGGATCCAGGCGTCCGCCGCCGGGCCCCAGGAGCCGAGCGCCGACAGGCCGAAGTAGAACGCAACCCACAAGATCACCGCGGCGATCGCCAGTTGCAGCCGGCCCCGCCAGCCGGCCCAGCGCGGCTGCACGCCCGCCTTCTCGCCGGCGTGGGACTTGCGGTAGCCGTACCAGCGGACCCAGCCGTAGACGCTCACCGCGAAGAAGAAGATCTGCCGGCCGGCCTGGCCCCACAGGTCCAGGTCCTGCGGGGTGTGGAAGACGCCGCCGAGGAAGACCGTGAAGAGCAGGATGTTGCCGATGATCCCGATCGGCCACGCGGCGACCCGGCGCTGCATGCCGAGGATCGCGCTGGCCAGCCCGAACCCGTTGCCGATGATCTCCCGCCACAGGATGCCTGGGCCGATGTCGAGCTTGGCGTTCAGGAAGCCAAGCAGCAGTTCCGAGAAACCCACTGACCTCTCCACTCTCCGGGCGCATGCAGACCGGGGTGGACGGGGTACGCGCTCACGCCGGCGGCGCAGGCCACGACCCCCGCGGTTCCTCCCATCCGGACTTTCACCGTCGGTCGTGGAGTTTCACCACATCAACCGGCCCTGAGGCCGGGTCGCGGACTGTCACCGCCGGTTCGGACTTGCACCGACCCCGGAACACGCGCGAGCTTGAACGAACCTGTCAACTCCCATCCTCGCAGCCCTATTCCCGCCGATAGGATTCGGGTGTGCAGGATTTCGTCGGCCGGGCGGACGAATTGGCGCGGGTACGGGAGCGGCTGGCCCGCATGGCCTCGGGACTGGGCCAGGTGGTGCTGCTGGCCGGTGAGCCGGGCATCGGCAAGACCCGGCTGGCCCGGGAGTTGGTCGACGGCGCCGACGCCGGTCTGGCGATCGGCTGGGGCCGGGCCAGTGAGGACGAGGGCTGCCCGCCGTACTGGATGATCCGGCAGGTGTACCGCTCGCTGCAACGGCCGCTGCCGGACCGGCTCGGCAGCCCGGGATCCAGCCATCCAGAAGCACGGTTCGAAGCCTTCGAGGCCGTCGCCGATGATCTTCGCGAAGCCGCCGGACCGTCGGGCCTGGTGATCGTCATGGACGATCTGCAGTGGGCCGATGCCGCGTCGCTGGCGCTGCTGGTCCACTTGGCCCGCGGCATCGCCGGGTCGCCGGTGCTGATCTTGGCCGCCTATCGCGACACTGAGGCGGCCGCCCTCACGGACGTCCTGGCGGCCCTCGCTCAGGAACCGGTGCTGACCCGGATCCGGCTGACCGGGCTGACTGACGCGGAGGTGGGCGAGCAACTCAAGCGCTCGACCGGAGCCGCGGTGTCCGGCGACCTGGCCAGCCGGATCCGGCGACGCAGTGGCGGCAATCCGTTCTTCGTCGGCGAACTGGCCCGGCTGCTGGGTTCGACCGACGACCTGCCGGACCTCGTGGTCGATGCCGTACGGGCTCGGCTGGGTCGGCTGGGCGACTCCAGCCGGGACTTGATCACGGTCGCGGCCGCGCTCGGCGAGTTCCTCGACCCGTCGATCCTGGCCCAGGTGACCGGCCGGCCCGTTCCGCAGGTGCTGTCCGACCTGGACGATGCCGCAACTGCCGGCCTGATCGCTGGTCCGGGCCGGTGGCAGTTCGCCCACGATCTGGTCCGGGAGTCCGCGCGGCTCGGGTTGTCAAGCACGTCCCGGCTCACCGCCCACGCGCGGCTGGCGGAGGTCCTGAGCGCCCGCTCGGATGCAGCCGAGCGGGTCGGCGAGATCGCCCACCACCGGCTCGCGTCGCTGCCGATCGGCGATCCGGAACTGGCCACCGAGTGGGCCGAGCGCGCGGCGAACGAGGCCCTCGGCCAACTCGCATGGGAGTCAGCAGCCGAGCTGTTCCAACAGGCCAACGACACCGGCGCCGACCTGGCCCCGGCAGATCGTTCCCGCCTCCTGTGCGGTGCCGGGTTGGCGCTGATCCGGGCCGGCAACCTGTCCCGCGGCATGCCCACCTTGACCGCCGCGGCCGCCGCCGCCCGGGAGGCGGACGACCCGGTGGCCCTCGGCCAGACGGCGCTGGCGGTCGAAGGCGTCGCCGATCCCTGGGGTACTTTCCAGGGCGGCGCGATCGCCGCCGAGGCACTGGCCGGGCTGCCGGCAGAGGACAGCCCGCTGCGGGTCCGGCTGCTCGCGCTGCAGGCGGGCGAGGCAGGATTCGCCGGCGGCCCGGGACCGGAACGGATCTCCGTCGAGGCGTTGGCGATGGCTGAGCGGGTGGGCGACGGCGCGGCCCTCCGGTCCGCGCTGCGCGCCCGCCAGATGGTGCGCTCCGGTCCGGACGGCGTGTCCGACCGGCTTCGGCTCGGCGACCGGATGCTCGCGCTCGCCACCGCCGAGCATGACCACGACGCCGCGTTGTGGGGGCGGCTGTGGCGGTACGACGCCCTGCTCATGCTCGGCCGGATCGACGAGGCCGAGGCCGAGCTGGGTCCAATCCGTGTCCTGGCCGAGTCGGTTCGCGGCCCGCTGGCGCAATGGCATTCGCTGCGGAGCCAGGCCACCATCGACCTGGCCCGCGGCCGCTTCGACGAGGCGATCACCGCGACGCGGGCCTGCCTGGCCCTGGTCGAGGCACACGCCCGGGAGCACGCGTCGCTGGCCGGGTTGCCGATGACCGTCCTGAGCTCACTCGCCGCGCTGACCGGCCGTACCGAGCTGTTCCCGGACGCGATGTTCGAAGTCTTCGAGCGCGGGGTTCCACCGGTCGTCAGCGTCGCGGTCTCCGTCGACTGCCTACGCCGGGGAGATCTCGACCGAGCCCGCAGGCTCTATGCGTCCGCCGACGGCCCGGCCTCGATACCGATCACGGTTCGGCTGCCACTGGCCGCCGCCTACGTCGAGGTCGCGGCCGCGCTCGGGCCGCCCGAACATGTCCGAACGGCAGCCGCGCTGCTGCGTGAACATCCGGACCTCTTCGTGGCCGGTGGGGCCGGGGCCCTACTGGTGAACGGCTCGGTCCGGATGTACCTCGGGATGGCGGCCGCCGCCGACGGCTCTCTCGACGAGGCCGTACGTGAGCTGCGGCTCGCCGTCGAGGCCAACGAACGGGTCGGCCTGCCGCCCTTCGCGGCGCTGAGCAGGTATCTCCTGGGCCGCGTGCTGATCCGGCGCCGTCGGGCAGGCGACTCGGAGGAGGCGACCGCACTGGCGACCGCCGCCGCGGCCGCCGCGCGGGCCATGGGCATGGCACCGCTGCTCAGTGATGCTAAGGCGCTGGTGGCGGAGAGTTCCGGTCGGCAGACCGGGCCGCTGACCCGGCGGGAACGGGAAGTGGCCGGCCATCTCGCGGAGGGGCTCACCAATCGCCAGATCGCGGCCCTGCTGCACCTGTCCGAACGGACCGTGGAGACCCACGTCCAGCACGTCCTGACCAAGCTCGGGCTGGCCAACCGCACGCTGATCGCGACCTGGGTCCGGGACGGAATGCGTACCGGGTCTCCGTAGAACCACCGATCCGATCCTGGCCGTCCCGGGCCACCGTTGTGCGGTAAGCACAACGAGACCAGGAGACGATCATGGACAACTCCGGATATCGACCGGGCTACGGCGCTAGCTTCGACGCCAACGCAGCCTTCCAGGCCGCCCAGCAGGCGCATCGCGCCGCGTGGAACAACAATCACCGGGCCTCGGGCGGCGGCGGTTTCCTCAGCCAGTTGATCGGACTGGCCGCGACCGTGTTCGCCATCTGGGTCGTGACCCAGGTCGCCACCGCGGTGTACCCGGGCTGGTTCGAGGAACTGGTCAGCTGGCTGACCAGCCAGTCGTGAGCCAACCGGCTATGAGCAGTCCCGCCCCGAGCAGTCCGGCCAGGTCCGGACGGGACCACTGGGCCCAGCAGTTGGCGCCGCGACTCGTCGCGCCGCCGGCCCGCTGGGGCTGGGAGGCGGCGCCGGTGCCGGACGTTCCCCCGGCGCCGGCCGATCTCGCCCCGCGCCCGACCTGGGTCGAGCCGCCGCGGCCCGACCAGACGGCGCTTCGGGACGCCCGGTCGGCTGCGGTGACCCGGGTGTTCTGGCGTGGGGCCTGCATCCTGGTCCTGCTGGCCGCGTTCTCCACCTATCGGTTCGTGATCGAGGAGCAGGCCGACGAGTTCGGGGCGGGGGCGGTGCTCGACGTCGCCTTCCTCGCTGCCGCGGGCCTGCTCGCGCTCTGGGTTCTGCGTGCGGTAGCCGGTCTCTGGTACGCCGTCCGCAACCTGCGCAATTTCGAGCGGCCGTACCTGATCATGCGCGACGAGGAACGGGCCCGTCACGACCAGGCGCTGCAGCGGTGGTCGATCGCGCAGCGGCAGCACGCCCAGTCGGCCGCAGCGGTCGCGCAGGACGCCGCCCGGCGGGCGGGCGGGGCGCTGTGGTTCCCCGTTCGACCGGCCGGGCAACCGACCCGGGTCGACGTGTTCGGCGGCGACCCGCACCGACACGGTTGGGCCAGCCTGCTGGTGACGCTCGGCGGTTCGATGCTGGCGGCCGGGCACCGAATCACGCTGCTCGATCTCACCGGGTCGGACGTCGGTGGAGGCCTGCTCGAGATCGCCCGCGTCGCCGGGCGAACCACCCGCACGGTCGCCTTCGACGACGTACTCCGGCCACCACCCTGCGCCGCGTTGTCCGGACTCAGTCGCGAGCAGATTGCCGATCGGCTCGGCCGAGTGCTGACCGGCGGCGAGGAAGATCGGCAGGAGGAGTGTCGCGTGATCACCGATGTTCTGCGCGCCGTGCTCGACTGCCTCGACGGTGCACCGACGTTCGGCCGGTTGGCCGCCGGGATCAGGGTGCTGCGGAAGGGCCGGGCCGACGACTTGTCGGACGTCGAGGTGACCCGTCTGGTCGAGCGGATCGGCGACATCGATCAGGACGACTGGACCAGCCGACTGCTCCGCCATGCCGCCAGCCAGCTCGACCTGCTGCACCGGTTCATTCCCGTGGACGCCTCCGGCTTTCCCTTGTGGAGCAGGGATTCGGTATCCGTACTCGCCACCGACGGACGTCGTGATGATCTTCATCGCCCGATCGAGGAGTTGCTGATCCAGTTGGTGGAGCAGGAGATCGACCGCGGTGGCCTGGACGGCGTGCTGGTGGTCGCCGGCGCTGATCATCTCGGGGAGCGAACGCTGCGCTCGTTGTCCGACCGGGCCCGCCGCGGCGGGGTGCCGCTGGTCCAGCTGATCGAGCAGCCGCAGGGCCACTGGGAAACGTCGCTGGGCAGCGGCGGAGCGGTGTTGATCATGAAGCTGTACAACCACCGGGAAGCGAACCTCGCGGCCGAGTTCATCGGCAAGGGCCACCGGTTCGTGGTCAACCAGGTGACCCGCCAGGTCGGCACGACACTCACCGAAGGCGGCGGCGACAGCTTCGCCGCGAACACCTCCCAGGCCTCCGGCCGCAAGCAGAGCCGGTCCGGCGTCCCCGGCCGGCGGCAGAATCTGTCCGACACCCGCGGGCACGCCTGGACCGGCACCCGCAACTGGACCATGGCGGACAACCTCGGGACGTCGACCTCGACCAGCCGGGTGTACGAGTTCGCCGTCGAGCCGACCGAGATCCTCGACCTGCCGGAGACGGCTTTCATCCTGGTCGACAACACCGGACCGGCTCGCCAGGTGACCTTCGCCGACAGCAATCCGGGCATCTGCATGCTCGACCGGGTCTCCGACACTCCGCTGACCAAGGACCGATCATGATCACGACCTGGCACGGATTCCGGTTCCACCGGCTGATCTCCGTACCGAGCCCGGGCGACGGCGACCAGGAGTACGGGATGGCCGAACCCGGCCGATCCGCGCCCCTGGCAGCTCCGCTCATCGGGTCCCACCGCGACCTGCTCGCGTCGGGTGCGCCGGAGCCGTCGTTGATCATGATCTGGGTCCGGGCACCCGGCCGGAGCCGACTCCGGATCCTGGTGGGTGGCCGGCCGCACTTCCCGCCGGCGGTTGCGGCGGCCGACGGGCCGGCCCCGGTGCTCTTCCCTCCGGGCGCGAAGGCGATCGGCGCGACCGACCAGGAGGTCGCCGAGCTGACTGGAGCCTTCCCGTCCTGGGTACCGTGTCTGGCTCGGCCGGACGCGTTGTGGGCCCCCGACACCGGGCCCCAACCCAACAGCGCCCGGCGCGGCTCCTTCGATCGTCACGTCGCGCACCTCGACGTACCCTTCGCGTGGATGATCATGGCCGAGCCGGTGCCCGGGGCCGAGGTGGAAGCCGAGCTGCAGGCCCTGACCCGCGAGATCCTTCCGCTGTCGCGGGCCGAGGTCGGCGAGGCCAACCGGGTCGAACTGGAACGCAGGCGGGCCCGCCACCGGGAACTCAGCCGGGCCCGGCGCGCCGGTGCCTGGCGCGTCCAGGTAAGCGTCGGCGGCGTCACTCCCACCGGAGCGACGACGGTGGCCGGTCTGCTGTGCGCGGCCAGTGAACTCGACGGCTTGCCCTACCTGCTCGAACCCGCCGGACCGGCCGCGCCGGTCGGAGCGGCGGGACCGTCGTTCACCTGTGGCCCCGAGCTGCTGGCCGCGTTGCTACGGCCACCGGAACGGGAACTCCCAGGGTTGCGCATGACCGAGCCGCACACGTTCGACGTGACGCCGGAGCCGGTCGGCGAAACGATCCGGCTCGGCACCGTACTCGATCAGGCACGCTCCGCAGCGGGTGACATGGCGATCGGCGAGCACACCCTGAACCGGCATCTGTTCGTCTGCGGTGCGACCGGCGGCGGCAAGTCGCAGACGATCCGGCATCTGCTCACCGAGGCGACGCGGTCAGGGATCCCCTGGCTGGTCATCGAACCGGCCAAGGCCGAGTACGCGCGGATGGCCCAGCGGTTGACCGGGCTCGGCAGCGCGGTGACCGTGATCCGGCCCGGGGATCCACGTGTGCCGCCGGCCGGGATGAATCCGTTCGAGCCCGCGCCCGGCTTCAGTCTGCAGTCCCACGTCGACCTGTTGCGGGCCTCGTTCCTGGCCGCCTTCGAAGCGCAGGAGCCGTTCCCGCAGATCCTCGCGGCCGCACTCACCCGTTGTTATGAGGAGCTGGGCTGGGATCTGACGCTCGGCGAACCCGCGCACCCGGGTCGCCGGCTGCGCTACCCGACGTTGGGCGATCTGCAGCGCGTCGCGGCCGCCGTGGTCACGGAGATCGGCTACGGCAAGGACATCGCCGACAACGTACGTGGCTTCATCGACGTCCGACTGGGCAGTCTCCGGCTGGGAACTACCGGACGATTCCTCGAGGGCGGTCATCCGCTCGACTTCGCCGAACTGTATCGGCGCAATGTCGTCCTGGAGATCGAAGACGTCGGGGACGACGCCGACAAGGCCTTCCTGATCGCGGTGATCTTGATCAGGCTGTCCGAGCACCTGCGAGTCGCGGCGCGCGACGGAACCCGGCCCGGTCTCGCCCATCTGACGGTGATCGAGGAAGCCCACCGGCTGCTGCGGGCTGCCCCAGTCGGCCAGACCGGCGCGGCGGCGCACGCCGTTGAGCTGTTCGCGTCCCTGCTGGCCGAGGTGCGGTCGTACGGCGAAGGGTTGATCATCGCCGAGCAGATCCCGAGCAAGCTGACCGCCGACGTGATCAAGAACACCGGTCAAGATCGTTCATCGACTGCCGGCCCAGGACGACCGGGACAGCGTCGGAGCCACGATGAACATCGACGCCGCGCATTCCCGCCAGCTGGTCTCGCTGCTGCCCGGCGAGGGCGCCGTGTTCGCCGACGGAATGGATCGCCCGATCCTGATCCGGGTTCCGGACGGCACCGCGGTCGAGAAATCCCCGCCGCCACCCGCAGAGCCGATCACGGCGGTGATCGGGCGCCGCAGCCCGACCTGCGGCACCGAATGCCTCGCCGAGCCGTGCACGCTGCGACAACTCCGAACGGCCGCCAACCTGCAGGCCACCGAACCGTGGCTCGTGATCTGGGCCGAGCTGGCCGTGGTCGCCCATCTCACCGGACAGCCGCTGCCACTTCCCCGCCGGCCGGTGCCCGGCACGGACCGTCGAACGCTGGACTGTTCGCTGGCGCAGGCGGTCGACGCGGCGGTGGCACATCGATCGGCCGTCCTGGCACCAGAAACCGGCGGCGACCAGCTCGCCGTCCACGTCACGGCCGCCCTGCGGCGGGTGCTGGCGGGCGCCTCCGCCGGCTGTGGGCGCGACGAACTTGATCACCTTGCGATGCCATACCGCTGGGAACGCACCCGGCACGCCATGGCTGTCGGCAGGGAGGACGATCAATACGTCCCCGGCGCCACTCGGACCGAACGGCAACGGATCGTGACGGAGTGGTTGCTCACGGACCTCGCCGACGTCGAGGCACGGGACGCGGTGACGTACGGGGCCGTGCGGCCCTCCGCGCTGGAGACCGCGCTTCGACGCGACCGTCGGGATCCGACGGTCCTGTTCGCCGATGCCGAATGGGTCGCGAAACATCTGGAAGGACAACAACGATGAACGAACTTCAGGCCGCACCCCAGGCCGACCAGCCGGCCCATGGCCCGACCGCCCGGGGCACCGGGCCCAGGGACGACTTCGGGCAGCGCTATCTGGACGACCGGGTCGATCTTGATCACCTCACCACCACCGCCGACACCCTCAAACCGGCGACCGACCGCTACGGCAGGGACGGCCAGTTGATGACCGAAGGCGTCACACCACCCAGCGGCGGTGGTGGGGGTGGCGGTGGTACTGCTCCCGCGGCCGAGGGCGTACAGCCGATCCATGAAGTGACGGTCGTCGGCTATCCGGAGGCCAACCCCCTCGGCGGTCCTGACTCTTGGCAGCGGCTGATCGAGCAAGACGACTGGACCACCAGGTTCGGCCTGGCTCCCTCCGATGCCGAGTCAGCGAGCAGGCCCATCGAGGTCGCCATCAAGCCCGAGGAACTGACCTCGGCGGACGTGCTGCGGATCGGCTCGACCGCGACCGACCCCGACGATCTGAAGCTCAAACTCGGCCTCGGTCCGGTCAGCGACCAGGCCCTCGGTGCCTACTTGATCAGCGTGTTCCCGGAGCTCGAGCCCCAGACCGGACGGCCCTGGGACCCGGGTCCCTACGACCGATCCGAGATCCGGCCGAGCACCAAGGACGAGGTGATCGTGGACCGCTGGATCACCCGGCCGGCGCCGGACGGGTTCGGCACCGTCCGGGCCCTTGAGCACGGAACCGTGGACGACCTGCGCCAACGGCAGTCGGAGGCCAATCGGGAGATCGGAAGGCACATGGTCAACAACTTCCTGCGCATCGCCAACGGCCGAGCCAAGGCGGCCAGAGACCTGGATGTGACCAACAGCCGGGTCGCCCCCGACCCGGCCGGCTGGCAGCGGCCACCGGCAGCGCCACGCGACCCCCACCACTAGCCGGACCGAGGCTCCGCCGTACCGCCGACCGGGCACAAAAGCAGCCGATCTGGCGGCGTGTCGCTGCAGAGGTGCCGGGTCGGCGCAGGGAGCCGGGCGCGGGCCAGGTCCGCAGCGAAGGTCGAGGGGACGGCGCGATCGATCGGGTGCAGGAATTCAGCCCGTCAGGCCGAGCCGGCTCGTCGGGCCGCGTCGATGATCGGGCCGGCCGTGCCGCGGAGGGTGTCGTCGTCCTCGAACCAGACGTGGTGTCGTTGGCCGCACCCCCAGATGATCAGCCAGTCGGCGAGGGCGTACAGCGCGAGGCGTCGGGAGGCACCCGGCCGCAGCGGCCGGTGAGCCGTGTAGGCGTCGAGGAAGGCTCGGCGCTGCTCGTCCGTCCGGACCGTCCGGAGCATCCGGACCAGGTCCTCCTCACCGTCGCCCAGGTAGGCCTCGAACAGGTCGAAGACGCCGGTGGCGACGAAGCGATGATTCGTCTGTCGGAGATTGAGGTTGCCCGGCCTGAAGTCGTGATGGACGAGGACCGGCTCGAACGGCTCGGCCAGCGCCTCGACGCCTTCCTCGATCACGCTGTCGATCAAGCTCTCGTCCTCGGCCCGCAGCGCGTCGACCTCGCGGCACGTCGTGCGGCACTGTTCGAGGCGTTGCACCACCCAACCCGGGTAGTCGTCCAACGCGGTGAACGCGTCGCGCTCGAAGTCGTACGGCCCGAAGAACGGTGAGGTCGTCTCGTGCAGCCGAGCCAGTGCTTCGCCACAGGTCGCCGCGATCGCGACTTGCTGCGTGTCATCGGCCGCGTCCCAGAACTCGGAGCCGTTCGCGCCGGGCAGTCTGGGCATGACGGCGTACGTCCAGCCGAACAGCTCGGTGTCCTCGCTGATCAGGTACGGCCACGGCGCGGCCAACGACGACCGTTCGTGAATCAGCTGCGCGACCCGGCGCTCCTTGGTGAGGTGGCCGTGCCCGTGCGGGTTTCCCCGCATCGCGTACTCACCGTCGGTTGTCGTGAGGAAGATGATCTGGCCGAACAGGCCCTGGGGAGCCGGCTCGGCGGCGAGGACGCGGCCGAGTCCGAACTCGTCGGCGACGGCCTGGAGTTGGGCGCCATCGATCACGCCGAGTCTCTCGGAGTACCGGCGCGGCCCGATCTGGCGCTCGGGTTCGGTGTGGTCGGGATCGAGAACCATGGTGATCACGTGTTCCTTCCACGCACCGCGCGGAAGTGAAGCGGACTCCGGAAACCAGGAACCCGGAGCACCTCACCACCACGCGGCTCGTTGTGAGTCGCTGTGGTCGAGTGCTCCGGGGTGTGCCCGGATCTGACCTTGGACCTGCAACGTAACAGGGCCGGCCCGCTCGTCAGCAACGGGTTTTCTGCTCTGGGCCCAGCCGGAGCCCACCGGGATCGACCGGGCACCTCTGCAGCGACACGCCGCCAGAACGGCTGCTTTTGTGCCCGGTCGGCGGGGTTTGGAGGCGGGGGCTTGGAGGTGGGGGTTAGAGGGAGATGCCGAGGAGGGCGTCGGTGGCTTGGGCGATCAGGGCGGGGGCCTGGGAGTCGTCGCCGTCGATGGTCAGGGTGGCGCCGGCCCAGGCGTCGATGGCGGCCAGGGCGGCCGGGGCGTCAAGATCATTCCGGAGGGCGGCGCGGACCTTGGCCAGGGTCTCGGTGGCGTCGATGCCGGCATCCCGGCGGACGGCTTCGCGCCACTGATCGAGGCGCTCGGTGCCCTCGGTGAGCAGGTCCGCGGTCCAGGACCAGTCGGCGCGGTAGTGCTGGGAGAGCAGGGCCAGCCGGATCGCCATCGGGTCGGCGCCGGCGGCGCGCAGCCGCGAGACCAGCTCGAGGTTGCCCTTCGACTTGGACATCTTCTCGCCGTTCAGGCCGACCATCCCGCTGTGCACGTACGCCTTCGCGAACTCGCGGCCGGTCGCCACCCGGCCCTCGGCCGCGCACATCTCGTGGTGCGGGAAGATCAGGTCCCGGCCGCCGCCCTGCACGTCGAACTCCGGGCCGAGGTAGCGCAGCGCGATGGCGGTGCACTCGATGTGCCAGCCGGGACGGCCGGCGCCGAGCGCGGTCTCCCAGCTCGGCTCGCCGTCGCGGGCCAGCCGCCAGACCAGGCAGTCCAGCGGGTCCTTCTTGCCGGCCCGGTCCGGGTCGCCGCCGTTCTCGCCGAAGATCGTGACCGCCTCGGCGCCGAGCTTGGACAGGCTGCCGAACCGGCCGTCGGCGGCGCGGGCGAAATAGAGATCAGGATGCTCGGGATCGGCGACCGGATAGATCGCGCCGTCGATCTCGCGCAGCTTCTCGATCAGGCCGACCACCTCGTCGATCGACTCGACCGCGCCGATCAGGTGGTCCGGCGGCAGCACGTTGAGCGCGGCCAGGTCGGTCCGGAACAGTTCGGTCTGCTCCGCCGCCAGCTCGGCCCAGTCGACCCCGGTCTGCTCGGCCCGCTCCAGCAGTGGGTCGTCGACGTCGGTGACGTTCTGGACGTAGGCGACCTCGAGCCCGGCATCGCGCCAGGACCGGTTCAGCAGGTCGAACGCCACGTAGGTGTTCGCGTGCCCGAGGTGGGTCGCGTCGTACGGCGTGATGCCGCACACGTACATCCGGGCCGTGCCGGACGTTGGACCGACGGGGACGACGGCCCCGCTGGAGGTGTCGTACACCGAGACCGTTCCGTCCGATCCCGGCAGGCGGGAGATCCCCGGAGCGCGCCATGCCTGCATGCGCCAACCCTAATCACGCGGACCGCTTGCCACGAGACCAGCCCGGCGTTAGCTTAGGCAAGCCTCACCCTGAGGCAGTCGGAGGGGCATCATGGTGGCGAACTTCCTGATCGGCCTGCGCGAGGGTCTCGAGGCCGCGCTGGTGGTCAGCATCCTGGTCGCCTACCTGGTCAAGTCCGACCGGCGGCACCTGTTGCCGCGGATCTGGCTCGGGGTCGGCCTGGCCGTCGCGGTGTCGCTGCTGTTCGGGGCCCTGCTGACCTTCGGCCCGAAAGGGCTGACCTTCGAGGCGCAGGAGCTGATCGGCGGGACGTTGTCGATCATCGCGGTCGGCTTCGTCACCTGGATGATCTTCTGGATGGCCGGGGCCGCGAAGGGCCTGTCCGGCCAGTTGCGGACCAAGATCGACTCCGCCGCGGATTCGCGGGCCTGGTCGCTGGTCGTCGTCGCGCTGCTCGCCGTCGGGCGGGAAGGCCTGGAGACCGCACTGTTCCTCTGGGCCGCGACCCAGACGGCGCTGCGGGCCGGGTCCAGCACCGTCGTCCCGCTGGTCGGTGCGCTGCTCGGGATCGTGGTCGCGGTGCTGCTCGGCTACCTGTTCTACCGCGGCGCGATCAAGATCAACCTGACCCGCTTCTTCACCTGGACCGGTGCGTTCCTGATCATCATCGCGGCCGGTGTGCTGTCGTACGGAGTGCATGACCTGCAGGAGGCGAGATTCCTGCCGGGCTTGCACGATCTGGCCTTCGACGTGTCCGCGGCGATCCCGCCGACCTCCTGGTACGGAACCCTGCTCAAGGGCGTCTTCAACTTCTCCCCCGCCACCACGTGGCTGGAACTGATCGCCTGGGTCGGCTACGCCGTTCCCACGATGATCATCTTTCTGACCATGATCAACCGCCGCGGCCGCTCGACGTCGGCCGTGCCCGCGGCGGCCCGTACCCAAGGAGCCTGATGAACCACTCCCGGATGAAACGCTGCTCGCTCGCCCTGCTCGCCACGCTGGCGCTCGCGACGGCCGGCTGCACCGACAACGCCGCCCCCGCCGACCCGGGCGGCAACCCGCAGTCGCTCACGGTCAAGGCCGGCGACACCGCCTGTACGGTCTCGGCCGCCGGGGCGCCGTCCGGCAACCTCACCTTCAGCGTCACCAACGAGGGCAGCCAGGTGACCGAGTTCTACCTGCTCGGCGCCGACGGCCTCCGGATCATCGGCGAGGTGGAGAACATCGGGCCCGGCCTGTCCCGCGACCTGGTCCTGACCGCGCCGCCCGGCGGCTACTTCACCGCCTGCAAGCCGGGCATGGTCGGCGACGGCATCCGGGCCGCCTTCACCGTGACCGACTCCGGCACCGACCTGGCCCCGTCCGGCGACGACGCGGCCCTGGTCGAGCAGGCGAACAAGCTCTACGGCGCGTACGTCAAGGACCAGACCGAGCAGTTGCTGGCGGCGACCGAGAAGTTCGCCGGGCTCTACACCGGCGGTTCGGACGACGAGGCGCGCGCCCTCTATCCGAAGGCCCGCGAGCACTGGGAGCGGATCGAGACCGTCGCCGAGTCGTTCGGTGATCTTGACCCGAAGATGGATCTGCGCGAGGCCGACCTCGCCGAGGGCCAGCAGTGGACCGGCTGGCACCGGATCGAGAAGGACCTCTGGCCGGCCCGGGCCAAGGGGTACGCGAAGCTCGACGACGCCGGCCGGAAGAAGTACGCCGATGATCTTGTGGCGAACACCAGGGAACTGTACGACCGGACCCGCGACCTGACCTTCACCGCCGACCAGATCGGCAACGGCGCGAAGGGCCTGCTGGACGAGGTGGCGACCGGCAAGGTGACCGGCGAGGAGGAGTACTGGTCACGCACCGACCTGTGGGACTTCCAGGCCAACGTGGACGGCGCCCGGGTCGGCTACGAGGGCCTGAAACCCCTGCTGCAGAAGCGGAATCCGGACCTGGACGGCAAGATCGGCCAGCGCTTCGCCGAGCTGCAGAAGCTGCTCGACCAGCACCGGAAGGACGACGGCTTCGCCTTCTACGACGAGCTGAGCCGGGCCGAGGTCAAGCAGCTCTCCGACGCGGTCAACGCGCTCTCCGAGCCGTTGTCGTCGATGACCGCAGCGGTCGTCTGATCATGACCGAACCGGAGCGCGAGCCGACCGCCGGCGGGCTGTCCCGCCGGCGGCTGTTCGGCACGGCCGGTGCCGGCGCCGCCCTGCTCGGCGCCGGGGTCGCGGCCGGCGTGGTCGGCGACCGGGCCCTCCATGATCACGGCGCGGCCACCGGGAGCGCCGTACCCGCGGTGGAGCGGCGCTATCCGTTCCACGACGGGCATCAGGCCGGCATCGCGACCCCGGTCCAGGATCGCCTGCACTTCGCCGCGTTCGACGTCACCACCGACGACCGGCCGGCGTTGATCGACCTGCTCCGGCGCTGGACCGCGGCCGCCGCGCGGCTCACCCAGGGGCTCGGCGCCGGCGAACTGGGGCCCACCTCCGGACCGTACGACGCCCCGCCCGACGACACCGGCGAGGCGATCGGGCTGCCGCCGGCCGGGCTCACGCTGACCTTCGGGTTCGGGCCGTCCCTGTTCCGCGATGATCAAGGAAGGGACCGGTTCGGGCTGGCCGGCCGGCAGCCCGCCGCGCTGCGCCGGCTGCCGCACTTCCCCGCCGACAAGCTCGACCCGGCCCGCAGCGACGGCGATCTCTGCGTGCAGGCCTGCGCCGACGATCCGCAGGTGGCGGTGCACGCGATTCGCAACCTGGCCCGGATCGCGTTCGGCACGGCATCGGTGCGCTGGTCCGAGCTCGGCTTCGGCCGTACCTCCTCGACGTCGACCGGTCAGCAAACGCCGCGCAACCTGTTCGGGTTCAAGGACGGCACGGCGAACCTGAAGGCCGAGGAACCCGGGCTGCTCGATGATCATGTCTGGGTGCCGGCCGGCGCCGACCCGCGGGCCGAGTGGCTGGCCGGCGGCACGTACCTGGTCGCCCGCCGGATCAGCATGGCGGTCGAGCCCTGGGACCGCACCTCGCTGCGCGAGCAGGAGGCGCTGATCGGCCGGACCAAGGCGGCCGGGGCGCCGCTGTCCGGCGGCTCCGAGTTCAGCCAGCCGGACTTCCGGCTGGCCGGTCGCGGCGGCGAGCCGTTGATCGCCGCCGACGCTCACGTACGCCTCGCTCATCCGGACGCCAACGACGGGGTACGGATGCTGCGCCGCGGCTTCAACTTCGTCGACGGCACCACTGGCCTGGGCCGGCTGGACGCCGGGCTGTTCTTCATCGCCTTCGTCCGGGATCCGCGGACCCACTACATCCCCATGCAGACCAGGCTTTCCGCGACCGACGGGCTGATGGAGTATCTGCAGCACACCGGCTCGGGCCTGTGGGCGGTGCCGCCCGGCATCGCCGAGGGATCGTTCGTCGGCGAGGCCCTGTTTTCTTGAGTCAGAAGGGCGGCCAGGGCACGGTGCGATGATCATCGGCCCGCGGCCGCGGGAACCGGCGGGTGCCGAGCAGCCGGGCGGCGCGGTGCAGGAACGCCTCCACCTCGTCCTCGGCGAGCAGCTTGCGCAGCACCGGCGGGGCCTCCGCGGCGGCCCGCTCGACGCAGGCCAGCTCGGCCTCGTCGAGGTCTGTACCGGCCCAGCCCCAGAGCAGGGTGCGCAGCTTCGGCTCGCTGTGGAAGCTGATCCCGTGATCGACGCCGAAGACGCCGCCGTGGCTGTTCAGGATGTGGCCGCCCTTGCGGTCGGCGTTGTTGATCAAGGCGTCCAGGACGGCCATCAGCCGGAGTCGATCATGGTCGGCGTGGATCACCGCGACCGGGGTCTCGTCGGGCCCGTACCCCTCGACGCAGGTGAACCAGCCGTCCCGCGGCATGGTCTCCGCCGGGACCAGGTCGATCAGCTCCTCGGCGTCGTCCTCGACGTCGACCCAGGCCTGCAGCGATCCCGGCCCGAGCGGCCCGTCGACCAGCACGGTCACCGGGACCAGGTCGAAGCCGCCGGCCTTCGACACCTCGTACGCCGCGACCTCGCGCAGCGCCAGCGTGCCGTCCGGGAAGTCCCAGAGCGGCCGCTCGCCCTTGATCGGCTTGTAGACGCAGTCGATCCCCTGCTTCGTCTCGGGATCGGTCAGCGTCGCCAGCAGGGTGACGTTGGAGGCCTGCAGCAGTCGCCCGGTGATCTCCAGCTCGCCGGTGTCCAGGCGAGCTTCGAGGGCAGGATGCACCGGCGTCAGTTGAACAGCGGGCGCCGGTAGCCGTTGGCCCGCGGGCACACGTGGCCCTCGGGATCGATCGGCTGCAGACAGAACGGGCAGGCGGGGCGGCCGGCGTTGACCAGCGCCTGGGACCGGGCCACGAATTCGCGGGCGTACGCGGCCGTGATCCGGACCACGAACACCTCGTCGGACTCCTCCTCGGGCGACAGTTCCTGCTCCGGCTCGACGGGAGTCTCCTCCTCGCTGTCCTCGGCGTTCTCGACGTTGGAGAACATCTCGATGACGATCCGGTCGATGTTCGGGTCCCAGGCGATCGTCATCGTGCCGACCCGGAATTCCTCGGTGATCGGCGCGTCCAGCGGCTGGGTGTCCCGGGGTGCCGGGGCCGGCGGAGGCACCTCGACATCGCCGCCGCTGCGCCGGACGACCTCGTTGAGGATCTTGTCCAGGTGCTCGGCCAGCACGGAGACCTGTTGCTTCTCGCAGACCACGCTGGTGATCCGGTTGCCCTCCCGGGCCTGCAGGAAGAAGGTTCGCTCCCCTGGCTGCCCGACGGTGCCGGCGACGAACCTGTCCGGCGCGTCGAAGCGGTGAACCAATATCGCCATGACGACCAGCCTAGTGCGGTGCCTCGGCGGCGCCGAGCCCGCCGCCCACCGGTGCGTCGGCCGAGCCCTTCCGGGACCGTTTCTTCGGCGCCGGCGGCGGCTTCAGCAGGTCACCCAGATCGGCCGTGGTCGAGTTCATCGTGACCAGGTACGGGCGCGTCGCGGTGTAGCGGATGATCGAGATCGACGCCGGATCGACCAGCAGCCGCTGGAACTGGTCCAGGTGCAGGCCGAGCGCGTCGGCCAGGATCGCCTTGATCACGTCGCCGTGGGAGACCGCCGCCCAGACCGCGTGGTCGCCGTGCTCGGCCGCCTGCTTGGCGTCCCAGGCCCGGACGGCGCCGACCGCGCGGGCCGACATCTCGGTCATCGACTCGCCGTTCGGGAACCGGACCGCGGACGGCTGCTGCTGAACGGTCGGCCAGAGCTTCTCCTTGACCAGCTCGCGCAGCGGCTTGCCGGTCCAGTCGCCGTAGCCGCACTCGGTCAGCGAGTTCTCGACCGTCGCCTGCTGCCCGTCGCGGACCGCGAGGATCGCCTGCGCGGTCTGCCGGCAGCGGCGCAGCGGGGACGTGATCACGGAGGTCAGCGGCACCCGGATCAGGCGTTCGGCGACCGCGGCGGCCTGGCCCCGGCCCACCTCGTCGAGCTCGACCCCGGGAGAACGCCCGGCCAGGATCCCGGCTGTGTTGGCCGCGGTACGGCCGTGCCGGATCAGCAACAGTGTCGTCATTTGCCGTCAACGGTAACAAGGCGGTCCAGGTCCCGCTCGGCGTACCGGCGGTGGGCGGCGAACTCCTCCAGCACCGCGTGGAGGCAGGTTCGTGCCGGGAGCGTCGCGCCGGCCCCGGAGCTGAAGCTGGACGGGCATTCCCGGGCCAGCTCGGCCTCGGTCAGCGTGGCCAGCCAGGCGTCCAGTTGGGCGGTCCGTTCGGTCCAGCGCTGCTCGATCGCGGCCAGGTCCGGGTCGGCGGCGAGGTCGATCCCGAGTTGCTCCGGGTGGAACGCCTCCAGGAACGACGGCACCAGCCCGGCCGGCCAATAGGGCTGCGCCTCGCCTCGTACCGTGCGGCCGAACCAGTCGTCGGCGACGAAGATCAGGTGACGCAGTGTCTCCAGCGCGGACCACTCGCCGTCGACCCGCTCCCGCCGTTGTCGGCCGGGCAACGCGCGGATCCGGGCCAGCGTCGCCGACCACTGCTCCCGGACGATCCGCCAGCCGCGACCAAGATCATCCGGGTCCGCCGACCGGAGCAGGATCCGCTCCGGATGCCGCCGGTCCAGCTCGGCGTTGATCAACGGCTCGACCTCGACGTCGTTCACCGTGAGCCCGGTGATCAGCCCGGTGATCTTGGCGTCGACCAGCACCACGTCGCGGAATCTTGCCCCCGAAAGATCAGTGCCGAGGAAGGTACGGGCATCGTCGATCATAGTGTCGACTCTATGCTTCAGTCCCACGAAGCGTCCTCGCTGAACCCGGCGTGTGCCTGCAAGGCTGGGTGCATGCCTTTGACTCCGGAGCGGCGCGTTCACGTTCGGATTCGGCTCGCCCGACATGAGCACGACGAGAGTGGGATCGGCGTCCGGCAGGCCGCCGCCGAACGGCTTCTCGCCTCGGGTGCGGACAACGCCGAGCCGGTCGAGCACTGGGCCGAGACCCAAACGCGCTTTGGCGGACGAGTTGGAGGCCAAGCACCGATGATCACCGCCGGCGCGGACCCCAGCCTCGATCCGTGCATCGAAGAAGTGCCCGTCGGAGCGGTCGCTGATCATGGCTCGCGGCCGTGGCGGCCGATGTCCTAAACCTGCAATGCAACGCCTTCACAAGCCCGGTTCCGGCCCGGGGCGCTGGCCCTACTCGCGGGGTTCATGGCCGTCCCCGCGCTGGTCGAACTGAACGAGCAGACCCAGCTGCCGTTCGGCTACGCGCTCACCGTGTTCTTGACCATGCTCACCTTGATCGAGAGCGTCGTGATGATCGTTCGTGCCTTCACGATCGGGTCGGGGCATCGATGGGCGAGGCTCGGGCTGTTCGAGATCCCGGACGCACGGGTTGGGCCTGCTCTGGAATCGGGTCACCAGCACCTGGCTGGCGGAGGTCAACTCCTGATTTCGAATACTCCGTAGCGGCCGCGCAGGTGGGCCAGCGCGTCGGCGGTCGGGTCGGCGAGTTCGACCCGTTCGATCGTGGCCCGGACCAGCAGCGCCCAGCCGGCTCGGGTGGTCCGGTCGACGAGCCGGGCTCCGAGCCAGGCGGCGGTTCCGGACAGCACCGGGCCCCAGTCGGTGTCGGTCCACTCGGCCAGCCGGAACGGCCCGCCGGGGGCCGGGGTCTGCCCGGCGAAGGCGTCGGCCAGCCGCTGGTCGCCGCTGCCCAGCAGGCTCACCGCGACGGTGTCCTGGTCGGCGAAGGCGTCGGCCAGGTCGGAGTCGGGGTCGATCAGCCCGATCAGCTCGGCCGGTTCGCCGTCGGCGATCAGCAGCGACGACACGGTGAGCCCGGCCGGCCCGGGGCTGGTCCACAGGGTGACCGGCGCGGGCAGGCGGCCGCGGAACCGGCGGACCGGCGACCGGTCCCGTTCCGGCGGCAGGAACGGGTGCTCGGAGTGGATCGTCACGCGTCCAGTTCTACCGGTGACCGGATTCCAGCGCACTTTCGCCGCATCGCGATCTCAGCGGTCGATCCCGGCGAACTGTGCTGGATTCCGGTCGAGCCGCAGGTCGCACCCGACACGGTCTCGAATGGGACCGGGGTGCGACGAGCCGGTGCCAGCTGGGGTCTAGTGTCTTGCGGGGCCCGGGTGTGGGCCGACGCCGACGAACGGGAGACACGAGCGACGTGGGATGGCTTGAAGCGCTGATCTTGGGCCTGGTACAGGGATTGACCGAGTTTCTGCCGATCTCCTCCAGTGCGCACATTTCGATCGTGGGGCGGCTGATCAGCGGCAAGGATCCCGGGGCCGCGTTCACCGCGATCACCCAGATCGGCACCGAGCTCGCGGTCGTCCTGTACTTCGCCAAGGACATCGGGCGGATCATCTCGCGCTGGTTCAAGGCCTTGTTCCGTTGGGAACTGCAGGACGACCCGGACGTCCGGATGGGCTGGCTGGTGATCATCGGCTCGATCCCGATCGTCGTGCTCGGCCTGCTGTTCCAGAACCAGATCGAATCGGTCTTCCGCAACCTGTGGCTGACCGTCGCGATGCTCGCGGGCTTCGGCCTGATCATCGGCCTGGTCGACCACTTCGCCAAGACCGAGCGCACGCTGGAGCAGATCACCTGGAAGCACGGCATCCTGTTCGGCCTGGCCCAGTCGCTGGCCCTGGTCCCCGGCGTCTCCCGCTCCGGCGCGACGATCGCGGCCGGCCTGGCGATGGGTTACAAGCGCGAGGCGGCGGCCCGATACGGCTTTCTGCTCGCCATCCCGGCCGTCCTCGGTTCCGGCTTCTACCAACTGTTCGATCTGATCAAGGACGAGGGCGTACCGTCCGACATCGGCCCGATCATCCTGGCCACGGCGATCGCCTTCGGCGTCGGCCTGGCCGTGATCCACTGGCTGCTGCGCTACATCAGCACCCACGACTTCAAGGGCTTCGTGATCTACCGGCTGGCCCTGGCCGCGGTCGTCGCGGTGCTGCTGCTGACCGGCGTGGTGCCGGCCGTCTCCCCCTAGTCCTCTCGGTACGCCTCGCGCACCGCGGTGATCATCGCGAGCTTGTCCTCGACCGTCCGGCCGAACGGCAGCAGCGCGGCGCTGGTCACGCCCGACTCGGCGAGCACGGCCAGCCGTTCGGCGATCCGGCCGGGCGGGCCGACCAGCGAGGTCTGATCGATGAACTCGTACGGGATCGCCGCCGCGGCGTCCCGGGGCCGGCCGGACAGGAACAGGTCCTGCACCTCGGCGGCCGCGTCGGCGAACCCCATCCGGACCGCGAGGGCGTTGTAGAAGTTCTGCTTCCGGCTGCCCATCCCGCCCACGTACAGCGCGGCGTAGGGGCGGATCACGTCGGCGCAGCGTTCCGGGTCGTCGCCGACCACCACCGGCACGGTCGGGACGACGGCGAAGTCCCGGTCCGGCTGCCCGGACCGTTCCCGGCCGCGCCGGATCGCGGCGAGTTGATCTTCGGCGTGCTCGGGCGCGTGAAACACGGCGAGCCAGCCGTCGGCGATCTCCCCGGCCAGTTCGAGGTTGCGCGGGCCGACGGCGGCCAGCAGCAGCGGGATCCGTTCGCTGGGCGGCACGATGGTCAGCTTCAGCGGCTTGCCGGGCCCGTCCGGCAGCGGCAGCCGGTAATGATCACCGTCGTGGCTGACCGTCTCCCGGGCCAGCGCGGACCGGACGATCGCGACGTACTCCCGGGTCCGGCCGAGCGGGTGATCGAACCGGACGCCGTGCCAGCCCTCCGACACCTGCGGCCCCGAGACGCCCAGCCCGAGCCGGAACCGGCCGCCGGTCAGTAGGTCGAGCGACGCGGCCGTCATCGCGGTCATCGTCGGGGTGCGGCCCGGGATCTGCAGCACGGCCGACCCGATTCCGATCGTGGTCGTCTGACCGGCCAGCCAGGCCAGCACGGAGACGGCGTCGGACCCGTACGCCTCGGCCGCCCAGACCGTGTCGAAGCCCAACTCCTCGGCCCGCCGGACCAGGCGCAGCTGGCCGCGCGGATCCTCGGAGCCGACCAGGTAACCAAGATTCAGGCCAAGTCGCATGCCGGTCACGCTAAACCATCCGATTAGAGTGGCGCGCTATGGAAACGCGCCAGGTCGGCAGCACCGGACTGCGGGTGTCGCGACTGGGTCTCGGAACGCTGACCTGGGGACGCGATACGACGGCCGAGCAGGCCAGGTCGCTGCTGCAGACGTACTGCGAGGCGGGCGGCAACCTGCTCGACACTGCGGCCGCGTACGGCTCCGGAGAGACCGAGCGGCTGATCGGGCGGCTGATCGGAGATGTGGTGCCGCGCGACGACGTGATCATCGCCACCAAGGCCGGCTTCGCGATCAGGTCCGGCCAGCGGGTGGTCGACACCTCCCGCGGCGCGCTGCTGCGTGATCTTGAGGGTTCGCTGCGCCGGCTCGGCACCGACTACGTCGACCTCTGGCAGCTGCACACCTGGGGCGAGGCGCCGCTGGAGGAATCGCTGGCGGCGTTGGACCTGGCCGTGGCGCAGGGCAAGGCGCGCTACGTCGGGGTGTCCAACTTCGTCGGCTGGCAGACCGCGCAGGCCGCGACCTGGCAGCGCGCCCTGCCCGGCCGGACGCCGATCGCCAGCGCCCAGGTGGAGTACTCGCTGCTGGCCCGGCGGGCCGAGGTGGAGGTGCTGCCGGCGGTCCGGTCGCTCGGCATCGGGTTCTTCCCCTGGTCCCCGCTCGGCCGCGGCGTGCTGACCGGCCAGTACCGCAACAGCACCCCGCGCGGCTCCCGGGCGGCCAGTGATCATTTCTCGTGGTTCGTCGAGCCCTACCTCGAGCAGCGGTCCCGGGCCGTCGTCGAGGCGGTCGTACGGGCAGCCGACGGGCTCGGCCTGACCCCGCTCCAGGTGGCCCTGCTCTGGGTCCGCGACGCGCCGGGCGTGACCGCGCCGCTGCTCGGTGCCCGGACCTCCGGGCAGCTGACGCCCGCGCTGGCGGTCGAGGACCAGGAGTTGCCGGCCCAGATCGCGTCGGCGCTGGACGACGTCTCCGGCGGCCCGATGAGCGCCCGGTCCGAGCCGGTCGAGGCCCGCAGCCCCAGCTGAGCCGGCGCGGTCAGCCGTCGCGCTCCTCCAGGTAGCTCGGCCAGTCGCCGTAGTCGCTGATGTCGCGCCCCGCCTCGGCGGCGTCCTGGGCGCAGCCGAAGCCCAGCACCTGGCTGCCGTCGCGCAGCTCGACCCGGGTCAGGCTCATCGGCGCCGGCAGCGCGGCCAGGAACCGGCCGAGCGCGCCGACGGACAGCTGCCACCGCTCGCCGCCGATCCGGGTGCCCACGCCGGGGCCGACCCGGACCAGGCCGGGCTTGCCGGGTTCGGTGGCCAGGGCGACCAGCCGGTACGCGTCGCTGGTGCAGACCTCGCCGGCGTAGCGGGCGCCGAGCTTGATCAACTCCGGGTTCAGCGGCTGACCGCGCCGGTGCGCGCCGAACACGGCCAGGTCGACCGTGTCGCCGATGATCATCGGCGGCGGTGCCGTACCGAGCAGCCGGCCGGCCAGCGCCAGCAGTCGTTGATCATGGAACGCGGGGCCGACCAGCATCGCGCCGAACGGCAGCCCGTCCACCGCGCCGGCCGGGATCGCCACCGCGGACAGGTCGAGCAGGTTGCAGAAGTTCGTGTACGTGCCGAGCCGCCGGTTGATCGCCACCGGGTCGGCCGCGATCTCGGCCAGCGTCGGATGCTCGGTGGTAGTCGGCAGGTAGAGCGCGTCCACCTCGGAGAACAGCTCCGCGGCGCGCTGCCGGGCGATCAGCAGCGTCTCGGTGTCGGCCACCAGCCGATGCGCCGGTACGGCAGCGGCGGCCCGGATGATCTTCGCCACCACCGGGTCGGCGTCGGCCGGATCCTCGTCCAGGAAGGCACCGACGGCCGTGTAGCGCTCGGCCACGATCGCGCCGTCGTAGAGCAGCAGGGCGGCGTCCAGCAGGGTGCTCAGTTCGACCGGTACGGCGGTCATGCCGTGGTCGGCCAGCCGGTCGACGGCGCGCCGGTAGGCGTACCCGTAGGACGGCGTGAGGGCGGCCAGTTGATCTTGCTGGGCCACCCCGATCCGGGGCTCCGTCGGCGCGTCCAGCGGCACCGAGTCCGGCCAGGTCCGGCTCCGCGGGTCGGCCGGGTCGGGCCCGACCATGATCGACAGTGCGGTGGCCGCGAGCTCGAGCTCCCGGGCGAAGACGGTGACCGCGTCGTAGTCCACGCAGGCCGGCACCACGCCGGTGTTGGGGACCAGACCGAGGGTTGGCTTCAGCCCGATCAGCCCCTGGAAGGCCGCCGGCACCCGGCCGGACCCGGCCGTGTCCGTACCGAGGGCGAGATCGGCCATGCCGAGCGCGACGGCGACGGCCGAGCCGGCGCTGGAGCCGCCGGAGATCCGGGTCGGGTCTACCGCACCACGGACCGGGCCGTACGGGCTCCGGGTGCCGACCAGCCCGGTCGCGAACTGGTCCAGGTTGGTCTTGCCGATCACGATCGCCCCGGCCGCGCGCAGCCGGGCCACCACCGGCGCGTCGGCCGCCGGCGGATAGCCGAAACTCGGGCAGCCGGCCGTCGTCGGCAACCCGGCGACGTCGATGTTGTCCTTCACCGCGAGCAGCCGACCGGCCAGCGGCAGCCGCTCCCCCGCCGCGACCCGAGCGTCCACCCGAGCCGCCTCGGCGGTGCAGTCGGCCTCGTCGCGGAGGCTGATCCAGATCTCCTTGCGGTCCTGGACAGCGATCGCCCGGAAGGCCCGGCCGACCCGGGCGACGGCGGTACTCATGCCGGCTCGATCACGGCGAGCGGCGTGCCGGGCGCGACCTGCGCACCCGGCCGGACCAGCACCTCGCGGACCACGGCCCGGCGGTCGGAGATCACCGGCAGTTCCATCTTCATCGCCTCCAAGATCACGATCACTTCTCCTGCCTCGATGGTTTGTCCCGGCTCGACGCCGATCCGCCACACGCCGGCGGCCATCGGCGCCGGGACCAGCTCGCACCCGTCCGGTGCTTCAGCCGCACCGAGCCCGGACGCCGTCGGCTCCGGTTCGGTCACGTCGAATTCGCCGGCGGCCCGCCAGGCCTCCCGTTCGGTGTCGAACGCGGCCTGCTGTTTCGCCCGGAACGCGGCGATCTCCGCCTCCTGGCCGGCCAGCAGCCGGCGCTGCTCGGCCAGCGAGAACCGGCCCTCGTCGACCTCGACCTCCAGCCGGCCGGCCGCGAACTCGGCCCGCAGGTCGTGCAGCTCGCCCGGCTCGACCGGATACCAGTTGATCTTGTCGAAGAACCGGAACAGCCACGGCTTCCCGGCCTCGAACGCACCGGCCTGCCGGTAGCCGGACCAGATCGGCACGGTGCGGCCGATCAGCTGGTAGCCACCGGGCGAGTCCATCCCGTACACGCAGAGGTACTGGCCGCCGAGGCCGACCGTGTCGGCGGCGGTCCAGGTCCGGGCCGGGTTGTATTTCGTGGTGACCAGCCGGTGCCGCGGATCCAGCGGCACCGCCAGCGGGGCGCCCAGGTAGACGTCGCCGAGCCCGAGCACCAGGTAGTCGGCGCCGAAGACGATCTTGGCCACGTCGTCCACCGAGTCCAGTCCGTTGATCCGCCGGATGAACTCGAGGTTGGACGGCAGCCAGGGCGCCTCGGGCCGGACGCTGGTCAGGTAGCGGTGGATCGCCTCGGTCACCGCCGGGTCATCGAACGAGAGCGGCAACCGGATCCGCCGGCTCGGCACGGCCAGGTCGTCGGTGGCGGGCAGGTCCCGTTCCAGCTCGATCAGGATCCCGAGCAGCCGGCGCAGGCCGAGCCGGTCCGGATCCGTGTGCAGGTGCAGCGACCGGACTCCGGGGGTCAGGTCGATCAGGCCGTCCAGCTGCTGCTCCCGGAGCGCCGCGGTCAGGGCGTGCACCCGCAGCCGCAGCCCCAGGTCCAAGATCATCTCGCCGTACTCGACCAGCAGGTTGTCCTCCGCGCCGCGCCGGTACGTCACGGCCGGCCGGCCGTCCGCGGCCGGCAGCCGGTGCAGCACGCCGTGATCATGGTCGGCGCCGGTCCGGAACCGTTCCGGCAGCACGGACCGAGCACGCTCCGGGGCCTGCCGCAGGTCCGCGGCCGCCGGCTCGTCGACGGGGACGAACCGGACCCGGTCGCCGGGCCGGATCTGGCCGAGCTTCCAGCGGTGGGCCGGGATCACGGTCAGCGGGCAGGCGAAGCCGCCGAGGCTGGGGCCGTCCGGCCCGAGCAGGATCGGGGTGTCGCCGGAGACGTTGAGCGAGCCGACGCTGTAGGCGTTGTCGTGCAGGTTGGACGGATGCAGCCCGGCCTCGCCGCCGTCCTGCCGGGCCCACGCCGGGCGCGGGCCGGACAGCCGGATCCCGGTCCGGTTGGCGTGCGCCTGGACGGTCCAGGCGACCCGGTAGAACTGCTCCAGGTCGGCGGCTGTGAAGTACTCCGGCGCCGGCTGCGGTCCCTCGCTGACGGCGAGTTGCCACTCCTCGACCAACTCCGGCCGGTCCTCCCGCGGCACCGGGGCCGGTTCGGTGAGTTCCGGGCCCGGTGCGGCGATCCGGAGCACGTCGCCGGCGGCCACGGCGGCACCGGTGTAGCCGCCGAACCCGCCGAGGGCGAACGTCGCCGCGCTGCCCAGGTAGTCCGGCACGGCCAGGCCGCCACGCACCGCAAGATAGCTGCGCAGCCCGGGCCCGCCGATCGTGCCGAGGTCCAGCTCGGACCCGGCCGGTACGGGGATCGGCCGCCACATCGGGAACGGTCGGCCGTCCAGCGTGACCTCGGTCCGGGCCCCGGCGACACAGACCACGGCATCGGTCGCGAACCGCAGCCGTGGCCCGGTCAGGGTCAGCTCCAGGCCCGGCGCGCCGGCCGGGTTGCCGACGGCCCGATTGGCCAGCCGGAACGACAGGTCGTCCATCGGCCCGGACGGCGGCAGCCCGACCTCCCAGTAGCCGAGCCGGCCGGGCAGGTCCTGCACGGTGGTCTGCGCGCCGGCCCGGAGGACGTCGATCCGGGGTGCCCGGTCGCCGGTGATCAGGGCCAGCGTGGCCGTGGTGTGCGCGCCGTCCCGGATCCACGGATCGGCGGCGGCCGCCCGGAGTTGATCAAGGTTGCTGGCCACGCCGGAGATCCGGGTGCCGGCGAGCGCGCCGGCCAGCCGATCGTACGCGGCCGCCCGGTCCGGGCCGCCGGTGATGATCTTGGCCAGCATCGGGTCGTAGTGGGTGCTGATCACCGAGCCGGTCTCGACCCAGCCGTCGGTACGGATCCGTTCGCCGGTCGCCGAGGTCGCGTCGCCGGGCAGCACCACCTCGGTCAGCAGGCCGGCACTGGGCCGGTAGTCGGCGGCCGGGTCCTCGGCATAGACCCGGGCCTCGACGGCGTGCCCGGTGATCGCGGGCGCCGGCTCGTCGAACATCCCGTCGTCGCCCTGAGCCAGCCTGATCATCCAGCCGACCAGGTCGACCCCGGTGATCAACTCGGTGACCGGGTGCTCCACCTGGAGCCGGGAATTCACTTCCAGGAAAGCGATCTCGTCCCGGTCCAGGTCGAGTAGGAACTCCGCGGTGCCGGCCGACCGGTAGCGCACCGCCCCGGTCAGCGCGGCCGCGGAGTCGATCAGCCGCCGTTCCAGGTCCGGGGTGAGGCCGAACGCCGGGGCCTCCTCGATCACCTTCTGGTTCCGTCGCTGCAGCGTGCAGTCCCGGGTGCCCAGCGTGATCATCCGGCCGTCGCCGGCGCCGAACAGCTGCACCTCGACGTGCCGGGCGCGCTCCACGTACCGCTCACAGAAGATGCCGCCGCTACCGAAGTTGACCCCGGCCAGCCGGGCCACCGAGGCGTAGCCGGCGATCACCTCGTCGGCATCCCGCGCGACGGCGAGCCCGATCCCACCGCCGCCCGCCGCGGCCTTGATCATCACCGGATAGCCGATCCGTTCCGCGGCAGCGACGGCGGCGTCGGCCGAGTCGAGCGCTCCGCTGCCCTGCGCGAGCGGCACCCCGGCGGCACGGGCGGCGGCCCGGGCCGACTGCTTGTCGCCGAACAGCCGGAGCTGGTCCGGGGTCGGGCCGACGAAGATCAGCCCGGCGTCGCGGACCGCCTCGGCGAACTCGGCCCGCTCGGACAGGAACCCGTAACCCGGATGGACGGCGCCGGCGCCGGTGGCCAGCGCCGCCTCGATCACCGCCTCCCCGCGCAGGTACGACTCCGTCGGCGCGGCCGGGCCGAGCCGCACCGCGGCGTCGGCCTGCCGGACGTGCGGCGCGGTCGCATCGGCGTCGGAGTACACGGCGACGGTCTTGCAGCCGAGCTCCGCCGCGGTACGGATGATCCGGCAGGCGATCTCGCCGCGGTTGGCGATCAGCAGCGTCTCGAACACGGCCGTCTCCCCTCTCCCGTTTCAGATGGTCAGCGCGGCGCGGACGGCACCGACGGCCGCGGCGCCGCCCGGACCGGCCGTGGTGACCCGGCCCGAGGCGAGCACCGTGTAGCGGTCCGCCAGCTCCAGGGCGAAGCCGAGCTGCTGCTCCACCAGCAGCACCGAGAGACCGTCGGTGGCGGCCAGGCCGGCGATGATCGTCTCGATCTCGGCGACCACCGACGGCTGCAGGCCTTCGGTCGGCTCGTCCAAGATCAACAGCCGGGGCCGGGTGAGCAGCGCGCGGGCGATGGCCAGCTGCTGCCGCTGGCCGCCCGAGAGCAGCCCGGCCCGCCGGTCCAGGAACCCGCGCAGCGCCGGGAACATGTCCAGCACCTCGTCCCGGCCGGCCCCTCGGCGGCCGTCGGTGATCAGCCGGAGGTTCTCGGCGACGGTCAGCTGGCCGAAGCACTGCTGGCCCTGCGGGACGTACGCGATCCCGAGCCGGACCCGGCGGTGCGGCGGCAGCTTGGTGATCTCGGTGCCGTCGAAGGTCACCTTGCCGGCGCGCGGCCGGAGCAGCCCGACCGCGGCCCGGAGCAGAGTGGTCTTGCCGGCGCCGTTGTGGCCGAGCACCGCGGCCACGCCGTCGGCCGGCACCTCGACCGTGACGTCCTCGATCACGTCCGTCCGGCCGTACCCGACCCGGATGTCTTCCATGATCAACATCAGGCCTCCCGACCGGCCAGGACCTGGTCCGGCCCTTCGACGGGCTCCGGCCCTTCGACAGGCTCAGGGATCGGAGTGCCGAGGTAGGCCTGTTGGACCTCGGGGTTGGCCTGCACCTCGGCGACCGTGCCCTCCGCCAGCACCCGGCCCCGGGCCAGCACGCTGACCGACTTCGCGTACGCCCGCATGAAGTCCATGTCGTGCTCGACGATGATCACCGACCGGTCCTCGGCGATCCGCTGCAGCAGCGCACCGGTGCGTTCCTTCTCGGCCGCGCTCATCCCGGCCACCGGCTCGTCCAGCAACAGCAGCCGGGAGCGCTGGGCCAGCAGCATGCCGATCTCCAGCCAGCGCTTCTCGCCGTGCGGCAGCACCCCGGCCGGCGTCGCCGCCCGGTCGGTCAGGCCGATCAGCTCCAGCACCTCGCCCAGTTCGCTCGGCAGGCCACGGCGCCGGCGGAGCAACGACAACGGCCGGCGGGCCGAACCGGCCGCGATGTCCAGGTGCTGCAGCACCGTCAGTTCCTCGAACAGGCTGGCCGTCTGGAAGGTTCGGCCGACGCCGAGCCGGGCGATCTGCGCCACCCGCCGCCCGTCCAGCCGGTTGCCGGAGAAGTCGATCAAGCCCGTGCTGGCAGTCAGTCCGGTGATCGCGTCGATCAGGGTCGTCTTGCCGGCGCCGTTGGGCCCGATCAGGAACCGCAGGTCGGACTGCAGGACGGTCAGGTCGACCCCGGCCAGGGCGACGAACCCGTCGAACGAGACCCGGACGTCGTCGAGCTGCAGATAGTCCTCGGCCATCAGACCGCCTCCCGTTCCGTCGCGTCGCGCCGCAGCCGCCCGGGCAGCGACCGGAGCCAGGCCACGGCGCCGATCGACGCCAGCCCGCCGGGCAGGAAGGCAACGACGATCATGAACATCAGCCCCTGCGCGTACGTCCACGCCGACGGGAACTGTTCGGACAGGCTGGTCTCGGCCCAGGCCACGACGATCGCCCCGAGCACCGGCCCGAACAGGCTGTTCCGGCCGCCGATCGCGACGCCGATCACCAGGCCGACCGAGGGCACGATGCCGACGTCGGCCGGCGAGATGATGCCGACGATCGGCACGAACAGGGCACCGCCGACGGACGCCAGCAGGGCCGCGATCACGTACCCGGTGGTCTTGATCATGGCCGGCGAGTAGCCGAGGAACTCGACCCGGTCCTCGGCGTCCCGGCAGGCCACCAGCAGCTCCCCGTACCGGCTGGCGGTCAGCTGCCGGTAGCCGATCACGGCCGCCAGCAGCACCCCGACGGCGATCAGGTAGAGCATCAGCCGGTTGGCCGGGTCGTACAGGTCGTAGCCGAAGAAGGACCGGAAATTGGTCAGTCCGTTGGTCCCGCCGGTGCTCACCTGGTTGCCGATCAGGAAGATCGCGAACGCGGCGGCGAGGGCCTGGGACAGGATCGCGAAGTAGGCGCCGCGGACCTTCCGGGAGAACGTCGCGTAGCCCAGGGCGGCGGCCAGCAGGCTCGGCACCAGCACGATCGCGATCATGGTCAGGGCCGGGTTGCGGAACGGCTCCCACCACCAGGGCAGCCGGCCGTCCCCGTACAGCTGCATGAAGTCCGGCACCCCGCCCGGACCGGCGTCGGACAGCTTCAGATGCATCGCCATCGCGTAGCCGCCGATGCCGAAGTAGACGCCCTGGCCGAGCACCAGCATGCCGCCCTTGCCCCAGGCCAGGCCGATGCCGATCGCCACGATCGCGTAGCAGACGTACTTGCCGAGCAGGTCGAGCCGGAAGTCGGTCAGCACCGCCGGCGCCGCCAGCAGAACGGCGGCCAAGATCACCAGCCCGGTCCAGTCCCGGAACCGTCCCAGCAGCGCGTTCTTTGGAGTGAACCTCATGCCAGGCTCCTGGTCCGGACGGTGAAGATCCCCTGCGGCCGGAGCTGGAGGAAGATCACGATCGCGACGAACACGCCGACCCGGGCCAGCGTCGCCGAGGACCAGTCCCAGAACTCCAGGCCGGCCCGGAGCAGGCCCAGCGCGAGCGCGGCCAGGATCGCGCCGCGGAGCTGCCCGATGCCGCCCACCACGACGACCAGGAAGGCGTCGACGATGTAGCCGGTGCCCAGGGTCGGGCCGATCGACCCGATCTGGCTCAGCGCGACCCCGGCGATCCCGGCCAGGCCGGAACCGATGAAGAACGACCGGCGGTCGACCGAGCGGGTGCCGATGCCGGAGGTCTCGGCGAGCGAGCGGTTCTCCACCGTGGCACGGATCCGGCGGCCCAGGCTGGTCAGCCTGATCACCAGGGCCAGGACGATCACAGCGGCCGCGGCCAGCAGCAGGATGAACACCCGGGACCGCGGCACCTCCGCGCCCAGCACGGTCACCGCGCCGGACAGCCAGGCCGGCGCCGCGACGTCGACGTTCGGTGCGCCGAAGACGTCCCGGGCCACCTGCTGCAAGATCAGCGAGACTCCCCAGGTGACCAGCAGGGTGTCCAGCGGCCGGTGGTACATCCGGTGCAGCAGGGTCATCTCGAGCAGCAGCCCGAGCGCCCCGCCGATCAGGAACGACACCGGCAGCGCGACCAGCAGCGACACCCCGGGCGCCCCGATCACCTGCTGCAGCACGAAAGCGGTGTACGCCCCCGCCATGATGAACTCGCCGTGCGCCATGTTGATCACGCCCATCTGGCCGAACGTCAGCACCAGTCCGAGCGCGATCAGCAACAGGATCGAGGCCAGGCTCAGACCGGCGAAGCCCTGCGAGACTGCGGTGATCATGATCGGCGCCGGCTCAGTTGGCGTTCAGGGACTTGGCCCAGTCGTAGCTCTCCAGGAACGGATCCGGCTCGATCGGCTTGCCCGAGCTCCAGACCACGTCGATCAGCCCGGAGTCGCCGTTGATCTTGCCGATCAGCGCCGTCTTGGCCAGGTGGTGGTTGTCGCCGTTCACCGTCACCGGGCCCTCCGGGGCCTCGAAGGTGACCCCACCGGCGGCACCCTGCACCGCGGCCACGTCGAACGAGCCGGCCTTCTCCACCATGCCCTTCCACAGATACAGCGAGGTGTAGGCCGCCTCCATCGGGTCGGAGGTGACCCGGTCGGCTCCGTACGCCTTCTGGAACGCGGCGACGAACTTCTCGTTCGCGGAGCTGTCGACGGTCTGGTAGTAGTTCCAGGCGGTCAGCTGGCCGGCCAGCACCTGCTTGCCGATGCCCTGGACCTCCTCCTCGGCGATCGACACCGAGAGCACCGGCATCTTCTCCGCGGTCAGCCCGACATTGCTGTACTGCTTGAAGAACGCGACATTGGAGTCACCGTTGAGCGTGTTGAAGACGGCGTCCGCGTCGGCGCTCGCCACCTTGTTGACGATGGTGGAGAACTCGGTGTCGCCGAGCGGCGTGTACTCCTCGCCGAGGATCTCGATCCCGTTCGCCTCGGCGTAAGCCTTGATGATCTTGTTCGCGGTGCGCGGGAAGACGTAGTCGCTGCCGACCAGGAACAGGCTCTTCACGCCGGACTCCTTGAGGTAGTCCAGGGCCGGGATGATCTGCTGATTGGTGGTGGCGCCGCTGTAGAAGATGTTCTTGGACGCCTCCAGGCCCTCGTACTGCACCGGGTAGAAGAGCAGCGAGTTGTTCGACTCGAAGACCGGCAGCATCGCCTTCCGGGAGGCCGACGTCCAGCCGCCGAAGACCGCGGCGACGCAGTCGCTCTTGATCAACTTGGTGGCCTTCTCGGCGAAGCTGGTCGGCTCCGACGCGCCGTCCTCGGTGACCAGCTGCAGTTGCTTGCCCTGCACCCCGCCAGCCGCGTTGATCTCCTCGGCGGCCAGGTTGAGTGCATCGTTGACCGTCTTCTCGCTGATCGCCATGGTGCCGGACAGCGAGTTGAGGAAGCCGATCTTGATCGTCGCGCCGGAGGTGTCGACGCAGGACGTCGCCGTCCCCGCCGATCCGGCCTCGCCGACCTTGGCCCCGCATCCGGTGAACAGCAGCGTGGCCGCGAGGGCCGCACTGATCCCCGATGCCAGCCGGAACGATGCCTTCATGGTTCCCCCATCTCTGCCGGTGTTGCCGTGAGTGGACCGAACGGCCCGAGCAGTTCCTATAGGATCATCGCCCTGCTGCAGCCGCGTAACAGTGTGTTTCTGTCACGTAACGAAGGTGATCGACCAGCTTCCCTATAGGATGAAGGCGTGTCCGTGACGTCCCAGGTCGATCTCAGCCGGCTGCCCGCGCTCCCTCGGGGCGGCGTCGGCGACACGGCTGACCGGATCCGCGAACTGATCCGGGAATCCATCCTGCGCGGCGACCTGCCCGAGGGCGTACGGCTGAACGCCGATCATCTGGGCCGGCACCTCGGCGTGAGCCACATCCCGCTCCGGGAGGCCATCCGGGCGCTGGCCGCGGACGGCTGGGTGCTGCTCCGCCCGCACCAGGGCGCGTTCGTCCGGTCCCGCAGTCAGCAGGAGCTGGCGGACCTCTTCGAGTTGCGGGCCCAGGTCGAGCCGTACTCCGCCGAGCTGGCCGCGCAGCGACGCAGCGCCGAGCAGTTGTCGATCATGGAGGCGGTCGTCACCGAACAGGAGCGGACCGCCGACCCGATCGAGTTCGCGAGGCTCAACGCCGAGTTCCACAGTGCCGTCGGCGAGGCCAGCCAGAACGCCTTGCTGGCGGCGCACGTACGGTCACTCAACGCACGGACCCGGTTCTACTTCTCCGCCGTCGCGACGGCTCGGCACGCCCGCTCCGTCGAGGAGCACCGGACCATCGTCGCGGCCATCCGGCGCAGGGCCGACGCCCAGGTCAGGGAGCTCGTCCGCGAGCACGTCCTGCAGACGCAGGACGAACTCGATCACGTCACTCGAGAGTCGCGACCGCCGGAATGATCTTGCGCCGGATCCAGATCTCGCGGCTGCCGTCCCAGTAGCGGCGGAGCCGGGTCAGTTCCCAGCCGCCGTACTCGGCGTGGTCGGTGAGCAGCTTCCGGACCGCGTTGCGGGAGACCGTCCGGTCCAGCCGGACCCGCTGGACCTGGTACTCCACCTGACGTTTACTCATCGACCACCAGGATATTCGGAATGTTCAGGCAGTGGCCAGGAATCGGTCCAGTACCCGGGCGCCGAATTCCAGTGCGTCGGTCGGGACCCGCTCGTCGACCCCGTGGAACATGCCGACGAAGTCGAGGTCCGCGGGCAGCCGGAGCGGCGCGAAGCCGAAGCAGCGGATCCCCATCCGGTCCCAGGCCTTGGCGTCGGTCCCGCCGCTCATCAGGTACGGCACCGCGCGGGCTCCCGGGTCCTCGGCGGACAGGCTCTGCTGCATCGCCTCGACCAGCGCGCCGGAGAACTCGGTCTCCACCGACGGCTGCAGGGTGTCCATCTCGATCGTGATCTTGTCGCCGACCAGGTCCTTGATCGTGGCCAGGAACTCCTCCCGGCCGCCCGGCACGAACCGGCCGTCGATCGCGGCCTCGGCCCGGCCGGGGATCACGTTGTGCTTGTAGCCCGCGGTGAGCATGGTCGGGTTGGTGGTGTTCGACATCGTGGCGCCGATCATCCGGGAGATGCTGCCCAGCTTGGCCAGCGTCTCCTCGGCCTGGTCCGGATCGAGCTCCACCTCCAGGGCCTCGGACACCGCGTCGAGGAACGCCCGCTGCGCCTCGGTGATCTTGTGCGGCCAGTCGTACGCGCCGATCCGGGCCACCGCGGCCGCCAGCTCGGTGACCGCGTTGTCGTCGTTGCGCATCGAGCCGTGGCCGGCCGTGCCGTCGGCGATCAGGCGCAGCCAGGCGATGCCCTTCTCGGCGGTCTGGATCAGGTAGAGCCGAAGATCATCGCGTACGGAGAGCGAGAAGCCACCCACCTCGCCGATGGCCTCGGTGCAGCCCTCCAGCCGGTCCCGGTGATGATCAACGAGCCAGTGCGCACCGTAGTGACTGCCGGCCTCCTCGTCGGCGGTGAGGACCAGCTTGATCGGCCGCCGCGGCGCCACGCCGGCCCGGGCCCGGGCCCGGATCACGCTCAGCACCATGGCGTCGAAGTCCTTCATGTCGACCGCGCCGCGGCCCCACACGCAGCCGTCGGCGATCTCGCCGGCGAACGGGTGGTGGGTCCAGTCGTCGGCGTTCGCCGGCACCACGTCGAGGTGCCCGTGGATCAACAACGGCGTCACGGAGGTGTCGACACCCTCCGGCGCCCAGTCCGCGATCAGCGAGGCGCGTTTCGGCCCGGCCTCGAAGATCTCGGAGGAGATCCCGACCTCGTCGAGCAGGCCGGCCACGTGCTCCGCGGCGGCCCGCTCCCCCGGTCCGGGCTGCGGGCCGAAGTTGGTGGTGTCGATCCTGATCAGGTCGCGGCAGATCTCGACGACCTCGGCATCCGGTCGGTGGTCCATGGCCGCCATCCTGCCATCCGGCACGGCGCGGGCCTCAGGCACTGACCTCAGGCGCCGCCGACGAGCCGTCCGACCACGTACGTGATGATCATGGCCAGCGCGCCGCCGAGGACGTTCCTGATCACCGCACGCGAGGTCACCGCGCCGCCCAGCCGGGAGCTGATCGCCCCGGTCAGGCCGAGCGCGACGACGACGGCACCGAACGTCACCGGCACCCGGATCGCCTCCGGCGACAACAGGATCGCCAGCAGCGGCAGCAGCGCGCCGACGCTGAACGAGACCGCCGACGCGATCGCGGCGGTCCACGGGTTGGCCACGTCGTCGGCGTCCAGGTTGAGCTCGACGTCGAGGTGCGCCTTCAGCGCGTCCTTCTCGGTGAGCTCGACGGCGACCTGGCGGGCCAGCTCCGGCGACAGGCCCTTGTCCCGGTAGAGCTGGGTGAGCTCGTCGAGCTCCTGTTCCGGCATCGTCCGCAACTCGTCGCGCTCCTTGGCGATCAGCGCCCGTTCGGTGTCGCGCTGGGTGCTGACGGAAACGTACTCGCCGGCCGCCATCGACAGCGCGCCGGCGATCAGGCCGGCCAGGCCGGCGATCAGGATCGGCCCACGCTCGGTCGTGGCCCCCGCGACGCCGACCACCAGCGCCGCGGTGGACACGATCCCGTCGTTCGCCCCGAGCACGCCGGCCCGGAGCCAGTTGAGCCTCTGCTGGAGGCCCTGACCGTGCGGCTCGTCGTGGTTCGCGGCGGCCTCGGGCACGGTCGATTCGGTCATACCCAGCACCGTAACCGGTTTTCTTGAACCATTCCAGAAAGGAAGGCCTGGCTCACCCATGGAACGAGTTGTCGTTCAGGGGCTCTCGGTTGCTATAGTTCAGGCGCTGTTCACACCAGCCTGGTCCGGGTGGCGGAATTGGTAGACGCGCTAGCTTGAGGTGCTAGTGCCCGTTATAGGGCGTAGGGGTTCAAGTCCCCTCTCGGACACAGTAAGACCGGCTCATGGTCGGATCTCCAGCACGTTGTTGAACGGCGTCTGCGCCGCGATCCGGAACCTGCCGAAACCGGCCGCCGCCACGATGTCGTTGATCTTCGCCGGCCCGGCCTGGGTGCCGATCGCCAGCCCGACCTCCTGGGACAGCGACGCCGGCGTGCAGAGCAGGGTGGAGAACCCGTAGTAGGCCCGGCCGACCGGATTGAGGTTGTCCTCGACCCGGTCCCCGGCCGCCGGCTCGACGACCATCCAGGTCCCGTCCGGGGCGAGCGCACCGGCGACCCGCCGCGCGGCACCGACCGGATCACCCATGTCGTGCAGCGCATCGAACGTGGTCACCAGGTCGTACCCGGTCCCGGAGAAGCCGGTGGCCGGCTCGGCGACGAAGGTGATCCGGTCCGCGACGCCGGCCTCCGCGGCCCGCCGGCGGGCGGTCTCGATCGAGCCGGCGTGGGCGTCGAAGCCGACGAACGAGGACTGCGGAAAGGCCTGCGCCATCAGGATCGTGGAGGATCCGTGGCCGCAGCCGAGGTCGGCGACCTTGCCGCCCGCCTCCAGCTTCGCGACCACGCCGTCCAGGGCGGGCAGCCAACCGGCGACCAGGTTGGCGGCGTAGCCGGGCCGGAAGAAGCGCTCGCAGCCGTCGTGGACGTCGGTGTTGTGATCGCCCCAGCCGAGCCCGTCGCCGTCCCGGGCCAGCTCGAAGATGCGGTCGGCGTCGCGTACGGTCCCGAAGGCGATCTGGAACATGCCCGGCAGGAAGACCGGGGACGACTCGTCGGTCAGGGCGACCGCGTGCTCGGGCGGCAGGGTGTACCGGCCGGTGCCCGGGTCGTAGCCGACGAAGCTGCCGGCGGCCTGGGCGTTGAGCCATTCCCGGGCGTACTTCTCCCCGGTTCCGGTGATCCGGGCCAGTCCGGGAGCATCCAGCGGGCCGTGTTCGGCGAGCGCCCGGTAGTAGCCGAGTCGATCACCCATCACGACGAGCGCACAGTTGAGCGTCGCGCCGACCTCGTCGACCGCGCGGAAGACGAAGCCCATCAGCTTCTCCTCGTCCAGGGCGGGTCGGGCTTCGGTAGCAGTCATGATCATTTCTCCAGTCGATCTTGGTGCCCGGTCCGTCCGGGCCCGTGATCGAGCGTCGGCCTCGGCCGCCTCGGCTCGCATCAGGGCAGCCACCTAGGAATGTCGATCTTGGCCCGCTACAGCCCAGGGATCCCTAGACTCGACGGACATGCTGATAGGGCGGGGGGCCGAACAGCGCGCGGTCGACGCGCTGCTCACCGACGCCGCCGTGAGCCGCGGCGGAGCCCTGCTGCTGACCGGCGAGGCGGGCATCGGCAAGACCCGCCTGTTGGAGTACGCGAGCAGCCGGGCCACCGCCTTCCAACTGCTCCGGGTGGCCGGCAGCGAGACCGAGCAGGACCTGCCGTTCGCCGGGCTGGCCGGACTGCTCCGCCCGCTGCTGGACCGGCTCGACCTGCTGCCGGAGCCGCAGGCCGAGGCGCTCGGCATCGCCCTGTCGCTGCGGCACGGCGGCGCCGTCGACCGGTTCGCCGTCTGCGCCGGCGTCCTCACCCTGGTCACCCAGGCGGCCGAGGCCGGGCCGGTCGGCCTCGTCGTCGACGACGCCCACTGGGTCGACCGGGCCTCGGCCGAGGCGATCGCCTTTACCGGGCGCCGGCTGCTCGCCGATCCGGTGTTCGTGCTCGCGGCCAGCCGTACCGCCGACGAGCCGCCGTGGTCCGCCGGCGACCTGCCGCGGCTGCGGCTGGCCGGGCTCGACGACGACGCCGCGGCGATGCTGGCCGCGGCGAGCGCGCCGGCGCCGCTGACGACGGCCCGCCGGGACCGGGTGATCCGGCTCGCGGGCGGCAACCCGCTGGCGATCCGGGAACTGGCCCGGGACCCGGCCCGCGCCGACGATCGGCCGGACGGGATCCCGCTGCCGGTGCCGGCCGTCGTCGCCGAGACGTTCGGGCGCCGGCTGTCCGACCTGGCGGCGGGCGACCGCTCGGTCCTACTGCTCGCCGCGGTGGCCGACGGGGACCTGGCCCTGGTGGCCCGGATCTGCGCCGGCGAGGGCCTCGACCTGACCGCCCTGGAGCGGGCCGAGGCCGCCGGTCTCGTCCGGGCGACCGAGAACGAGGTCGTCTTCCAGCACTCGCTGATGCGGTCCGCCGTCTACTCCGCGGCCGCCGGCGCCGAGCGGCGGTGGGCGCACCGGTTGGTCGCGGCGGCTCTGCCCAGTGGCGACGAGGACCGCCGGGCCTGGCAGTTGAGCGCCGCGACCCTGGGCACCGCGGAGCCGGTCGCCGCGGGGCTGGCCGCCGTCGGTCGGCGGGCCGCGGACCGGGGCGCGTACGCCGTCGCCGCGGGAGCCCTGGCCCGGGCGGCCCGGTTGTCGCCGCGGCACGAGGCCCGGGCGGACCGGTTCCTGCAGGCGGCCGAGGCGGCCTGGTTCGCCGGCGACGACCGGCTGGCCGTCGAGCTGGCCGAGCAGGCGGTCCAGTACGACCCGTCGGCGGCGTCCCGGGCCCGGGCGCTCGGGCTGGCCGGGCTGGCGACGGCCCGCGGCGGTTCCCTCCGGCAGGCCCGGGACCTGCTGTTCCGGGCCGCCGACGCCGTCCGCGTGCAGGCTCCGGACGAGGCCTTGGTGCTGTACGCCGACGCCGTGGATCTCTGCTTCATGCTGCTGGACATCGCCGGGGCCCGTACGGCGGCGGACCGGTTGGAGCGGCTGCTCGCCGAGCGGGGCGACGGGACCCGTGACGGTGCCGATGGCGACCGGGCCGCCGCGGTGGCGTCGATGGCCGTCGGGATGGCGCGGATCGTCGCCGGGGAGCCGGGAGCCGCGATGATCCGGGCGGGCGTGGCCCGGCTGTCCGTACTCGGCGGCGCGAACGACGCCCGGCTGGCCTGGGAGGTGCTCGGGCCGCTGTTCCTGCGCGAGAGCGACGGCGGCCGGGACCTGGTCGCCCAGGCGGTCGACCTGCGGCGGCGGGCGTCCGCGATCGGCGCACTGCCCCACCTGCTCTGGCATCTGGCCCGGGACGACGCGACCACCGACCGCTGGACCCGGGCCGAGGCGGGCTACGGGGAGGCGGTCGCGCTGGCCCGCGAGTTCGGCCAGGACACCGAACTCGGCGCCGCGCTGGCCGGGCTCGGCTGGCTGCTGGCCCGGCTGGGCCGGACCGAGGAGAGCGAGCGCCACGGCGCGGAGGCGCTGCGGCTCGCCGAGACGCGCGACCTGCACATGGCGACCGCCTGGATCCGGTTCGCCCGGGCCGAGCTCGAGCTGTCGCTGGGCCGGTCCGAGGCCGCCGTCGAATCCTTCCGGGCCCTCGACACCTGGCTGCGCGACCGCGGTGTGCTGGACGTCGACCTGTCACCCGTTCCGGAGCTGGTCGAGGGCCTGACCCGGAGCGGCCGGACCGCCGAGGCCCGCGCGGTCGCACCGGACTACCTGGCCGCCGCCGAGCGGAAGGGCCAGCCCTGGTCGCAGGCCCGGGCGATCCGGGTGCGGGCCCTGCTCGCCGAGCCGGCCGAGCTGACCGGGCTGCTGGCCCGTGCGCTGGCGTTGCACGGCCGGACCCTGGACCGTTTCGAGGAGGCCAGGACCCGCCTCGTCGTCGGGCAGCTGCTGCGCCGGAGCCGGCGCCGGGTCGCCGCGCGGGAACAACTCCAGTCGGCGCTGACCACGTTCGAGCGGCTCGGGGCGGCGGTGTGGGCCGAGGCCGCCCTGACCGAGCTCAACGCGACCGGGGTCACCGCCCACCGGCGCAGCCTCGGGCCGGTGCTGGAACTGACCGCGCGCGAGCTGCAGATCGCGCTGCTGCTGGCCGACGGCCGGACCACCCGGGAGGCGGCCGCGGCCCTGTTCCTCAGCCCGAAGACGGTGGAGTACCACCTCCGCCACGTCTACACGAAGCTCGGCATCACCTCCCGGGCCGAGCTCCGCGACCAGATCCGGCTCCGCACGCCCTGATCCCGGCGAGGGCGTACCGGAAGGCCGTACTCCCCCGGACGGGTCACCCCGTCGGCCCGAACTCACCCGGGAAGCGGAAGCGGGCGGGACGCTCCGAGCGGTGCACTGGTGATCATGATCAGCACCTCAACGCTGCTGCCGGTCCGCCGCTACCGGCTCGCCGGTCTGCTCGGCTTCGCCCTCGGCACCTGGTACGCGGTCTTCGTCCGGTTCTATCAGGCCGCGGGCGGCACGATCGGGCTGCCCGATGCACCGCCGCCCGGTCTGGCCTGGGCCAGCTACACCGCCGGACTCTTGATCTTGGTCGGCGCCGTCGCCTGTCTCGTCCTGACCCAGCCCAGCCTGCGGACCGGGCCTGCCTGGTCGCCGGTGCTGGCCGGCCGCAGCCTGCCGCGCTGGTTCATGATCAGCTGCTGTGCGGTGCCGACCATGATCGCCGCGATCTTCGCGATCGGGCACGGCGCCGGCGGCGGATTCGCCAAGGTGCTCGAGGCCGCCGGGGTCGGCATCGCCTCGATCCGGGCCGACGACCCGCGCGGCTCAGCCGCCGAACTGACCTGGCAGATCGCGTTCTACCAGCCGTGGTTCCTCGCCTTCGGAATCTGCATGGCCGTTGCGGCGATCGGCTATCTGCGCGAGGCCGGCGTGCGGCCGCCGACCGTCCGTCGGGTGTCCACCCTCGTGATCACGCTGTCCTTGATCATCTCGCTCTACTTCGTGCTGGCGATGATGTTGCACTGGAACATCGTGATCTGAGCCCTCAGAAGGTGGCGATCGGGTTGATCGGGCTGCCGGAGGTCCCGGCATAGCGGACCGGCGCGACGGCCAGCTGGAAGTCCCACTGGCCGAGCTCGGCGGCCGTCGTCGCGCACTCCTCAAGATCACAGTTGTCGAGCAGCCACAGGCCCATCGCCACCAGGCTCACGGCGTGCACCGGCATCAGCACGGCGTCGTACCCGGAGGGCTGGACGTCCTGAGGCGTGTCGGCGCCGATCAGTGCGACCTCCCGGTCCCGCAACCACGGCAGGCAGGACGCGTGCCAGCCGGCCTGGGTGATGCTGCCGGCGTCACCGTTCTCGTGCCGGAACCGGCCGTAGCCGGTCCGCAGCAGCACCGCGTCGCCGGAGCGCACTCGTACACCCTGGCGGCGTTCGGCCTCCTCGAGGTCCTCCGGATGGACGCCCTCCCCCGGCTCCAGCCAGGGCACGTCGCGGGCGGCCGCGACATCCAGCAGGACGCCACGGGTGACGATCCCGTCCGCCGCCGCCGTGACCGCCGCCCAGGCCGAGCCCGTCTCGGAATCGACCAACGTGTGCGGGCGTCCGTTGTACATCCGGCCGTCCCAGTAGAGGTGGCACGGCGAGTCGAGGTGGGTGATCGTGTTGCCGTGGAACAGGATGCCGAGGCGTTCGTTCGAGAAACCCCAGTGCCGGTCCTGGTGGAAGGCGGCCGGCATGTGCTCGGCGCCCGGCATCTCGGCGGCGCAGGGGCACGAGTTCGTCGCCCGCTCCATCTCCGCCGGCACCGTGATCTCCCAGCCGCAGGACACACTCCGGCCGTGCCGGACGGCCCGCGCCGCGGCCAGCCGGACCTCGTCGGTGATGTGGTTCAGCGTGCCGCGTTCGTCCTCGTCACCCCACCGCCCCCAGTTCGACAGCGTGTCGAAGTACCCGAGCACGTCCTCCTCTGCCGGCACCGCCCGTTCGTTCGTCATCCCCGCACCGCCCCTCCGGTCGCACCAGTTCGAGTTCCAGGCCCGCTTTCAGCACGTACGGTACGGCACCCTCGCGGCGCTGTGAACGCGTGACGGCGGCCCACTGAGAGCCCTCCCGAGCCAGCCCGGCTTCCGAACTTACAAACCGACGAGTATGTTTCTTAGTGAGACTCCGAGGACAGTGAGGACGAGGCCATGAGCAAGCAGGCGATGATCGACCGGCCGGCGACGCCGACGGGAGGTGCTCGATGGCGTACGGGTGCCCTGGCGGCGGCCGTGGTGCTCGCGGTGCTCGCCGCCGTCGTCCAGAGCCGGGGCTTCACCGGGCCTGCCGTGACCGGATTGCTGGCCGGCGACGCTGTCGGCGAGGCCAAGGAAGGTCTGCGGATGATGGGATTCGCGATGGCGGTCGTTGCCTGGACGTACCCGATCATGCTGATCCTCACCCGCCGCCTCACGGTGCCCGGCCGGCGGGCCGCGCTGACCATGATCATGGTCCTGAACGCGTCGTTCGCGATCTCCTGGGTCGGCGCCGGGCTCCTCCTCGGCGGCGCCGGGCCGTTCTGGGTCCTGCCCGGCGTCGTGGCCGTCCTGGCCTGGCTGGCCCGTCCGCCGAGGCCGGAGCGGATGCCGATGGACCGGCCGGTGCGGAGCCGCGGCAGGCTCGTGATCTTCTGGTTCACCGCGGCCCTGGCGACGGTCACGACGCTGTTCCATGTGGGCTGGGCGACGGTGCAGAGCTGGCCCGCTCAGTTGCTGGCCAGCAACACGGCGCCACCCCAGCGCGCGGAGTTCGCCGCGATCTGGCTGTTCAGCTGTGTGCTGTTCGCATCGGTGGCGACGGTGTTGATCTTGTCCCTCCGGCTGCCGGCGGACTCCGGACGGCCGCTGGTCCGCTACGCCGCCGCGCTGGTCGCCGTCATCGCGATCACCCGGACCGTGACCATGATCATGGGGCTCGGTCCCGATCACCAGCCGGCCGAGCCGATCATCGCCGGCACCATGGCCGTGCTGATCTTTCTCAGTGCCCCGCCGGTACGCTGACCAACCGATGGCCACCACGAACCCGCCCCGCCGGACCCAGCAGGAGCGCCGCGCCGCCAGCCGGACCGCCCTGGTGCGGGCCGCCGCGCAGGGCATCGCCCGGACCGGCTACACGCGACTCTCCCTGGAGGAGGTCGCGCGGGCCGCCGGCTACAGCCGCGGCGCGCTCTACCACCAGTTCGCCAGCAAGGAGGAGGTCGCGCTCGCCGTCGTCGAATGGGTCGACCAGACCTGGGACACCGAGGTCGGCGAGGTTCTGGGCCGCGGCGGCGACCCGGCCGAACTCCTGCTGAGCCTGGCCGCCGAACACGCCCGGTTCTGCCGGCGACACGACGTCGCGCGGGTGATCCAGGTGCTGCGGATCGAGTTCAACGACCCGGAACACCCGGTCGGCCGAGCCATCGCCGCGACCGTCGCCAAGACCGAGGCGGACCTGCTCCGGCTGATCCGGGCCGGCCGTCGAGCCGGCTCCATCCCGCCCGGCCCACCGGCAACCCAGACCGCCCAGGCCCTCGGCCACGCCCTGGAGGCCGTCAGTATCGGCGTCGCCGGTGCACCCCACGACGTCAAGCTCGCCGTACGGGCCGCCCGCGGGATCCTCGGCCTGAGCGCCGCCTGAACCCCCAGCGGACGCCCGGCGAGATCGCGGCCCGGACCCGTCGGTGACCGGTCGGTCACCAAGATCATCAGCGCCGGCGCTGTGTCGCCGGTCAGGGTCGGAGTGTCAGTGGACGCAGTTAGCGTTTCTCGTCCAGGTAAGAGGAATCGGGGGACGACCATGACCACCATGACACACGCGGAGCAGGCGGCCGCGGCGCCGCCGTTGAGCCGGGAGGCGGCCGAGGAACTGGCCGACCGGATCTGCGCCCATGCAGCGAGGCAGGCCCGCGACAGCTGTGAACTGTTGATCTTGATCGGCGAGTTCGACGCCGGCCAGGGTTGGGGCTGGTCGCAAGGCTTCAAGTCGGTCGCCCACTGGCTGGCCTGGACCTGCTCGATGACCGCGGCGACTGCCCGCGAACACATCCGAGTCGCCCGCGCGCTGCGACGGATGCCGACCGTGACCGCGGCGTTCGGCGCCGGAGAACTGTCCTACTCGAAGGTACGCGAAGTCACCCGGGTGGTCGATGTCGTCGACGAAGCCCAGCTCTGCGAACTCGCGAAGTACGCCACCGCCTCCCAACTGGCCCGGATGATCGCCAGCTACCGGGCAGCGGCCGGCACCAGGATCCGAGCGGAGAGTCGCCGACTGTTCCGGCTGGTGGCTCGGGACGGCGACCCGATGATGGGCATCACCGGTCGGCTGCCTCCCGAGGAGGCCGCCATCGTGACGACGGCCGTGCAGCGTGCGCGAGATCTCCACGGCGTGCCGCCCAGCGTCGCCGCCGACCTTCAGCGCTCCGCCGATCCCGACAAGCACGACCCCACCCCGCCCTACTCCGATGCCGAAGCCCTCCTGGACGTGTGCCGGCACTATCTGGCGACCGCGGCCACCGAGGATGAATCGGGCGAGGACCGCACCCTGGTGATCATCGAGGTGGCGGCCGAACAACTCGACCACGCCGAGGTTCCGGCGGGGGTGGCCGCGCAAGAGCAGACGACGGCCGAAGAGTTCACCGGAGTCGGGGTCGACGGCGTTCCCGCGGGAATGTCTCAATCGCCGCCCAGCAGATTCCGGATCACCGGCGAAGCAGACGCTCCTGCGGGAACACCGCAGCCGGCCACCACCAACGCAGGTGATGGTCCCGCGGGAACACGGCACGCTGCCGGGCTCACTTTCCGGAGCGCCAACGCAGGTGGCGTTCCCGCGGGAACGCGAAACCCAGCCGGCATCACGTCCCGGACCGCCGACGTACCCGCGAGGAAGCCACCACCAGCAGCAGGCCCCACCTCCCCTGCCGCCGCCCGAGTGGACGTTCCCGCGGGAACGCCACAACCCGCCGACTCCACCACGACCCAGAGCGAAGCGCGCACCGAACTGGTCGCAGTGCCCAGCCAGACCCGGCCCTGCCCTTCGACAGGCTCAGGGAACGAGGTCGGCACCAGCCACCTGCCCGTCGGAGACGTTCCCGCGGGAACGGATCGTCGGGAACTGCACCACGAATCGGCGGCCCGCCCGCGGGCCCAGGTCTGCACGGTCCGCGGCACCGGGCCGATCGAACCGCAGACCGCGCAACGCCTGATCTGCACCGGCTCGATCCTCGGCGCCATCGTCGACCGGCACGGCGACGTCCTCGCCCTCGGACGCAGCCGTCGCCTCGTCTCCCCACGACAACGCCGCGCCCTGCTGATCCGCGACCAGACCTGCCAGTTCCCCGGCTGCACCCGCGACCGGCGCCTCCAGGCCCACCATCGGATCCCCTGGTCCCACGGCGGCGCCACCGACCTGACCAACCTGATCCTGCTCTGCGGTTTCCATCACACCACCGTCCACGAAGGCGGCATCACGATCGCCCGCCGACCCGGAACCCCTTACCTGGGCGCCCGAACCGGCCAACCGGGCTGGCAGTTCCTGCTTCCCGACGGACAACCCGTCGCCGAATCAGGCTGGCGCGTCATGACGGCCGACCACCTCATCCGCCACCTCTCCACCCTGCCCGGCCCGAACGCTCATGATCACAACGACCCCACCACCATCCGCACCATCGGCGGCGGGGAAGGATTCAGTCTCCACAACTGCGTCGAGGCCTTGTTCAGCATGACCAGAGACCAAGATCACGAAGCCGCCTGACCCGCCATCGAGCGAAAGCAGGCCAGGGACAGGGCGGCCAGTTCGGTCCAGGGCTCCGTGCCCCAGGGCACATCGGTCTCCGGCCGGAGATTGTGGAAGACGCCCTCGAGCTCGTGCAGGGTGACCGGGACACCGCCGTCCCGCAAGGTCCCAGCCATCGCACGCGCCTGTTCGACGGGGACCGTCTCGTCGAGCGTCCCGTGGATGATCAAGAACGGAGCCGACTCCGGGGTCACGTGGGCTCGCGGGCTGGCCAGCTCGCGCAACGCGGCCCTCTCCGAAGCTGAGCCGCCGAAGAGGGCGTCCAGAACGGCGCTGATGCCCGGATCCCGGGGCGAGAAGGTGCGGAAATCGTACGGGGCACAGCGAGCGACCACCGCCTGCACCCGGCTCGACCGGCCCGGCGATCCACAGTCACCCTCAAGATCGGGACGGTCGCCGGTGGTGCCGAGCAGGGCGGCCAGGTGTCCCCCGGCGGAGTCTCCCAGCGCCCCGATTCGATCATGGTCGATGCCGTAGTGATCAGCGTTCGCCCGCAGCCACCGGACCGCGGCCTTGACGTCGTGGAGCTGGGCCGGAAAGGGCGCCACACTGGTGAACCGGTAGCTGACCGACGCGACCACGAAGCCGTGGGCGGCGAGGATCGGGCCGTTCCACGGATACCCGCCGTAGCTCCGGTCCCCCTGGCGCCAGCCGCCGTGATGCAGATACACGACGGCCGGCGCCGGTTCGAGTGGTGCCGGTACGGGCAGCAGCAGGTCGAGCCACAGGCCGCCCTGCCACACCGGCTGCCCAGGCACCCGGCCGTACAAGAGCGGCGTCCTCACCTCGACGCCGTACGGTGCGTTGTCGATCCTCAGCTGCATGTCCGGCACGGTAGCCGGACAAGATCATCGAACGTCAGGATGAATCAGCCGCGTTCCCAGCCGCGCTTGCGGGCCCAGTTCAGGTAGCCGATCCCGAGCGCGTGCGAACCCTGGTTGGGCACCAGTTGCACGGCGTCGTAGACCCGCAGGCACTGCGCGTAGACCTCCTGGTCGTAGCGGGCGTACGGCATCCAGCGGGCCGCCTGGACGGCGTTGCCGGGCACTGCCTCGGCGGTGCCGTCGACCCGGTACCAGACCTGGGTCGCGGACCTGATCACGTTCTTCACGAAGGTCCGCGAGATCGCGGTGAGATCAAGATCGGGATGCCGGATGCCGGCGCGCTCGGCCGCCTCCAGGAACTCGGTGGTGATCGCCGCGTGGCTGATGTCCTCGATCGTGCGCACCGCCGGGTAGGCCGGGGTGTAGCTGGACAGGTCGTCGGCCTTGGTGAAGCCCCGGTAGAGCTCACTGTGCACCGGCCAGTAGTTCCAGACGTACGCGCCGTCGGCATCGGTCCGGACCCCGCCGGCATAGCTGTTGATCATGGCCGCGACCCGGTCCCGGTAGCTCGCGTCCTTGGTCACCCGGTACAGCTCGACCATCGCCTGGCCCGGCCCATGGCTCTGGTTGTACGGCTGGATCAGACCGTCGAACGGGATCGGGGCGTTGCGCGGCCACACGTAGTCGCCGCGGCCGGCGTCGTCGATCACGAATTCGTCGTCGTGGAAGGCGATCGCGGCAGCGGCAGCAGCAGCGGCGCGCTTCCCCGCGGCACCGAACCGCTGCTGCAGCCCCTTCGTCTCAGCGACGATCCGGGCGAACAGGGCCAGCGGGTAGGCGACCATTCCGGTGTGCACGGCGAACACGTAGTACTGCGACGCGAAGGTGACGGTGCCCGCCGGCGGCGGATCGGCCGGACCCGGCTGATCACGCAGATCGACCGCCGTCCAGCGCAGCCCGGTCGTGTACGCGGCGTTGATCACCGACACCGCGTAGTTCGTCGCGGCCGGATCGAGGGACAGCCCGGTCCTGGTGATCACGGTCGCGGTGGCCGGATTGCGCAGGGTCAGTGTGAAGGTGCCGCCGGTGGACTCCGAGATCACCGCCGTCGACTCCGCGCCACGTGTGCCGGCCCAACGGACCTGGATCGCCGGAGTCCCGGCGGCGTCGGTGATCACGCCGTGCGACGCCGTGTAGTTGCCGGCGGTCCGCCAGACCGGACCGGACCGGCCCTGGTAGTCGGTCACGCCGCGGCCCTGGTCGGTGGTCGCGATCAGGTGATCCAGCCGGTCCACCACCGTGTCCAGGTAGCCGGTCTCGCCGTACGCCTGGTACATCCGGAGCAGGCCGAGCAGGAAGTACGACTCGCCCCAGGCATAGCCGCCGGCCTCGTTGTGGCCGAAGCCGATGGCGAGGTACGCCTGCTGCGCCTCCGTGAAGGCCGGCTGCTGGTCGTAGCCCCCGGCGGCGCCGGCCCGGGCCGCCGGCAGGGTCAACGCCGCGGCGATCCCGGCCGCGCCGACCAGCGCGGTCCGGCGACCGAACGTCGATCCACCATTCATGATCATTTCTTTCTCCTCCATGCCCTGGTACGGGCTCAGGACGCGGATCAGCCTTTGACCGCGCCGCTCATGCTGGCCAGGATGTGCCGCTGCAGGATCAGGAAGACGATGATCACCGGCACCAGGGAGATCACCGTTCCGGCCGCGAGCCCGCGCACGTCGGTGCCGCTGACCCCGGTCAGGTACGCGATGCCGAGCGCGATCGGGAACTTGGACTGGCTGGTCAGCACGACCAGCGGCCAGATGAAGCTGTTCCAGACCGAGATGAAGCCGAGGATCGCCAGCACGGCGAGCGTCGGTGCCGCGATCGGCACCGCGATCCTGGCGAAGATCATGAACTCGTTCGCGCCGTCCACCCGGGCCGCCTCGATCACCTCGTCCGGGATCTGCAGGAAGGTCTGCCGGAGCAGGAAGATGCCCAGCGAGGACAGGATCGCCGGCAGGATCACCGCCGTGTAGCTGTCGGTGAGCTGCAGCTGGCTCATCACCAGGAACCGCGGGATCAGCATCAACTCGCCCGGCAGGAACATGATCGACAGGAACAGCAGGAAGAAGAATCCCCTGCCCCGGAAGGCGATCCGCGCCAGCGGGTACGCCACCAGGGCGCTCACCACCAGGTAGATCGGCACGATGACGACCACGTAGATGACGGAGTTGATCAGGAACTGCCCGTACGGGATCGTGGTCCACGCCTCGACGAAGTAGTCGCCCACCGGCGGCCGCGGCAGCAGGTCCGGCGGGAACGAGAACACGTCCTGGGTGGCCGGCTTGGTCGCCGCCGACAGCAGGATCAGGAACGGCCCGATGAAGACCGCGGCGATCGCGAGCAGCAGCAGGTAGAGCAGCACCCGGCGCACGTACCAACCGGTGCTCCTGGCCCGGCCCTTCGACGGGCTCACGGCGCGGACGGCCGGCGCGCTCATCGGTCCCGCCGCCGGGTCACCAGCAGGTTGGCCATGGCCAGGATGATCATGATCGCCCACAGCACCAGGCCCATCGCGCTGGCGTACCCCATGTCGTAGTCCTGGAAGGCCTTGGACCAGATGTAGTAGCCGAGCGTCAGGGTCGAGTCCAGCGGCCCGCCGCGGGTGAGCACGTAGACCGACTCGAAGGCGCGCATCCCCTCCAGCATGCTCAGGGTCAGGGTGACCGCGAAGGTCGGCAGCAGGCCGGGAATGATCACGTGCCAGAGTCGGCGCACCGCCGAGGCCCCGTCCACCCGGGCCGCCTCGACCAGTTCCCGCGGCACCGCCTGCAGGCCGGCCAGGTAGATCATCATGAACAGTCCGGCGCTCTTCCAGGCCTCCAGCAGCACCACCGTCGGCAGTGCCCAGACGGTGTCCAGCAGGAAGTCGATCGGCCCCAGCCCGACCAGGCTGAGCAGCCAGTTGACCACGCCCTCCCGGTTGAACACGTACCGCCAGCCGACCGCGACCGCCACCATCGACGTGATCACCGGCAGGTAGTAGGCCATCCGGAACGCCTGGATCCCCCGCAGCGGGATGTTCACCAGCAGCGCCAGCAGCAGCGGCACCACCACCGAGAGCGGCAGGAACATGATCAGGAACAGCAGCGAGTTGCCCAGCGCGTGCCAGAACCGCGGATCGACGCCCATCGACTGGAAGTTCGCCAGCCCGACGAAGCTGATCGGATTGATGATCGTGTAGCGCGAGAACGCCAACTGGATCGCGATCACCGCCGGCCAGGCGAACATCGCGGCGTAGAGGAGCAGGCCGACCGCCAGGAACAGGTACGGCGTCCACCACCGCTGGCCGACCACCCGCCCCGGTCCGCTGCTGCGACGGGCCAGCCCTGCCGCGGTCAATGCCATGCGCGCACTCCCGAACTCGATCAGCCAATTCTGTTACGTGCCCGAAACATACAGTTCGGGAATCAGCATGACGCTAAGGATTCCTGCCCTCCGGTGTCAAGAGTTGCGGGTGTAAATGCAGATTCGGCCTTGACTTCGATCCCGACTCGGTTCAACACTGTGTCCGTAACCCATCTTGAGGACACCATCCACAGCCAGGAGGGACGCCATGTCCGCGCCCACCGCCATCTCCCGCCGCCGCTTCTCCGCGGCCGCCGCCCTGCTGCCCCTGCTGGGAGCCGCGGGGTGCCTGTCCGGGAATCCGGCCACCGGTCCGCAGGCTCCGGCCGGGGACAAGTTCGCGGGCGACGTCGAGTGGTGGACGATCAACCTGCAGAAGAACTACGCCGACTACCTGAACGGCATGATCAACAGCTACACGTCGGAGCACGGCGACGTGAAGATCAACTGGGTCGATGTGCCGGGCCAGGACATCACCACCAAGCTGCTCGCGACGATCGCCTCGGGCAAGGTGCCGGACGCCGTCAACTTCACCTCGGCCACCACCGGCCTGTTCGCCGGCCAGATGCGTGATCTCGGCGAGTTCTTCAGCGCCGAGGAGCTGGCCGCGTACGCGCCGGGCCTCACCGAGCCGCTGAAGAACGCCCAGGGCCAGCAGATCGCCGTTCCCTGGTACAACGGCGGCACCTCGCTCGGCTTCTACAACACGGCCTTGCTGGAGCCGACCAGCTTCGACCCGAAGCAGCCGCCGAAGACGTTCGAGGACGCGCTGAAGCTGGCCACCGAGTACCACCAGGCGACCGGCAAGTCGGCCACCAACCTGATCCCGACCAGCGCCGTGCTGCAGCAGAACGACTTCCCGTTGCTCAGCGAGCACAAGAAGACCGCGGCGTTCAACACCGACGAGGCCCGCGCGTTCATCGCCACCTTCAAGCCGCTGTACGAGTCCGGCGCCATCGCCCCGGGCGCGATCAGCTCGGACATCCGGAACCTGCCGCAGAACCTGGAGAACCAGCTGATCGCGTTCTCGCCGATCACGGTGTCGTCCAACCTGCTCAACGTGCAGAAGAACGCGCCGCAGGTCTACCAGAAGATCGCGGTCACGCCGCCGGTGACCGGCGCCTCGGGCACGTACATGATGCCCGGCCAGCAGATCTTCGGGATCCCGGCCAAGTCGGACAACCCGGCGGCCGCGGCGGAGTGGCTGAAGTTCGTCACCTCGGCGGCCAACCAGGTCGCGTTCTGCAAGCTGGTCGCGATCTACCCGTCGGCGCCGAAGGCCCTCGAGGATCCGTTCTTCACGGCCAAGACGACCGATGCGACCGAGCCGGCCGACGCCGCCATCGCGACCTTGATCAAGACGTTCCCGAACAGCGCGGACGCCTCGCTCGGCTCCGGCAACGACGAGCAGCTGCGGCTGATCTTCGACACCGAGATCGTCGCCTTCCTGACCGGGAAGAAGTCCGCCGACCAGGCTCTGGCCGACGCCGAGAAGTCCTGGAACACCGAACTGGCCAAGCCCCGGTGACCGCGCCGCTGCGGATCGGGATCGTCGGCGCCGGGATCATGGGCCGGGGCAACGCCGTCGCGTTGTCCCGCGAGCCCGGGGTGGCGATCACCGCGTGCGTGTCCCGGACCCGGGCCAGCGCCGAGCGGCTCGCCGACGAGATCACCGGTCGTGGGGCGCCCCGGCCGCGGGTCCATGATCATCCGCAGGACCTGCTCGCGGACGACGACGTGGATGCGGTCGTGATCACGACGCCCGATCATCAGCACGCCGAGCTGGTGGTCGCCGCCGCGGAGGCCGGCCGGCACGTGCTGGTGGAGAAGCCGTTCGCGACCTCGGTCGAGGACGCCGACCGAGCGCTTGCGGCGGTCCGGTCCGCCGGCGTGATCGGGATGTGCCTGTTCAACCACCGTTGGGTTCCCGCCTACGCCCAGGCGTACGACGAGCTCGGCACGATGGGCGACGCGGCGGTGGCGTACGCCCGCAAGAACGACACGATCAGCGTCTCCACGGAGATGATCAACTGGGCCGGCCACACCACCTCGGCCTGGTTCCTGTCCAGCCACGACATCGACCTGGTCTCCTGGCTGATCCGGGACCGGGTGGTCCGGGTCTTCGCGACCGGACGCTGGGGCGTGCTGCGCGGGCGCGGCATCGACACCCCGGACGCGATCCAGATCCACGCCGAGTACGCCCGCGGCACGGTCGCCACCTTCGAGTCGGCCTGGATCTCGCCGGCCAGCTTCCCCACCCCGGTCGACTCCTACATCGGGATCGTCGCCGACGGCGGCGTGATCCAGCTGGACCGGCAGGCGGAGAACCTCGTGGTGTCCCGGCCGGAGGGCCTCAGCTACCCGCGGACGCTGCTGCAGCGGGTCGTCCACGGGGTGCCGGCGGGCGCCTACCGGGACGCGATCGTGCACTGGATCGAATGCTGCCGGACCGGCACCGAACCCCTGGTCAGCCTGGAGAGCAGCCGCGACGTCACCGCGGTGCTGGCCGCCGCGCACGAGTCGCTGCGGACCCGGCAGCCGGTCGACGTCCCCGCGCCGGCGGAGCCGGTCCGATGACCACCGCCCCGGTGCAGGGCCCGGAGAAGCCGCGGCACATCGACGCCCGGATCACCACGCTGTCCGACGACGACCTGATCGCGGCCTTCGGCCGGCCGGACGGCGTCGCCGACGTGGCGGAGCTTCGGGCCTGGGTGGGCGCGCGCCTGCGCCCGGTCGCCTGGCCGCTGTCCGAGTGGGCCGACCGGGCCCGCGGCGGCGACGAGGCCAGCAAGATCATCGCCGCGGCCGACCGGCTGCTCGACGGCGGGCTCGACGTGACCGGGGCCGACCAGGGCCGCTCGCAGCGGTACGGCTGGCACTACCTAGGCTGGCTCGCCGAGGGCATCCAGGCCTGGCTGCTGACCGGTGATCAACAACGGCTCCGGGCCGTGGACCGGCACCTGGTCCGCTGGGCCGAGACGCGGGACTCGGTGACCGGGGAATGGCCGGGCCTGGACGTGATCTGGTACTCCCTCGGCACCTGGGCGCGCTGCCGCAACCTGTTGCCGGCGCTGGAAGTGCTGACGCCGGCGCCGCTGTCCGACCGGGCCTGGCGGGAGCTGGTGGCGGCACTGATCGGCGGGGCGCGCTGGGCGTACGACGAGCATGATCGTTTCCGGCACGGCAACTGGCAGCTGGTCTCGGCCACCCAGCTGATCCAGCTGGCCGCTGTGCTGCCGGACCTGACCGAGGCGCCCGACTGGGACCGCCGCGGCCGGGAACGGCTGCTGGAGCACCTCGAGCTGGACGTCTACCCCGACGGCGGCCACTACGAGCGCTCCCCCGGCTACCACGTCATGTGTCTCGACGCGGTCCAGCTCGCCGCCATGATCGACCGGCGGTACGGGGACGGCACGATTCTGAGGCATCCGCGGGTGCGGGCCATGCACGACTGGCTGGTCACGCTGACCGGCTCCGGCGGTTGGGTGCCGCATCTGCAGGACAGCGGGATCGTCTGGCCGGCCGACTGGCTCCGGCGCGGCGGCGAGCTGCTCGACGCCCCCGAGTTGATCACCGCCGCCGATGCCACCCCGGTGCCGGGCCCGCCCGCGATCGACCTGCTGCCGGACTCCGGCTACGCCGTGCTCCGGGCGGAGGATGATCTTCGCGCCGTGATCAACCTCGGCCCGCACATCGAGCACGAGCTGGAGTCGCATTCGCACCGGGCGGTCCTGGATCTGGTGCTGGACGGCTGGGGCCGGCCGCTGCTCTGGGAGGCCGGCGGGCCGGCCAGCTACGACGTGCCCGACTACCTTTCCTGGTATCAGGCCGGTCGCGGCCACAACACGGTCACCGTGGACGACGCGGAGCTGGCCGACGACCGGGGTGCCCGGCTGCTCGGGACCTGGACCGCCGGCCCGGTGCTCGCGTTGTCGGCCGAGCACCACGGCTACGGCCCCGCTCAGCGCCGCGAGGTGATCATGGCCGGGGTCGACCCGGTGGTGATCATCGTCCGGGACCGTACCGAGGAGCAGCCGGCCCGCCGGTTCCGCTGCTACTGGCACGCGGTCGAGCCGTGGCGGGCGACCGAGGCCGGCTTCCGGACCGGTACGCCGGGCGGGCCCGGCCTGTTGATCACCGTCCTGCCGGCTCCCGGCGAGACCGTACGGTTCGACGAGGGAGTCGCCCGGCGGCCCGATCCTGTGACGGGGACGGCCGATCCTGCCCCCTTGTACGGGCTGGTGGTGGAACGTCCGACCGGAGCCTTCACCAGCGTGCTCCGGCCCGGACCGGACCCGGATGATCTTGCTCTGACCGCGACCGATGACGGGCACGGCCGGGTCGTGGTGCAGACTGCCAACGTGGTGGACACGATCGATGCGGCCCGCTGGGTCCGTCGGGACGCCTCGGGGGCCCTGCGCTGGGCAGCCGCCTGGGCCGGTTCCGATCTGGACCTGCCCGAGGTCTCCGTCCGGCAGCGAGATCCGCTGGCCGGGACACTGGCCTCGATCGGGCTGACCGTCGACGCGGGCCGGGTCGGCCTGGACGTCATCAGCACCGGGCGGTCCGGCCTCCGGATCACCGGCCTGGCCGCAGCCGGCGGGCTCCGGCTGAACGGCATCGACATCGACGCCCACCGGGACGACGAAACGATCATGATCGGCCTGCCGATGGCGGGACGGTGGCGGATCGACGGGCTGAGCCGATGACGTCCCTGCAGCTGCCGACGCGGACGGGCTGGTTCGACGCGCACGTCCGGTCCGGCCGTCATCCCGAGCGTCCGTTCGGCCGGGGCGACGCGGCCGCCATCCGTGATCATCTGACCCGCTTCGGGCTGACCGGCGCGCTGGTCGGCTCCAACCTCTCCTGGCTGCACGACCCGCTGACCGGCAACGCTGAGGCCTCGGCGATCGCCACCGAGCTTGCCGACCACGGCGTCCTGGCCTGCTGGACCGCCGTACCGGCGACGCCGGGCGAGCTCGCGGACCCGGCCGCCCTGGTCGAGCGCGCCGCCGGCGAGCACGTGGCCGCCTTCCGGCTGTTCCCCGACACGCACCGGTTCACCTTGACCGACCCGGGCCTGGACGGCTTCTTCGATGAGCTGGTACGGCACCGACTGCCGCTCTGGCTGGACCTGGACGAGGCCGGCTGGGCCGCGGTGGACACCCTGCTCAGCCGACGCCCGGAGCTGGTCGTCGTGATCAGCCAGGCCGGCTATCGCGAGCTGCGGTACGCCGCACCACTGCTGGCGCGACACCCCGGGCTGCGGCTCGACCTGGTCAACCTGGCCACCCACCAGGCGCTGGAATGGCTGCAGCAGAACGGTTTCGGGGACCGGATGATCTTCGGCAGCGGGTTCGGGCTGCGGGACCCGGCCGAGGCCGTGTTCCGGTTGGCCGGGGCCGGACTGGACACCGAAACGATCATGACCGTTGGCCGTGCCAACGCCGAGCGGCTCTGGCCCGATCGCTCCCTGAGCCTGCCGAAGGGCGAACCAGGTCCAGCCCTGCCCTTCGACCAGTTCGGGGAGCATCCTCCGGTGGACGTGGTGGATGCGCACGCCCATCTGGGCCCGTACTCGCGCTTCTTCATCCCCGATCCCGACGCCGACACAATGGTCGCCGTGATGGACCGGGTCGGCACCGCGGTCACCGTCCTGTCGTCGAACCTGGCCATCCAGCTCGACGCCGACCGCGGCAACGACGCCACCCTGGCCGCGATCGACGCGCACCCGGACCGGCTCGTCGGCTACGCGGTGATCAACCCGTGGCAGGACCCCGATGATCAACTCGCCCGGGTCGAGGCGGACCGGAGGTTCGTCGGGATCAAGCTGCACCCCAGCCTGCATGCGTATCCGGTGACCGGCCGCCGCTACGCCGCGGTCTGGGAGTTCGCCGACCGGACCGGCTGCCCGGTGCTCAGCCACACCGCCCAGGGCTCCCCCTGGGACGCGCCGTCGGCCTTCGACGAGGTGGCGTCGGCCCATCCGCAGGCGAAGATCATTCTCGGCCACTCCGGCATCACCCCGGCCGGCATCGACGAGTCGATCATGGTGGCCGGCCGCCATCCCGGTCTCCATCTCGAGCTCTGCGGGTCCCAGCTGGTCGGCGAACTGATCATGGACCTGCTGGCGACGGTGGGCCCGGACCGGGTGCTGTTCGGCTCCGACTTCCCGTTCATCGACCATCGGCTCTCGCTCGGCCGGGTCCTCGGGCTGCCCGCCCCGGACGAGGTCAAGCGCGCGGTGCTCGGCGGTTCCGCCCGCCGGTTGTTCAGCTGGCGTCCGTTACCCGGATCGGGAGGATGATCATGAGCGAAGAGCCGAAACGCCCACAGAACGGCCCCGACGTCACGGATGCACAGCAAAGGGGGGCGACCCCCTTTGGATCCCCCGCACGCTCCGCGAACGGACCCGACGTCACTGTTGGCCTGGTGGGCCAGCGCCGGCTGCTGCGGGAGATGCAGTCCTGCGCCCAGCAGGTGATCGAGCGGTACGCGCCGCAGCGGCTCAAGTTCGTCGCGGCGCCGACCGACGACGGCGACGAGGAGTCCGCGATCGAACGGATCGCCGACCGGATCGACGCCGCCGTGTTCCCCGGTCCCTGGTTGTACGACCGGATCCGGCGGACGGGCTGGCTCTCGGTCCCGGCCACCCACGTCGCGCTGAGCGGCTCGGCGCTCTACTCCGCGCTGCTCCGGGCCCGGCTCGCCGACCCCACGGTCGACCTGACCCGGCTCAGCATCGACTCGCTGCGCCGGTCCGACGTCGTGGAGGCGTACGAGGAGCTCGGCCTGCCCGCCGACCGCGTCCGCTGCCTCGCCTACACCGGGCCGGAGTCGGTCGGCCAGTTCACCACCTTCCACGCCGCGGCGCTCGAGTCCGGCGAGGCGAGCCTGGCGCTGACCACGATCCTCTCGGTCGAGCGTGAACTGCGCGCCGCCGGGCACCCGGTGCTCCGGCTCTCGCCGACCCGGGCCACCGTCCGGGACGCGATCGAGACCGCGGTGCTGCTCGGTCAGGGCACCCGGCTCGGCGCGAACCGGATCGCCATGATCGCGGTCCGGTTGATCACCGCGCCCCGCTCGGCGACGCAGGACACCGACTACTGGCAGCAGGAGCTCGCCCTCGCGGCCCAGCAGCGGCTGCTCACCCACGGCCGTCGGGCGGGTGCGACGGTGACCCGGCGGTCGGACACCCTGTTCCTGGTCACCACCACCCACGAGGGCCTCGACCTGCTCACCGAGCGGCTGCAGCTGGCCCCCTTCATGTCCATGATCACCGCCTCCCTCGGCGTACCGGTCGCGGTCGGCGTCGGGGTCGGGCCGACCGCCCGCAGCGCCGAGGCCAACGCCCTCGGTGCGGTCGAGGAATCCCTGGCCGGCAAGGGAACCTACGCCGTCTACCGGGACTCCGGCGGCGACCGGATCGACCTGCCGCCGGGCTCCTCCGACACCGCTCGGGTCGAGTCCGTACCGGACAACGGCTCCAGCCTCGACGACCGGCTGCGCGCGATCATGGACCGGCTGGTCGAGCGGGCCGACGAAGATCAGCCGGTGATCGCCGACGTCGAGACGGTCGCCGCCGTGATGTCGGTGACGCCGCGGACCGGCCGCCGGATGTTGAAGGACCTGGTCGCGGCCGGCCTCGCCTGGCCGCTGCCGTCGGCCCCGTCCGCTGGCGGCGGCCGGCCCCGACAGTTGTTCCGCCTGCTCACCGAGAAACTGGAGTGATCATGACTGCCCCGTCCTCACCGGAACGGCCCGTGCCCGGCCAGCGGTCGGTTTCGGCGTACGAACGCGCCCGCCGGGTGATCGCGGGCGGCGTGTCCAGCGACGCCCGGCGCAGCGCCGGGGTCCCGCTGTTCGTCGATCACGCCGCCGGCGCCGAACTGTGGGACGTCGACGGCCGGCGCTACCTCGACTACATGCTCGGCCAGGGGCCGAACCTGCTCGGCCACGCCTCGCCGCTGGTCGCCGACGCCGTCGCCGCGCAGGCCCGGCGCGGGGTCGCCTACGCCGCGCAGCACGAACTCGAGGCGTCGGTCGCGGAGCGGCTCTGCTCGATGATCCCGTGCGCCGAGCTGGTGCGGTTCAACAGTGTCGGGTCCGAGGCCGTGCACGGCGCGATCCGGCTGGCCCGCGGGCACACCGGCCGGTCCTTGATCATCAAGTTCGAGGGCAACTACCACGGCTGGCTCGATCCCGTGCTGTACAGCGTGCATCCCGACCTCGCGGCCGCCGGCGACGCCCGCCATCCCGCCACGGTCGGCGGCACGGCAGGCCTGCCGCCGGAGGGCGCGAACGGGCTGCTGGTGCTGCCGTACAACGATCTCGAGGTGCTCACCGAGATCTTCGCGTCCCGGGGCGACGAGGTCGCGGCGGTGATCATGGAGCCGATCCTGTGCAACACCGGCTGCATCACGCCGGATCCCGAATTCGTCGCCGGCGCCCGGAAGCTGACCGAGGACCACGGTGCGTTGTTGATCTTCGACGAGATCATCACCGGGTTCCGGGTCGCACCGGGCGGCGGCCAGGAAGTGATCGGCGTGACGCCCGACCTGGCCACCTTCGGCAAGGCGCTGGCCGGCGGCATGCAGGTCTCGGCCCTGGTCGGCACCCGTACCGTGATGGACACGATCAGCAACGGCACGGTCGCCCACGCCGGCACCTTCAACTCTCATCCGGTCGCGATGGCGGCCGCCGACGCGGTCCTCGGCCACCTCGCCGAGCAGGCCGACACCCTCTACCCGCAGCTCCGGTCCACCGGCCGGGCGCTGATGGACGGCCTGCGCGAGATCGCCGGCCGGCACGGCGTGCCGCTCCTGGTGGACGGCCCCGGGCCGGTCTTCCAGACCTACATCACCGACCGGCCGTCGGTTCGTGACTACCGCGACTTCGCCGCCTGCGACCGGGCCGCGATGGCCCGCCTGCACGAGCTCCTGCTGGCCGGCGGGATCAACATCGTGCCGCGCGGCCTGTGGTTCCTCTCCACCGCGCACACGCAGGCCCAGCTCGCCGAGACGCTCGACGTGGCCGAGGCCGCCTTCGCCCGGCTCTGACCAGGGTCCAGCTCCTGGCGCCGAAACCCGTACCGGATCTCACGATGCGGCCACAGGGCTGTGGTCGTGCCCGGCGTTCCGTAGGTTAAGCGCTTAGATCCCTCAAGGCGGAGGCTTGTTTCTTGGTTCGGGGAGCCGGGAAACGAGAGCGCAACGCGTTGCCGTCGACGAGGACAACAACGACGTTGGAGGCCCCGATGCACGCTTCCCAGATCTCCCGGCGCAGCCTGCTGTACGGCTCCGCCCTGTTCGCCGGTGCCGCCGCGCTGGGCGGCTGCTCCAGCGGCGACAGCCCGGACGCCGCGGGTTCGAACGGCCCCCGCTCTGAGGCACAGGGCTCAGCGACCGAGCCGCTGCCCGTCCCGGGCGAATTCCAGCAGGCACCCGCCCTGGAGGGCCAGGACCTGCCGCCGGTGCAGGAGCGACTGCCCGAGCAGCCGTACGTGATCCCGCACCGCTGGGTGACGCCGGGCAAGTACGGCGGCAGACTCAACATGAACGTCTTCACCACCACCGGCGCGGCCGGCGCGGTCTCGGACTTCGAGTTCTTCTACGGCAACTCGCTGCTGCGGTATCTCAACGACGGCCAGGATGTCGGCCCCGGACTGGTCGAGTCGTGGGAGTCCAACGACGACGCCTCCGAGTGGACCTTCCACTTCCGCAAGGGCCTCAAGTGGTCCGACGGCGAACCGTGGACGACCGCCGACGTGATGTTCTGGTGGGAGGAGTTCGTCCTCGAGCAGAAGATGGCCGTCACCCCTCCGGACGAGGCGCGCTCCGGCAACGGCACCCTGGCCACCTTCACCGCCGTCGACGAGACCACACTGACGATCAGCTTCGACACGCCGGCACCGCTGACGCCGGACCGGATCGCGATGTGGGTGAACGGGCCCCGGGTCGGGCCGTTCTGGTCGATGCCGAGCCACTACCTCAAACAGTTCCACCCCAAGTACAACAAGAGTGTCCCGGCCGACTGGGACGCGGTCGGCGGCCTGATGGCGACCCGCTCCGACTGGCACCGCAACCCCGAGTGCCCGACCATGACCGGCTATCGGTGCAAGTCGTTCGACAACGCCCGCGGCGTGGTGCTGGAGCGCAACCCGTACTACTGGTGCGTGATGCCGAACGGTGATCAACTTCCCTACATCGACGAGATCCAGATCAGTGTCGTCACCGATGATCAGGTCGGCAAACTCCAACTCCAGCAGGGATCCGTCGACTACTGTCACGGCCCGTTCAACCGGGTCACGTTGAACGACGTCCAGGGGCTCAAGGACGCCGCCGCCAAGTCCGACACCGAGATGATCCTCTGGGACAGCGGCTCCGGCACCGGATCGATCTTCTTCTTCAACTACGACTACATCGACGATGATCTTCGGGAACTGATCCGCACGCCCAAGTTCCGGCAGGCGATCTCGCTCGCGTTCAACCGGGAGGCGGTCCGCAAGTCGGTCTACTTCAACACCGGCGAACCGACCACCGGGACGCTGAGCCCCAAGGCGATCGAATACCTGGTGAACGACACCGGCAAGGACGCCTACACCAGCTGGCGGGATTGCTACGTCGCCTACGATCCTGAGAAGGCCAAGCAGCTCCTGGACGAGCTCAAGGTGGTGGACTCCGACGGCGACGGGCTCCGGGAACTGCCCGGCGGCAAGAAGCTGCGACTCCGGATCGACAGCCAGGCCGACTCCTCCCCCGAACACTCCACCAAGGACAACCAGCTGGCGGCCGACCTGAAGGCGATCGGGCTGGACATGCGCATCAACCCGATCCCGCCACAGAGCTTCGATGATCAGTGGAAGAGCGGCAAGCTGATGTCGCGCAGCAACTGGGAGGCGAGCGACGGGCCCAACCTGCTGGTCAACCCCACCTGGATGGTCCCGATCGAACCCACCCGCTGGGCCCCGCTGGAGGGTCAGTGGTACCAGCAGACCGGCACCAAGACCGCCGGCACCGAACTGGAACTGGACCCGTTTGAGCGGCACCCGCCGCGGATGGAGCCCGAACGGGAAGGACCGATCCAGAAGATCTGGGACCTCTACAACGCCAGCAAGGTCGAGCCGAACGAGATGAAGCGGCATGAACTGGTCTGGGAGATGATCAAGATCCACGTCTCCGACGGGCCGTTCTTCATGGGCTGCGTGGCGAACTATCCGCAGATCACGGTGATCAAGAACGACCTCCGCAACGTGCCACGGAAGGAGAACCTGACCCTCGGCGGCTTCGTCAACACCTGGATCCACCCGACGCCGGCGGTCTACGACCCGGAATGCTACTTCTGGGAGAACCCCGACCAGCACGCGTGAACGGCTATGACTCCCAGGGATTGATCACCCGGCGCGCGACCCGGGCCAGATGTTTCTCGTTTCGGGTCACGACGGTCATCTTGTGGTGATCGGCGATGGCGCCGATCATGCAGTCCTTCATGTCGATGTTGGTCCGCTTGTTGGCTTCGGCCGCCCTGAGTGCAGACTCCGTGTCCAACGGAAGCGTCCGACTCTGGAAGCTGCGCAGAATACCGTCCAGCCATCTGTTCATGATCGAGGTCTGACGCGTGTCCTGTTCAGGCACGTCCAGCCCGCCCCTCTTGATCTCGAAGATATTGATCGACGTGATGTACAGGCTCTCCTCGTCGTGGTTTCGGATCCAGTCGACGACGGTCTGGTTCGCGGGATTCTTTCGAATCTCAGAGAGCACGTTGGTGTCGAGCACGAACATCAGAAGGTGGCGCCTTTGATCTCCATCTTGACCGTGGGCAGTTCGTAGTCGTCCAACTCCTCCGACTGCAGCGCTGTGACCAGGTCCATCTTCGGCTCACCCTTGAGACGCCGGTACTCGTCGATGTTGATCACCACGTAGGCGGGCTTCCCGTGTTCGGTCACGTACACGGGCCCCTCGTCGGCCTTACGCTTGGCCGAGGTGGGGTTCCGATTGAACTCTTGCGACGACATGGTGCTCATGGCCACCTCCGGGTAGTTAGCTAACTACTACGATAGCTCCCTCAGTCTCCTCACCACAGCCCGAGCGCCATCGGCTGTTGTGCATAAGTTCAGTCCACCATGCGCATCACGCATTGCCAAGACCAGGTTGCGGGGCTTACCTTCTCGGCCATGGGGGAATCAACGAAGTTCAATGCCCGCACCTCGTTCCGCCGGCTCGACAGCGAAAGTCGCCGGCGCTTCCTTGCACTCGCCGGTGGCGGCGCCGCCGGCCTCGCCTTCGCCCTGAACCGGCCGGACCCGGCCCAGGCCGAGACGACCACCAAGATCAACTCCTATCCGTTCCGGGCCGGGGTGGCCTCCGGCGATCCGCTGCCGGACTCGGTCGTCCTCTGGACCCGGCTGATCACCGATCCGCTCGACTACACCGGCGGCCTGCCCGCCACCGGCCGGTACCGGCTGGACTGGCAGGTCGCCTCCGACGAGGGATTCCGCAAGATCGCCCGCAGCGGGACGGTGAGCGCATTCGCCGAGGACAGCTACGCGGTGCACGTCGTGGCGGGTGGACTCCAGCCGTCCCGGCGCTACTGGTACCGCTTCCGGATCGGTGATCATGTCTCCGAAACCGCCAGCACCCTGACCGCACCGGCGCCGAACGAGTCCCGGCCGCTGCGGTTCGGCTTCGCCTCCTGCCAGAACTACCGGGCCGGCTACTTCAACGCGATGCGCGACGCCGCCGGCGCGGACCTGGACGCGATGCTCTTCCTCGGCGACTTCATCTATGAGTACGGAGTGGTCCAGATCGCCGCCGGCCGGCCGGTCAGCGGCATCCCGCCCGAGGCCGAGGTCACGGCGACCCGGCTCGCCGACTACCGGTTCCGGTACGGCCTGTACCGCAGCGAGGACGACCTGAAGGCCGTCAGCCACAACACGCCGTTCATCTCCACCTGGGATGATCATGAACTCGCCAACGACTACGAGTCGAGCCCGCTCGATCTTGATCGTCGCGCGGCCGCCTACCGGGCGTTCTGGGAGAACATGCCGCTGCGCCGGCCGCAACAGCCGACCGGCTCCGACGCCCGGATGTATCGCCGGCTCCGGTACGGGACGATGGCCCAGCTCGACGTGCTGGACACCCGGCAGTACCGCGACCCGATGGTCGGCGGGACGGTGCCTGACGAGGGCGGCCGGCGAGACCCCGACCTGGTGATGCTCGGCGCGGAGCAGGAGAAGTGGCTGCTGGACGGGCTCGGCGCCAAGCCGGTGCGCTGGAACCTGATCCCGCAGCAACTGCTGCTGGCCCGGCTCAACACGGCGTCCGGACCGGATCAGCCGACCCAGTTCTCGGGCGGCACCTGGGACGGCTATCAGGCCACTCAGCAGCGCGTCTTCGGCGCGATCGGCGATGGCCTCGACGCCGGCACGGTGCGCAACTTCGTCGCACTCGGCGGCGATGTGCACCGCTGCTACGCGTCCACCGTGCCGCGCGACACGCTCGACCCGGAGGGCCCGACGATCGGGGTCGAGGTGACCAGCCCGTCCATCTCGAGCGCGCTCGACTTCGACCCGGAGGCCAACGAACGCGCCCAGATCAGGCGCACCATGAACCCGCTGCTGTCCTGGGCCGACCTGCATTGCGGCTACGGGATCTGCGACCTCGACTCCGACCGGATGATCATCGAGATCCGCGGAACCGACAAGGTCAGCGTGCGGGAGGACGCCCGGACCCTGGCCCGGTTCACCGTCGCCGACGGCGACCGGAAGTTCAGCTCAGTCGACGTCTGAAAATTCATACGCCTTCACTGGACATGCGCTATTCGCATACCTAGGGTGTAGTCATGCACACGCCGCCGACGTCGTCCAGCACCCGTACCGGCCAGCTCTACGTGGCTCCGGCCGAAGAACGCCGTGACTTCCGTACCGAACAGTTGGAGGCCGGCCTCGTCGTCGTCGGTGGCGGCATGGCCGGCACCTGCGCCGCGATCACGGCCGCCCGGGCCGGTGCCCGGGTGATCTTGGTCCAGGACCGCCCGGTACTGGGCGGCAACGCCTCGAGCGAGGTACGGCTCTGGGTGCTCGGTGCCACCGCGCACATGGGCAACAACAACCGGTGGGCCCGCGAGGGCGGCGTCGTCGACGAGATCATCGTCGAGAACACGTACCGCAACAAGGACGGCAACTCGATCATCTTCGACACCATCCTGCTGGAGAAGGTGCTCGAGGAACCCAACATCACGCTGCTGCTCAACACGGCGATGGTCGGGTCCGAGGTCGTCGACGGCAAGATCAACGCGGTGTCGGCGTTCTGCAGCCAGAACTCCACCCGGTACGAGATCACCGCCGACCTGTTCGCCGACTGCACCGGCGACGGCGCGCTCGCCTTCTCGGCCGGCGCCGGCTTCCGGATGGGCGCCGAGGCGGCGTCCGAGTTCGGCGAGCTGTTCGCGCCGACCGAGGAGTACGGCCCGCTGCTCGGCCACTCGATGTACTTCTACAGCAAGGATGTCGGCCACCCGGTCACCTTCACGCCGCCGTCGTACGCCCTCGCCGATCTCTCCACCATCCCGCGGGCCCGCAGCTTCAACACCAAGGAAGACGGCTGCCGGCTCTGGTGGATCGAGTGGGGCGGCCGGCTGGACACGGTGCACGACACCGAAACGATCAAGTGGGAACTGTGGAAGGTGATCTACGGCGTCTGGAACCACCTGAAGAACTCGGGTGAGTTCCCGGACGCCGAGAACCTCACCCTGGAATGGGTCGGGCACGTGCCGGGCAAGCGCGAGTCGCGCCGGTTCGACGGGCTGTACCGGCTGCTGCAGAGCGACGTACTCGAACAGCGGCAGCACCATGACGGCGTCGCGTTCGGCGGCTGGTCGATCGATCTTCATCCGGCCGACGGCGTGTTCTCCGAGCACCCGGGCAGCAACCACCTGCATGCCCGCGGCACGTACCAGATCCCCTATCGCTGCCTGGTCAGCGCCGACGTGGACAACCTCTTCCTGGCCGGCCGGCTGATCAGCGCCAGCCACGTCGCGTTCGGCTCGACCCGGGTGATGGGCACCGGCGCACACATGGGCCAGGCCGTCGGCGTCGCCGCCGCGCTCTGCCTGCGCGACCAGCTCGCCCCGGGTGAGCTCGCCGCCGAGACCCGCACCCCAGAACTCCGCAAGGAACTGCTCCGCCGCGGCCAGCACATCCCGGGCGTCCCGTTGGACGATCCGGACGACCTGGTCCGGACCGCGACGATCACCGCCTCGTCCGAGGCCACCCTGGCCGAGCTTCCCGACAGCGGCGCGGCGGTCTCGCTGGACCAGTCCCGCGGCCAGCTGCTGCCGCTCGCCGCCGGCCCGGTCCCGCAGTTCCAGTTGATCTTCGACACCGACCGGCCCGCGACGGTACGGGCCGAGTTGCGGATCGGGCAGCGGCCGGACGACTACACCTGCGACGTCGTGCTGGCCGCCACCGAGATCGAACTCGGCGCCGGCACCGGCCAGCCGGTCAAGATCGACTTCGGCGCCGAACTGGACCAGCCCGGGTACGCGCAGCTCAGCCTGCTCGCCTCCGACGGTGTCGCGGTGCACGTCAGTGATCAACTTCTGACCGGCACGGTCGGCCTGCGGCACAAGGCGACCCAGGAGGAGGACGCCTCGATCGGCCGGCCGCGGATCGAGTTCTGGACGCCGGAGCGGCGGCCGGCCGGGCGCAACCTGGCGCTGCGGCTCGACCCGGCACCGGCGAGCCACCCCGCGGTCAACGTCAGCACCGGCTCGGACCGGCCCACGGCCGGCAGCAACGCCTGGGCCGCGGCCTTCGAGGACTCGGCACCGCGACTGGACCTGGCCTGGCCGGAGGAACAACAGATCGGCCGGATCGAGCTGTCCTTCGACACCGATTTCGATCATCCGATGGAGTCCGCGCTGTTCGGGCACCCGGAAGCAGAGATGCCCTTCTGTGTCAGGGACTTCCGGGTCATCGCCGGCGACCGGGTGCTGGCCGAGGTGACCGGCAACCACCAGTCCCGGCACGAGGTGATCATGGACCCGCCGGTCGCGACGGACCGGATCGGCATCGAGGTGCTGGCCACCAACGGCAACGCGCCGGCCGCGATCTTCTCGGTCCGCTGTTATGCCGATCCCGACTCGCGGATCGTCCGGTCCGCCGACCCGGCATGAATCTGAGCCATGATGCGGGGATGACCGACTCTCGCGCCGCTGCGGGCGGTGTACAGTCGCTCGCCCGCGGTCTGCAGATTCTGCGTACCCTGATCGACGAGGGGGCACCGCTCACCGGCACCGAGATCGCCCGCCGGTTCGGGCTGCACCAGAGTTCGATCTCCCGGGTGCTGGCGACCTTGATCGATCTCGGCTACGTCCGCAAGGACGCGAGCGGCAAGTTCGTGCCCGACTACGGGATCCTCACGTTCGCTCCGGCGATCCCGCAGTTCCCGCTGGTGATCAAGCCACGGGCCACGATCGAGAAGATCGCGGCCGAGCATCCGGGCTTCACGGTCCACCTCTGCCTGCTCTGGCGGACCGAGATGATCTACCTGCTCCGTACCGCCATGGGCGATCAGACGATCACGTTCTGGGGCTCGCCGTTCCCGCTGCACGTCTCCTGCCCCTCGCTGCGACTGCTGCTGGATTTGCCACGAGGCCAGGCGACCGAGATCCTGAACGCCTCCAAGGAACGTCTTGGCTGGACGCTCACCACCCCGAACGTTCCCGCCACCGTGCCGGCGACGCTGAACACGGCCCGCCGGCTGCTCGAGCACGACGTGTTGATCTTGGACGAGTGGTTCGAGCTGGGTGGCGTCGGTGGCGCGATCCCCCTGCACACGGCCGAGGAGATGCCGGTGGCGCTCGCCATCACCGGCCCCACCGACCAGGTGGACCACGCCACCCTGCGGCTCTGGCTGCACGACGCACGAAGAAGGGTCGAGGCCGTCCTGGCCTGACCGACGAACCTCAATGGGGAGTAGGAACATGATCAACACAACAACAGGCCCGCTGTCCGAGCCCATCGCCCGCGCCGCCCAGAGCGCTCTGCCGCGCCGCGCGGTGCTGGGTGGTCTGGTTGCCGCGGCTGCCGGCGGCCTCGCCGCCTGTGGCGGCGGCACCGGCAACCCCGGTGGTGGCGGTGGCAAGGGTGGCGTCCTCAACGTCTGGGGCGGAGTGCCGCCCGAGTCCGGTCCGGACGACCTGATCAAGGCGTTCAACGAGGAGCACCCTGACATCAAGGTGACCTACACCCGCTACGTCAACGATGATCAGGGCAACCTGAAGCTGGACACGTCCCTGCAGGGCGGCGTACCGATCGACGTCTTCTTCTCCTACAGCCCCGCCAACGTGAAGAAGCGCAGCAACCTCGCGCTCGACATCACCGAGCGGGTCGCGGGCGACCCGGATCTGGCCACGTTCACGGCCGACGCCGATCCGATCGGCAACTACCCGCTGGACGGGAAGCTCTTCTGCGTTCCGGCGGCGCTGGCCCCGCACAACGTGTACGTCAACGCGTCCATGGTCGAGGCGGCCGGGATCACGCTGCCGGAGAACTGGTCCGTCGACGAGTACGTCGAGGTCGCGCGGAAGCTGACCGTACCGGGGAAGACGTTCGGCTCCCTGAACGCGCCGACGCTGGCCCGGGCGACCATCGGCTCGAACTCCAACTACACGGAGGCCGGCAAGTCCAACTTCGCCGACCCGCTCTTCGCCAAGGAACTCGAACTGGCGCTCTCCCTGCAGAAGGAGGGCACCACGATGCCGCAGTCGCAGATCCTGGCGGAGAAGCTGAAGACGTTCCCGCACACGCCGTTCATCGCCGGCCGGGTCGCCATGGTGATCCAGGCCGGGCACCTGGTCCGCTACATCAGCGACACCAAGGAATACCCGCACGACTTCAAGACCATCTGCATGCCGACGCCCGCGCCCGAGAAGGGCAAGCCGTTCTGGAACACGGGTCAGATCGGCGACCTGATGTCGATCAGCGCGAAGTCGAAGAACCCCGACAACGCCTGGCTGTTCCTGCAGTTCTGGGTGAAGAACGCGGCCAAGTACATGATCAAGGGCGGCCGGCTGCCGTCCCTGGTCGGCGACGCGAAGCCGGCCGACATGATCACCCAGCTGCTCGGCCCGGACCGGGACAAGCTCTACGACTCGGCGACCTTCCAGAAGTTCCTGTTCGAGTCCGACCTCAAGGTGGCCGTGGATACGAAGTTCTCCGGGGCGACCCAGATCACGCAGATCATGGAGAAGCTCACCGACGAGGTGCTGCTCGGTGACCGTACCGTCGACAGCTGGGTGACCGAGGCCGTCAAACAGGCCGACGCAGCGATCACCACCGCACCGTGAGCACGATGTCCGACACCACCACCCTGGACAGGACGAGCCCGCTCCCGGCCCGGCCGGCCGCGACCCGGCGACGGGCCCGCGGGCCGGGCGGCATGTCGCCGCGGGTCGGCTGGCTGTTCATCCTGCCCAACCTGCTCGGGTTCGCGCTGTTCACGCTGATCCCGTTGCTGTCCGGGCTCGCGATCGCCTTCACGGACTGGGATGTCGTGTCCGGGCTGGAGGGACTCAGCTTCGTCGGCCTGGCCAACTTCACCGAGCTGGCAGGCGATCCGGCGTTCTGGTCGGCGGTCCGGCGGACGCTGACGTACGCGGGCTTCGGGGTGCCGCTCACCATGGCCGGCGGGATGGCGCTCGCCCTGGCCCTGAACGGCGAGGTGCCGGGCCGCGCGGCGTTGCGGGTGATCTTCTTCATCCCGCACATCGTGTCGTCGATCGCGATCGGCTTCGTCTGGCTGCTGCTGCTCAATCCGTCCAGCGGCCTGATCAACCTCGGCCTGACCACGATCGGGATCAGCGATCCGCCGACCTGGCTCGTCTCGCAGGACTGGAGCCTGCCGTCGCTGATCCTGATCGCGATCTGGTCCGGGGTCGGCTTCCACGCCGTGATCTACCTGTCGGCGCTGCAGAGCATGCCGACCGACCTGCACGAGGCCGCCGCGATCGACGGCGCCGGGCCACTGCGCCGGTTCTTCACGGTGACCTGGCGGTCGCTGATGCCGACCACGACGTTCCTGTTGATCACGTCCATGATCAGCCAGTCGCAGGGCTTCGGGCTGATCGCGTTCCTGACCCAGGGCGGCCCGGGTGATTCGAGCACCACGATGTCGTACCTGATGTATCAGAACGGCTTCCAGTTCTACCGGTTCGGCTACGCGGCAGCGATCGGCGTCACCAGCTTCATCGGTGTGTTGATCTTGAGCGTGCTGTTCTGGCGGCTGCAACGAAACCAGGGGCTGTACTCATGACCGCGACCACCGCACTCCCCCGGACGGCGGAGCCGATCCGCCGTACGCCGGCGCGCAACCGGCCGGCCGCGCGGGCCCGCCGCTACACCAAGGCGATCATCCTCTGGACGCTGGCCGTCGGCTTCCTGCTGCCGTTCGTCTGGATGATCTCGTCGTCGCTGAAGCGCAACCTCGACGTGTTCTCGATCCCGGTGCGCTGGATCCCGGATCCGGTGCAGTGGGCGAACTACGCCGAGGTGTGGTTCGGTGAGGCGTCGATCGCCCGCTACTTCGGGAACTCGCTGATCGTCTCGCTGATCGGCGTGGTCGGCGACCTGACCACCTCCTCGATGGCCGGGTACGCGTTCGCCCGGCTCACCTTCGCCGGCCGGGACAAGATCTTCCTGCTTTACCTGGCCACCGCGATCGTGCCGATGCAGCTGCTGCTGATCCCGCGGTTCATGTACTTCCAGCAACTCGGGCTCTACAACACGCTCTGGGCGCTGATCCTGCCGGGCATCTTCACGATCTTCGGCACATTCCTGATCAGACAGTTCTTCGTCGCCGCACCGCCCGAGCTCGGCGAGGCGGCCCGGATCGACGGCGCCAACGAGTGGCAGGTGTTCTGGCGGATCTATCTGCCACTGGCCCGCCCGGTGCTGGCCGCGCTCGCGATCATCAGCTTCGTCGGTTCCTGGAACGACTACGAGACGCCGCTGATCATGCTGTCGGACAAGTCGAGCTATACCGTGCCGCTCGGACTGACCCAGTTCGTCGACTCGGACGGCGGCCTGTCGGCCGGGCTGGCGATGGCGGCCTCCGTCTCGTCGGTGATCCCGATCATGATCGTGTTCCTGGTCTTCCAGCGGAACTTCATCGCCGCCCTGGCCCACAGCGGCCTCAAGTGATCACCAGGAGCTGAATCTCCCGGAGCCGGACACCGGCCCGTCCGCTCAGCGGCGGGCCGGGTCCAGCGGCGCGGGCGGGATCGGCTGGTCGTTCGCGGTCAGGTCGATGCCGAAGTCCTTGGCCCAGACCATCCGGGTCTCGACCGCGACGTCGTCGTCCTGCTCGGTCAACGTGAAGACCCGGGCGCCGCGGAGCCGGTTGCGGTCGGCGCCGGCCAGGCCGTACGTGCCGAAGCCCGTGTTGCCGGCGTAGCCGAGCAGCACGCCGTAGTAGTCGCCGACGTAGGTGTTCACGTGATCATGGCCGCAGAAGACGCCCTTGACGTCGCCCCGGTCGAGGATCGCCGAGAACATGCCGCTGTTGATCGGCCCGGGGCACTCGTCCTCGTTCCGCTCGCCGATGATCTTGTGCCGGGCGACGGCGCGTTCATGATCGGCAGCCGTACGGCCGTCGACACTGCCCCACCACATGAACCGGTACTCCCACAGCGGGATGTGGATGAACATCAGCCCCGGCACGGTGCGGCCGGCCTCCCGCTCCACGCGGCGCGAGGTCTCGGTGTACCAGTGCACCTGGTTCATCCGGAGCCAGTCCCAGGTCGGGTAGCCCTCGAAGTCCTGCCCGGCGATCTTCTCCGGGGCGTAGCGGCCGCTGTCCAGCAGGAACAGGTTGAAGGCCGGCCGGCGTCCCGACGAACCGTTGATGATCAGGTTCATGTTGCCGGTCCCGGTGACGTCGTCCGGTCCGGGCCGGTTCAGGTTGTGGGCGTACGAGCGGTAGAAGGCGAGCATGTCCGGCTCGTCCAGACCGGTGTCCGGGGTGGAGTCCTCGTCGTGGTTGCCGAACGTCACCGCCCACGGAATCTTCCGGCTCTCCATCGGCAGCACCACGTTGTTCATCGCCTGCCGCATCGCCAGCGCGTCCTCGCAGCCGCCGGTGATGTTGTCGCCGTTCATGATCACGAGATCCGGCTTGACCGAGTCGAGCGTCTTCTCCATCAGCTCGATCGTCCGGCGGTCGATCTGCTCGTCGTCCTGGGTGTCGTTGAACTGGACGATGGTGAACGAGCCGTCCTTGCCGAAACTGAGCGGCCGGGCGCCCTGCGGCTGGGCCTGGGCCGGGATCGCGTTCATCGCCGCCGCTCCGAGACCGACCGCGGCCGCGGCGCCGCCGATGCCGATGAACCGGCGCCGGTCGATGCCGGGGGTCGGTTCGTCCGCTCCGGGCAGGTGTTGATCATGGTCAGTCACAGTAGTCCCCCGTCTGGCGTCCGGCGCTGTCGGCCGGGACGCTAGGCGGCGGAGGCCTCCACCGCCGGTCACCCACCCGACGGCCAGATGACGAGTGGGTGACCAGCCGGCGCCGGTCAGACGCGTTCCAGGATCCGCCCGGTACGCACCTCGCGCAGCGCCGCCGACCAGAGGGTCAGCTGGTCCAGCATCCGGCCCAGGGCCGCGGTCTGCACGTCGCCCGCCCGGAGCACGGTGAAGTCCTCGAAGTCGTTGTACAGCGACAGCGTGACCTGCTCCCGTACCGTCGCCAACTGGAGTTCGGCGGCGACCAGCCGCAGATGCTCGACCGCCCGGGCCCCGCCGACCGCGCCGTAGCTGACGAAGCCGGCCGCCTTGTTGGTCCACTCCTGGTACAGGTAGTCGATGGCGTTCTTCAGCACCCCGGACGTCGAGTGGTTGTACTCGGGCGTCACGAACACGTACCCGTCGAACCGATCGATCGTCTCGGCCCACCGGAGCGTGTGCGCGCCCGCGTACTGACCGGCCGAAGCGGGGATCGGCTCGTCGAGATGCGGCAGCGGATGGTCGAGCAGATCGATCAACTCGTACTCGGCGTCGGTGCGTCCGGCCGCCTGCTCCAGCACCCACTGCGCGACCGCCGCGCCGTTGCGCCCGGGCCGGGTGCTGCCGAGGATGATGCCGATCCTGATCATGAGTTCTCCTGGGGTCACGGGAAGAAGCCGCGCCTCCTCCCTGTTGTCGTCAGCAGAACGTGGCGTACGGGTGGCGCATTTCGGCTCCGCCATCCGCACTTCGAAGTGCGTCACGCACCTGAACGGACGAGAAGGGATCGAGCATGACGGAGGCGGAACAGGTCAGGCCGCGGGACTGGGTCCTGTGCACCGACGACCGCAGCCAGCAGCACGTCCGAGACCGGCTCCGGATGGTCGGCGACAAGTGGTCCCTGGTCGTCGTCTCGCTGCTGGTGCCCGGGCCGCTCCGCTTCACCGAGCTGATGCGCGAGGCCGAGGACATCTCGCACCGGATGCTGACCCAGACCCTGCGCGGGCTGCAGCGGGACGGCCTGGTCACCCGTACCGCCTATCCGGAGGTGCCGCCGCGTGTCGTGTACGAACTCACCGAACTCGGCCACACCCTGCTCGGCCCGCTCAACGCGCTCACCGCCTGGGTGGAGACCCATCAGGACGCCGTCGAGCGGCACCGCAAGGAGTACGACAGCGACCTGCGATCATGATCAACGATGGGCCGCGATCCGTCCGCGATCGGATCGTCGGTTGCGGATCCATCGTCACGGGCTCCTCCTTGCCGATCCTGGCCACGAAGTCTATGTCCGAACCCTGGCGTGGGGCCTGACCCACGGCACCCCCTAGGTTGGGAGCCATGTTCAGGAAGGACGAGAGCCAAGGCTCCTTCGACGACTTCGACACCGTCAACGACCTGGTCGATCTCGGCTACGAAGTCGGCGATGCTGATGATCACGACGAACTGGTGCCGCACCTCGAGGAGCCGACGGACGGCCCCTGGGTGGCGCCGACTCCGGTCGAGAGGCTGCTGTACCGGGACAAGGACGACCCGGATGTGTCCGGCTACCTGTCGATTCTTGCGACGGTCGGGGTCTACCACCTGGTGGCGATCACCCACGCCCACCAGGACCCGGCGAAGCGTCAGCCGATCATCGCCGAGGCGGGCGACGGGCTGCGGGCGATGTCGGTCTACACCCTGGACGTGCTGCCTCGCCCGCATCCGAAGGTGGTCTACGAGTTCACCAACCTGCGTGGCCTGGTCGAGCTGCTCAGGGACGTCGACGTCTTGATGGTGAATCCGGGGACGCCGTGCCAGAACGCCCTGCAACTCGGCGACCAGATGCTCCAGCTGATGCTCCAACTGCATGACGAGTACTGGGAGCCCGGCTACTTCTCCGGCCGGATTCTGACCCGGCAGAGTAACGACACCGAGCCGGGCCCGCTCCTGCACGGACTGGCCTGCGGCGCACAGCTCTGTGTCACGAACGGCTACGCCTGGAACACCACCGAGCACCACGGCAACGGCTACAGCGGGGAACTCGCGCTGCTGGAGAAGTGGTGGGACATCAAGGTCCGCGAGGAGTGGCTGCAGATTCAGCGTCGGTTGCTCAACCTCGATGTCGGTACGTCGGGCTGGGACGACCTGATGCACACCCGTAACGAGCTGGCCGACCGGTTCGGCGGACCGGTCGACGCCGCGCAGTGGCAGCAGTACGACGAGTCGGCGATCCGCCGGCACGTCGCGCAGTCCGGCGCTCCCGCTCAGCCGGGAGAGAATCCCGGGCTCGACGAGGCCGTCGCGGCCCGCGGCGAGTTGATCATGAAGATCCTCCGCTACGAGGAGCTGTTCCGCGTGGACGAACTGCTCCCCGCCGGCGGCTACGTACGTTCCACCGCGGCCTGGGATCTGGGCCGTGCCTCCGCCATGGCCCGCTGGGGCCGGAGCACCCGCTTCTGCACCCAGGCCGAGATGTTCGGCGTCCTCCGCGAGATCAGCCAGCAGGCCCAACGCCGCTATGCCTCCTGGGAGGAGTTCGGCGTCGCCTACCTTCTCGGCCGCTGCATCCAGTTCGGCGGGGACGTCTCGCGCGAGTGGTACACCGAGGCTCACGACATCCACAAGAATCTGCTCAGCAACGAGCAGAGCCCGTGGCGCACCGTACCCTTCCGGTCCGGAGATCAGCCGGTCGAGTCGTTGTAGTTGGCGATCGTGAGCGCGACGTTCTCCTCGACCTTGCGCATCGACTCGGCCGGGTCCTGACCGATCAGGACCCGTTCGAGGCCGTCCTCGGAGGCCTTCCGGATCTGCGGCATCGAGCCGGCCACGCAGCCGGTGCTGGTCGGCCGGACCTCGGTCGCGTTCAGCGAGTCGATGGCGACCTGGAACTGCGGGTTCTTGGCCAGGTATTCCTTCTCCACCGGGAGTTCCAGGGCCTCCGGGTTCACCGGGAAGTAGCCGGTGTTGGTGTGCCAGAAGGCCTGCGACTCGGGCGTGGAGAGGAACTGGACGAACCGCCAGGCGGCCTCCTTCTCCTCCTCGGTGTGCCCGGGACCGGAGATCCACAGGCTGGCGCCGCCGATCGACGGGCCGGCACCCGGCTGCAGGTCGCCGGCCACCACCGGGTACGGCGCGACGCCGACCTCGAACTTGCCCTCGGCGGCGGCCAGGAACGACTTCAGCGACCCGGTCGACTCGAGCGTCATCGCGGTCTGCCCGGCCTTGAAGGCGTCCTGGGCGTCCTTGGTGGCGCGGCCGGTGTTGACCGCGAGGCCGTCGTTGATCATGGCCCGCCACCAGGTGACGGTGTCGATCAGCAGCGGCGAGTCGAGGTCGACGCCGGTGACCCGCTCGCCGGACCGTCCGTTGTCGGCATCGCAGTAGAGCTGGTTCGCGGTCGAGGTCAGCTGCTCCAGCAGCCAGCCGTAGATCGCGGCGCCGAACCCGTACTGGATCGGGCCGCCGCGGGACTTGGACAGCTTCTCCGCCGCCGCCCGGATCTCGGCCAGGTTGCTCGGCGGGTCGTCCGGGTCGAGGCCGGCCTCGCGGAACGCCGTCTTGTTGAAGTACAGCAGCGGAACCGAGCTGTTCAGCGGCATCGACCACTGCTTGCCCGCGACCGTGTAGTAGCCGGCGATGTTCTTCTGGATCGTGCTCAGGTCGTAGTCGTCGCGGGCGGCGAAGTCGGCGACCGGGACCACCTGTTTGGAGTCGATCATGAACTGGGTGCCGATGTCATAGATCTGCACCATGGACGGCGTGGTGTTGGACTGGACGGACGCCTTGTACTTCGTGATCGCGTCGTCGTAGGCGCCCTGGAAGGTGGCCTTGACCTCGATCTTGCCCTGGTTCCCGGCGTTGAACTGATCCACCAGCTTGTTCAGGGCCACACCGTTGCTGGCGTCCATCGAGTGCCAGAAGCTGATCGTGGTGACGCCGTCGGCCCGGTCCAGGACATCCTTCGCCGGTACGTTGAGGTTGCCCTCCGGCCGGCCACCGCCGCATCCGGCCAGCAGCAGCACCATGATCAGCAGGTACGCGAGCCGTCGTTGCATGATCATCACTTCCCGGCTCCGGCGGTCAGTCCGCGAACGATGAACTGCTGCCCGAACAACACCAGCAGCAGGGTCGGGATCAGGGCCAGGACGACGCCCGCCAGCACCATGCCCGGGTCGCCGGCGTCCACCGACTGCAGTTGGGTGATGCCGATCTGGATCGTCTGGTTCTCCGGCGCCTGCGTGATCAGCAACGGCCAGAAGTACATGTTCCAGGCGGACAGGAAGGACCAGACACCGAGGGCGGCGAGGGTCGGCCGGGTGAGCGGGATGACGATCCGCCAGAGGAAGCCGAAGTCGCTGACGCCGTCCACCTTCGCCGCGTCGCGCAACTCCATCGGGAAGGCCAGGAACGCCTGCCGGACCAGGAAGACGCCGAACCCGGCCGCCAGGTACGGCAGCGCCAGTGCCCACACCGTGTTGACCAGCCCGAGCTCGGCCATCGCCAGGTAGTTCGGGATGATGATCGCCTCCCAGGGGATCATCATCGTGCTGAGCAGCAGGAAGAACCAGAACCGGCGAGCCCGCAGCTTGAGGAAGACCAGGGCGTACGCCGCAGCGACGCTGGTGATCAACTGGCCGAGCACCACCAGGATGGCGACGGCGAACGAGTTCCCGTACTGCTGGACGAGCGGGATCACGTCCAGCGCGGAGGCGTAGTTCTGTGGCGTGAAGCCGTGCACCGGCCACAGCTTCGGCGGGAACGTGTTGATGTCGGCCGGCGACATGAAGCTGCCGATGATCACGTAGTAGACCGGGAACAGCAAGATCAGGAACAGCAGCCCGAGGGCGACATAGGTGCCGGGTCCGACCCGAGTCGACTTCGGCCCGCCGCGGCGCGGGCTGCGCTTGGTGGTGGTCGGTTCGACCGTTGCGATGGCCATCAGCTGTAGTACACCCGCCGCTCGAGGACGCCGAACTGGAACGCGGTGATCGCCAGGACCACGATCAGCAGCACGATCGCCTGCGCCGAGCCGTACCCGAAGTTGGAGTTGTTGTTGGCGAACGCGACGTCGTAGATCGAGTAGACCAGCGTGGTCGTCGTCCGGTCCGGGCCGCCCCGGGTCAGGATGTGGATCTGGCCGAAGCTCTGCAGGGCCTGGATCGTCCCGGTGACGGCCAGGAAGAACAGCTGTGGGCTGATCAGCGGCATGATCACGCCGAACTGCAGCCGCAGCCCGTGGGCGCCGTCCAGCCGGGCCGCCTCCAGCACGTCGTCCGGCACCGCGCCGAGCCCTGCCGACAGCACCAGCAGGTTGTAGCCCAGTTGCATCCAGACCGCGGTGATCGCCACCGAGATCAGCGACCAGCGCGGATCGGTGAGCCAGCCGACCGGGGCGACGTTGATCATGGACAGCATCCCGTTGAGGACACCGGTGGCGGGGTTGAACATCACCCCGAACAGCACCGCCGCGGTCGCCACCGAGAACGCGAACGGCAGCGCGAACGCGGTCCGGAACAGCCGGATCGCCCTGATCTTGTCCTGCAGCAGCAGGGCCAGCAGCAGCCCGATCGCCATGCTCGGGATCACCGTGAGCAGGACGAAGCCCAGCGTGGTGAGCAGGATCCGGCCGAACTCGGGATTCGTGAACAGGTTGGCGTAGTGGGCGAACCCGACCAGGCCGGTCGGCCGGCCGAAGATGTCACTCCGGGTGAACGACAGGTAGATCGAGCGCCCCAGCGGGACGAAGAAGAACGCGACGAACACGACCAGCGCCGGAATCAGGTAGGCGAAAGCCGCCAGGTTGTTCCGCAGGCTCGATCGGCGTACCCGGCCCACGTCGATCGGGCCAACCGCAGCGTCGGCCATGTCCCGAACCCTAGACCGAAATCCGCGGCCCGGGCGGGTGCGGCTCCCGGTGTGTCGTGCCGGTTAGCATCGCAGGGTGCAGCAGTTCACCGGTACCACCCGGGCCGCGTACGTGAACCAGCCGGGGCCGCCCGAGTCGATCATGGTCGGGTCCCTGCCGGTGCCGCCGCTCGGCGATGATCAGGTCCTGATCCGGGTCGAGGTGGTCGCCGTGAACCACGTGGACACCTTCATCCGGTCCGGTGCGTACCGGACGCCGCTGCCGTACCCGTTCGTGATCGGTCGTGATCTTGCCGGCACGGTGATCGCCACCGGCCCGTCGGTGGCCTGGCCGGCGCCGGGCGCGCGGGTCTGGTGCAACAGCCTCGGCCACGGCGGCCGGCAGGGCTCGTTCGCCGAGTTCGTGGTCGCCGACGCGGAACGGGTCTATCCGCTGCCGGCCGGGGTTCCCGGTGAGCGGGCCGTCGCGGTCGCCCACGCCGCGGCCACCGCGCACCTCGGGCTGCACCGCGAGGCGCGGGTCCGGCCGGGTGAGACCGTCCTGGTGGACGGCGCCGCCGGGGCGGTCGGCTCGGCGGCGGTCCGGCTCGCCGCCGCAGCCGGGGCCCGGACCATCGCGGTCAGCTCCGCGGGCGGGCTGGCCGCCGCGGAACGGTCCGGCGCCGACCGGATCCTGGCCCGGGACGACCTGGACCGCCTCGACGAGGGCGTCGACGTCTGGTGGGACGCCTCCGGCCGGTTGGACGCGGCCCGGGTGCTGCCGGCGATGAACCTCGGCGGCCGGCTCGTCGTCATCGCCGGACTCGATCACATCGCCTCGTTCCCGCTGGGTGCCTTGTACACCAGGGATCTGAGCCTGCACGGCTTCGCCATCAGCAACGCGTCCGCGGCCGAGTTGCGCGCCGCCGCCGACATGATCAATTCGCTGCTCGCGGCCGGAGGACTCGACACCGAGGTGTACGCGACGCTGCCGCTGGACCGGGCCGCCGAGGCGCACCGGCTGGTCGAGCAGGGTGTGCCGGGGAAGATCCTGGTCAGGATCGACGCGCAAAGCCACCACGCTCCCTGAGCTTGTCGAAGGGCAGGCCACAACTGCTCTGGCCCTTCGACAGGCTCAGGGCACGATGCTGGGGCTTGGCCCTTCGACAAGCTCAGGGAACGACTGGTGCGCGCAGCGTCAGCAGGGCGGCGCGGGCGATCGCGTCGGTCTCGCGCAGGAACCGGGAGTTGGTGCCGGCGATCGGGCCGAGCTGGGTGCCGTAGAGGAGCCCTTCCAGCGGGACGCCACAGGCGAAGATCCGGGGCTGTTCGCTGCCGTCCTTCCCGACCACCCGGTACGGTTCCGGGCCGACCTCGACCGCACCGGAGTCGAACGGTTGATCATGGTCGGGGATCAGGTAGCTCCGCGCCAGCCCGGCGTCCCGCAGCCCGGCCAGCAAGGGATCGTCGGTGGTCCGCAGGTCAGGCGGCGGCAGGTAGGCCTCGACGAACGCCGGTGCCGCAACCTCGCTGCCCAGCACCTGCGCCGACGACGCCAGGAAGCCGTCCTCCCGATCCGCGATGATCATGCCCGGCCCCACCGGCCGGACCAGGCCGGCCTCGGTGAGCGCGATCAGTTCGGCGATCCGGCGGGCCGGCGGGCCGCTGGCCAGCGAACCGGCGAAGCCCTTGTACCAGCGGTCCACCTCGGCGTCGTACGAGTGCCCGAGCAGGCCGCCGTAGCGGACCAGGGTGCGCAGCGAGGTGCGGCCCTGGCCGAACATCACCGAGGCCACCTTGAGCGGACTGTCCAACCCGAGCCCGGCCTCGGCCAGGTCGCGCCGGAGATCGTCGAGCCACCAGTCGCGGAACGCTTCCGGAGAAGGGAAACTGCGGTCGACCAACGGCCGGTCCCACTCCGCCAGGTCGGCCCGGTCGGCCGGATCAGGGACCGCGGACGAGATCGTCTCGGCCAGCTCGGCGCTGTCCCAGGCGCACTCCCGTAGCGCCTTCATGATCGACTCCGGGTCGCCGGCGAACGCGTCGGGCCGGACCCGGCTCAGCGTCGCGTAGTAGACGGCGAGCGTGTCCTTGACGATCAGCGGCCACAGGTCCGTCCGGAAGTCGATCTTGCCGCGCCGCTCCAGCCGCTCGACCACCTCGTCGGTCAGGAAGGCGTGCGGGAGCTTCGGCGTCATCGTGCCGAAGATCGCCTTGGCCCGGTACGGCGTGCCACGGCCGGACCCGACCATCATGATCGGCTCCGCCCCGCTCGGCCGGTAGACCAGCCCGTCCTCGGTCTCGGCGAACCGTCCGCCGCGGCCCTCGGTGAGCAGCGAGACGTAGTCGAAGAAGTTCATCCCGAGCCCGCGCAGGATCACCGGCTGCGCGGCGCCGACATCGGAGAGGTCCCGGTCGATCGGGTTCGTCGGCCGCCCGTAGAACCGACCATGATCACGAGCATGATCGATCCGGTGCCGTTCCCGGTCCCCCGCCACCAGGTCGACATGGCCGGTGGCCAGCGCCACGGCCGCGGCGTCGATCACGGTGCCGTCGGCCAGTTCCACCGCGACCTGCTCCGGACCGGGACGCAGCGCCACGGCGGCCTGGCGGTGCTCGACCACCCGCATCGTCGGCGGCAGCCGCTCCAGATCGGTGCGGAGACACCAGTCGAGATAGGCGCCCAGCAGCCGGCGCGGCGGATGCGAGTGCGGCTTCATCGAGGCCGCCATCGCCGCCAGTTCCGGATCGGCGGCCTCGAGCTCACCGTCGGCGATCCGGCGGCACCAGCCGTACAGCGTCGGTCCGGGGACGATCGGGCCGGCGCACCGTACCGAATCGTCGGTGAAGTGGGTCGCGTCGTCGCACAGGGTGTTCATCAGCAGGTGGCCGGGCTGGTCCGGGCGCCAGACCCGGCCGCCGACCGGGGCCGGGTCGACCAGGTGGATGATCACCGGCTGGTCGGCGGCCAGGCCGGCGTTCGCGATCAGGCGCTCCACCAGTGACACCCCGCGGGGTCCGGCACCGATGATCACGATCGCCCGCGGCGCCGCCTCGTCGCTAGCCACTCGCGCGTTCCGCCCGGCGGTAGCTGCGCAGGTAGAAGTAGGCGGCGCCGGTGAGCAGGATCGCCGTGCAGACGGCCAGCGCGGAGGCCTGGCCGATGCTCTGCGCGTCGAACGCCAGCGACCTGATCTCCAGCGGTACGGTCACGGCGGCCCGGTCCGGCCCGCCGCCGTTGGACAGCAGGAACGGCAGGTCGAAGTCGTACGCGGTCCAGATCGTGCGGAGCAGCGCGCCGGCCAGGACCACCGGCACGATCGCCGGCACCGTGACCGTGCTGAACCGGTGCCGGGCGCCGCCGCCGTCGACCGAGACCGCCTCGTACAACTCTCTCGGGATGGTCTGCAGCCGGGCCAACACGATGATCACGAAGAACGGCGTGTACTTCCAGACGTTCACCACGATCACCGTGCCGAGCAGCGTCGACGGATCGCTCAGCCAGGAGACCGGCGCATCGATCAGGCCGATCGTCTGCAGCAGATAGTTGATCAGTCCGGTGACGTCGTTGAACATGAACCGGAAGATCAACGCGACCACGATCGCCGGCACCATGTACGGGAACAGGACCAGCCCGCGGGCCAGGCCCTGGAAGCGCAACCCGGCGTTCAGCAGCAGGGCGACCCCGACGCCGAGCACGACCTGGAGCACCAGGTTGGCCACCGTCCAGACCACGCTGCGGCCGATCGAGGCCACCGTCTCCGGAGAGGAGAAGATCGCCACGTAGTTGCCCAGCCCCGCCCAGCTGGCGGCACCGGTGTTGATGTCCACGTCGTTGAACGAGTTCCAGGCCGCCATCGCGAACGGGTAGAACGCGAACACGATGATCAACACGGCCGCCGGGGCCGCCATCGCCGCGGCCAGCTGCCGGTCGGACAGGCCGGACCGGCGGGGCTTCTCCGGGTCGCGGCCCTCGGTCCGGGCCTTCTCCCGCGAGCTGACGTACGAGCCGGTCATCCGCGCACCGCCCCTTCCCCGATTCCGGAGATCAGCCACCGCTGGGCCACCAGGAACAAGATCACCACCGGCGCCACGATGGTCAGCGCGGCCGCCATCAGCAGGCCCCAGGACTCGGTGCCCATGTGCCCCATCAGCAGGAAGATCGCGGCGTTCGCCGGCAGCTTCGAGTTGGTCGTCATCAGGGTGGAGGCGAACAGGTACTCGCTCCAGGCCGCGTTGAAGGTGAAGATCCCGGTGCTGATCAGCCCGGGCGCCGCCTGCGGCAGCACGACCCGCAGGAACGCGCCGAACCGGGTGCACCGGTCGATCATGGCGGCTTCCTCGATGTCCACCGCGATGCCGGTGAAGTAGGACCGCAGGATCCACAGCGCGAACGGCAGCAGCGTCGCGGTGTAGAGCACGGCCAACGCCACCCGGTTGTCGCCGAGCCCCGACCCGAACAGGATCTGGGTCACCGGGACCAGCACCAGGATCGGCGGGATCAGGTACGCCACCAGAGACAGCTCGCCCAGCACCCGGACCAGCCGGTAGTCGAACCGGGCCATCGCATAGGCCGCCAGGGTGCCGAAGATCAGCGCGCCGGCCGTCGCCGCGGCCGAGATGACCAGGCTGTTGATCACGTAGGTGCCGAAGTCGTACAGCGTGAACAGCGACACGAAGTGCTCACCCGTGAGCTGTTGCGGCAGCAACGTCGGCGGGTACGCGGCGATCTCGGAGTCCGGCCGGATCGCGTTGATCAACACCCAGACCAGCGGACCGGCCGAGATCAGCAGCACCAAGATCAACAACAGGTACTGCAGGATCCGGACCGGGCGCGGCCCGCGACGTCGAGCCTGGGTGCGGCCGACGGCCACTACCGGCTCACCTCGGGCTTCCAGTCCGGGTTCTTGGCCCGCCAGGCGTCGGCCTTCTCCCCCATCAGCTTGGCCGTCTTCTGCCAGGCCGCGTCCACCGACTCGCCCTTCAGCAGGATGTCCTGGAACATGGTCCCGTCCAGCGGCGGCGACGGCCAGATGTCCGGCGCCCACGGGCACATGTTCAAGATCTTGCCGTCGAACGTCTTGCCGGTCACAGCGCCCATCGACACCGACGAGGTCATCGCGTTCGGCACCTGATCGATGAAGGCCTGCAGCCACTCCTTGCGCTTGGCCAGGTAGCCGTCGGTCGCGCCGGCGATCTTGTCCTGCATCAGCTTCAGCACGCTCTTCATCGGCGGCAGCAGGTGCCCGGGCACGGTCAGCGCGAACGCCAGCGCGTCCTCGCCGGTGGTCAGCCGGCGCAGGAAGTCCTTCGCCAGGTCGGGATCGGAGGTGCGCGCGTAGAGGCCGTACTGCTGGCCGGAGCCGAAGTGCAGCTGGCCGGTCATGAACGGGCCGGCCGGGACCGGCATCACGCCGGTGTTGTCGGCCACCTTGGCGGCACGGTCGTCGATCGTCACGCCGAGCCGGCCGGGGAAGGTGGCGAACGCGGCCTGGCCGGCGCTGTAGATCGTCACGATGTCGCCGTACGCCGCGTTGTAGAGCGACTTCGGTGCGTACTTCATGATGTCGGTGAACCGCTGCACCGCGTCGCGTACCTCGGGCTGGTCGAAGGTGAGCTTGCCCTCGGTGTCGAAGTAGTCCCAGCCGGACTGGTAGATGTACGGCGCGAAGAACTGCAGCGGAAGCTGCGCGGTGGCGCCGACGGCCATCGCGATGCCGACCTGGTTCTCGCCATCCCTTTGGTGCAAGGCCTTCACGGCGTTCAGATACTCGTCGTACGAGGTCGGCACCGGCAGCCCGGCGGCGTCCAGCAGGTCCTTGCGGTAGTAGACGAGCGAGGAGTTGGACTGCAGCGGGATGCCGTAGTCGTGACCGCCGATCACGATCCGGGTGCCGGGCAGGAAGTCGTCCTTGCCGATCTCCTCGACAAGATCATCGAGCTCGGCCAGGTGGCCGGCCTGCTGGAAGTCGGAGAACGAGCTCACCGCCGGCGAGAAGATCCCGACGTCCACGTTGTTCTGGAACGCCGTGGTCAGGTACTGCAGCTGGTTGGCGTCCGCGTAGACGGTGACCTTGACCGTCTTGCCCGGATGATCTTTCTCGAACTTGGCGATCACCATGTTGTAGTAGGCCAGCGTGGCCGGGTCGTTCTCCACGGTGTAGAGCGGGATCACGTTCGGATCGCCGTTGCGCTCCGAGGACCCGCCGGCCGGCTGCTGGGTCAGCCCGCCGCCGCAGGCCGTCAGCAACGCAGCCGAGGAGAGGCCCATGGCGGCGGTCAGGAAGCCGCGCCGGCCGATGTCGCCGGCGACCAGCTGCCCGCGCAGCCGCCGTAGTTGATCAAGGTCATTCCGTACCGACGACATCACAATCCTTTCGAATACTGCGGGACTCGACTCGGCGCCGGGCCCAGCCACCGGCGGCCGAGGCGGGTGCCGCGGCCTCCAGGAAGGGGTCGACGACCGAGGAGATTTCGGCCCGCAGTGGTCGGCCGAGCAGATCCTCGGCCGCAGTGATCACGGAGTTGATCCGTGGGACGTCGATGCCGAGCCGCTCGGCGACGGCGGCATAGCCGGCCAGCCCGTACGGCACGTCGTCGGTGAGGTAGCGGTAGTCCGGCGAGGGCGGCGACGGCACGTCGGAGAACCCCGGGAAGCTGGCCAGGCACTCGTCGATGGTGCTGCCGGTCATCCCCTGGTCGGCGTAGAACCGCAGCAGCCACTCGGTGATCGACAACGATTCACCGCCGAGCTCCTCGACCAGCGCCAGCCGCTCCGCGTCCGCTGCCTCCAGCCGCGCCACCAGGTCGGCCAGCCGGCCGTCCCGGTAGAGCAGGAACGCCTCGCCGTCGACGATCCGGTCCGCGTTGAGCAGTGTGATCACCGGGTGCAGCAGGTGGTTGGTGTTCGACAGCGAGGTGGTGGCGAGATCGCTCGAGACCAGGTCCGGCAGGTAGCCGCTGAGCGCCCGGTGCACCTCGTCGGTCGCCTCGGCGTCGATCCCGGCCATCGGCATGGAGCGCTTGATCCCGCGCAGCGCGACGGTCCCCTCGCCGCCGCCGAGCGCCGGGAAGCCGGTCGCCTCGGCGACCACGGGCGGCGCGACGCCCCACTCCTCGAACAGCCGCCGAACCCGTACCACCGCGCCGAAGCCGCCCGGCGCCAGCAGCAGCACCCGGCCGGCCAGCAACTGGCGATGCTCGGACAACAAGGATTCCAGGCGACCACTGGTGGTGACCGCGACGTACACGTCGGCCGTCGGCCGGTCGATCACGCAGACGTCGATCGGACCGGAGCTGAGCCCTTCGATCCGTACCGCTCCGCGGGTCCGCCCCGGCCCGGGACCGAGCAGGACTGTGCGTCCGCTGCAGTGTGACGCGAGTCCCGCGACCACAACGGCCTGGCTGTCACCGATTACGGCGAGTGGCACGCAAACCTCCCCTACAAAGGTTAAGATGCGACAGGAACGCTACTAGAATTTCAGGCCGAGTACTAGCTCTGGCGAGCACCCGGCCCGCAGGTACCCGCACCGAGGAGGCAGGCGGCGCATGGAACTGTTGGCCGAGAAGGCGTACGTCACGATCAAGCAGGCGATCCTGTCCTGCACCATCGCTCCGGGCGAGGTGATCAACGAGAAGGCGTTCGCCACCCAGCTCGGCACCTCCAAGACGCCGATCCGGAACGCGATCAACAAACTCGCGGCCGACGGCCTGGTCGAGGTGTTCCCGCGGCAGGGCACGATCGTCCGGCACGTCTCGATCCGCGACATCAAGAACGTCTATCTGGTACGTGAGCTGACCGAACCGGGCACCTCGGCGCTGGCGGCAGCCCGGGCCACCGAGGCGGACATCCTCCGGCTCGAGGAACTGGACGACCTGCTGGTCGCGACCGGCACCGATTCGATAGACCTCGAGCAGCACGCCGCCTTCCACGTCGCCGTCGCCGAGATCACCCGGGTCCCGCAGCTGGTCACGATCATCGCCGGCCTTCATGATCAACTCCGCTGGTTCCTCGCCGCCCAGGCCGCCGACCACGGCCCCAAGCCGCGGAAGCGGAACCACCGCCGCCTGCTGGACGCCATCCGCGAGCACGACGCCGAACAGGCCCGCGCGATCACCGCCGAGACCATCGCGATGTCCCGCGACTGGATGCTCCAGAGCATGATCAAATACGGCGACGACTAACCCCTCCCCGGCCCCTCCGGCCCCTGGGCTCCCCCCCAACCCTCGCCGACTGGGCACAAGAGCAGCCGTTTTGGCGGCGTGTCGCTGCAGAGGTGCCCACTCGATGGGAACAGAGCGGGGAGCGACACTCGCACTCGCGATGAACCGACACCCCCGCTCCCCGCCAGGGCCAACGGCCCACCACTTCGCAGGAGCGGTCGCCCGCGATGAGTCGACGCCGGCGCCCTCGCAGGAGTGGATGTCCGCGCGCTCGCTGCGGACCCCCGTGCCGTACCTCCCATCGCCGACAGGGCAGTTGTGCAGCGACACGCCGCCAGAACGCCTGCTTTTGTGCCCGGTCAGCGGGGCTGTTGGGGGAGGGGGAGGGGAAGGGTTAGCGGAGGGCGGAGAGTTCTTGGAGGCGGGCGAACATGTCCGGGTCCGTGGTGTTGCAGCCGAGGTCGTGATCGATCTTGCCGACACCGTGGTAGTCGCTCGAGCCGGTCATGATCAGCCCGAGGCGGGCGCCGAGGCGGCGCAGTTCCTTCCGCTCGGCCGGATCGTGATCTTGGTGGTCCACCTCGACGCCGTCCAGGCCGTGCTCGTCGACCAGGCGTTCCAGCACCTCGGGCGGCAGCAGCCGCTTCCGGCCGCGGCCCCACGGGTGGGCGATCACCGCGACGCCCCGGGCCTGGTGGACCAGGTCGATCCCGCGCTCCAGCTCGACGGTGTAGCGGGCGACGTGGGCCGGGCCGCCGTCGGCCAGGAACCGGTCGAACGCCTCGGTCCGGTTCGCCACGTGGCCGGCGGCGACCAGGGCGTCGGCGATGTGCGGCCGGCCGACCGACGGGCTGGTGCCGACGTGGACCAGCACCTGCTCCTCGGTCACCGGGACGCCGAGCTCGGCGAGCTTGGCCAGCACCGGCGACAACCGGCCGGACCGGCCCTCCCGGATCTTGATCATCTCGGCGGTCAGCGCCGGGTCCTCCTCGTCCACCCCGTACGCCAGCAGGTGCACGCTGTGGCCGGCCCGCGAGGTCGACAGTTCGGCACCGCGGATCACCCGGACCCCGAGCCGCTCCCCCGCCGCGGCGGCCTCGTCCAGCCCGTCGAACGTGTCGTGGTCGGTGAGCGCGACCACGTCGAGCCCCGACTCCGCGGCCCGGGCCACCAGCTCGGCCGGGGCGTCGGTGCCGTCGGAAACCTTGGAATGCGTGTGCAGATCGATCCGCATGCGTCCAACCGTATTGGTCCCGCTCCGCCGCTCGGATCCGGGTGCGGTCCGGGAACTCTTCTTGGGGCCACTCATCATTCGGCGGCGGGCAGCAGCGAGCGGACCAGCCGCAGTCCGACCGACATCCGGGCCAGGTCCGAGCGGCCCTCGGTGACCAGCCGGAGTTCGCGGACCACTTCCCGTACGTGCGGGTTGGTCGACTCCCACTCCTCCAGCAACGCCTCCGGCTCGGCACCGCTGCTGCCCAGCACCAGGGCCGTCAGCTGCGCATGCACGGTGTGCAGGTCGTCCCGCAACGCGGCCCGGGCCATGGTCTGCCACCGGTCCGACCGGGGCAACCGGATGATCTGGCCCAGCAGCCGGTCCAGCCCGAGCCGTTGCGCCACCAGGAAGTGCAGCCGGGCCACCCGGTCAAGATCATGATCATCCCGGCGCGCGGTCTGGACGATCGTCAGCGCACCGTAGGCCGGCGGCAGGGCTGCGATCGCCGTGGCCAGATGCTCCGGCACGCCGGCGGCGGTGTAGCCCTCCAACCGTTCCCGGTAGGCCTTCAGTTCTCGTTCCGCGAGCAGGTCCGGCACGGCCGCGGTGACCCGCCGGACTCCTTCGCGGAGCTGGTCCACCGCCGCGGTGATGTCGACCGGCCGGCGCCGGTTGTTCACCAGCCAGCGGGTCGCCCGCTCGACCAGGGTCCGGATCTCCAGCCGCAGCGCGGTCTGGGTCGCCGCGGCGACCTTGAAGTCGAGCTCGGCGATCCCGCGCTGCAGTTCGTCAGTGCCGAAGATCGCCCGGGCCGCGATCTGGGCCCGGATCAGATCGGCCGCCCCGGCGCCGGTCTCGGCCGACAGCCGGTGGTAGCAGGTGGTGCCGGAGATGTTGACGAAGTCGTTCACGACGACGGTCGCCACGATCTCCCGGTGCAGCCGGTGCCCGGACATCTGCTCGCGGTAGCGCTCCCGCAGCTCGGACGGGAAGTAGGTGATCAACTTCTCGGTCAGGTACGGGTCGTCCGGCAGGTCGGACGCCGTGATCTGCTCCTCCAGAACGATCTTGGTGTACGCCATCAGCACCGACAGCTCCGGTGCCGTGAGGCCGCGCTTGTCGCCGCGCCGCTGTGCCATCTCCTCGGTCCCCGGCAGGAACTCGATGTCCCGGTCCAGGTGCCCGTCGTCGGCCAGCCGCTCCATCCAGTCCTCGTGCACGCCGGCCATCGAGTAGGACTGGTGGACGGCGTTGGCCAGGGCCAGGTTCTGCTCGATGTTGTTGGCCAGCACCAGGTCGGCCACCTCGTCGGTCATCGAGGCCAGCAAGGGATCCCGGTCCGTCTCGGCCAACCGGCCGGCGGCGATCTCCGCCTGCAAAAGGATCTTGATGTTGACCTCGTGGTCGGAGGTGTCCACCCCGGCCGAGTTGTCGATGAAGTCGGTGTTGATCTTGCCGTACTCGCCGGTGGCGGAGTTCTTCGTCGACGCGTACTCGATCCGGCCGAGCTGGGTCAGCCCGAGGTTGCCGCCCTCGCCCACGCAGCGGGCCCGGAGCTCGGCACCGTTCACTCGCAGTCCGTCGTTGGCCTTGTCGCCGACCTGGGCGTTGGTCTCCGAGGTCGCCTTCACGTAGGTGCCGATGCCGCCGTTCCAGAGCAGGTCCACCGGCGCCCGCAGGCAGGCGCTGATCAACTCGCTCGGGGTCAGCTGCTCGGCCTTGCCCTTCAGGCCGAGGGCCGCCCTGATCTCCGGGGTGATCGGGATCGACTTCATCGTGCGCGGGAAGATGCCGCCGCCGGCCGAGATCAGCGACGCGTCGTAGTCCGCCCAACTTGATCTTGGCAGTGCGAACAGCCGTTCCCGCTCGGCGAAGCTGGTCGCCGGATCCGGATTCGGGTCGATGAAGACGTGCCGGTGGTCGAAGGCCGCGACCAGCTTGATCTGGCGGCTGAGCAGCATGCCGTTGCCGAACACGTCGCCGCTCATGTCGCCGACGCCGACCACCGTGAAGTCCTCGGCCTGGCAGTCCACGCCCATCTCGCGGAAGTGCCGGCGGACCGACTCCCAGGCGCCGCGGGCGGTGATCCCCATCGCCTTGTGGTCATAGCCCGCCGACCCGCCGGAGGCGAACGCGTCGCCGAGCCAGAAGCCCCGGTCGACCGAGATCGCGTTGGCGACGTCGGAGAACGTCGCGGTGCCCTTGTCCGCGGCGACCACGAGGTACGGGTCGTCGCCGTCGTACCTGATCACGTCGCGGGGCGGCACCACCGTGCCGTCGATGATGTTGTCGGTGACGTCGAGCAGGCTGGAGATGAACAGCCGGTAGCAGGCGGTGCCCTCGGCCAGCCAGGCGTCGCGGTCCGACGCGTCGGGCAGGCGCTTGCAGACGAAGCCGCCCTTGGCGCCGACCGGGACGATCACCGTGTTCTTCACCATCTGGGCCTTGACCAGCCCGAGGATCTCGGTCCGGAAGTCCTCCGAGCGGTCCGACCAGCGCAGCCCGCCGCGCGCCACCGCGCCGAACCGGAGGTGCACGCCCTCCAGCCGCGGCGAGTAGACGAAGATCTCGTACGCGGGCCGCGGCTCGGGAAGATCATCGATCTTGCGCGGCAGCATCTTGAACGCCAGCGCGTCCCGGTTCGGCTGGAACGCGTTCGTCCTGATCATGGCGCCGATCACGGCCAGGTAGGACCGGACGATCCGGTCATGATCAAGACTGGCGACCTCGTTCAGCGCCGTGGTGAGCTGCTCGGTCTGCTCGGCCACCAGGGCCGCCCGCGCGTGATGATCATCCTGCTCGCCGTCGGCGACCGGCTCGAACTTGGCCTCGAACAGCCGGCTCAGGCCGCGGGCGAGGTCGACGTTCGCGGCCAGCGCGCGGGCGATGTAGGTCTGGCTGTACGGCGAGCCGGCCTGCCGCAGGTAGCGGCCGATCGCGCGCAGCACCGCGACCTGCTGCCAGGTCAGGCCGGCGCCCATCACCAGCGCGTTGTAGCCGTCGTGTTCGCTCTCGCCGAGGTACGACGCGGCGAACGCGTCGGTGAACCGGTGCCGGGCCTCCCGGGACCACCGGACCCGACCCTCCCGGCCGCCCGGAATGGTCAGCCCGAAGTCGTAGATGAAGGCCCGTTGATCACCGGCGAGCTGCAGTTCGAACGGACGCTCGTCCACCACGTCGACGCCGAGCACGGACAGGTGCGGCAGCACCTTGGTCAGCGACAGCGGTTCCAGCCGGAAGATCTTGAGCCGCAGGTCGGCCGGGTCGTCGTCCTTGTCCTTGTCCGGTGCGTACACCACCATCGACATGCCGATCGACGGGTCGATGCCGTTCAGCGCGTCCAGGTCCATGATCGCCTGGCGCGGCTCGTACTCCTCCTTGTAGCCCTCCGGCAGCGCGCCGACCAGGGTGGACAGCGCGGGCTGGCCCTGGCCGCCGACCAGCAGGTCGGCGAACTCGTCGTTCCATGATCGCGTCGCCGCGGTCAGCTCGCGTTCCAGCGAACGGACGTCGATCTCGCCGACGGTGGTGCCGACCCGCATCCGCATCACGAAGTGCAGCCGGGCGAGCACCGACTCGCTGACCCGCGCCGTGTAGTCGATCGAGTCGCCGTCGAAGGTGTGCAGCAGGGTCTGCTGCATCCGGCTGCGGACCGCCGTCGTGTAGCGGTCCCGGGGCAGGTAGACCAGGAAGGAAACGTAACGTCCGTAGGGATCCCGGCGGACGAACAGCCGCACCTGGCGCCGTTCCTTGAGGTGCGCGACCTTCTCGACGGTCTGGTAGAGCTCGGCGATCGAGGACTGGAACAGCTCGTCCCGCGGGTACGAGTCGAGGACGTCCATGATCGCCTTGCCGCCGTGGCTGTCCGGGTGGTAGCCGGACCGGCGCAGGATCTCCCGGGCCTTCTGGCGCAGCACCGGAACCCGGGTCACGGCCTCCGAGTACGCGGTCGAGGCGAACAGCCCGAGGAAGCGCCGCTCGCCGGTGACCGTACCGTCGTCGGCGAAGGTCCGGATGCCGATGTAGTCCAGGTACGCGGGCCGGTGCACCCGGGAACGATGATCATCTTTGGTGATCACCATCAGCACCGGGCGGCCGCGGCCGGCCAGCGGCAGGGCGTGGAACGTGTCGGGCGCGTCGGTGTCGGCGCGCAGGATGCCGAGCCCGGTGGCCGGCACCGGCCGGTAGCTCGGTTGATCACCGGGGACATAGGTGTACTCGCGGTAGCCGAGGAACGAGAACTGGCCGTCGTTGAGCCACTGCAGCAGCTCCCGGGCGCGGGCCGCCTCGGGCTGCTCGTCGGCGTCCAGCTCGTTCAGCATCCCGATCGTCTCGGTCGACCGCTGCACCATCTTGCGCCAGTCGGCGACGGCCTCGTCGACCAGCCGGAGAACCTCGTGCAGCCCCTCGACCAGGAGTTCGGCGGGATCGCCGTCCTGCCCGGCCGGGGCCGGCGGCAGGATCTCCAGATGCATCCAGGACTCGGCGATCACGCTCGGGTCGCGCTGCGCTTCCTGGTCCCGCACGATGTCGATCAGGTGGCCGGCCAGGGTGCGCCGTACGGTGAACTGCGGATGGAACACCTCGCGGATGCTCCAGCCCTGCCGGAGCACCTCCATGGTCACCGAGTCGACCAGGAACGGCCGGTCGTCGGTGACGATCTGGACGACGGTGGTGCCGCCGGTGGTCCAGCCGCCCTGCTCGGGCGCCAGGGCGTCCGCCTCGTTCGGGGAGCGGACGGTGATCACCGCCCGCGACGGCGGCCGGTCGGTGGCGAGGCGGAAGTGGCTGACCACGAGGCCGAGCAGGTCCTCGGTGCTGCGCTCGTCGATGTCCGCCGCGTCGACGTGCCGGAAGTAGTGGGTCAGGAAGCCCCGGACGGCTTCGGCATCGTGGCCGAACTTCGCCCCGATCGTCGCCCCCCGCTCGGCCAGTCGAGCGATCTTCGCCGCTTTCTCCCGCTCGAGCTCGACCTCGAATGTTGTCACCGCACCGCCCTTGTTCACCTGTTCGTCGTACCACCCTCAACGGTGGTCTTAACCCCGACTGTAATCCTCCCCCACCGCAATCGCCGACCCGTCACCACCGCAGCCGTTTTTGCGGCGTGTCGCGGCTCGGCGAGGGGTGAGGTGTCGTTGGCGACGTCAGCTCCGTGCCCCACCGGTCAACGATCGACCGGGCACCTGCGCAGCGACACGCCGCCAGAACGCCTGCTTTTGTGCCCGGTCGGCGGGGGTTGGAGGGGGCGTTGGTTAGAGGGGGAAGGTTTTCAGTTCGGTGAGGCAGGCTTGGGCGGCGGAGGTCGAGTAGCCGTCCCACCAGTTCAGGGCGTTCAGCTGGTGGGCGCGGCCGGCCTTGACGGCGGGCAGGCGGCGCCACAGCGGACCGTCGGTGACCTCGGCGAACAGCTCGCCGGACTCCTGCGCGAAGCCGCCACCGCCGCTGAAATAGAGGATCGTGTCCGCGTCGGCCAGCACCGGTACGGTCTCGCGGGTCAGCGAGATGTACGTGGCGTCGGCCTCCTCGGGCTCGTTGGACGCGGGCCGCCGGGCGCCCAACTGGGCGAGCAGGTCGGACGGGAAGATCACGCCGGTGAGGATCCGTACCTCGTCGGCGGTGAACCGGACCAGCGCCACCGATCGCTCCGTCAAGGACTCGGCGTGCTGCTCGGCGAATTCCTTGGCCGCCGTGTCGAACGCGGTCAGCCGCCGCTCCAGTTCCGGCCGCGCGCCGAGCAGGTCACCCACGGTGAGCGCGGTGTCCCGCCAGCGGACCCGGTCGGCCGTGTTCAGGTACGAGACCGTGGGCGCGATCTTGGTCAGCTGCGGGTACAGCTCCTCGACCCGGCTCCGGCTGCCGATGATCAGGTCCGGCTCGAGGGCGGTGAGCCGTTCCAGGTCGATCTCGTTGAAGCCGAGCGGCTGGAAACCCTCCGGCGGCTTCGGCAGGTAGTCCGGGATCGCGGTGTCGCCGGCCAGCGTCTCGGACGCGATCAGCGGGGCGCCGGCCTCGAGGGCCGTCTGCAGTCCGGCTCCGGCGTCCAGCGCGATCACGCGCCGCGGCCGGACCGGGATCTCGGCCGTGCCCAACGGATGTTCGACGGTACGGGTGCCGGCCGCGTCGGCCGCCTCCCCGCCCGGGGTCGCACAACCTCCGGCCATCGCGGCGAGTCCGGCCAGTCCCGTCATACCGAGCGCGGCTCGGCGGGTGAGCACCATGGACCGGAACGTTACCAAGGCTTGCCTAACTTAGGTTCGCCTGGGGCTGCGGACGGCGGGCGTTCGCGACACCGGCTGACCACTGGTCCCGGCTGGTGTCGTGACCAGGGCTCGCGGGTCGTGAAAGACTCCCGCTCATGGAGATCTCTGCCCGGGTCGAATTCACGGCCGACCCCGACCGCGTGTTCACCATGGTCACCGATCAGCGCTATCTGGAGCGGGTCTGCCAGGCCAGCCACGCCGAGGAGTACGCGGCCTCCGTGGACGGCCTGACCACGAACACCAGCCGGACCCTGCCCGCACCCGAGATCGCGGCGCGGTTCACCGGCCCGACGCTGACCGTCAAGGAGCGGATCGACTGGAGCGAGGCGGGGCCGGACGGCTCCCGTACCGCGGTCGTCACGCTGAACGTCCCCGGCCAGCCGGTCGAGATGAACGGCCGGCTGGCCCTCACCGCCGGCGGACCCGGCTCGGTGCTCGAGTTGACAGGCGACCTGAAGGTCTCGATCCCCTTGCTGGGCAGGAAACTGGAGCAGTCCGCGGCCCCCGCCGTGCTGGCCGGCTTCGACGTCCAGCAGAAGGTCGGCACCGAATGGCTCGCGACCCCCGCCTGACTCAGGTACGGCGCAACAGGACGACCGCGTCGTCCAGCGTCGCCGGCTGACCCTGCGGGTCGGTCACCGCCCGCTGCCGGGTCTCGGAGAGCTCGACGGTCCAGTCCCCCGGTTCGAGCCGGAGGTCCTCGACCTCCTCGGCCGGGCTGCGGAACCGGTAGTCGGCATGATCATGATGGTTCGACCAGGACGGCGCACCGGCGTGCGAGATGATCAACATCCGCCCGCCCGACGCGACCAGAGCGGCGGCGCGGCGCAGCGCCCCGGCCCGGTCCGGCTCCACCGGTGAGTGGAAGAAGCACGCCGTGACGAGATCGTACGAGCCCTCGCCGGTCCACGAACCGAGATCGGCAACCGCCCACTCGACCCGGTCCGCGACCTCGGCGCCGAGCGCTGCGGCCCGGGCCCGTTCGATCGCCACCGACGACACGTCCACCCCGGTCACCTGCCAGCCGCGGCCGGCCAGCCAGATCGCGTCACCGCCCTCGCCGCAGCCGAGGTCGAGGGCGCGCCCGGCGTCCAGCCCGCTCACCACCTCGACCAGCGTCTGATTCGGCCGGCCGGACCAGACCCGGTCGGTGGCCCCGTAGTGAGCTTCCCAGTGCGCGGCCAGGTCGGCCGTCTTCGTCGTCTCCATGCCATCCAGAGTCGCCCGACTTGGCCGATCAGGCAAGCCAGGTTGCCACTCTGGCAAATCAGAGCTCGGCGATGAGCTCGGCCAGGGCCCACCGGCTGTCCGGCGCCTCGTCCTGGTCGCGGATCGCCCCGGCCACCCCCGAGAGTGCCTTCCAGAGCGCCCAGCCCCGGCCCCGCGCCCAGGTCCCGTCATCCACGCCGAGCCGGTCCCGGAAGACGACGCGACTGGGACCGTCCAGCAGGGTCCAGGCGATCGCCAGATCACAGGCCGGGTCGCCGACGCCGCAGGTGCCGAAGTCGATCACCGCACCGAGACGGCCGTCGCGCAGCAGCAGGTTGCCGGCCGCGATGTCGCCGTGGAACCAGACGGGCCGGCCGTCCCATCCGGCGGCCAGCGCGGCCTGCCAGATCGCCCGGGCCGGCTCGGCGAGTTCGGCGGGGAGGTCGGCCAGGTCGCGCTCCACCAGGGACGAGAAGGTCGTCAGCGGGCCACCCCGGAACCAGTTGTGCAGCCCCGGCCCGGGGCCGTCGTCGGGTTCGACCGCCTGCAGCGCCGCCAGGAATCCGGCCAGGTCCGAGCCGAAGGTGGTCAGGTCCGCGATCCGCCCGCGCTCGACCGGGGTTCCGGGCAGCCAGCGATACACCGACCAGGGATGCGGGTAGCCGGCGTCGGGCCGGCCCAGCCCGACCGGGTCCGGGATCGGCAGCGGCAGCTGGGGGCGCAGCACCGGCAGCCAGTGGTGCTCCTTGACCACGGCGAGCGCGTACGGTTCCGCGCTGGGCAGCCGTACCGAGAGGTCGTCGCCGAGGTGGAAGGTCCGGTTGTCCCAGCCCTCCTCGGCGACCCGGCGGATCGGCAGGTCGGACCACTGGAGGAACTGGGTGGCGATCAGCCGGCGGACCACGTCGTCGCCGACCGGCGGCCGGTCGGGCACCGGGCCGAGATCGAAGCCGCTGTCGTCATCGGATCCCTGGGAGTGAGGCACGGTCGCGATCGTGTCAGCCCGCCCCGCGGACGGCAACGCCATTTCCTTCCGACGTTCCCGTGCGAATGATCATCTTGTCCGCCGGCCCGGTCGGTGCTATTAATAGACCGATGGTCGGTTTATTCGAGAGGACCGGTGACGATGGCCCGCACCCGCGACGACGAGGCGTTCCAGCGCAAACGGGATGCCATCCTGGACGTCGCCGATCGGCTCATGATCACCAAGGGGTACGACAGCCTGGCGATCACCGACCTGATGACCGAGGCCGGGATCTCCAAGGGCGCCCTCTACCACTACTTCACCTCGAAACGGGACGTCCTGGCCGCCCTGCTCGAGCGCCGGTCGGACCACTGGGAAGCCACCTTGGCACCGCTCGCCGCCGGCCCGGGACCGGCCACCGAACGGCTGCGCGCCGTGCTGCGCGCCCTGTCCATGATCAAGTCCGAGGATCGTAGCTTCCTGATCAGCGTGCTGCGCGGGCTGTACAGCGAGGACAACGCGATCGTCCAGACCACCGCCCGGATCGGCATGGCGGACCGGTTGCTGCCGCAGCTGACCATGATCATCACGGACGGCTGCGCAGACGGCAGCTTCACCGTGACCGCGCCGGAACCCACCGCCCGGGTGGTGATCTCGCTGCTCCAGGAGTGCTCCGACCGGATCGCCCGGCTGTTGATCGACATCGCCGACGGCCGCGGCTCGACCCGTGCGGTCGAGGCGCAGGCGGCCGCCTACGTCGAAGCCCTGCACCGGACCCTCGGCGCGGCGCCCGGCACGCTGGACTTCGTCGAGCCGGCCGACCTGCGCCGCTGGGTCCGGGCAGCCCGGACCGGGACCGGAGCCGGGGCCGGCACCAAGCCGGCCGCGCGGCGGCCTAACGCTCCGGACGGCGCGGGCCCGTCCCCGGAGCCGGCTCGGCCAGCCCGACCTTCGGCCCGCCGGCCAGCGGTGTCGGGTCGAAGTAGCGGACCCGGTACTCCCGCTCGGCGAACCGCCAGCCGTCCGCCGTCCGCCGGTAACGGTCGTGGAACGTCCCGTAGTTGACCATCGAGCGGCCGTCCCGGAGCCGGCCCAGCTCGAAGGTCGGCACCCGGCCGGTGGCGGTGTCGCCGTCCAGGTGGATCGGGCCCTGATGGGTGTCCTGCACGAAGAACTCCCACGCCGCGGCCAGCTGCAGGTGACCGGCCCGGAGCTGGTCCCGGCCGATCTGCTCCACCCCGCCGTCCGGGATCCGGTAGATCCCGTCCTCGGTGAACAGCGCGATCAACCGTTCATGATCACGTTCCGTCGTGGCGTCGGTGTAGTCGATGCGGAGCGCCTCGATCGCCAGCCGGTCGGCGACCTCGTCCAGGTTCGTCATGATCATTTCTCCTTCGCTCGATGGTCGGTCTGCCGGTCCGACGACGTACCCGGGCGAAGTGTCAGCCGGCCCGGCCGGTGTCACATCCCGGCCGGCCGGTTCGTCGAACACAGCAGAGGACGGAGGACGGGACCATGAGCGAGACAGCCCCGCAGGAGGAGCTGGACGCGCTGCTGGACGGGCGCCGGCAGGTGATCAACATCGCCTACCGACTGCTCGGCTCGTTGGCCGACGCCGAGGACGCGGTCCAGGACGCCATGGCCCGCTGGTACGCCCTGCCGGCCGGGCAACGCGCCCGGATCGAGAAGCCGGCCGCCTGGCTGAGCACCGTGACCAGCCGGATCTGCCTCGACCAGCTCCGCTCGGCCCGGGTCCGCCGGGAGCGCTACGTCGGCCAGTGGCTGCCGGAACCGCTGCCCGAACCGGCGGAGTGGACCGACCGCGGGCCGAACGCCACCGCCGACCCGGCCGACCGGATCACCCTCGACGAGTCGGTCAGCATGGCGTTCCTGGTGGTGCTGGACGCGTTGTCACCGGCGGAACGGGTGGCGTTCGTGCTGCACGACGTGTTCCGGTTCAGCTTCGCCGACGTGGCCGAGGTGACCGGCCGTACGCCCGGGGCCTGCCGGCAACTCGCCTCGACGGCCCGGCGCCGGGTCGCCGACGCCCGCGCCGCGGCAGCGCCGACCGCACAGCAGGCCCGGATCGTCCGCCGGTTCCGGCGGGCCTGGCAGGCACAGGATCTGCAGGCGCTGGTCGGGCTGCTCGACCCGGACGCGATCGCCACCGGCGACGGCGGCGGCGTGGTGCCGGCCCTGCCCGACCCGCTGCACGGTGCCGAGCCGATCGCCTTGCTCTACCGCGACCTGGTCCGGTACTCGACCGGCACCGCGATCCTGGAACGTACGGTGAACGGCCGGCCCGGACTGGTCGCCCAGCAGTACGGCGCCATCGCGACCGTGTTCTCGTTCCAGGTCGTCGAGGAGCGGGTCACCCGGATCTGGGCGGTCCGCAATCCGGAGAAGCTGCGAGCCTGGTCGGCCTAGGACTTGGCCGACCGGCTGATCCGGCCGGCCGGTGCCGAACTCGGGGAGGTCCGGCGGCGCGGGCCGGAGAGCTTCTCGAACGAGTCCTCGCCATGGACGGCGAGCTCGGCCAGCGCGGCCTTCCGATCGCCGGACTCCACCAGCTCGAACAGGGTCCGATGCCGGGCCACGTGCTGCTCCAGGTCCTCGTAGTAGGTCTCCCGGGCGATCAGGTTCCGGGCCATGCAGAGCAGCACCTGCTGGTGCACCGACTCGTAGGTCGCGGAGAGCCGGCGGTGATCGGCGATGCCGACCAGGGCCGAGTGGAACGCATAGCCGGCCTGCACGAGTGCGCCGCGATCCTCCTCGCGCGCGCACCGCCCCATCTCCTCCAGGGCCGCCCGCGGCCGGTCCAGCAGCTCCGGCCGCGCCACCGGGATGCCGAGTTCGAACGCCATCCGCTCCAGCGCACCGCGCAGGGTGAGGATCTCGAACACGTCGCGATCGGTCAGCGTGGTCACCGTCGCGCCGCGACGCGGCAGGGTGGTGATCAGGCCCTCGTTCTCCAGGATCCGCAGCGCCTCCCGCAAGGGCGGCCGGGAGATGGCCAGCCGTTCGGTCAGCCGTTCCTCGCGCAGCCGCTCCCCCGGCTCGAACTCGCCGGCCAGGATCGACTTCCGAATCGCATCGGCCGCCAGCCGGACCAGGCTCGGCGGGTTCAGCCGATCGTCGGTGGGTCCGGTCGGGCCGGTTGCCGTCATCGGTGCTCCTTCCGGCCCGCGGGTGGCTGCCGCCACAGTGTGCCACAGGCCTGCCGAGATGTATTCAGACTTTTGTAGACAATAGTCCATCGCTGTCGCATACTCGGTGATCAAGTGCTCAGGGCTGAGGGGACCACGATGACGGACGATGCCGCCGCGATCGCGCTCGTTGGGCTGGGCAACCTCGGGTTGCCGATGGCGAACCGGCTTCGCGAGCGAGGGCACGAGGTCGTCGGCGTCGATCTCGATCCGGATCGCCGGGCCGCCTTCGCCGCCGGCGGTGGCAGCGCGACCACGCTCGACGAGTCGTCGCCGCGGTCGGTCCTCTGCCTGGTGGTGCCGGACGACCAGGCGGTCACCGCGCTGACCGAGCCCGGCCGGTTGGCCGGGCTGGTCCGGCCCGGCGGCCTGATCCTGATGCACAGTACGGTCTCGCCGGCGCTCGCCGCGCGACTCGGCGCCGACTGCCGGTCCGTCGGCTACGGCTTCGTCGACGCCCCGGTCAGCGGCGGTGCCGAGCGGGCCGCCGACGGCTCGCTGACGATCATGGTCGGGGCCGAGGCCGATGATCATGACCGGGCCGGTCCGCTGCTCGGCGACCTGGGATCCGACGTCATCCACCTCGGCCCGCCGGGAGCCGGATCGGCGGCCAAGCTGGCCAACCAGTTGATGCTCTTCGCCACCCTCGCCGGCGCGTACGAGGCGATGGACCTGGCCCGCGGCTTCGGACTGACCGAGGAGGCGGTGCTGCGCGTGGCCGGCACCGGCACCGCCCGATCCTGGGTCACCGACCAGTGGGGCTTCTTCGACGGATTGACCCGCGACTACGACGCCGCCGGGGTCACGGATGATCACCGGCCGTGGGCCAAGGACCCGGCACAGGCCGTCCGGGCAGCCGGCGAGCTCGGGCTGGACGCCCCGTTCGCGGCCATGATCACCGAACGGCTGCCCGGGCTCATTCGCCGGCACGCCGACCGGAGGGGTGAGTCGTGACGACGATCGCGACGGTCCCCCGCCGGCGCCGGCTCCGACCGGCGGTGACCGAGGCCCTGGCCGGCTATCTGTTCCTGCTGCCGTGGCTGATCGGGCTCACCGTGCTGACCGGCGGCCCGATCCTCTATTCGCTCTATCTCTCCTTCACCGACTACGACCTGCTGACCCCGCCGAGCTGGACCGGGGTGGACAACTTCGAGGCGATGGCGGCCGACCCGCGCTACTGGAACTCGGTCCGGGTCACGCTGACGTACGTGGTGATCTTCGTCCCGCTGCTGCAGATCTTCTCGATGCTGCTGGCGCTGCTGCTGAACCGGCGGATGCGGTTCAGCAGCGGCTACCGGGCCCTGTTCTACCTGCCGTCGCTGATGGGGGCCAGTGTCGCCGTCGCCGCCCTGTGGCGGCAGGTGTTCGGCGAGGCCGGCCTGGTCAACAGCGCCCTGGCGGCGATCGGGATCCACGATGTCGGCAGCTGGGTCGGCGATCCGGGCCGGGCATTGGGCACGATCATTACCCTCAGCCTGTGGGCGTTCGGTTCGACCATGATCATCTATCTGGCCGGGCTGCGCCAGATCCCGGGCGAGCTGCTGGAGGCGGCCGAGGTCGACGGCGCCGGCCGGGTGCGCCGGTTCTTCTCCGTCACCGTGCCGCTGATGACGCCGTTGATCTTCTTCAACCTGCTGATGGGCACGATCAACGCGTTCCAGTCCTTCACCGGCGCCTTCGTGATCAGCGGCGGCGGGGGTGGACCGGTCGACTCCACCCTGTTCTACACGCTCTATCTCTACGAGAAGGGCTTCCGGCAACTGCAGATGGGCTACGCCTCCGCGATGGCCTGGGTGCTGCTGGCCGTGCTGGCCGTGATCACCGGAGTCCTGTTCCTCACCTCCCGCCGGTGGGTGTTCTACGGGGAGGAGTCCTGATGGCCGTGCTCACCCGGACCGCTCCCCCGGCCGGCGGCCGGATCGGCCGGCTGATGCTGCGCCCGGCCCCGAAGAGCCGCCTGGTCGCCGCCGTCGTCCGGCACTGCCTGATCATCTGCGCCCTGGTGATCATGCTCTACCCGCTGATCTGGATGGTGGCCGCGTCGTTCCGGCCGGGCAACGAGACCTTCGACGGGCTGGGCCTGCTGTCGGAGCGCTACACCCTGCAGAACTATCTGGACGGCTGGTCGTCCGGCGCGATCAACTTCTCGGTCTACTTCTTCAACTCCACGGCGATCACCGTGCTGTCCATCGCCGGCAATCTGTTCGCCTGCTCGCTCACCGCGTACGCCTTCGCCCGGCTCCGGTTCCCGCTGAAGCGGCTGCTGTTCGCGATCATGATCGGCACGATGCTGCTGCCGGCGCACGTCACGCTGGTGCCGAAGTACGTCCTGTTCAACGAGCTGGCCTGGATCAACACGTACCTGCCGCTGGTGGTGCCGAACTGGCTCGGCACCGAGGCGTTCTACATCTTCCTGATGGTGCAGTTCATCCGCACCCTGCCGCGGTCGCTGGACGAGTCGGCCCGGATCGACGGCTGCGGCCACCTCGGGATCTTCCTCCGGATCATCCTGCCGCTGGCCCTGCCGGCGATCGGCACCACGGCGATGTTCACCTTCATCGCCAGCTGGAACGAACTGCTCGGCCCGCTGCTCTATCTGCCCGACGCGAGCATGTGGACCGTACCGCTCGGCCTGAACTCGTTCCTGGACCAGACCGGGCAGAGCCTGTACGGGACCTTGTTCGCCATGTCGACGCTCTCGCTCGCCCCGATCGTCGGCTTCTTCATCGCCTCCCAGCGCCTGCTGGTGGAAGGCATCGCGACCACCGGCTTCAAGTGAGTCGAGGACAGGAGTTGATCATGAGGACTGGACTACGCCGGCTGCTGGCGGGAGCGTTGTTGATCACGCTGACCGGTGCCGGCTGCGGCGTCGGCGACAAGGTCGGCGGCGACCAGCCGCCCGCGACCTCCGACGGCAAGGGCGAGGTCACCGGAAACCTCACCGTCGCCTGGTGGGGCGGCGATTCCCGGAACAAGAAGACCAATGCCGTGATCGACCTGTTCGAGGCCGAGCACACCGGCGTCAAGACCGAACGGCAGTCGGCCGACTACGGCAACTACTTCGACCGGCTCAACGTCCAGGCCAGCAGCGGCTCCCTGCCCTGCGCGGTGCAGCTGCAGGGACGGCAGCTGAACGACTACACGAAACGCAAGGTGTTGCTGCCGCTGGACGAGATGGTCGCCGCCGGCACCATCGACACCAGCAAGATCCCGCCCGCCGTCCTCGAGGCCGGCAAGGGCACCGACGGCAAGCTCTACTTCATCCCGTACGGCGCCGCCTATGACGCGATCGCGATCAACACCACGATCGCCGAGCAGGCCGGCCTCGACCCGCTGCCCGAGAAGTACACCTGGCCCGAGTTCCTCGACTACGTCCGCAAGGCCAAGGCCGCCGTCGCCGAGGACACGTACGTGCTGGGTGATCTTGGCGGCACGATCAACGCGTTCAACGCCTGGACCCTCGGCCAGGGCCTCGAGCTGTTCAACGCCGAGGGCAAGATCGGCATCACCATGGAGCAGCTGACCGAGTACTGGACGATGTGGAAGCAGCTGCTCGACGAGGGCGTCACGATTCCCCCACAGGTTGCCGCCGAGGAGCCGGTCGGCTCGGACCAGGGCTACGTCGCGACCGGCAAGCTGATGATCAACGGGATCCCGGGCAACGCCTTGTTCAACGCCCAGCAGACGTTGACCGGGCACGACGCGGGCGAGCTGATGACGTACCGCTATCCGAACGGGTCGGCCGGCATGGGCAACGCGGTGATTCCGTCCGGGTTCGGGATCGCGGCGAACTGTGCCAACGTGCCCACGGCGGCGGCCTTCATCGACTTCTTCACCAACGACGCCGAGGCGGGCCAGTCGTTCGCCTCCGACAACGGCGCCGCGACCAACCAGCAGGTGCTCGAGGCCCAGCTGAACGACCCCGAGCTGCCGGCGTTGAAGAAGCACGAGCTCGAGCTGTATCAGCAGATCGTTGCCGACGACCCGCCGTACATCGTCTATCCGCCCGGCTACAACGCCACCTTCCAGCAGTCGTTCGAACGGAACTGGGACGAGATCGCCTTCGGCCGGCTTTCCGTCCAGCAGGCGGTGGATGCCTTCTTCACCGAGACCAACGCCACCCTCGGCTGAGCCGCGTCGTGACCCCAAGGAGATCATGATCATGGACGACCCGACGTCGGCAGAGCCGTCCGGTGCACTCGCCGGGCTGCGGGTGCTCGACCTGACCCAGGTGATGTCCGGCCCCTACTGCACGATGATCCTGGCCGACCTCGGCGCCGATGTGATCAAGATCGAGAGCCCGGCCGGCGGTGATCAGACCCGTCGCTCCTGGGGAGTCGCGGTCAAGGGCACCGACAGCCGGGCCTTCCTCGCCCTGAACCGCAACAAGCGCAGCGTGACGCTCGACCTGAAGTCGGCCGACGGCCTGAGCCGGTTCCGCCGGCTGGCCGCAACCGCCGACATCGTGATCGAGAACTTCCGGCCGGGAGTCACCAAGCGGCTGGGGATCGACTATCCCGAGCTCAGCCGTGATCACCCGGAGTTGATCTACGCCAGCATCTCCGGCTTCGGCCAGACCGGGCCGTACGCGAGCCGGCCGGGCTACGACCTGATCGTCCAGGCGATGACCGGGGTGATGAGCATCACCGGCGAGCCGGGCGGGGAGCCGGTGAAGAGCGGCCTGCCGATCGCCGACCTCGGCGCCGGGCTCTTCGCGGCGGTCGGCGTGCTCGCCGCCGTCACCGACCGGCACCGGACCGGCAAGGGCCAGTATCTGGAGACCTCGCTCTACGAGGCCGCGCTCGCCATGTCGGTCTGGGAGTCGACCGAGTTCTGGGCCACCGGCGAGGCACCGGCGGCGCTCGGCTCGGCGAACCGGATGTCGGCGCCCTATCAGGCGCTGCCGACCGCAGACGGGTACGTCACGATCGGGGCCAACAACGAGAAGCTCTGGGCCGGGCTCTGCCGGGTGATCGACCGGACCGATCTGATCACCGATCCGCGGTTCTCCGACAACACCCGGCGGATGGCCAGCCGGGCCGAGCTGATCGAGATCCTGTCCGAGCGGTTCCGGACCCGGTCCACCGAGGTCTGGGTCGACGCCCTGCTCGCGGCCGGCGTCCCGGCCGGCCCGATCCGGAACTACTCCGACGTGCTCGACCATGATCAACACGTCCGGGAACGCGGCATGATCAGCACGGTCGACCATCCGGTCGAGGGCCCGATCCGGGTGCTCGGGACGCCGCTCAAGCTGACCCGCACCCCGGCCGGGGTCTGGCGCCCGCCGCCGCTGCTGGGCGAGCACAACCAGGAAATCCTGGACGAGTCGCCGGCCGACGCGGAGCGGGCCGGATGAGCGGCCGGGTGTGGCTGGAACGATCCGGCCCGGTCGGCACGATCCGGCTCAGCCATCCGGGCCGGCGGAACGCCCTCACGCTGGCGATGTACGACGAGCTGGCGGCCTGCTGCGCCGAGGTGGCCGGCTCGGCCGAGCTCCGGGTGGTGATCATCAGAGGCGTCGACGGCGCGTTTGCGGCGGGCACCGACATCGGCGAGTTCACCGGCTTCAGCGGCGCCGACGACGGCGTCGGGTACGAACGCCGGACCGGCGACGTGCTGCGCCGGCTGGCCGCGATCGAGGTGCCGGTGATCGCCGCGGTCGACGGGCCGGCGGTCGGCGGCGGACTGGCCATCGCGGCCATGGCCGACCTGATCATCGCCAGCGACCGGTCCCGGTTCGGGGTGCCGATCGTCCGGACGCTGGGCAACTGTGTGCCGGCCGCCGTGCTGGCCCGGCTGCGGGAGCGGCTCGGCGCCGGGCCGGCACTGGCCCTGTTGATCACCGCCGAGTTGATCACCGCCAACCGCGCCCACCAGCTGGGCCTGGTGCACCAGGTGCTGCCGGCGGACGACCTCGACGCCGGCGTCGACCGGCTGGCGGAGCGGGTCGCGGCGAGCGCGCCGCTGAGCCTGTCCGCGATCAAGACGCTGGACCGCCGGCTGTCTGCCGCCTCGGCGCATCCGGTGCCGGTCGAGGACGAGGACCTGATCCGGGCCTGTTACGGCAGCCGGGATTTCGCCGAGGGCGTCCGCGCCTTCCTCGAGCACCGTACCCCGGTCTGGGAGGGCCGCTGACCATGATCATCGACGCACACCAGCACTTCTGGCGGCTGGGCGAAGCCGAGCAGCCGTGGCGGCGGGACTCCCATCACCGGATCGCCCGGGACTACCTGCCCGACGACCTGATCACCGCCGCCGCCGGCACGCCGGTCACCGGCACCGTCCTGGTCGAGTCGGTCGACGGCCCGGACGAGAACGACCGGCTGGCCGTCTTCGCCGAGCAGCCGCCGGTCGTCGGCGTGGTCGGCTGGCTGCCGCTGGCCGATCCGGCCGCCGCGCGGCGTGAGTTGGACCGGATCACCATCCCCAAGCTGTCCGGGGTGCGCTGCCTGATCGGCGCCGCTCCGATCGAGTGGACCCGCGACCCCGAGGTCCGGGCGCTGTTCGCCGAGTTGGCCGGCTGCGGACTCGCCTGGGACGTGGTGCCGGTGACGGCGGAGCAGGTCGAGGCGGTGATCGACCTCGCCGAGGCCGTACCGGAGCTCAAGATCGTTCTCGATCATCTCGCCCGGCCACCGGTCGAGACTGCCGGCTGGCAGCCCTGGGCCGATCAACTGGCCCGGCTGGCCGGCCTTCCGGCCGTCGCGATCAAGCTGTCGATCGGCCTGGATGTCCTGTCCGCCTGGGAATCCTGGCAGGCCGACGCGTTGCCCCGCTACGTCGAGTGGGCGATCCGGCGGTTCGGCCCGGAGCGGTGCATGCTCGCCTCGAACTGGCCCGTGGTCGAGCTGCGAGCCCCGTACGCCCGGGCCTGGCACGACGTGCGGTCCGTCGCCGCGGCCGTCTGCGACTCCCCCGGTCTGGCCGAGATCAGCGGCGGCACCGCCCGTCGCTGGTACGGCCTGCCTGATCATCCCCCAGCCGAGGAAACCCAACCCCCGAAGGAGATCCGCTGATCATGACCACCACGACCCCGACCTATCCGACCAAGGCCGATCCGCAGCGACTCGGCAGCCTGTACCGCTACCTGCGGGTGGTCGACGTCGTCGACGCGCTGGACGGCATCGGCTATTTCAACATCGGTCTGGTCTCGCCCGAGCTGCGCCCGATCTGGTCCGGGATGCGGTTCTTCGGCGAGGCGGCGACGATCCGCGCCGTACCGTCGAACAAGCCGATGTGGAAGCTGGACACCACCGAGGACATCGTCGCCGCGCACGGCCGCTGGTTCGCCAAGTATCCGCAGGCCAAGCTGCCCACGGATCTCACGCCCGGCCACGTGATCGTGATGGACTCCGGCGGCGGCCCCGAGACCGGCTACTGGGGCTCGGAGAACTCCCTCGGCGCGATCCTCGGCGGCGCCGTCGGCATCGTCACCGACGGCTACTGCCGCGACACCGCCGAGCTCGCCACCCAGCGCACGCCGATCGTGTCCCGCCACCGCGGCCGGACGATCATCCCGGGCCGGATCGAGGCGATCGAGACCCAGACCACGATCGCCTGCGGCGGCGCCCAGGTGAACCCGGGCGACATCGTCGGCGCCGATGACGACGGGGTGGTCGTGGTGCCCCAGGAGGTGGCGCTCGAGGTCGCCACCCACGCTCGCGCGATCCTGCTCAGCGACATGCGGGCCCGCCGGTCCAAGTACGAACGGCTCGGCCTGCCGCACGATCCGAGCATCGACGCGGACGCCGTCGAGGCCTACTACGACGGGGTCTAGCCTCGCCCGACACGGCCGGGCGGCCGTTCGGTTGGGTCAGCCCTGGTGCGGGTAGCCGTGGGTGGTCGGCGGGACAAGGGTCTCCTTGATCGACCGAGGGCTGACCCAGCGGATCAGGTTCCACGGCGAGCCGGCCTTGTCATTGGTGCCGGAACGCCGGGAGCCGCCGAACGGCTGCTGGCCGACGACCGCGCCGGTCGGCTTGTCGTTGACATAGAAGTTGCCGGCCGAGAAGCGGAGCGTCCGGGCGGCCTCGGCGACGGCGGCCCGGTCGTCGGCGATCACGGCTCCGGTCAGCCCGTACGGCGCGGCCTGGTCCACCTCGGCGAGGGTCGCGGAGAACGCGTCGTCCTCGTACACGTGGATGCCGAGGATCGGGCCGAAGTACTCGGTGGTGAAGATCTCGTTGCGCGGGTCGGTCGAGGCGATCAGGGTCGGCCGGACGTACCAGCCGGTCGAGTCGTCGGTCCGTCCGCCGGCCAGGATCTCGGTGTCGGCGTCGCCGCGGGCGCGCTCGATCGCGGCCGCCTGCTTCGCGTACGAGCGCTGGTCGATCACCGCCGAAGTGAAGTTTCCAAGATCACGAACGTCGCCGACCGGCAGCGCCTCGGTCTGCTCGATCAGGTCGGACTTGATCTTGTCCCAGACGCTGCGGGCCACGTAGGCGCGCGACGCGGCGGAACACTTCTGCCCCGAGTACTCGAAGGCGCCCCGGATCAGCGCGGTACGCAGCACGTCGGGGTCGGCGCTGGCGTGCGCGACCACGAAGTCCTTGCCGCCGGTCTCGCCGACGATCCGCGGGTAGGCCCGGTAGCGGGGCAGGTTGGCGCCGACGGTCCCCCACAGCTTCTGGAAGGTCGCCGTCGAGCCGGTGAAGTGGATCCCGGCCAGGTCCGGGTGGTGCAGCGCGACCGCGGACACGTCGATGCCGTCGCCGGGCAGCAGATTGATCACGCCGGCCGGCAGCCCCGCCGCCTGCAGCAACTCCATCGTGAACTGCGCCGCGAACTGCTGGGTCGGGCTCGGCTTCCAGAGCACGGTGTTGCCGAGCAGCGCCGGTGCGGTGGGCAGGTTGCCCGCGATGGCGGTGAAGTTGAACGGCGTGATCGCGTACACGAAACCATCCAGCGGCCGGTAGTCGGTCCGGTTCCAGACGCCGGGCGAGCTGTTCGGCTGCTGCTCGAGCAGCGTGCGGGCGAAGGAGACGTTGAACCGCCAGAAGTCGATCAGCTCGCAGGCCGCGTCGATCTCGGCCTGCTGCACCGTCTTGCCCTGGCCCAGCATGGTGGCCGCGTTCACGGTGTCCCGCCACGGCCCGGCCAGCAGGTCGGCCGCGCGCAGGAAGACCGCGGCCCGGTCGTCGAAGCTCGCCGCCGCCCAGTCGTGCCGGGCCCGCTGCGCCGCCTCGATCGCCGCGCCGGCGTCGGCCTGGCTGGCGGCCGCCGAGCGGCCCAGCAGGTGGCCGTGATCGGACGGCATCCGTACCTCGAACGGAGCGCCGCCGGGAGTCCGTGACTCGCCGCCGATGACGGCGGGCAGGTCGACCGGACCGGCGTCGGCCAGCTCGGACAGGCGGGCCACCAGGGACTCCCGCTCGGGGCTTCCCGGGGCGTAGCTACGGACCGGCTCGTTGACCGGATCGGGCACAAAAGTTACGGCGTCCACGGCGGCGAGGCTACTCCACGGACCGTCTCCGAAGCTTGTCGCGGGGAATCATTCTCCGCGAGGTCGTTCGGAGGTCCGGCCAACCTCACATCGCCTTCTTCTCCTCCGCACCCTCACGCCGCTTCTTGGCCGCCTCGACCGACGCCCGCAGCGCCGCCACCAGGTCGACCACCTCGGCCTCCTCCGGGGCCTCGGTCTCGACCGGCAACTCGACCCCGTCCAGCTTCGACTTGACCAGTTCCTCGATCGCCTCGCGGTACGCATCCGTGAACTGCGACGGGTCGAACTCGCCGGACAGCGCATCGATGAACGAGCGCGCCATGTCCACCTCGGCCTCGGAGACGGTCACCTCGGCCGGCGGCGCGGCGAACGCACCGTCGCGCAACTCGTCCGGCCAGAGCATCGTGTGCATCAGCAGCACGCCGTCCTTGGGCCGGATCAGCGCAATCGCCTCGCGGGACCGCAGCGCGACCTTGACCACGGCGCTCTGCCCGCTCTGGATCAGGGCGTCCCGGAGCAGCACGTACGGCTTCACGCCGGGCCCGTCCGCCTCCAGGAAGTACGTCTTCGCGAAGTAGGTGGGGTCGACCTCGTCCTCCGCCACGAACTGGACCACCTCGACCGACTTGGTCGTGGTCAGCGGCAGCGCGTCGAAGTCCTCCTTCTCCAGGATCACCATCCGGCCGTCCGCGGTCTCGTACCCCTTGGCGATCTCCGCGAACGGGACCTCCTTGTCGCACTTCTCGCAGACCCGCCGATACTTGATCCGGCCCCCGTCTTCGGGGTGCACCTGACGGAAGCTGACGTCCTTCTCCTCGGTCGCCGAATACAGCTTGATCGGAATGGTGACCAGGCCGAAGGAGATCGCGCCCTTCCAGATTGAACGAGGCATGACGCCAGTCTGCCCTACGCCGCCGACATTCCGGCCCGGTCAGGCCCCGGTCAGCCGCGTCCGGTCAGGCGCCGCGCGCGACGTCGTACCTCGGGTGACAGGTCCACCTCGCTGCCGATCAACTGCTCGGCCTGCTCGGCCGTCGGACGGCACCAGGCGGCGACCGTGACCGGGTGGTCCGGGCGCCGCACGATCCGGATCCGGGCGCCGGCCGCGATCTCCCCGACCCGCACCACCTTCAGGTAGGCACCGACCCGGCCCGAGGCCGCGAACTCGCGGTGAAAGCGTTCGATCCCAAGCCGCTCGCTCAGATTCGGGCACGGCGTCCGAGGCCCGCGCACCTCGATCCTGACCTGGTCGCCGATCGCCCAGACCTCCCCGATCCGGGCGCCGTTGACGTCAAGTCCGAGCGTGGTGAGGTTCTCGCCGAACAGACCCGGACCGAGCCGGCGCTGGAGCTCGGTCCACCACCAGGCGTAGTCCTCGAGCGCGTACGCGTACAAGGCCTTGTCCGGGCCGCCGTGAGCCGGAGCGCACTGCCGGTCGTCGGCCAGTCCCAGCTCGGTCACCGGGACCGGCCCGCGAACGGGGTGCTTGTCGATCGCGGTGTCGCCACGGTGGCCGGTCCGGAGTTCGCGGACCACGTTCACCGCGAGCAGTTCAGCCATGGTCGGACGAGGCGAGGGCGTCGAAGCCGGCGCAGCCGGCCGACGTCAGGGCGCCGGCCACCAGCGTCTTCCGATGGCCCCCGTAGGTCAGCACGTGGTTGATCAGGCCGAGGTACGTCATCGTGATCGGCGGCTCGCAGAGCGCGTCGACGAAGGTGTCGTCGCCGGACCCGTACTCGTCGGCCTGCCGTACGTGGGCGAGGAAAGCCGGGCCGACGCGGGCGAGGCGGGCCTCGAGGTCGGGAAGCGACTCATGCGCCTCGATCCCGAAGTCGTAGTCACCCATCCGGATCGCCTGGTTCCACATGTCCAGTTGGCCGACCAGCCGGGACAGCAGGCGGCGGATGGTCGGCAGGTCGTCGATCAGTTCGACCGAGAACTCGATCGGCCGGTCGAGCTGCTCGTCGGGCAGTTCCCGGGCCGCGGCGATCAGCCTCCCGATCGACTGAATGTGGCGATCGACCAGCGCGGTGAACATGGCGGTTGCCCCTTCCGGTTGCCGGGGTCCGGGCAGGAACAGCCCACCCGGTGGTGCGAAGTGGACACCGCTCGGGCCCGGCAGCCGGAGCTGGGTCGGCTCCGTCCGCCACACCGACGGACTGCTGCCGTACGCCTGCGCGAAGGCACGGGAGAACGCCTCGTGGGAGGAGTAGCCGGCCTCGATCGCGGCATCGAGGATCGTGCCGTCGCCGACGGTCAACCGCCAGGCAGCCCGCTCCAGCAGCACCCGGCGGCGCAACCGGATCGGCGATTCACCGCCGACCGCTGCCACCACCCGGTCCAGGTGGGATCGGGACAGGTGCAGCCGCTCCGCCAGTTCCGCCGGCGACAGATGCTCGTCCATCCCGTCGGCCAGTGCCTCGACGAAGGCAGCGAATCGGTCGTCCTGGGTGCCCATGCCCTCCATGCTGGCCCCATCCGGCCGACCGCCGCTTGATCCGGATCATCGTCCGGCGATCACGTCCCGGATCGGCTCCGGCCGGTGCGACCGGGTCGAGGCCATCGCCTGCAGCGCCATCACGGTGGCGTACAGCCCGTCGGTGACGTCGACCGGCGACGGCGCCTCCTCGCGGAGCGCCCGGAGCAGGTCCCGGCTCTCCTCGTGGAAGCCGGACTCGGTGCCGCGGAGGCGCAGCTTCTCCTGGCCGCCCTCGGTGTAGACCAGCGTGGTGAGCCGGTCGGTCAGGGTCACCGCACGCCCCTCCGCGAACAACTGCAGGAAGAACTTGCTGGTCACCTGCGGCGTGTCGCAGTCGCCCTGGATCCAGTTGCCGGCGACGTCGCCGTCGAACCGGAACACGGCGGACAGGTTGTCCACCACTCCGGTCGCCTGGTAGAAGTTGCCGCCGGCCGCGTACACCTCGATCGGGTCCCGGCCGGCCAGGAACCTGATCAGGTCCGTCGCGTGGCAGCCCTGGGCCAGCACGTTGCCGCCACCGCGGACCGGGTCGTTGACCCAGAGTTGATCACCCCAGCGGACGTCCATCAGCTGCATGGTGATCATGAGCGGGTCGCTGATCAACTCCCGCGCCTTGGCCAGCAGCTCGTAGTAGCGCATCTTGAACGCGACCATCAGCATCGCCGACGACGCGGCGGCGGCCTCGCGCACCTGGAGGCACTGCTCCAGCGTCATCGCCAGCGGCTTCTCCACCATCACGTGCTTTCCGGCGGCCAGGGCGCGGCAGCAGAGGTCGGCGTGGCTGTCGTGCTGGGTGGTCAGGTAGATGATCTTGACGGCGTCGTCGGCCAGGATCCGGTCGAACTCGGTGGTTCCGTAGCCGCCGAACTCGGTCGCCATCGCGTCGGCCCGGGCCTGGTCGAGGTCGCAGTACGCTATCGTCCGCAGGCCGTCGATCTCGGCGATGCAGCGGGCATGGGTCGCGCCCAGCCCGCCACAGCCGACGATGGCCACTCCGAAGTCGATCATGGTGTCCCCTCGAGTTCGTCGGACAGGATGCGGTTCAGCGAATAGCTGTCATCGAGGTGCCGGCTGAGCCAGAGCGCGGCGGCGCCGGCCGGCCCGTTTTCCTCACGGGTCAGGGAAAGCTGCAGTTCGCGCCGTGACTCGCTGAGGGCCCGGCGGCGTACCTCGGCCTCGATCGCGGCCAGCAGCGGCGCCCCGAGTCCGGTGGTCGGGCCGCCGATGATCACCGAGTCCGGGTTCAGCGTGTTGATCAGGTTGGCGATCACCAGGCCGAGGCTGCCGCCGACCTGGTCGACCGCGGCGAGGGCGATCGGGTCGCCGGCCGCGGCCGCCTCGCCGAGGATCGGTACGGTGAGCGAGGCCAGCGCTCCGTCGGTGCGCTGCCACAAGATCGACTCCTCCGGATGTTCGGCCTCCCGGAGCCGGGACCGGACCGCACCGAGGATCGCTTCCTGCGAGGCGTACGTGTGCAGGCAGCCCCGGTTGCCGCAGTTGCACAGCTCGCCGTCGGCGCGGACCGTGACATGGCCGATGTCGCCGGCGCTGCCGTCCCGGCCGAAGTAGAGCCGGCGGTCGATCACGATACCGGCGATGATCCCCGAGCCGAGGTAGACGTAGATCAGGTCCTGCGGGCCGTCCGGCTGGCCGTGCCCGATCACGCCGAGCGCGGCGACCTTGGCCCGGTTGGCGATCACCACCGGGATCCCGAGTTGATCTTCGAGGCGGTCGGCGACCGGCAGGTCCTGCCAGCCGTGGGTGAGCGCGACGACGACCCGGCGGCCGTCCCGGTCGACGTTGCCGGGGGTGCCCAGGCCGAGGCCGACGACCGGCGAGGTGGCCGCATCCCGTACCGTCCGGAAGCCGTCGGCGACGGCCGCCAGGACCCGGTCCGGGTCGGTGCCGGGCAGCGCCACCCGGTGCTGGTGGTACGGGTTGCCGTAGAGGTCGGTCAGGACGAACTCGCAGGCCTCGTCGTTGAGCTGGGCGCCGGCCACGGTCCGGGCCGCCGGATCGAACTCGAGCACGGCGCGGCTCCGGCCCCGGCCCTGCTGCAGCCGGCCGGTCTCCTTGATCAGACCGCGCTCCAGCAGATCGCCGACGATGACCGATACCGTGGCCTTGCTCAGGCCGGACCGCTGCAGCAGCTCGGTCCTGGTGGTCGGGCCGTCCCGCCGGACGGCGTCCAGCAGAGCGGCCGAGTTGACGTCGCGTACGCCTGCGGCAAGCCCTCTATTGTTCGCCACATCGAACAATATGTCAGCGTTCTGGCGCCCCAGTCAACGACTAGTCTCGCCGGAGCAACCTCAGTTAGATCGATTATTGATCGATATCTGCTAGATCGGGCGTGAGCTCTCCCGAACCTCCAGCGTGTACGGGACGGTCACCTGACTCGGCCCGGCGGCGGGGTCGGCCATCCGGGCCAGCAGCAGGTCGAGCGAGCTCTCGGCGATCCGCGCCTTGTCCGGCGCGATCGTGGACAGGGTCGGGATGCTGTAGTGGCCGTCGTCGATGTCGTCGAAGCCGACCACGGCGACGTCCTCGGGCACCCGGAGCCCCGCCTCGTGCAGGGCGCGCAGGGCACCGAGGGCGAGCAGGTCGTTGTAGCAGAACAGCGCGTCGGGCGGGTCGCCCTGCTGCAGCAGCTGCCGGACCGCCATGGCGCCGTTGGTCCGGTGGTAACCGTGGGTGATCACGACCAGGTCCTCGTCGTACGGCAGCCCGGCCTGGTCGAGCGCCTGCCGATAGCCCTCGGACCGCAGCGCCGCCGTACCGGTCTCGGTCCGGTGCCCGAGCGCCGCGATCCGGCGCCGGCCCTGGTCGGCCAGGTGGCGGGTGGCGGCCGTCGCGGCGGCGACGTTGTCGATCCCGACGTGGTCGATGCCGCGGCCGGTGATCCGCTCGCCGAGCAGGACCAGCGGCGTCCGGTCCCGGCGCTGCTCGAACTCGGCGCGGTCGGTCCGCAGCGGGCTGAACAGGATGCCGTCGACCATGCCCGGGTTCATCCCGCCGAGCACGAACCGCTCCGCGTCCGCGTCGCCCTCGGTCTGGTCGATCAGCACCGTGTAGCCGCGCCGGCGGGCGGCCTGCACGACCAGCCGGACCAGCTCCGCGAAGTACGGGACGTCGATCTCCGGGACCGCCAGCGCGATCAGCCCGCCGCGGCGGAGCCGGAGGTTGCGGGCGCTCAGGTTCGGCCGGTAGCCGAGTTCGTCGATCGCCTGCCGCACCCGGTCCCGGGTCGCCGTCGCGACCGGCCGGTTGCCGGACAGCACGTTGGACACGGTGGTCGGCGAGACGCGGGCCAGGGCGGCGACGTCACGGACACTGGCGGACCGATGCTCGGTGTCCGATTGCTGGTCGACCATGTCCGTAATCCTGACAGACCGGCCGGGATCGCCGGTTTCGGACGGGCTGCCGCGGTTCAGGAGAGGCGGTCCAGCTCGGTCGGGTCGTACCAGAGCAGGTCATGATCATCGAGCAGCGCGCCGACCTCGGGCCGGTCGAGCGCGTCGGCGACCGACTCCCCCGGCCGTACCACCGCGGCCGCCTTCCGGACGGCTTCGGCCGCGTCCGGCTCGTCGAGATAGAGCGCCCAGACCCGGTCCCAGGTCAGGCCGGTCACCTCGACCGCTCCGTACGGGTCGGCCAGGTCGGTCACCCGGCCGGCGTCCGCGGCCAGCACCAGCCGCCGGCCGCCGGCCGCGTCGTCGCCGGTCAGCAGCGCCTGCACCCCGGCGTGGCTGAGCGCGGTGTAGCCGGCGTCCTCGGCGTCCTTCGGCGTGAACCCGGCCGCGGCGAGCAGGGCCGGCGTGACTGCGGAGCCGCGCCGGTTCGGCAGTGTGCCGCCGTCCCGCAGCCCGGTGGCCTCGGCCACCGACGCCGGTACGTAGATGATCATGAATCGCCTCGCTGCCGGGCCTCGGTCAGCTCGCTGAGCTCGGCCAGCGCGTCGACCAGGGACTGGGTCAGTACGTCGAGGTCGCTGATCGCGTCCCGGTCCGCGGTCAGCCCGAAGAACACCTCGCCGTCGTAGGAGGTGACGCCGATGGCCAGCAGGTGCCCGGCGGTCAGCGGCAGCACCGGGTAGCTGGCCGCCAGCCGCTCGCCGGCCGCGTACATGGGCCGCTGCGGGCCGGGCACGTTGGTGATCAACAGGTCGTGCCGGGCCCGGATCACCTCGCCGGCGACCCGGACGCCGAGCGCGTGGATCGTGGTCGGCGCGAAGCCGGCGATGTCGGTCAGGGTGCGGGCGTCGACCGCGCGGCCGGTGTCCTTGTGCGCCTGCGTCGCGTACGCGATCTGGTGCAACCGGATCAGCGGGTTCGGTTCGCCCACCGGCAGCGTCTGCACGTGCGGCGCGACCTGGCTGCCCAGCGAGGTCGGCTCGCCGTCGTCCTCGGTGACGCTCATTGGCACCACCGCCCGGACCACGGTCTGCGGGCTGACCGGCTCGCCGCGGGCCAGTAGCCAGCCGCGCAGGCCGCCGGCGATCACGGCCAGGATCACGTCGTTGACGGTGTGATCATGCTCGGCCCTGATCTTGCGCAGGTCGGCCAGCGGCAGCGAGACGCCGGCGTAGCGACGTTGCTCGGACAGCACCCCGGTCAGCGGCGACGTGGTCGGCGGCCGGGTCCCGCGCAGCGCGTCGCCGGCCAGTTCGCCGAGCGCCCCGGCGATGCCGCCGACCGCCTCACCGATCGCGATCGCCGTACCGAGCGCTCCGGTCAGCGCGCCGCGGACGTTCTCCACCGCCAGCTCCGGATTCCGTACCCCGTCCAGCACCGAGGAGATCAACAACTCGGCGTCCGACGGCTCCGGGACCGGGTGCCAGTTCGCGCTGCCGAACCCGTCCGGCGGCGGGTCCTGCTCGTCCTCCAGCAGCACCTGACCAAGATCGACTCCGTCCACGCCGTCGATCAGCAGCAGGTGCGACTTGGCCACCAGGGCGAACCGGTTTCCGGCCAGACCCTCGACCAGATAGACCTCCCACAGCGGGCGGGACCGGTCCAGCCGGCGGGCCAGCACCCGGCCGACGAACTCCCGCAGCTGCTCCATCGTGCCCGGCCGCGGCAGTGCGGAGCGGCGGACGTGGAAGGTGAGGTCGAAGTGCTCGTCGTCCACCCAGACCGGTCCGGCCAGGTTCGCCGGCAGGAAGCGCAGCCGCTGCCGGTAGCGCGGCACGTAGGCCAGCCGCTCCCGGATCAGCCCGATCAGCCGCTCGTAGTTGAACCCGTCACCGTCCGTGGCGAAGATGTCCACGGTCCCGATGTGCCCCGGCGCGCGCGCCGTGTCGAGCGCGAGGACCGACACCTCCTCGGGCTTCAGCCGTTGCGGCATCCCACCTCCGATCTCGCGTCCCGCCGTTTCCCGACCACCGTACTACCCGGACCCGGGCCGATGACCGAGACTGATCACCATGACTTCACCCGACTCCCCCGTCCGCGCCGGGATCATCGGCTTCGGCTGGATGGGCCAGGTGCACGCCCGGGCGTACCGCCGGCTCGCCCAGCACTACCCCGACCTGCCGGCCCCGGAACTGGTCGCCGTGGCCGAGATCAACGGCGGGGAACGGATCCGGAGACTCTGCGCCGGTTACGGCGTCGACACCGTGCTGGACGACTGGCGCGCGCTGCTGGACCGGGATGATCTTGACCTGGTCAGCGTCACCACACCCAACTTCCTGCACGCCGAGGTCGGCGCCGCGGTGGCGAAGAGCGGTCGGCATCTCTGGCTGGAGAAGCCGGCCGGGCGTGATCTTGCCGAGACGACGGCCATCGCGGACGCGGTCACCGCGGCCGGGGTCCGGTCGGCGGTCGGCTTCAACTACCGCTACGCACCGGCCGTCGAGGCGGCCCGGGAGTTGATCAAGGACGGCCGGCTGGGCCGGGTCACCATGGTGTCGATCCGGATGCTGGCCGACTACTCCGCCGATCCCGGCGGCGCGTTCTCGTGGCGGTTCGACCGATCACTGTCCGGCAGCGGCGTCCTCGGCGACCTGGTCTGCCACGGAGTTGATCTTGGTCGCTACCTGGTCGGCGAGATCGAGTCGGTGATCGCCGACGACGCGATCTTCATCACCGAGCGGCCGGAGGCGACCGGGGCGACGTCGCACTTCGCCCAGGGCAGCGGACCGTCGCGGCCGGTGCAGAATGAGGACTACCTGTCCGCCCTGCTGCGCTTCGCCGGCGGCGCCCGCGGCGTGCTCGAGTCCTGCCGGACCTCGGTCGGTGATCAGTGCCGGTACGGGTTCGAGGTGCGCGGCACCGAGGGCGCGGTGGCCTGGGACTTCCGCCGGATGGGCGAGCTCCAGGTCTGCCTGGACGGCGGCCGGGCCGGCGCCGCGTACCGCACCGTGCTGGTCGGGCCCGAGGCCGGTGACCTCGGCGCGTACCAGCCGGCGCCGGGCATCGCGCTGTCGTACGACGACCTGAAGGTGATCGAACTGCACCGGTTGATCACCGCGATCCGCGCCGGCTCCGCGGCCCCCAACGGAACCCCGGCGGGCGCGACCATGATCGACGCCGTCGCGGCCGCGCGGGTCGGCGCCGCTCTGAGCCGTTCCATCGCCCAGAAATCCTGGGTGGACGTCGGCTGAGCAGGCTTACCATGTCAGCCATGGCCAGCCGCCGCCTCGACATCACGCTGGACCGGTCCGCGGCGGAACCGTTGTATCTCCAGCTGTCCCGGGCGATCGAGCGGGCCATCGCGACCGGCGAACTCGCCGACGGCGACCGGCTGGAGAACGAGCTCTCGCTGACCGACCGGCTCGGCGTCTCCCGGCCGACGGCGCGGCAGGCGATCCAGGAACTGGTCAACAAGGGGCTGCTGGTCCGCAAGCGCGGCGTCGGCACCCAGGTGGTCCGGTCCAGGTTCAGCCGCGACGAACGGCTGTCCAGCCTGTTCGACGACCTGGTCGAGGCCGGCAAGACGCCGACCACCCGGCTGCTCGACTTCCGGGTCGGCCCGTTGCCGGCCGAGATCGCCCAGCGGGTGTCGCTGCCGGCCGACGAGCCGTACCTGCAACTCCGGCGGCTGCGGCTGGCCGACGACCTCCCGCTGGCGGTGCTGGCCAACTACCTGCCGGCCCGGATCGAACTCGACCCGGCCGACCTGGAGCGGTACGGCCTCTACCCGTGCCTGCGCCGGGCCGGGGTGAACCTCAAGCTGGCGCACCAGCGGGTCGGGGCGAGGCTGGCCAGCGAGGACGAGGCGGACCTGCTCGGCGCCATGCCGCCACTCGCCTGCCTGACCGCCGACCGGCTGGCCTACGACGACTCCGGCCGGCTGGTCGAATACGGCCGGCACATCTACCACGCCGCGCGCTACAGCATCCGGTCGTCCCTGGCCGTCTAGGACTCGGCGGCGCCGCCGCGGTCGACGACCGGCGGATCGACCGACCACGGGAAGGTGATCCAGTGGTCCGTCGTCGCCCACGCGTAGTCGGGGTCGACGATCGACTGGGACTTCCGGTAGAGCACGGCGGTCCGGGCCTCGGCGACGTGGCCGCGGCAGAAGTCGTGCACGAGTTCCAGCGTCTTCCCGGTGTCGGCGACGTCGTCGACGACCAGCACCTTGGCGTTGTCCAGGTCGGTCGCGTCGAGGAACGGCGGCAGCATCACCGGCACGTCCAGGCGCTCGTCGATCCCGGTGTAGAACTCGACGCTGATCGTGAACAGGTTCTTGCAGTCCAGCGCGTACGCGAGCGCACCGGCCGGGATCAGCCCGCCCCGGGAGATGCCGAGCACGATGTCGGGCCGGAACCCGCTCTCGGCGACCGACGCGGACAGCGCCCGGCTCGCCGTACCGAAGATCGGCCAGGTCATCGCTTCGCGCTCGGCGGTCACCATGGCGATCACCCTAAACCGGGAACATGACGATCGAATGTCAACGAGCCGCACTGTCCCGCCGCGGAACGCCGACCGGGCAGTTCCGCAGCGACACGCCGCCGAAACGGCTGCTTTTGTGCCCGGTCGGCAGGTGGGGGTGGACGCGGGGACGGGGGTCGGGTTGGGGTGGGGGGATGTCAGGGCCACGTCTGCTGCCGGCGGTCGAGTCGCGGCCGGCCGCGATCGGCTGGTTCGCCTCGCTGACCCGTCCGATCGCGGTGCCGGCCGGTCAGCCGCCTTTGCTCGACGCGCCCGACGGGCCGGAGCCGCCGGCCGTGTTCATGGACCGGCCCGCCGAGACCGGGCCGGTGTGGCAGGCGACGCCCGACCAGCGGCTGCCGGACGCCGCGAACTGGGCGGCCTCGCTGGCCCTGGCGGCGGTCGAGGTGGTCCGGGGCCGGCGGCCGCTCGGGCAGCTGTCCCGCTGGCTCGACGATGATCAACTCGACCGGCTGGCCGGGCTCGCCGCACGGCCGAGCCTGGTGCCGACGATCCCGCGCGGCGGGCCGGTCCGGCAGGCCTGGGTGCAGTCGGCCCGGGCCCAGCATCCGTCGGACCTGGTCGCCGAGGCCGCCGTACACGTCCGGATCGGGCCGGCCTCGGTTCCGGTCGCGCTGCGACTGGAGGTGAACTACGACCGGTGGCTGGTCACGGACCTGCGGCTGTGCTGATCCGGGATCAGCGCTGCGCGCTGGACCGGCCGTGGCACAGCTTGAACTTCTTGCCGGAGCCGCACGGGCAGGGCGCGTTCCGGGACGCGTTGGCGTACGGGTCGTCCTCGGACTTCTTCGCCGACTGTGCCTTCCCGTCGGTGCCCGATCCCGAGTACGACAGCTGCCGCGACCGGCCGCCGCCTTCCAGGCCCTTGCCGCGCAGCCGCGGTCGCCCGCCGGCGCCGACGGTCTCCGGCTCCTTGTCGTCCTCGGACTCCGCGAGGTCGGCGGCCGCACCCGCGGCCAGCTCCTCGTTGGTCGGCTCCTCGACCCGGTTCACCTCGACGCCGGGGCCGTCCGGATCCGGACCGGACTCGATCCGCGGCTTCGACTTCGCCTTGCTCCGGGACTTCCCGCCGGCCTTGCCGTTGGTCCGGCCGGCACCGTTCTGGCCGGATCCGTTCTGGCCCGAGCCGACCTGCACCGGAGCGCCGTCGGCATCGGTCGCGACGCCGACCTTCGCGGCCGGCTCGACCTCGACCTCGATGTGGAACACGAACCCGACGACCTCCTCCATGAAGGCGGCCATCATCGCGTTGAACATCGCGCCGCCCTCGCGCTGGTACTCGACCAGCGGATCGCGCTGCGCCATCGCGCGCAGGCCGATGCCCTCGCGCAGGTAGTCCATCTCGTAGAGGTGTTCCCGCCACTTGCGGTCCAGCACGGTGAGCAGCACCCGCCGCTCCAGCTCCCGCATCACCTCGGCGCCGAGCTCCTCCTCGCGCTTGTCGTACGCGGCGGCGGCGTCGGCCTTGAAGTCGTCGATCAGCGTCTGCCGATCAAGATCATCGGTGTCGTAGTCCTCGAGCTTCAGCGAGACCGGATACAGCGTCTTGACGTTGGTCCAGAGCTGCTCGAGGTCCCACTCGTCGGCGAACCCCTCGGTGGCGTTCGTGACGTACTGCTCGACCACGGTGTCCACGGTGTTGCGCAGCTGCTGCTCGACGTCGGCGCCCTCGAGCACCTTCCGCCGGTCGCCGTAGACGGCGTGCCGCTGGCGGTTCATCACGTCGTCGTACTTGAGGATGTTCTTCCGGGTCTCGAAGTTCTGCGACTCGACCTGGGCCTGCGCGCTGGCGATCGACGACGAGACCCGCTTGTTCTCGATCGGCTGGTCGTCGGGCACCTTGAGCGCCTGCAGCACCCACTCGACGATGTCGGACTTGAATAGCCGCATCAGGTCGTCGCCCAGCGACAGGTAGAACCGGCTCTCGCCCGGGTCGCCCTGCCGGCCGGACCGGCCGCGCAGCTGGTTGTCGATCCGCCGCGACTCGTGCCGCTCCGAGCCGACCACGTACAGCCCGCCCAGCTCGACCACCTCGTCGTGCTCGGACTTGGTGGCCTCCTCGAGCTCCTCGAGCACCTCCGGGTAGAGCTTCTCGTACTCCTCGGAGTGCTCGACCGGGTCGATGCCCTTGTCCTGCAGCTGCTTGTCGGCCATGAACTCGGGGTTGCCGCCGAGCATGATGTCGGTACCGCGGCCGGCCATGTTGGTGGCCACCGTGACGGCGGACTTGCGGCCGGCCATGGCGACGATCGCCGCCTCCCGGTCATGCTGCTTCGCGTTCAGCACCTCGTGCTTGACGCCGGCCTTCTTCAGCAGGGCGGACAGGATCTCCGACTTGGCCACCGAGGCGGTGCCGATCAGGATCGGCTGGCCCTGCTCGTGCCGCTCCACCACGTCCTCGACGATGGCGGCGAACTTCGCTTCCTCGGTCCGGTAGATGTAGTCACGCTGGTCCTCGCGGACCATCGGCTCGTTGGTCGGGATCGGGACCACGCCGAGGCCGTAGATCTTCTGGAACTCCGCAGCCTCCGTCATCGCCGTGCCGGTCATGCCGGCCAGCTTGCTGTACATCCGGAAGTAGTTCTGCAGCGTGATCGTGGCGAGGGTCTGGTACTCCTCGCGGATCTGCACCTTCTCCTTGGCCTCGATCGCCTGGTGCAGGCCCTCGTTGTAGCGCCGCCCGACCAGCGTCCGGCCGGTGTGCTCGTCGACGATCAGCACCTCGCCCTCGACGACCACGTAGTCCTTGTCCTTCTTGAACAGGTCCTTGGCCTTGAGTGCGTTGTTCAGGTACGAGATCAGCGGCGTGTTCGCGGACTCGTACAGGTTCTCGATGCCGAGCCGGTCCTCGACCACCTCGATGCCGGTCTCCAGGATCGCGACGGTGCGCTTCTTCTCGTCCACCTCGTAGTGCACGTCCCGCTGCAGCCGGTCGACCAGCTTGGCGAACTGCGGGTACCACTCGTGGCTGTCCTCGGCCGGGCCCGAGATGATCAGCGGCGTCCGCGCCTCGTCGATCAGGATCGAGTCGACCTCGTCCACGATCGCGAAGTGGTGCCCGCGCTGCACGCAGTCGCTCAGCTGCAGCGCCATGTTGTCGCGCAGGTAGTCGAAGCCGAACTCGTTGTTGGTGCCGTACGTGATGTCCGCCGCGTACGCCTTCCGACGCTCGGCGGGCGTCATCGCCGACAGGATGACGCCGACCTCGAGCCCCAGGAAGTGGTGGATCCGGCCCATCTGCTCGGACTGGGTCTTGGCCAGGTAGTCGTTCACGGTGATGACGTGGACGCCCTTGCCGCTGAGCGCGTTCAGGTACGACGCCAGCACCGCGACCAGGGTCTTGCCCTCACCGGTCTTCATCTCGGCGATGTTGCCGAGGTGCAGCGCCGCCCCGCCCATCAGCTGCACGTCGAAGTGCCGCTTGCCGAGCACCCGCCGGCTGGCCTCGCGGACCGTCGCGAAGGCCTCCGGCATCAGGTCGTCGAGACTGGCGCCGTCCTCGAGTTTCTTCTTGAACTCGTCGGTCTGGGAGCGCAGTTCCTCGTCCGACATCTCCTCGAAGTCGGATTCGATCTTCGTGACATAGTCGGCAATCGCCTTGAGCCGGCGCAGCGTCTTGCCCTCGCCGACCCGCAGCAACCTATCCATCAAGCCCACGGCGGTCTTGGCTCCCTTGTATTGACGATCCCGGATTTCGCCGCGCGTCACCTGGCGCCGGCGCCTCCCTATCGTAGGCCAGCATCCGTACCAGACCAGCACGCCCGGATTTCCGGGGCGCCGGGGGCCCCTATCGCGCCGGGGTGAGGTTGCGGATCGTCAGGATCGTGTCCGGCCCGAGCAGCGTGTGCGGAACGGACTCCGGAGCCGCCGGATCGGGCCAGCCGGTCCAGTTCGTCGCGTTCACCTCGATGAACCACGCGGCGGTGAACAGCGGCGCGTACGGCACCTGATCAGCCTGGATCCGCTGCAGCTGGTAGCCCTGGTCCTTGGTCTGGTTCGGATCCTCGGCACGGTAGAGCTGCTTCAGCAGTTCGTCCGCCTCGGCGCTCTTGAACCGGCCGTAGTTGGCGTTGGCCTTCTCCCCCACCGGCAGGTAGTTCTCGCTGCTCAGGTTGGAGTCGAAGCTGGCCCACTGCGTGTTGCCGCCGTACATCCAGTCGAACGCGATGTGGTAGTCGCCCTCGGCGATCTGGTTGAACACCTGGGTCTCCGGGGTCGGCAGCACCTTGACCTCGACCCCGAGGGTCTCCTTCCACTGCTGCGAGAGGCCCTGGCCCCAGGCCGCCCAGTTCGAGTACTCGACGACCGGCTTGATGGTCAGCGGGTAGGCCTTGCCGTCCTTGGTCAGCACTCCGCCTTCGAGCTTGTACGAGGACGCGGCGAGCTCCGCCTTCGCCTCGTCGACCCGCTGGGTGATCTTCTTCCCGGCGAACTGGGGATCGATCAGGTCGTGCCAGACGTCGTCGGACAGCCCGGTCGGATTCGTCACCTGCTGCCCGGTCTTGTTCAGCGCCAGGATCTTCTCGGCGTCGATCGCGTAGTAGAGGGCGCGGCGGACGTGCACGTCGTCCAGCGGCGGCTTGGCGTTGTTGAAGTCGAGACCCTCGGCGCCGCCGGTGGAATAGGCCCAGTACTTGTTGGTCTCCGGGTTCTTCGCGACGAACTGCTTCTCGGCGTCGGCCCAGGACATCGTCGACCAGTCCAGGTCACCCTTCAGCATCATGGCCTTGCCCGCCTCGGGCGACGCGAACGGCTTGATGTTGATCTTCTTCATCTTGAACTGGCCGTTCCAGTAGTCGTCCCGGACGGCGAAGCTGACCTGCTGCGGGCTGAACGTCTCCAGCTTCACCGGCCCGGTCCCGACCGGCTCGGGATTGGTCCAGGACGACGGGTCCTGGTCCTGCCAGACGTGGGCGGGCACGATCAGCGCGGGCGCCGCCGAGCCGCCGAACCAGTCGATCTTCTGGTACGAGACGTCGTCGAAGGTGACCACGACGGTCCGCTCGTCCGGGGCCTCGACCTTCTCGAACGGCACCGCCAGGCCGAGGTTGTCGTGCTTGGCCGGCACGTCGAAGGTGAACTTCACGTCGGCCGAGGTGAACGGCTTGCCGTCCGACCAGGTCACGTCGGACCGGAGGGTGAAGGTGAGCTTCTTGCCGCCGTCGCTCCAGGCGAAGGACTCGGCCAGCCAGGGCTCCGGCTTCTTCGCCTGGGTGTGGTTGATCCGGAGCAGCGGCTCGTAGATCAGGCCGGAGGCAGGGCTCTTCTTGTCCACCGGCGAGAACGGGTTCCAGTTCCGGGCGAACGTCGGCGTGGCGGCGGACGCGGTCATGTTCAGCGTGTCCACCGTCGAGGCACCGCCGCTCGGGCCGCCGGAGCCGCCGTCGACGGTGCGCTCGGTGCTGCAGCCGGCGGCGAGGGAGAGGGCCAGGGCGGCCGAGGTCGCGGCGGCGATCAGCCGGCCGGTCAGGCGTCGGGTCATCGTTCGTCTCATTTCTTCTCTACGTCGAGCTCGAGCAGATGGCTCTGCTTCTTCTGGTGCAGCCAGCAGCGGGCCCAGTGCCCGTCCGGGAACTCGGTGCGGGCCGGTAGTTCGGTACGGCATTCGTCCATCGCGAACGGGCAGCGCGGGTGGAACCGGCAGCCCGGCGGCGGGTCGCTGAGGTTGGGCGGCTCGCCCAGGGACTCCTCCAGGTCGAACAGCCCGGCCCGCCGGCCGCCCGCGGTCACGGTCCGGCCGGGATCGGGCGAGGAGTCGAGCAGCAGCCGGGTGTACGGGTGCCGGGGCTGCTGGATCACCGCGTCGACCGGTCCGCCCTCGACCAGCTGGCCGGCGTACAGCACGGTGATCGAGTCGCAGAGGTAGCGGGCGCTGGCGATGTCGTGGGTGATGTAGAGCAGCGCCAGGTCCTCGCTGTCGCGCAGGTTCGCCAGCAGGTTGAGCACGTCCAGCCGGATCGACACGTCGAGCATCGAGATCGGCTCGTCGCCGAGCAGCACCTTCGGCTGCACCGCGAGGGCCCGGGCGATCACGACCCGCTGCCGCTGCCCGCCGGACAACTCGTGCGGCAGCTTGTCGATGAACGTCTCCGCCGGCGTCAGGTTCACCTTCTGCAGCAGCTCGATGATCTTGGTCTCGAGGTCCGCCTTCCGCGCGTGGCCGTGGATCCGCAGCGCGCGGCCCAGCGTGTAGCGGACCGTCTTGAGCGGGTTCAGCGACGCGAACGGGTCCTGGAAGATCAACTGCACCTGGCGGTAGTAGTCCCGCTCGCCGTCCTTGGAGTGCGACACCGGACGTCCGTCGAGCTTGATCTCGCCGGAGGTCGCCGGGTGGAACAGGGCCAGCAGCCGGGCCAGCGTCGTCTTGCCGGAGCCGCTCTCGCCGACCAGGCCGACTGTGCGGCCCGGGTGCAGAGCCAGGTCGGCGTCCTCCAGGGCGCGGACCAGCTTGGACTGGCCGAACCGGTCGGTGACCTCGAAGTGCTTGGTCAGCCCGACCGCCTCCAGCACCGGCCGTCGATCGTCGAGCTGTTGATCATGGTCGGGCATCGGGGGCTCCTTCGGTGCCGTACAGCAGGCAGGCGACCTCGCGGCCCTCGTGCTCGATCAAGGCCGGTTCGGTCGTCTCGCAGGCGTCGAACCGGCGCGGGCAGCGCGGGTGGAACGCGCAGCCGGACGGTGGGGCCAGCAGGTTCGGCGGGGTGCCCGGGATGCCGCGCAGCTCGGTCAGGTCGCCGTGCAGCGGCGGGAACGAGTCCCGCAATCCCTTGGTGTACGGGTGCTGCGGCGCGGTGTACAGGTCGGCCGCGGCGCCCAGCTCGACCAGCTTGCCGGCGTACATGATCGCGATCCGGTCGGCCAGCTCCATCAGCAGCGACAGGTCGTGGGTCACGAAGATCACCGCGAAGCCGAACTCGGCCTGGAGCTTGATCACCTGAGCGAGGATCTGCCGCTGCATCACCACGTCGACGGCGGTGGTCGGCTCGTCCATGACGATCAGCTGCGGGTTGCAGGCCAGCGCCAGGGCGATCAGCGCCCGCTGCCGCATCCCGCCGCTCAGCTCGTGGGCGTAGTTGGACAGCCGGTCCTCGGCGATGCCCACCATCCGCAGCAGTTCGCCGGCCCGGGCCATGGCGTCGGCCTTGGACAGCGACGGATCGTGGCTGGTCAGGACGTCGACGAACTGGGCCGACAGTCGCAGCACCGGGTTGAGGCAGTGCATGGCGCTCTGCATCACGATGGCCAGCTCGTTCCAGCGGTAGCGGCGCAGGCCCCGCTCGCTGATCCGGACCAGGTCGATCGGCTCGGCACCGTCCGGGTGGTAGGCGATCCGGCCGCCGGTGGTCACGGCCGGCGGCCGCTGCAGCCGGAGCAGCGCCGTGATCAAGGTCGACTTGCCGCTGCCGGACTCCCCTGCCACGCCGAGGATCTCGCCGCGGCGCAGGGTGAACGAGACCCGGTCACAGGCCGGCACCGGGCCGGCCTGGGTCAGGTAGGCGACGCTGAGGTCCTCCACCTCGAGCAGCACCTCGCCGACTCTCGCTGTGTTCGTCGTGGTGTTCGTGGTGGTGGTCATCGGACGGTCTCCGTCCCCGGCCGGGCCCGCAGCCGGGCGGCCGCCCGCTCGAACTGCTTGATCAACTTCCGGTTGGCCGCGCCGAGCCGGGGGTTGGACACCTCGTCGATGCCGAAGTTCACCAGGGCGGTCGCAGTGCCGAGCACGGCGATGCACAGGCCCGGCGGGACGAACCACCACCAGACGCCGTTCAGGATCGCGGACTGCTGCTGGGCTTCGGAGATCATGGTCCCCCAGGACACCGAGGTCGTCGTACCGATGCCGAGGAAGGCCAACCCGGCCTCGGCGAAGACGCCCGCGACCACGGCGCGCAGGAACATCGCCGAGATGATCCCGGTCAGGTGCGGCAGCACCTCCGCGAAGACCAGCCTGGTCTTCGACTCGCCGATCATGAGCATCGCGACCGCGAAGTCCCGGTTCCGCAGCGACAGCGTCTGCGCCCGCAGATACCGGGCGCCGCCCGGCCATTCGAACGCGGCGATCAAGATCGCGATCACCCACCAGTCGGCGCCCTGGATGTAGCCGGCGACGATCAGCATCAGGGCGAAGCTGGGCAGGGTCAGGAACAGGTTGGTGAAGACGGTGAGCACCCGGTCCAGCCGGCCGCCGAGGAACCCGCTCGGCACGCCGATCACCACCGCGAGCCCCGTCGCCAGCAGGCCGGAGGTGATCCCGACGAAGACCGATCCCTGGGCGCCGATGATCACCTGGACCAGCACGTCGGCGCCCTGGATCGTCGTACCCAGAGGATGTCCGGGTGCGCCGGGCGGCGAACCGAGGTGGTCGTAGTCGATCTCCCGCGGATTGGTCTGGAGGATCCGGTCGACGACCAGCGGGCCGAAGATCGCGACCAGCAGGAAGAGGCCGAACACGGCCAGCCCGACCCTGGCCTTGGTGTTGCGCAGCACCGCCCTCATCGGCTCGTCGCCTCTCGGGTCCGGGGATCCAGCAGTACGTAGATCGAGTCCGCGATCAGGTTGGCCAGCAGCACGGTGATCGTGATCATCAGGAAGATCGTCTGCATCACCGGGAAGTCCTGGTTCAGGGTCGCGACGTAGAGCAGGTGGCCCATGCCCGGGTAGGTGAACACGACCTCGGTCAGCAGCACACCGCCGATCACCCCGCCGATCGCCAGGGCGAGCCCGGTGACGTTGGGCAGCAGGGCGTTGCGGGCCGCGTACATCAAGATCACCCGCCGGGTCGACAGCCCCTTCGCCTGGGCCAGCAGCACGTAGTCCTCGCTGACCGTGGTGACCATGACGTTGCGCATCGTGAACAGCCAGCCGTTGAACCCGATGAAGATCAACGTCGCCGCCGGCAGCGCGCCGTACTGGAGCACGCTGAGCAGGAACCAGACGTTGTTGATCTGGTACGGGACGTTCGGGTCGTAGCCGCCGGCGATCGGGAACCAGCCCAGCTGGAACGCGAACACCCACAGCGCCAGCAGGGACAGCCAGAACGTCGGGATCGCGTGCAGGAACGTCGTCGCCGGCGTGAACAGGGCGTCGAACCGGCCGCCCGGCTTCCAGCCCAGGTAGGCGCCGAGCGCGGTCCCGATCACCCAGGCCAGGACGGTGGTGACGCCGACCAGGAGCACCGTCCAGGGCAGCGCCTGGCCGACCAGCTGCGCGACCGGGACCGGGTAGTTGACCACCGAGACGCCGAAGTCGAACCGGCTCAGGCTGACCCAGTAGTCGAGGTAGCGCTGGAGCAGGTTCTCGGTCGGGTCGCCGAACATCCGGCGGACCGCGGCGATCGTCTCCGGCGACGGCGGCTGACCGGTCTGCTGCTGGATCGAGCGCAGCAGCGAGTCGGCCGGGTCGTTCGGCATGAACCGCGGGATGACGAAGTTGAGCGTGACCGCGGCCCAGAACGTGAACAGGTAGAAGCCGAACCGCCGAGCGAGGAACCGGAGTCGGCCCGCGGCGCTCCGGGCCGGGCGGGCCGGACGATCGGGCCGGGCCGGGCCGCCGGGCTTGGCCCGCTGTTCGGTCGACGTCCCGGAGGCGGCCCGTCTCGGGCTGCCTTGGGGAACGTTCACGGCTTCGTGCACGCGGCTACGCTAAGTGATCGAACCTGCGTGGTCAATGCTTTAACTACTCATGAAACGTCACAGTAACGTGCAACGTTGCGCGCGGGCATGCCGGGCTGAGGCGGAGAGGGGTGGAACGAGCGCGGTCGCGGGGATCCTGAGCGGCGTTTCAACGGCAGGCTCGCGCCGCGGCGGCGAAGTCGCGGGCCCGTCCCCTGGTAGGCCGCTACTCCCAAGGGGACGGCGACGCGAGAGTTGGGCCGACCGCGGAGAGGTGCCCAAAGGCGGAGTCGGGGCCGCTGAACCGAGACGCCGGCTGACCGTAAGAGACGCGGTCGGGGCGGGAAGACCAGGCGCCGATGTCGAGGCTGTCGACGTCCGTGCCGGCCCGGTCGTTCGACGTTCAGGCGGCGCGCTTGACCGCGCCCGAGAGCGGTTCGGCCAGATCGCCCTTCCCGGCCACCGCGACGGTGGACAGGCCGAGCCAGTCGGCGAGGGTACGGAGCTCGGCGGCCAGCTCGACGGCCACCTCGGTCGGGTCCTCCCCCGGCTCCAGCCAGGCGGAGTTCACCCGGAGCCGGTCGGCGGCCCGATCGGCCTTCAGGTCCACCCGGGCGGCGAAGCGCTCGCCGAGCAGGAACGGGTAGACGTAATAGCCGTACTGCCGCTTCGGCTCCGGGACGTAGATCTCGATCCGGTAGAAGAAGTCGAAGATCCGTTCCAGCCGGGCGCGTTCGAAGATCATCGAGTCGAACGGACTGAGCAGGGCCCGCGCGTCGACCCGGCGCGGCACCCGGGCCTGGTGCCACAGGTACTGCGGCTTCTCCCAGCCCTCCACCTGGACCGGCAACAGCTCGCCGGCGTCGACCAGGTCGGTGACCGCCTGCCTGGTCATCGCCGCGCTGGTCCTGAAGTAGTCGCGCAGGCAGAACTCGCTGGCCACGCCGAGCGCGGTGGCCGCGTGCCGCACCAGCTCCCGTACCGAATCCTCCGGGGACGGGTCCGGCACATCGAGCACGGTCGCCGGGAACACCCGCTCGGGCAGGTCGTAGACCCGCTCGAACTGGCCGTTGCGGCGGGCCGAGGTCACCTCACCGCAGTAGAACAGCCACTCCAGCACGGTCTTGACCGTCGACCAGTTCCAGCCCCAGTTGGTCTTGCTCCGGTCCTCCACGTACTCGATCTCGCGGGCGGTCAGCGGGCCGCGGTCGGCGACCTGGTCGCGGACCCAGTCGACCAGGTTCGGGTTGTCCCGGGCCGCCCGCTCGACGCCGCGCCAGACGTCGCGGAAGCCGTCCCGCATCCGGAACCGCAGCTGCGGTTGCAGCCGGACGTCGATCAGGCTCGCGGCGTGGCCCCAGTATTCGTACATCCGGCGCGGCGCCCGGTGCGCGGCCCGGTCCAGCAGGGCCGGATCGTACGGACCGAGCCGGGAGTACAGCGGCAGATAGTGCGCCCGGCGGACCACGTTGATCGAGTCGATCTGGAACTGGCCGAGCCGGGAGATCACCGACTGGACGTCGCGCATCCCGACCGCACGCTCCGGACGTGGCGTTCCGAAGCCCTGGGCCGCGAGCGCGACCCGCCTCGCCTGCGCGCGGCTCAGCCGCTCTCGCTGTCGTACCTGCACGCGGCGAGGCTATCGGCCGCCGCTGACAGTGCCGGCCGGTCCGACGGTCAGACGAGCACCGAGGGTTCGGTCCGGGTGCCGCCGTTGACGTGGCCGGCGTCCTGGGCGCCGTGATCGAGCCTGATCACGCCGTAGTCGTAGGCGCGGCGCCGGTAGACGACGCTCGGCACGCCGGTCTCGGCGTCGACGAAGAGGAAGAAGTCGTGGCCGACCAGCTCCATCGCCTCCAGGGCCTGCTCGAGCGACATCGGCGGATCGTTGTGGATCTTCTCCCGCACCACGAGCGGCCCGTCGCCGCGCACCTCCATGCCGGCGATCGTCCGGACCTCGGAGTCCTCGACCTCGACCACTTGGTGGCCGTTCGTCTCGGGCCGCCGCGCCGCGGCGTCGTGCAGGGACTTCGGGGTACGGGTCCCGCGGTGCACCCGCTTGCGGTCCGCGAGCCTGCGCAGCTGGGCCATCAACTTGTCCAGGGCCAGGTCGAACGCGGCCCGCTTGTCCTCGGCCGCAGATTCGGCCCGGATCACCTTGCCCTTGCCGCGGACGGTGATCTCGACCCGGCTGGCCTGGTCGTGCTGTCGCGGGTTCCGTTCCGCGGAGACTTCGACCTCGACGCGGACGAGGCGATCGTTCAGCTTCTCGAGCCGGGCGATCTTCTCGTTGACGAGCTCCCGGAACCCGTCCGACACCTGGCAGTGCCTCGTGGTCACGACAACATCCATGTCAACCTCCGTAGGTGAGCGGCGGTCGGATCCCCCGGGGCGCGCGCCACCGCAACCGCCGTCGCAAGGGATCCTGGCCCTGGCTGGGCCGTGCCGTGCAACCGAGCCTCACCCGCAGCTGACCCCCGTAACCGTGGTCATTCGTGGGCTGGTGCACCATAGGTTGACGGTAGTCCGAAGGCGCCGGTATTTCCATGGCCCGGGAGAGAATCTCACCCCCGAATTCGGGCGTTGACGGCCGGTGTCGTCGCCTGCCATCGTCGGGTTCTTTCCTCGGCGTCCAGCAGCGGGCAGGTCAGGCAGTAGCCGTGCCCGGGGTCCTTGAAGTCGAGACAGCAGGCGCCCCGGACGGCCCAGACACCGGCCGGATCGTCGCCCCGGTAGCGGGCCAGTTCCGGGCGGGACAGCCGCGGCAGTCCGGCCTCGTACAGCGCCTCGGCGAACTCCTCCGCGCGGCTCCAGGCGGCCACCCGATCCCGGCCCAATTGGCGGGCCAGGTTGATCATCGCGAAGCTCGCGGTGTCGACGACGTAGCTGGACAGGGTCCGCCGGCCGACCCGGGTGGCCCGCCGGATGCCGTCGAGGATCGGCGTGATGATCGTCAGCAGGACCTCGGCCGCGGCCCGGTCGGTCCCGGTACGGGCTCCGGCGAGCAGCAGCGCCGGTTCGGTGGAGGCGGCGGCCCGGCCGACCTCGCGGACCAGCCAGTCCCGCTCGTCGAACACGGTCGCCGAGCCGGTCAGGTACAGGCTCGCCGACATCGCGAAGACCAGTTCCCGGGTCAGCGTGCGCAGCGCGTGCACGGCGTGCGGGCCCGGCGTCGAGTGGTCGACCTCGGCGCGGAGCACGGCGGCCAGGGTGAAGCCGGCCGGCTCGGCCGCCGGGTCGAGGTCGAGTTCGACCAGCGGCCGCCAGCCCTGGTCCGGGGCCGGACTTCTGCCCAGCAGCTCTGGGAACGGAGCGAACCGCAATCCCCTGGTCTGCCGGTGGGCCTCGACGATCGGCGGAGCGGTGGTCACCCCGGTGCCCGGCGGCTGTCCGGCGAGTCCGTACCGACGATGTAGTCGGGCTCCGGGTCGACCCGGAAGCGGACCGCATTGATCATGGTCTCGCCGGAGAGCCAGGCCTTGCCGATCCGGTGGCCGCCGTCCATCAGGCGGCCGTCGGCGGACAGGATGACCGGGTAACCGAGGTCGGCCTGCTGGATCCGCTGGGCGTGCCGGGCGACCTCGCGACAGCTGGGCCCCCGGCCGCCGAACCAGCAGTCCTGGTCGAACTCGGCGATCGAGTCGATCGCTACCGACTGCACCGGAAGGTCGGCGGCCAGGGCCCAGAGCCGTTCGGTCAGGAAATAGGCCCGGCCGCCGGGTACCTCGCGCGAGTGTTGTTCGGGCATCGCACCTGGCGGTTCGGTCAGCGGGCGATGTTGGCGGCGCCGGCGGTGGCCGGCACATCCGGGGCGGCGATGATCTTCTGCCGCTGCTCGCCGAGGCCGGCGATGGTCAGCCGCATCTCGTCGCCGACACCGAGGAACGGGAACCGGCCGGACAGGGCCACGCCCTGCGGGGTGCCGGTGTTGATCACGTCGCCCGGGTCGAGCACCATGAACTGGCTCAGCTCGTAGATCAACTGCGCCACCGGGAAGATCATGTCCGCGGTGGTCGAGTCCTGCCTCGGCTCGTCGTTGACCCAGGACTGCAGCCTTACGTCGCGCGGGTCGACCTGGTCGGCCGGGACCAGCGACGGGCCGAGCGGGTTGAACGTCTCGCAGCACTTGCCCTTCGACCACTGGCCGCCGGAGACCTCGGCCTGGTAGACCCGCTCGGAGACGTCGTTGCTCACCGCGTAGCCGGCGACGTAGGAGAGCGCCTCCTGCGGCGAGGCGAGGTAACGGGCCCGGCGGCCGATGATCACCGCGAGCTCGACCTCCCAGTCGGTCTTGGTGCTGCCCGGCGGCAGGTGTACGTCGTCGAACGGCCCGATCACGCTGTTCGGGTGCTTGAAGAAGATGATCGGCTCGGCGGGCGGCTCGGCCCCGGACTCGGCGGCGTGCGCCGCGTAGTTCTGGCCGATGCAGACCACCGCGCCGGGGCGGGCGATCGGCGCGCCGTAGCGCAGGTCGGTCACGTCGAGTTCGGACAGCTCACCAGCCGCGAGTGCCGTACGGACTCCGGCGATCCCGTCACCACCGAGGAAGTTGGCGTCGATGTCGGCGGTCAGCGGGCGAAGATCAAAGGCGCGGCCCTGGTCGACGACGACCGGGATCTCCTCACCGGCCGGGCCCCGTCGCTGTAATTCCATGATCATCCTCAACTCTCGATGGGTGTCGAACGCTCCCAAGATCATCCCGGACGGTCAGTCGGGCAGTTCGGCCGGGTCCGGCACCAGCGCCTCCAGCTCGGCCCAACAGGCCTCGTCGATGACGGCACCGAGCTGCTCGACCGAGTCCGCGACCAGGTCCGGCAGGCCGGCGCCGAGCACGACCCCGGTCACCCGCGGATCGCGCAGGCCGAACTGGAGCGCGGCCGCCCGGAGCGTGCTGCCGTACCGCCGGCAGACGGCCTCCATCTGCTGCGCGGCGGCCAGCAGCGGCGCCGGCGCCGGTACGTAGTTGAACCGCGCGCCCGGGGCCGGGTCGACCAGGATGTTGCTGTTCAGGACGCCGGCCGTCAGGACCGCGACTCCGCGCTCGGCGGCGGCGCCGAGCAGCCGGTCGGCCCGGCGGTCCAGCAACGTGTAGCGACCGGCAATCATCAGATGATCCAGGTCGGTCTCGGCGACGAAACGTTCCGCCGTCGCCGCGAAGTTGGTGCCGACGCCCCAGCCGCCGATCACCCCCTTTGCTCGGAGCGCGCTGAGCGCCTTCGCCGCCTCGCCGAGCGCCTGGTCCAGGTGGTCCTCCGGGTCGTGCACCAGGGCCAGGTCGATCCGGTCCAGGCCGAGCCGCTGCAGCGACTCGGACAGGCTGCGCCGGACCCCGTCGGCCGAGTAGTCGAAGCGCCGGCTCCGCCGCGGGGCGTCGGCGAAGCCCTCGGCGTCGGCGGACGCCGCCGGGTCGTCGACCAGCAGCCGGCCGACCTTGGTGCAGACGACGAACTCGTCCCGCGGCCGGGTGCAGAGGAACCGGCCGAGGCGCTCCTCGGACAGCCCGGCGCCGTAGTGCGGCGCGGTGTCGAAGGCCCGCAGGCCCAGCTCCCAGGCCGTCGTCAGACCGGCCTGGGCCTCGTCCTCGGAGACCGCGGCATAGAGGTTGGCGTAGCCCGCGCCGCCGAGCAGCACCGGGCCGAACGGTGACCGTACCGCCGACTCGACCGGCCGCACCATGGCACTGCCGCCGGTCGCGGGACCGCCGGTGACCGGGCCGCCGGTCATTGGGCGGACCGCGGCCGGAGCCGGAGGTTCTGCATGCCGCCGTCCACCGGCAGCACCGTCGCGGTGTTCGATCCGGACAGCGGGGAGGCCAGGTAGACGATGCCCGCCGCGACCTCGTCCGCCGCGACCAGCCGGCCGTGCGGCTGGCGGGCGTTCAGCGCGGCGCGCTCGGCGGCCGGGTCGGGCGCCGAGTCGAGCAGCCGGCCGACCCACGGCGTGTCCGCGGTGCCGGGCGTGACGCAGTTGACCCGGATCCCCTCGGCGATGTGGTCGGCCGCCATCGCCTGGGTGAGCGACAGCACCGCGCCCTTGCTGGCCGAGTAGAGCGCCCGCTGCGGGATCCCGGCGGTGGCCGCGATCGAGCAGGTGTTGACCACGCTGGCGGCCTTCGATTCGCGCAGGTACGGCAGCGCGGCACGGGTCACCCGGACGATGCCGAACACGTTGATCTCGAAGACCCGGCGCCACTCGTCCAGGTCGTTGTCGGCCACCGTGCCCTGGGCGCCGATGCCGGCGTTGTTGACCACGATGTCGATGCCGCCCAGCCGTTCCGCCGCGCCCGCGACGCCGGCGGTCACCGAGTCGTCGTCGGCCACGTCGACCGCGAACCCGGCCAGCCGCTCGGACAGTCCGTCCACCCGGAGATCGAGGACGGCGACCGCGGCACCGCGGTCGGCCAGTAGGTTGGCCGTGGCCAGGCCGATACCGCTCGCCCCGCCCGTGACGATCGCCCGCAGCCCGGTGAACTCGCCCCGGCTCGGTGCCTCCTGCTCGGACCCCATCGTCATCGTTCCCTTCAGATTCGTCAGATCAATCGGCGCCATCTTAGCGGGTGCGGTCGGCGAGCGCCGCGTGGTGCCTGCGGGTCGCCGCGATGGTCGCGGCGCCGAGCACCGCCATCCCGGCCGCGGTCAAGGCGCGACTCGCCTCGGTGAGCGTGGCCCCGGTGGTCACCAGGTCGTCCACGATGATGATCATCCCCTGACGTGTCGCGCCCGCCGCGGCGTCGCGCACCCGCAGGCTATCGGCAAGGTTGCGCTGCCTCGCCGCCGCGTCCAGGCCGGATTGATCATGGACGCCGCGGTGGTGCCGGAGCAGCCGGCGAACCCGTACCGGAGCGGCGGGGCGGAGCAGCGCGGCCGCCCGGCGGGCCAGCACCGCCGTCGCGTCGTACCCGCGGCTGCGGACCGCCGCCCGCGCCGACGGGATCGGCACCAGCGTGAACTCGGCCTCGGCTGGCGCGACGCGGGTCCGGATCAGGTGCCAGCACGCCGTCGCCAGCAGTTCGCCGAGCATCGGCGCCAGGCCCAGCGCCTGCCGTTCCTTGTGCCCGACGATCAGGCGGCGCATCGGCTCGTCGTACCAGCCCGCCGTCGAGGTCGGCGGGAACCCGACCGGACAGGGCGTCGGCCGGGTGCCCCGGGGTGTGCGGGACCGCAGCGACGCCCGGCACGCCGGACAGAGCCCCCACCACGGCCGCAGGCACGCCTGACACCGGGCGCCGAGCAGCAGGTCGCCCGCGGCCGCCCACCACCCCATCCCCACCCGGACACCTTCCCCGATCCCACCGACACCCCACCCACCCCTCCGCCGACCCGGCACAAACGCAGCCGGTTGGTCGGCGTGTCGCTGCGGAAGTGCCGAGTCGGCGCCGGGCGGGAGGCGGGGCGCCGGGCGCCGCTCCGCTCGGGTCGGAGTCCGGATTGCGATGATGGGCCCATGGCACCGCTGATCGGACGTACGGCCGAGTTGGATCGGCTGGCGGAGCTGGTCTGCCCGGGGGACGAACCGGCCGGTCCGCCCGGGCTGGTCCTGCTGTCCGGAGACGCCGGAATCGGCAAGACCCGGCTGCTGACGGAGCTGGCCGAGCTGGCGGAGGGGCGGGGCCGGCGGGTGGTCCGGGGTCAGTGCGTGGATCTCGGCGACAGCCCGCTGCCCTACCTGCCATTCCTGGAGATCTTCGGCCGGCTGCTCGGCGACCGGCCGGACCTGGACCGGATGATCGAGCGGCACCCGGCGTTCGCACCGATGGCGGCCGGGCACCGGGCGGCCGCGCAACCGGATCGGGGCGCGCTGATCGAGAGTGCCTGGACCGTGCTCAACGAACTGGCCGGCGCCGAGCCGCTGCTGGTGATCATCGAGGACGTGCACTGGGCGGACCGGTCCAGCCTCGAGTTGATCAGTTACCTGTTCGCCCGGCCCTGTCCGGCGCCGCTGTCGATCGTCGTGTCGTACCGCAGCGACGACCTGCACCGGAAGCATCCGCTGCGCCCGGTGCTGGCCGAATGGGTACGGGCCCGGGCGGTCACCCGGTTGGAGCTGGGCCCGCTGGCCGAGGCGTCGGCCCGCGAGTTGATCATGAGCCTCGGTGGCGCCGGGATGACGGCGGAACGGCTCCGCCAGCTGGTCGAGCGATCCGACGGAAACGCCTTCTTCCTCGAGGAACTGGCCGCGGCCGGCGCCGAGCAGGACGGTCTGCCGGACAACCTGGCCGACGTGTTGATCATGCGGATGGAACGCGTTGGCCCGACCGCCCAGCGGGTGGCCCGGGTGGTGGCGGTGGCCGGCCACCCGGTGGAGGCCGAGCTGCTGCGCCGGGTCACCGAGCTCGGCCCGGATGATCTCGACGATGCGCTGCGGGACGCGACCCAGCACCGGCTGCTGGTCGTCGGCGAGGACGACCGGTTCGCCTTCCGGCACTCGCTGCTGGCCGAGACGGTCTATCGCGACCTGCTGCCCGGCGAGCGGGTCCGGCTGCACCGTGCCCTGCTGACCGGGCTGACCGAGGCGGTCCCGGGCCGGACCGCCGAAGGCCGGGAGGCCGAGCTGGCCCGGCACGCCCTCGCCGCCGGTGATCATGAACTGGCCCTGCCGGCCAGCATCCGGGCGGCCGAGGCCGCGGCGGCCGCGGCGGGTCCGGCGGAGGCGCTGCGGCACTACGAGGTGGCGATGCGGCTGGCCGCGGAGCCCGGGGCCGACGCGGACCCGGCCGAGCTCGCGGCCCGGGCCGCCGAGTGCGCGCTGGCGGCGGGCCAGTCCCATCGCGCGACGGTGATCCTGCGGACCGCGCTGGCGGACCGGGACCTCGCGCCGCCGGCCCGGGTCCGGCTGCTGTACACGCTCGCGACGGTCGGGCTGCAGACCGACCAGCCGGTCGAGACCGAGGCTGCGGCCGCGGAGGCGCTGAGCCTGCTGCCGGACGAGCCGACCCCGTTCCGGACCCGGGTGCTGGCCACCCGGGTGCTGGCGCTGGAGATGGAGTTCCGCGAGGACGAGGCGATGGCGATCGCCGAGACCGCGGCCGAGCAGGCGACGGAGTTCGACCTGCCCGACGCGCTCGTCGCGGTCCGTACCGCGCAGGCGTGGAGCGCGGCGAAGTACGGCGACCCGGACGGGATGCGGGACCGGCTGCGGGAGGCGGTCCTGGTGGCGCGCCGCCACAACGATCCGGCCGAGCTGCGGGCGCTCTACAACCTGGGCGGGATGGCCATGGAGGAGGGCGAGCTGGCCGAGGCCAAGAGCCGGTACGAGGGCTGCGTGCGGCGGGCCGCCGAGCTGGGGCTCAGGTACTCGCCGTTCGGCCTGGGGGCCCGGATGCACGTCGGCGTCACGGCCTTCCAGCTGGGCGACTGGGACACCGTGCTCGCGGTGAGCGACACCTCCGGCGAGGCGCCGCCGGAGTCGGCCCGGGCCGCGCTGGCGGCGCTCCGGCTGGCGGTCGTCGGCGGCCGTGGCGGCGACGCCGGTCCCTGGCTCGACCTGGCCCGCCCGGCCTGGTCCCACGACGGCCACGTGATCATGCTCAGCGGTTCCACGGCGATCGACTGGTATGCCGCCAACGGTGATCTTGCGGCGGCCGAACGGGTCCACGGCGAGGCGGTCAAGGCGGCCACCGAGGTCTGGCAGGCGCCCGACCTGCAGGGCCAGATCCGGCTCGCCGCCCTGCTGATCGGACAGTACGCGAGCGGACTGCACCGGCTGGCGCCCGCCGACCGCGCCGCCGCGGTGGACCGGCTGACCGTGCTGGCCGACCAGGCCGCGCGGGCCCACGGGATGGGCCGGCACGGCGCCGTACTGGGCCCGGAGAGCCTGGCCTGGCTGGACCGGCTCGGCGCCGAACTGCTGCGGCTGCGCTGGGCGGCCGACGTCGACCGGCCCTCGGCCGCGGAACTCACCGCCGCCTGGGACGCCGTGCTCGACGGGTTCCGACGCTACCCGAACGTCTACGAGCTGGCCCGCTCCGAGGCACGGCTGGGTGCGGTGCTCGTCGCGGTCGGCGACCGGTCCCGGGCCGAGCAGTTGCTTGCCTCGGCGCGCGCCGTGGCGACCCGGCTCGGCGCGGCTCCGCTGTTGGCCGAGATCGGCGCGGCGACGGCCACCGGCGCCGCGAGCTCGGTGCTGACCCCTCGGGAACGGCAGGTGCTGGCTCTGGTCGCGGAGGGACGCAGCAACGCCCAGGTGGCGCGGGAACTGGTGATCAGCACCAAGACCGCGAGCGTCCATGTCTCCAACATCCTGGGCAAGCTGGGCGCCGCGAGCCGGACCGAGGCCGCCACCATCGCCCGCCGCGGCGGCCTGCTCGACTGAACCGGCGCCCCGCCTGTCGCCGGTGACGGGCGGGCGGTGGTTGACTGGGGGTTGTGGCGGGCCGTGGTGATTCCGAGAAGACCCTGACCGACGAGTACGAACGCGTCCTGACCGGGGTCGGGCCGCGGTTGAAGGCGCTCCGGCAGGATCGGTCGGCGACGTTGCAGGACGTGTCGACGGCGACCGGGATCTCGGTCAGCACGCTGTCCCGGCTGGAGTCCGGACAGCGGCGGCCGACGCTGGAGTTGCTGCTCCCGCTGGCCCGCGAGTACGGGGTCGCGATCGACGAACTGGTGGACGCGCCGGAGACCGGCGATCCGCGGATCCGGCTGAAGCCGATGACCCAGAACGGGATGACGATGATCCCGCTGACCCGGCGGGCGGGCGGTCTGCAGGCGTACAAGATGATCATGCCGTACCGCAAGGGCGCGAAGCCGGATCCGCAGCGGCACGAGGGCTATGAGTGGATGTACGTGCTCAACGGCCGGCTCCGACTGGTCCTCGGTGATCATGAACTCGAGCTCGGGCCGGGCGAGGCCGCGGAGTTCGACACCAGGGTCGGCCACTGGTTCGCGGCGGCCGACCCGGCCGGTGTCGAACTGCTGTCGCTGTTCGGCAGCCAGGGCGAGCGGGCCCATGTCCGGGCCCGGACCCGCCGGGACGAGCGTTCCTGATCAAGCTCCGCTGAGCTGCCGGGTGCGGGACCGGGCGTGTTCGACCGCGGCCGCGGTCTCCTCCTCGATCAGGTCGGCGTTGATCATGGCGCCGGCGGTCAGGCCGGCACCGGCGGAGACGATCACCTGGGCCCGCGGATCGGCGACGTTGCCGGCCGCCCAGACGCCCGGAACGCTGGTCGCCCCGTTGCCGTCGGTCACGATCCGGCTGCCGATCCGGTACTCACCGGCCAGCACCGGCTCCACGCTCAAGCCCAACGGAGTCAGGAAATCCGCGCGGGCCTCCATGATCGTCCCGACCACCACCGTGGACCGGCCGACGAACCGGCCGGAGGCCAGCACCACCCCGGAGAGCCGGTCGGCCTCGTCCCGCTCCAGCCCGACCACCTCGCCGTCGACGATCTTGATCCCGCGGGCCTCCAGCCGCTCCCGTTGATCGTCACCGAGCTCGGTGGTGTGCGAGAACATGATCACGTCGTGGGACAGCTGCCGGAACATCAGCGCCTGGTGCGCCGCCATCGGACTGGTCGCCAGGACGCCGATCGCGGTGTCCCGGACCTCCCAGCCATGGCAGTACGGGCAGTGCAGCACGGACCGGCCCCAGAGGTCGGACACCCCGGGCACCGGCGGCAGCGTGTCCACCAGGCCGGTCGTGATCAACAACCGGCGGGACCGCAGCCGGCGGCCATCCGCCAGGTCGACCACGAACCCGCCCCGCTCGGCGTCCCGGGCGGCCGCCGTCACCGAGCCGTCGATCAGGGTTCCGCCGTAGCCGGCCAGTTCGGTCCGGCCGAGCTTGATCAACTCCGCCGGCGGCAGGCCCTCCCGGCCGAGGTAGTTGTGCATGTGCGCAGCCGGCGCGTTGCGCGGTTCGCCGGAGTCGATCACGGCGACCGAGCGCCGCGACCTGGCCAGCGCCACCGCCCCGCTCAGACCCGCCGGCCCGCCGCCGATCACGATCACGTCGTGATCCCGTTCCGTCGCTGCCCCTGCACCTGATCCGGACACCGTGTCCTCCTTCGATTCGGTCGAGGACTCCACCGTGCTCCGTACTCAAGGAATCGGCAAGCTTCCTTGCCGCTTCGGCAAACGATCAGCCCGGGTACGCCAGCGAGTCGACGCCGGCCGAGATCCGGGTCCAGCGGCGCGCCGGATCGAGCCAGTAGGCCTCGCCCTTCTTGGTCACGATCGCCACCTGGTTGTGGGTGGGCGAGGTCGCGAGCTCGGCCGCCTCGTCGTCGGGCAGTTCACCGAGGACCGAGATCTGGGACGCGTCCTGGGACATCAGGTACACCCCAACCGGCGCCAATTGGGCGGCCGCGCCGATCACCAGCAGCCGGGAGTCGTCCTGCCACCCCACATCGCGGAACTGCGTGATCGTGGTGCCCTGATTGCCCGCGGTGTCGACCCGGCTGGGCTCATCGATCACGATCCGGCCGTCGACGCGATTGACCAGGGCCAGTGTCAGCTGGCGGGTCGAGCCGACCTCGCGGACCATCGCGATCCGGGAGCCGTCCGGAGAGAGCTTGAACGACACGATCCTGCCGTCGCGCAGCCTCGGCGCCTGGACCTCGACGACCTTCTCGCCCTGCACTGCCCAGATGAGCTGTTGGCCGCCCTTGTCGCCGATCGCCCACAGTTCGCCCTGCCGGGAGTACTGCGGCCGCAGCAGGTCGGTCACCCCCTCGATCACCGTCGACGCCCGACCGTCCTCACCCTGCCTGCGCAGCACGGTGCGATTCTCGGTCACCACCGCGATGTCGCGGTCGTCCAGGGAGACGGCGATCCGTTCGGAATCGTCCTGCTTGCCCAGGTCGCCGGAAACCGGCGTGGTCTCTCGTTTGCCCGCCCGGTCGGTGATCATCCGGGCGCCGTCGTCGGTCGCCGCGTAGAGCTGATCACTGACCCCCGGCGGCAGGGCCGCGATGGCCCGGATCCGCTCGTCGTTCACCGAGATCGCTCCGGTCTGCGGGTCGGCGCCCGGGATCCGGAAGACCTCGCCGTTGACCCGGAGTTGGATCGACTGGACCTGATACTGGCGCAGGGTCTCGGCGATCTGGGCCGCCATGAGGATGCGTTGTTGGTCGGTCAGCTGGTTGATCGCATCACTCAGCTGCACCTCGGCCACGCCGCCCTCGACCGAGGCGGACTGGACGTCGAGCGTCGTACCGGCGGGGAGCGCGCTGCCGACCACCGTTCCCAGCGAGCCCGACGGTCCGGCCAGCAACGCCAACATCAGCGCCGAGGCGATGCTGGCCCGTTCCGGCAGGTAGATCACGTCCGGCACCAGGGTGCCGTCCCGGCCGACGAAGTAGACGTTGAAGCTGTCGTAGAACGTGTCGAAGGTCCACTTGGGCACCAGCAGCCCGGTCACCGGGTTGTTGATCCGCCACTCGCCGCCCTGCTTCTCCACCCGGAAGGTGGGCTGGAACCGCTGGTCGCGAACCAGGAAGTCCCGGTTCGGTCCCAGCACTCCGACCGTCCTGGCGTCGAGCAGGAAGGAGGTCGGGCTGGTCGCGGTCATCTGGCCGATGTAGACCGTCACTCCCTTGTCGGGATCCCAGCGCTCGGCGGCTTCCTTGGTCAGGTACTTGCGCGCCGTCGCATAGGTCGGCTCGTAGGCGGCCATCGCCTGCAGGAAGCCGTCGACGATCGTCTTCGGGTCGTCGCCCGGCTGCGGTGCGGCGGGATCGACGTTGAGGCAGCCGCGGCAGGACGGCTCGGCACCTTCGACCGGGTCGACCGGCCCGCTGGTCGGCACCTCGGCGCAGCCCGCCAGGACGGCCAGCAGCAACACCAGCAGGCCGGCGGCGATGCGGCCGCGCGACGTCGTGTTCACTGCTCCCCCCTTCTCGAGCTCCCCGATTCCGACGGTACGGATTCGTCCGATCCCCGCCCCAGCTCCAGCACCTCGGGCGATGCCGGCGAGGCGGCCGGTGTCGGCGAGGCCGGCAACTGGGCCGGCGTGTCATTGGTGTCCACCAGCGGCTGCGCGTACTCCACCCCGTCGACTCGGGAGACCGACGGTCCGACCAGGTCCCGCGGCACCAGCGGCAACGGCGACTGCTCCAGGATGCCACCCCGTTCCCGGGGCAGCGTGAGCCGGAACTGGGCGCCCATTCCGGGCCGGCCCCAGGCGGTCAGCCAGCCGCCGTGCAGCCGGGCGTCCTCCATCGCGATCGACAGCCCGAGGCCGGTGCCGCCGATGGTCCGGGTCCGGGCCGGATCGGCCCGCCAGAACCGGTGGAACACCAGCTTGGCCTGGCTCGCCTCGAAACCGACCCCGTGGTCGCGGACCGCGATCGCGACGGCCTCGTCGTCCCGGGCCAGCCAGATGTCGATCGGGCGACCCTCGCTGTGCTCGATCGCGTTGGTCAGCAGGTTCCGCACCACCCGCTCGATCCGGCGGGCGTCGACCTCGGCGACGCAGGGTCCCGGCGCATGCACGGTGACCGTGGTGGCCGCCTCCTCGGCGAACCGCTGGTGGGCCTCGACGACGCGCTCCACGACGCCGACCAGGTCGACCCGGTCCAGGCTCAGCACGGCGACGCCGGCGTCGAACCGGGAGATCTCCAGCAGGTCGGTCAGCAGCGCCTCGAACCGGTCCAGCTCGGCCTGCAGCAGTTCCGCCGACCGGGCCGAGACCGGGTCGAAGTCCTCCCGCGCCTCGTACAGCACCTCGGCGGCCATCCGTACCGTCGTCAACGGGGTGCGCAGCTCGTGCGACACGTCGGAGACGAACCGGTGCTGCACCGCGGACAGGTCCTCCAGCTGGGTGATCTGTTTCTGCAGCTCGCTCGCCATGTAGTTCATCGACGCGGCCAGCCGGGCCAGGTCGTCCTGGCCGCGGACCCGCATCCGGTTGTCCAGGTTGCCCAGCGCCAGACTCTCCGCGGCCCGGCGGGCGGCCCGGACCGGCGCCACCACCTGGCGGCTGACCAGGGCGGCGATGATCGTCAGCAGCAGCACCAGCAGCGCGCTGGTGCTGATCACGGCGGTGCCGAGAACGTTGAGCGTCTCCTGTTCCTGCTCCAACGGGAAGATCAGGTACGTCTCGTACGACCCGCTGCCCGGCAGCTGCAGCATCGTGCCGACCACGAACGCGGGCCGGGTGGTGTCCTCTTCGTTGGTCCGCTGCGCCGAGGCCGGCGTGATGAAGTAGCGGCCCTCGGCGTCGGACATGGTGACCTGGTCCCGGATCGCCTTCGGGATGCTGCTGACGTCGGCGTCCGCGGTCCGTACGGTCTGCCGGTTGACGAAGGCGACCACCCAGTAGCGGTCCGACCCGCTCCGCCCGGCCAGGTTCACCGCCAGCGTCTGGAAGAGTTCGTTCGCGTTGGCGCTGCTGGTGACGGTCGAGTTGTCCAGCGTCTCCTGCGCCTCGGCCAGCGCGGCGGTCGCCTCGGACTGCACGGCCCGTTTCTTGGTGTCGATCACGCCCGTGGTGGCCTGGCGCATGATCAGGAACCCGCCGAGCACGACGACCACCAGTGACGCGGCGAACACGGAGGTGATCACCCGCAGCGGCAGCGAGCGCCACCACCAGTTCAGCGGCAGCTTCCACCACGGCTGGTTCTCGTCCAGCGGGGCCGGAAGGGACATCGAGGCTTAACCCCTCATAGCGGTCACCGGGCCGGCTTCGGCTCGCCCGCCTTGTAGCCGATCCCCCGTACGGTGACGACGATCTCCGGATGCTCGGGATCGCGTTCGATCTTGGAACGGAGCCGCTGGACGTGCACGTTGACCAGCCGGGTGTCGGCGGCATGCCGGTAACCCCAGACCTGCTCCAGCAGCACCTCGCGGCTGAACACCTGCCACGGCTTGCGGGCCAGCGCCAGCAGCAGGTCGAACTCGAGCGGGGTGAGCTGGATCGGCCGGCCGTCGCGCTGCACCGAATGCCCGTCGACCTTGATCATCAGGTCTCCGATGAGCAGGGTCTCGGACTCGTTGTCGTCCAGCTGGCGGCGCAGCCTGGTCTTGATCCGGGCCACCAGTTCCTTGGCCTTGAACGGCTTCGCCACATAGTCGTCGGCGCCGGCCTCGAGCCCCGCCACGACGTCGATCGTGTCGGATTTCGCGGTCAGCATGACGATCGGTACGCCGGACTCGGCCCGGATCTGGCGGCAGATCTCGACGCCGTCGCGACCGGGCAGCATCAGGTCGAGCAGCACCAGGTCCGGCTTGGACTCGACATAGGCCGGATAGGCCTGGTCGCCGTGGGAGCACCAGATCGGCTCGAAACCCTCGTTTCGCAGCACGATGGTGAGCATTTCCGCCAGGGACGCGTCGTCATCGACGACGAGCACCCTGCCGCGGCTGCTCCCGCTCTTTGTTCCCTCTGACACCGAAAGCCTCTCTGACATAGCGTGAGTGTCGTGTCCGTCGCCACTGGGCGAGTTCATCCTACTGATCTGGAGCAGAAGAACACGGCGAACCGCTTCGGGTGTCTGCCGGTGCCTCTTCCGGATGCAAGACTTGCGCGGATGGCAGGGACGACCAACCCAGGCGGCGGGCTGCGGCTGGCCTCGGCGACTGCGCCCTGGCAGCGGACCCGTCGGCCGGCCGTTCTGGACGCGTCCCGGGCCGCCCTGATCCCGCTCCGGCCACTGACCATCACCGAGGTGCTGGACGCCGCGTTCCTGGTGGTCCGGGCCAACGCGCGGATGATGGTGGGGCTGCCGCTGGTGATCGCGGGCGGCGCCGGGCTCTATCTGCTCGGCGGGATCGGCCTCTGGTTCCTGCTCGGCGACACCTCCGGTGCGACGGCGCAGATCGTCACCGTCGTCCTGTACGGGCTGCTCGGCCTGCTGCTGCTGACGATGTGCCTGGTCTGGATGACCGCGGTGCTGTCCCGGATCACGCTGGAGACGGTGCTCGGGCCGGGCTTCGTCCCCGCAACGCCGTGGACCCTGCGGCGGGCCCTGCGGATGTTCTGGCCGATGGTCGGGTTGTCCCTGCTGCAGTGGGTGGCCGCGTCGACGATGCAGTCGATCATCATCACCGGGGTCTACTACGTCCTGATCGCCCTGATGCTCGCGATGGGAACGGGGTTCTCCCCCGCCGCGCTGGGTGGCCTGGCGACGGTCGTCAGCGTGATCGGGTACGTGATCTCCGCCGCCGCGTACAGCTATCTGTCGCTCGCCGTCCCGGCCTACGCCACCGAGAGCCAGCACGCCCCGGCCTGGATCGGCACCCCGGCCCGCCGGACCAACATCATCACCGCGTTCATCCGGTCGTTCACCTTGATCGGCTGGCGCAACCTGCCCCGGGCGACGGTGATCATGGCCGGCGCGTTCGCGATCGCGCTGCTGGTGATCGCGTTGGTCGGCTTCGGGTCGCTGCTGGTGCTGTTGCTCTACGCCACCTCGCTCGGGGTCGACTTCTACGACCTGCTTGAGAATCCGTGGACCTACCTCGGCGTGTTCGGGTTCTCCTCGATCGTCGCCATGTCGGCCCTGCTGGCCTTCGTCGCCGCGGTGCAGACGCTGCTCTACGTCGATCTGCGGATGCGCCGGGAGGGCCTCGACCTGGCGATGCGGTTCGACTGCGTACCCATCCCGCAGCCGTCCGCGCCGCCGATCATCTACGTGGCCCCGCCGATGCCGCCCCCGCCGCCGATGCAGGCCCCGCCCCCGATGCAGGCACCGCCGCCGGGGCACGGCCGATGATCCCGCTGGACGTCCCGGTCGAACTGAGCCGGGAGGAGGCGCGCCGGCGGGTCCTCGCGGAGCTCGAGAAGTCGCGCTATGCCGAGGCGCCGCAGTGGTTGCTGGACCTGCTGAGGTGGCTTTCCGAGTTGATGGAGAAGATCATCGCGTTCGTGTCCGGGGTGAGTTCCGGTCCGGCCGCGTCGGGCGGCAGCGGGATCAACGTCGGGTTCGTCGTCATCCTGGTCCTGATCGCCGCAGGGATCGCGCTGCTGGTCTGGAAGGTCGGGCTGCCCCGCTGGCAGACCCGGCGCCGCCGCGACGCCGAGGTGGACCTCAGCGAGGCGCTGGAACCGGACGACTACCGATCCGCCGCGCAGCGGTACGCCGAGGCCGGCGACTGGCGTTCGGCGGTACGGGACCGGTTCCGGGCCGTGGTCAAGGAGCTGGAGATCGCCACCATCCTCGATCCGCGCCCGGCCCGGACCGCCTTCGAGGCGTCCGCCCTGGCCGGCCGGGCGTTGCCGGAGCAGGCGGCCGAGCTGGACGCCGGGGCCGGCACGTTCTCCGAGGTGATGTACGGCGACCGGGTGGCCGACGCGGCCGCGTACCAGCGGATGACCGAACTCGACGACCGGATCAGCGAGGCGGCCCGGCGGGCCGACCTGGCCGGTGACCAGCCGGAACCCGCGGCCGGCCGTGGGGCCGAGCGATGACCGCCCCGACCGTGACCGACGAGCCGCCGACCACGCCGGTCGAGCCGCCGCAGCGACCGGGGTGGTCGAGATTCCTTCGGCATCGGGCGACCCGCTGGGTGGCCGGCGTTCTCGTGGTCGTCCTGATCGTGCTGGGCACCGTGGCCGCGTTCAGCACCGCCGTCGCCGGCCAGGCGGAGAACGATCCGCGGTCGTCGGGGCCGGACGGTGCCCGGGCCGTCGCCACGGTCCTGCAGCAGGAGGGCGTCGAGGTCAGGCCGACCGAACGGATCGGCGACGCGGTCCGGGACGGCGCCGGGGCGACCGTCGTGGTCGCCTACCCGGACCGGCTGTCCGACGACCAGGTACGCCAGCTGCTCGAGATCCCGGACGCGCGGTTGATCCTGCTCGGCCCGGACGACGGCCTGGGCCGGTTCGTCGCGGGGGTCGAGTCCAGCTACGCCGACGGCCAGCCTGTCGACCCCGGCTGCGCCGATCCGACCGCCGAACGGGCCGGGTCGGCCTCGTTCGCCGGCGGCCGGACCTTCCGGGCCGAGGCCACGCCGACCGTGGCCTGCTACGAGACCGAGAACGGGCACGGCTACCTGAGGCTGCCCTCGACCGCGGGCCCGGAGATCGAACTGCTCGGCGGCGGCTGGACCAACAGCACGGCAGCGGCCGACGGCAATGCCGCCCTGGTGCTCGGTCTGCTCGGCTCCCGGGAACGGCTGATCTGGGTGATGGCCAGCGGAGGCGGTCCCGGTTCCGGCGACCAGACCGCGCCGCCGCCGACCGTGCTGCCGCCCTGGTGGGCGGTCGCGGTGGCCCAGGCCGTGGTCGCGTTGATCATCGTCGGCATCTGGCGCGGCCGCCGGCTCGGCCCGATCATCCTGGAACGCTTGCCGGTACGGGTGCGGGCCTCCGAGACCGTCGAGGGGCACGGCCAGCTCTACCACCGGCTGCAGGCGCGGGAGCGCGCGGCCGCCGCCCTGCGCGAGGGAGTGGTGCGCCGGCTCGGCCGCCGGTACGGTCACGGGAACGACCCGATGGCGCTGGCGGCGGCCCTCGCCGAACGGACCGGGCGGGACAGCCGGCAGGTGTACCACGTTCTGTTCGGGCCGGTCCCGGACGACGATGATCAACTTCTGGACCTTGCGGAGAATCTCGATGATCTTGAGCAGGAGGCACGACAACCGTGAGCCATGACCCGTACCAGCAGCGGCCCTATCCGGACCGCCCGCCCGTCGCCCATGGCTACCCGGCGTCCCAGCAGTCGGCCCCGCCGCCCGCACCGCCTCCGCCGCCCCAGTCGCCGGCCCGGGCGGCGCTGTCCGCGCTGCGGGCCGAGGTCGGCAAGGCCGTGGTGGGCCAGGAGTCCGCCATCACCTCGTTGATCATCGCGCTGATCTGCCGCGGCCACATCCTGCTCGAGGGCGTACCCGGGACGGCGAAGACGTTGATGGTGCGCGCCTTCAGCAAGGCGATGCGGATCGACACCAAGCGGCTCCAGTTCACCCCGGACCTGATGCCCGGCGACATCACCGGCACCGTGATCTACGACGCGCGGTCGTCGGAGTTCACCTTCCGCGAGGGTCCGGTCTTCACCAACCTGTTGCTGGCCGACGAGATCAACCGCACCCCGCCGAAGACCCAGTCCGCCTTGCTGGAGGCGATGGAGGAACGCCAGGTCAGCGTGGACGGGACGCCGCGGCCGCTGCCCGATCCGTTCATCGTCGCGGCGACCCAGAACCCGGTCGAGTACGAGGGTACCTACCCGCTGCCCGAGGCCCAGCTGGACCGGTTCCTGATGAAGATCAAGATCGACCTGCCGCAGCGGGACGCGGAGATCGAGGTGCTGAACCGGCACGCGCATGGCTTCGACCCGCGCGATCTGGACGCGGCCGGTCTGACCGCGGTGGCGACGCCGGAAGATCTTCGCCAGGCACGGCGGGAGACCCAGGCGGTGCTGATCCAGCCGCAGGTGCAGGCGTACATCGTCGACGTGGTCCGGGCCACCCGGCAGTCGCCCTCGCTGCAGCTGGGCGTCTCGCCGCGCGGTGCGACCGCGATCTTGAACACGTCGCGGGCCTGGGCCTGGCTGTCCGGCCGCGACTATGTGTCCCCGGACGACGTCAAGGCGCTGGCGTTCGCCACCCTGCGGCACCGGGTGGCGTTGCGCGCCGAGGCCGAGCTGGAAGGGGTCACCGCCGATTCGGTGATCGAATCGATCCTGGCCACCGTTCCGGTCCCGCGCTGATCATGATCCTCACCTGGCGGGCCGGTCTGCTGGCGGCGATCGCCGTGGTCGCGGTCGCGATCGCGGGTCACTGGCTCGCCTTCGTGATCGCGACCGGCCTGCTGGTGCTGGTGATCACGGTCGACCTGGTGCTCTGCCCGTCCCCGGCCAAGATCACGGTACGGCGCTCCGGCGACACCTCGATCCGGCTCGGTGAGGAGGCCGAGGTCTCGGTCCTGCTGACCAACCACAACCGGCGCGCGATCAAGGCGACCGTACGGGACGCCTGGACCCCGTCCGCCGGAGCCCGCAACGGCATCACGACGTTGACCATCCCGGCCCGGCAGCGTCGGCTCACCCGGACCACGCTGCGGCCGACCCGGCGCGGCGACCGGCCGAGCGGCCCGGTGATCATCCGCAGCTACGGGCCGCTGCGGATCGCCGGCCGGCAGCGGGCCCACCACCAGGCGCCGTGGCAGGTCCGGGCACTGCCGCCGTTCAACAGCCGCAAGCACCTGCCCAGCCGGGTGGCCCGGCTGCGTGAGCTGGACGGCCGGTCCAGCATCCTGCAGCGCGGCCAGGGCACCGAGTTCGACAGCCTGCGCGAGTACGTACCGGGCGACGACGTCCGGTCGATCGACTGGCGGGCGACGGCCCGGTCCACCACGGTGGTGGTGAAGACCTGGCGGCCGGAGCGGGACCGGCACGTGCTGATCGTGCTGGAATCCGGCCGGACCTCGGCCGGCCGGGTCGGCGACCAGCCGAAACTCGATCACTCGATGGATGCCGCGCTGCTGCTGGCGGCGCTGGCCTCCCGGGCCGGCGATCGCGTCGACCTGTTGATCGTCGACCGCGAGGTGCGGGCCAGCGTGGTCGGCGAGCCGGCGTCGACGATGCTGAGCACCTTCGTCAACGCGATGGCCGGCGTCGAGTCGGTCCTGGTCGAGACCGATCACCGCAAGTTGGTCGCCGAGGTGATGACCCGGGTGGCCCAGCGGTCCCTGGTGGTGATCTTGACCGGGCTGGACACCGCCGCGATCACCGACGGCCTGCTCGGGGTGATCGGGCCGATCCGGCGCAAGCACCGGATCGTGATCGCCGCCGTGTCCGATCCGCGGATCGAGGAACTGCTGAGCCGGCGCGAGGAGCCCGGGGACGCGTACGCCGCGGCCGCCGCGGAGGTCGACATCGCCCGCCGGGAACGGCTGGTCCGCCAGCTGCGCGACCTCGGCATCTCCATCGTCCAGGGGCCGCCGGACACCTTCGCGCCGGCCCTGGCCGATCACTACCTGGCGCTGAAGAAGGCCGGCCGGCTCTAGCCCGTCACGGTTACGATCTTCGGTCAACTCTTGCCAAGCGGACCGGTCGCCGTTAGTTTGTGCACTTATTGCAATCGGTTTCATCGATTGGGGAAATGATCATGACCTGGGCCCGCTCACTCAGCCGTCGCCATCTGCTCGCCGGCGGCGCCGCCGTCACCGGAGCGGCCCTGCTCGGCGGTTGCGCCGGCAGCGCCGAGAACGACAACTCCGGCGAGGCCAACCGGACCGTCGTGCTGCCGTCCTACCTCCCGTACACCGGAATCAAGCCGGACCTGCCGTCGACGAACGAGGCGGTGATGCCCGGGTTCCTGAGTTACCCCAAGGGTGACGTCACGGCGACCGAGGGCAAGCCGTTGGCCAGCGGCAAGCCGCTGACGATCTTGACCAACACGAACACGCAGCTGCCGCCGGCGCTGAACGACAACAAGTACTGGCAGGCGGTCAACGAGGCGGCCGGCGCCGAACTCCAGTACACGATGGCGAACGCGGCCGACTACGTGGCCAAGCTGAACGTCGTGATCGCCGGAGATGATCTTCCCGAGATCGTGTCGATGCGGCCGCTGGCCGACCTGCCGCGGCTGCTCGAGGCGCGGTTCACCGACCTGAGCGAGCACCTGTCCGGCGACGCGATCAAGAAGTATCCGAACCTGGCCAACATCCCGACGATCTCGTGGAAGTCGTGCGTCTACAACGGCGGCATCTTCGGGATCCCGCTGAACCGGCCCGCCGCGGCCGGCGAGATGCACGCCCGGCTCGACATCATCAAGGCCAAGGGCGCGAACCCGGAACCGAAGAGCTACGCCGAGTTCCTCGAGATGTGCCGCACGGTCAACGATCCCAAGCGCAACAAGTACGCCATGGGCAGCCCGCAGTCGACGCTGAACTTCCTCAAGGAGATGCTCGGCCTGCCGCTGAACTGGGGCGTCGACGAGGCAGGCAAGTTCACCCACGTCGCCGAGCGGGAAGAGTTCCGGGAGGCCCTGGACGCGATCACCCAGCAATGGAGCGAGGGGCTCTACCACCCGGACGCCTTCACCCAGGAGACGTTGCTGGCCCAGTGGGTCGGCACCGGCGCGGTCGCCGTGAACAACGGCGGCGCCGGCTCGGTGTCCGGCTACTTGATCACCTACGCCGCGGTCGCACCGGAGATGGAGATGGGCGTGCTGGTGCCGCCCAAGTGGGACGGCGGCGGCGACGGCCAGAAGCTGCTCGGCCCGGCCGTCTACGGCCCGGCGGTGCTCGCGGTCACCAAGACCACCCCGGAGCGGCTGAGCGAGATCCTGGCGTTCTTCAACTGGCTGGCCAGCCCGTTCGGCACCGTCGAGCAACGGCTGCTCACGTACGGCATCGAGGGTCACACCTTCGAGTACAAGGACGGCGACCCCGTGAAGACCAAGGCCGGCGTCCTGGAGACCAACCTGCCCGTCAACTACACCGGCTCGGCGCCGGTGGTGAACTTCACGCCCGGCCGGCCGGAGACGACGAAGATGTATCACGCCTACCAGGAGCGCTGCGCGAAGAACAGCCTGCCGCTGGCGACCCAGGGGCTCTACTCCCCCACCCAGCAGTCCGATGGCGCTGCCCTGGACAAGAGCCTCGTGGACGGGATGAACGACGTGATCACCGGCCGGAAGAAGCTGGCCGACTTCGACGCGATCGTCTCCACCTTCCGCACCGGCGGCGGCGACAAGATCAGGACCGAGTACGAGGAAGCCTACGCCGCCACGCGGTGATCAACTTCGTCTGAGGAGACAGCACGCCATGGCGCGTCGCTTCACCCTGCCGCCTGCGCAGGATCCGTTCGTCAATACGCCGCTGATCAGTCTGGGAGCCGGTGCCGACGGGCTGGAGCGGTTCTGGATCACCTCCTGGAACAGCGTGTCCGGGACCCAGGCGATCATGATCACCGAGGACGGCCGGTCCGAGCAGCACCGGTTCCCCGACGACCCGGGCTTCTACAGCGCCGGGCCGGAGGATGCCGACACCCTGTGGCTCTGCGGCGATCTGGGGAAGGTGGTCCGGTACGACCTGCGCACCCGGGAGCTGGAACGGTATGCGACGGGTGCCCCGTACGCGCTGATGTTTGGTGGCATGGTCGTCGACCCGGCGTCCGGGAAGCTGTTCGGGCTCGCGTTCCCGCCGCCGGATCCGACCGCGATCAGCTTCGACTTCCGCAACCGTACCGCGGGGTCGGTCACGCCGAATCCGTGTGCCGAGCACTACTCGGCCTCCCACTTCGCCAACGGCGACGGCACCTTCACCCTGCTCGCCTTCAATCCCGATCTGGCCTTGCTGCGTTGGGATCCGGCCACCGACAAGGTGACCAGGACGCTGGCCAGCGAACTGGTCGGCCGGCCCGTGCGGTGGACCGACCGGTCGACGATCAGCGCAACGATCACCGACGGCGCCGGCCGGGTCTATCTGCCCGAGCTCGGCTGGTACGACCCGATCGGGCAGCGGCTGGTGGACGGTCCCGAGGCGTCCGCGCGGATGAACTGGTTCGCGCTCCGGGACGGCACGGCGTGGGGCGCGGCGATGGCCGGCGAGATGCTGACGCTGGCTCGCTGGGACCTGGCCAGCGGCAAGATCACCGAGCTGTGCCGGATCCCCGACGGCACCATCCAGGGCACCCGGCTGACCGAGTCCGGCCGGATCGTCGCGGTCACCATGTTCGGCACGTTCTACCTGATCGACGCCGAGGACGGCTCGTTGCTGCAGGCGCGCCACGTACCGTCGGATTCGGTCGGCCACGTCGACTGCCTGCGCCGGATCGACCAAGATCGACTGCTCGGCACGACCTTCATCACGCAACGGTTCTGGAGCCTCGACCTGCGCACCGGCGTGGGTGAGGATCTCGGCCGCGCCGCGCCGGGCGGCGGCGAGGTGTTGCAGACCTGGAAGATCGACAACCGGGTCTACCTGGCCGCCTACACCGGCGCCGAGCTGGTCGAGTACGACCCCGAGCGAGCCGCCCGGTTCCCGGAGAATCCGCGGATCGTGGCCAAGCCGGCCGCCGGGATGCGTCCGGTCGCCGCGGCCGACGACGGCCGGATGATCTTCTATGCGTCGAACCACCACTACGGCGAGTTGGGCTGTGTGCTGACCCGGTACGACACCCGGACCGGCCTGGCCGACTACGCCGACGATCCCCTGCCCGGGCAGGCGATCCGCAGTCTGGTGCTCGACTCCGCGGGGACCGCACTGCTGGCCGGCACCACGATGGACGCGGACTGCGAGAGCGCGCCGCCGTCCGATGATCACTGCCTGTTCGCCACGATCGACGCGGCGACCCTGACGGTGATCACGACCGCGAAGTCACCGGCGGGCACCCGGATCGCCCGGGTACGCGGCGCGATCGACCATGATCGTTTCCTGGCCACCGTGACCGGAACCTTCGAGGGCCGGAGCGAGAAGCGCTGGCTGATGCTGCCCGCCGCCGGGCCTTGGCCGGAGCTGACCCTGGCCGACACCCGGCCGTTGCCCGACCAGGCGACGGTGGTGGTGCCGGTCGGGATCGCGGGGCTGTTCGTGCTCCGTACCGCCGCCGGGTTTGCGCTCTGGGACTTCCGGGGCGACGCCCCGGTCCGACTGGCCGACGTCTGCGACGACCCGAAGGCGTACGCCTGCGAGATCCAGGACGGCTCGATCCACGTCCTGCTTCCGGATTCGGTCCTGGTCGACGACGAACTGCTGTCCCGGTTCGCCTGATCAGGGTCGCGGCAGCCAGGGCCGGCGGTCGACGGCGAGCTTGAACGCGTCCGCGTGAAAGGCGGCGCCGCCCTCGTCGCCGTGGCGGTCGTTCCACCAGGCGTTCATGATCATCTTGAAGGCCGCCCACCAGTGGATCGCCAGCTCCGCCTGATCACCGGTCGGGAGTCCGACCCGGTGCAGGAACTCGGGCCACCGCTGCTGCGGCAGGAACCCCCAGATCTGGCTGCCGACGTCGCGCAGCGGATCGGACAGGTCGATGAGATCCCAGTCGAGCAGGTACGGGTGGCCGTCGGCGATCACGTAGTTGTGCCAGTGCGGGTCGGGGTGGATCGGGCGGGTCGGCAGCCGCGCGATCTCGGTGGCCTGCCCTCGCCAGCGATCCAGCCGGACCTGAAGTTCGTGATCACGCAGCGGCTCCAAGGCCGGGGCAGGCTGGGAGTCGATCATGGCCACCGCGTCCGGGACGGCGAGCCGCCAGGTCCCTTGCCTGGGCAGGAGCAACCGGCGGAGCGGTTCGTCGTTGAGGTAACTGCCGACCAGGTCGGCCCAGCGCGGCAGGTTGGCGGCGAACCAGTCATGATCGGGATGCGGCCCGCTGACCGCCCGCTGCACCACGTATTCCCGCCCTTCGTACAGGCCGGTCGCCAGAATCGGCGGCGTCACGCCCAGCTCGGCGAGCCGGGACAGGATCTCGAGCGGCACCTCGGCCAGCTTGACCGCGACAGCCTCAGCGCCCCGCTCCGCCAGCCGGGTCACCTTCATCGAGCCGCGGACCCCGGACACCTGCCACCCCGCCCCCGGCAGCACGGCGCGGACATAGTCTTCGGTCAGCTCAACCATGCCCAAGACCTACCAGCCGAGCCCCGAACGCGCGAATTCAACTCACCGCCGCGGCGGACCCAATCCGGACCGACACCAAGATCACGGTGAGGAGGAGGCGGTCGCACGATCAGCGCCGCGTACTCCACCCTCCGGGTCCGGGATGTCCGAGATCGACGGCGATCGCACGAGATCCCTCGCTGTCGGGTCGATCTGGCACGATCCCCGTCGATCTCGGTCACTATCCCCGACCGCCAACGCCGCCAACAAGCCGCGCGGCACCCACGCACCCGAGCTTGTCGAAGGGCGGCGCGCGATCCGACTTGGCCCTTCGACAGGCTCAGGGCGCTGAGGTTTGATCGGGAGCGGCCGGAGGGTATAGCTACCAAGCCGGTACCAAGATCACGAGTGCCGGAACCGTTCGGGAGAGAGACCCACGACCAAACGCCAGGCACTCCCGGCCTACGCGCCCGCTCGGCAACATCGTTCCATGAGCTTGTCGAAGGGCAAGGCACGATCCGGCTCGGCCCTTCGACAGGCTCAGGGCACTGAGGGATGATCGAGGGCGGGCCGCAGGGCATGGGCGACCCGGCCGGCACCAAGATCACGGCGGGCCGGAACGGTTCGTGAAAGAAACCAGCCTGCACGACCCACCGCTAGGCGCTGCAGGCCTACCCTCCGCCAACAAGCCGCTCGGCAACACCGTTCCCTGAGCTTGTCGAAGGGCAAGGCACGATCCGGTTCGGCCCTCCAACAAGCTCACGACACAGAGGCAGATCAGGCAGCAGACCACGGGTGGGCGAGCGGTCCGGAACCAAGATCATGGATGCGGTGTGATTCTTGAGATGGGCCTGACTGCACGACCAAACGCTCGGCGCTGCCGGCCAACGCGCCCACCAACAAGCCGCTCGGCAGCACTGTTCCCTGAGCTTGTCGAAGGGCAAGGCATGAACCGGCTTGGCCCTTCGACAGGCTCAGGGCACAGGATTGGTCAGGCAGCGGGCTACATGGGTGGGCGACCGGTCCGGGACCAAGATCATGGTTGCGGTGCGATATGTGAGATGGGCCCGGCGGCACGACCAACGCTAGGCACGACCGGCCAACGCGCCCCCCAACAAGCCGCTCGGCGACGATGTTCGATGAACTTGTCGAAGGGCAGCGCATGATTCGGGTTTGGCCCTTCGACAGGCTCGGGGCACGGCGGCTGGTCAGGCAGCGGACCAGGGGGTGTGGGTGGCCAGTTCGGGACCAAGATCATCGGTGCGGTGCGATATGTGAGATAGGCCTGGCTGCACGACTAAACGCCAGGTACTACCGGCCTTACCCGCCAACGAGCCGTTCGGCAGCACCGTTCCCTGAGCTTGTCGAAGGACGAGGCACGATCCGGTTTGGCCCTTCGACAGGCTCAGGGCACGGAGGGTTGGTCAAGCAGCGGACCAGAGGGCGTGGGCGACCGGTCCGGCACCAAGATCATGAGTGCCGGTACGGTTCGTCAGGAAGACGTGACCATGCGGTGACCGGAAGATCATCGTGGTCGGATCAGGTTTTCGTCGTCGCCAGCCACCGTGGGTCACCGCGCGATGCTCAGTCCTCGACAGCGGAATGAGCTTCTCGACCCGGGTCTGGCCGGGCGGACCGTTCGGCCGGTACGGGTCCGTGTGATCAAGATCAAGATTCCGGGTCGCCGTCGACCACGGGAACACACTCCCTGGACACCGCAACAGCGCATGGTCACGATGCCGGTTCGGGATCTCGTAGTCGTCTACTGGTGGCGGAGCGTCGTTCAGGTCGATCACCGGACGCACGATCACGCGATCGTGGTGTAGCCAGTCACCGATCACGCTCTTCAGGGCTGGTCCGATCTCAGGCACCCGGCAGACGCCTTCGTCCTGGGCGAGGTCTTCGGCGGAGATGTGGACGACCACGGTCGAGGTCGGGACCAATAGTTTCGGATCCAACTTCTCGACCAGCCGCTGCACCGCGGCCTCGAAGATCGCCGACTCCACATCCACCGAAGCCGGCCGATCCCGCAACGCCGGATGGACCTCGGACTCCTCGACCATCAGCTCGGGTTCATCACCCGGCGTCAACGCGGCCACAGCCTCGGCCAACTCCTCATCGAACAACTCTGGCTGCCGACGCTTCGCCCGCAACCTGGTGATCGCAGCGGCATCACCCAACAATCCGAACGCCTCAGCACGCCGCTCATCAGCAGTGCCCTCACTCAGACAGTCCGCGAGTTCCTGCACCCGCGCATACAACCGTTCCGCCGCCAACGGTTCCAGCCTGCCGAACACGCCCTTCAGCCCGTTGTCGTCGGTCTGCGACTTCCACACCCCGACCTGCTTACGCCGCTCCTCATACTCCGCCCGAGCCCGATCACCGTCGATCCGCAAGATCGTCGCTTCGACTGTGTCGAAGAGCTTCCTGGGTGGCTGCGTCCCGGCGAACCACGCCACCGCACGATCCACCTCACCAGCTTGTTCTTGGGAGAGGCGGTGCGTCATCCGGGCGACCCGGAGCGCCTGCCACTCCTCCACCTCACAGCCCATGACCTTGGCCCACAACTGTGGCAGTCGGTGACGAAGATCAAGAACGTCGCCCAGGAACAGCATCCCGGAGCTGGTGCTCTTGCCCAGTTTGGCGGACAGTTCGACCATGGCGAGATCGTTGACCGCCGGCGTCCCTTCCCCGCCCGGCCGGACCGCCCGGGCCAACCCGGGCCCGGTCTCCATGATCGACTCCGCCGGATGCGCATCCGCCCAGGCTGCGACCCAGACCAGGAGTTCGTTCGCGACCGCGATCCGGGCACGCTTCAACCCGTCCACGGCCTTCAGGATGTCGCGGCTGCCGTACCCGACAGCCTTCGACTCCAACGATTCGAACATAAAGACTATTATAGGCCAAGGAACCGACAGAATCCCAACAAAACAAGGAATCTGTGGACTACTTTGAACCGGATTGGATTTCGGAGGATGGCAGGTTCCCCAGGGTCGCTACCGAGTCGTTGGGCTCGCCGCCGGCGCGGGCTGACCGACCCGTCCCGACGGATTCCGTGGGCCTTGAGATGAAGCTCGATTCGGACGTCACCGTCGGTATCGCTGGTGATCAACCGCCGACAGAAGCCTTGGGCAGACTCTGCGCGGCGGCTTGGACCGGCAGCATCGGGATCGTGGGTGACCGTTGCCTCCGACATCGCCGACTATCGAGTCCGACCATCGGGCTGTCACCGCTCAAGTTGGCACAGGGATAGCCGATGGTGCCGATCGAGAGCCCACACCGATATCGCAGATCCGTTCTGGATAACGAATCGCCGTGTATCGAGTCCCGGGAATCAGAGTGCGAATCAACCCGCCGCTCTGGCCCGGCGGCCTGACAGCGGTCGGATCCGGCGCCGTCGTGCTGATCCGACACCGACGCTGCTGGTCGGGATACTGGGCTGTTGGTCAGGAACGGGCTAGCCGAGGCCGGCCGCCGGCCGTCGGTGCGTCGTGGGTCGTCGCCGCGATCTTGAACCGATGCTCGCTGAGTACCCATCGCGGATCGAGCTCCACGCGCGAAGAACAACAAGCCAGCCGCCCAACCAGCTCCGTGAGCGTGACAGACACGCACCTCGCCCCGCGAGTTGCGTGAGCTTCGCCTACAGGATCACTCGTCGGGCCAGATCCTCGACCGACATCGACTTCGGCTCCTTGCACCGGCCGCGCGATGGGTCCGGCTCTCCGCAGCCCGGTGCACCACTAGCCGATCTACGATCCGGTCGTCATCGGGTGCGGGTCATGGCAGCGTCTCCGGGGGGACCCGATCAAACCCTTCCTTCCATGATCGTCGACCTAGCTCGCGGTGCAGTGACCCTGCTGACGGCCGGTTCGCCCACGGCTCACGTCAGTCGAACCCGCCACTGAGGACAGCCATCCTGCTGCCTCCAGCCAACAACTACCGGACGCTGGAGGCAGCCGGGGTCTTGAGCAGCGGCAGAAGTTGATCACCGATGCGGGCCACCTCCTCGAGGTACGGGGTGTCGGACAGGATGAAGTGCGTGACGCCCAGCTCGGCGTAGCGACCTAGGGCTGCGGCGACCTGATCGGGTGAGCCGACCAGCCAGGTGGTGCCGGCACCTCCCCCTCCGAAGCGGCCCGGCGCCGTGTAGAGACAGGTGTCCAGCACCTCGCCGCGGTCGGCGAGTTCGTACAGGCGCTGCTGACCGACGGCCCGGCGCCAGTTCCGGCCTACCTCGCCGGACTGCGCGGCCATCGTGGCGACCCGCTCCTCCGCAATCCGCCACGCCTCCTCCGCCGTCGATCTGATCACCGTGGTGACGCGCAGGCCGAACTCGAGCGGCGGATGCTCGCGGTCCACCTCCGTGCTCAGCCGGCGCAGCCGGTCGATCCGCTCGGCGATCCCGTCCAGCGGCTCGCCCCAGAACAGCTGGACATCGGCCTCGGCCGCCGAGACCCGTTCCGCGGCCGGCGAGGCCCCGCCGAAGTAGAGCCGCGGCTGCGGACCGCGCTCCGAAGGGTACGGTCCCGGCCGCACGGTCGAGTTCTCGACCGAGAAGAACTCGCCCCGGAACGTGACATCGTCCTCCCGCCACAGCCGACGGACCAGGCGGAGGAACTCGTGGGTGCGGTCGTAGCGGCGGGCCGGATCGCTGTGCAGGTCACCGTACGCGGCAAGATCATCGACGCCGCTCACGATGTTGATCAACAGCCGCCCGCCGCTCAGTTGATCAAGCGTCGCCGCGGCGGCGGCGAACTGGGCGGGCTGCCAGTAGCCGGGCCGGATCGCGATCAGCGGGCGGAAGGTGCTGGTCCGGGCGGCCAGCGCGGTGCCGAGCGTGAACGTGTCCGGCCGGCCCCAGCCGGCACCGAGCAGTGCGCCGGACCAGCCGTGGTCCTCCACGGCCCGGGCATGCCGGACCGACAGGTCCAGGGTGCCCCAGCCGTCCACCACGTCGTCGCCGCGATGGCCGGGCTGGACGGTGTTCGGGATGTACCAGAGGAAGTCGACCGGCCCAGCCCCGGTCATCCGGTCACCGCCAGCTCCGCCACGTCGGCCACCGGTCTCGGCAGCCCGTAATGATCACGCAGTGTCCGGCCCGTGTAGTCGGACCGGAACAGGCCGCGCCGGACCAGGATCGGCACCACCTCGTCGACGAACGTCTCCAGGCCCGACGGCAGCACCGGCGGCATCACGTTGAACCCGTCCGCCGCTCCGTGCTCGAACCAGTCGACGATCGCGTCCGCAACCTGCTCCGGCGTGCCGGTGAAGGTACGGTGCCCGCGTCCGCCGCCCAGCCGGCCGATCAACTGCCGGACCGTGAGCCGCTCGGTGCGGGCCAGGTTGACGATCAAGGTGTACCGGCTCTTGGCACCCTCGATCTCGTCCTCGCCGGGCAGGTCGGCCGGCAACGGCGCGTCCAGCTCGAGTTCGTCGGGCCGCAGCCGCAAGGTCTTCGCCAGTTGATCACGCGCATACTCGGGCCTGATCAACTCGTCCAACTCCCGGTCCAGCGCCTTCGCCTCGGCCTCCGTGGACCCCAGCACCGGAACGATTCCGGGCAGGATCTTGATCAACTCCGGGTCCCGGCCGAGGGCCGCCGCCCGCCGCTTCAGGTCGCGGTAGAACGCCTGCGCGTCGGCCAGCGTCTGCTGGGCGGTGAACACGGCTTCGGCATATCGGGCGGCGAAGCTCCGGCCGTCCTCGCTGCTGCCGGCCTGCACGATCAAGGGATGACCCTGCGGCGACCGGGGTACGTTGAGCGGCCCGCGGACCCGGAAGAACCGGCCCGCATGATCGACCGTCCTGATCTTGGTCTCGTCGCCCCAGACCCCGGACTCCTTGTCGGCGAGCGCGGCGTCGTCGGACCAGCTGTCCCACAGCCGTCCGGCCACCTCGAGGAACTCGGCCGCCCGCTGGTACCGCTCGGCGTGCGCCGGTTGATCATCGAGGCCGAAGTTGCGGGCCGCCTCCGGACCCGCGGTGGTGACCACGTTCCAGCCGGCCCGGCCGCCGCTGACGTGATCGACCGAGGCGAACCGGCGGGCCAGGTTGTACGGATCGTTGTAGGTCGTCGAGGCGGTGGCGATCAGGCCGATGCGCTCGGTCACGGCCGCGATCGCAGTGAGCAGCACGGTCGGTTCCAGCGAGCCGGCGGGGCGCCGGCCGACGTCGCCACGCAGCACCGGCGAGTCGGCGAAGAAGATCGAATCCAGCTTCCCGCGTTCGGCGATCTTGGCCAGTCGCTGGTAGTGGCCGACGTCGGTGTTCGCGTACGGATCGCTCTCCGGCAGCCGCCAGGACGCCTCGTGGTGCCCGGTGCTCATCAGGAACGCGTTCAGGTGCAGCGTGCGCCGCTTCGGGTCGAGGCCATGATCATACGTTCCATGATCAGGCGTTCCATGATCAGACATGGACGGACTCCTTCACTCCGAGGGCCGACAACAGGTGTTCCCGGATCCCGGCGAACGCGGGATCCGCCACGGTCCGCGGGGCCGGGATGTCGATGCCGACCTCGGCGGTGATCACGCCGGCGTCCAGCACGATCACCCGATCGGCCAGCACGATCGCCTCGTCGACATCGTGGGTGACCAGCAGGACCGCCGGCCGGTGTCGCTCGCACAGCCGGCGGAGCAGGGCGTGCATCCTGATCCTGGTCAGCGCGTCGAGCGCACCGAACGGCTCGTCGGCCAGCAGCAGTTGCGGCTCGCGGACGAGGGAGCGGGCCAGGGCAACCCGCTGCTGCTCGCCGCCGGAGAGCTCATTCGGCCAGGCCCGTTCCCGGCCGGCCAGGCCCACCTCGGCCAGTGCCTCCCGGCCCCGCGCCGCCGCCGCGGCAGCGGAGTCGTTCAGGCCCAGCACCACGTTGTCCAGCAACCGCTGCCAAGGCAGCAGCCGGGAGTCCTGGAACACCACCGAGATCTGGTCCGGTACGTCGAGCCCGCCGTCCCCGGCGACGCCCTCGTCCAGCCCGGCCAGCGCCCGCAACAGGGTGCTCTTGCCCGATCCGCTGCGCCCGATCAGGGCGACGAACTCGCCGTCGGCGATGGACAGGTCGACCGCGTCGAGCACGGCCCGGCTTCCGTACCGACGGGTCAGTCCGGTCACCCGGACCGCCGGCCGATCGTGAGTTGGATCGTGAGCTAGTCGGCCAGTGTGCGTCGCCATGACAGCCCTTTCCGTTGGATCAGCCGGACGATGCCGTCGGAGGTGAGGCCGAGCACGCCGTACACCACCAGCCCGACGATGATGATGTCCGTCTGGCCGTACGTCCGCGCCAGTTCCATCATGTAACCGATGCCGCTGGTGGCATTGATCTGCTCGACCACGACCAGCGACAGCCAGGCGCCGGTCACCGCGAAACGCAACCCCAGCAGGAATCCCGGCAGGGCGCCGGGCAGCACCACCTGCCGGATGAAGGCCCCGCGGCGCAGGCCCAGCGACTGCGCGAGTTCCACGTAGCGGCTGTCGATCGCCCGCAGCCCGTTGTGCGTGTGCAGGTAGATCGGGACGAACACGCCGAGCGTGATCGTGATGATCTTCATCGGCTCGCCGATGCCGAACCACAAGATCAACAACGGCAGCAGGGCCAGCGACGGGATGGCCCGCTTGAGCTGCACCGGTCCGTCGATCAGCGCCTCGCCGGCCCGGCTCAGGCCGGAGAGCAGGGCCAGCAGTAGCCCGAGGGAGACGCCCAGCACCAGCCCGGTCAGGGCCCGCGCGGCGGAGGTCGCCAGATTGGCCGGCAGCCGGCCGTCGACGGTGAGGTCGATCGCGGTGATCACGACGGTCCACGGCGCGGAGAGGATCCGCGGATCGATCCAGCCGAGGGCCGAGCCCGCGGCCCAGATCACCAGCAGCAACAGGGGTCCGAGCGCGATCGCGAACGGGATCGGCCTGCCCAGGCCGAGCCGGGTCGTCCGGTTGCGCCGATCCTCGGTTCGCGGCCGGCCCGCCCCGGCCCGTTCGGGTACGACAGCGAGGCCGGCCGGGGCCTCGAGCCGGACGTCGGCGCTCATGATCGTCCTCCGGCCTGCCCGAACGCCTCGGCCGCGACCGGGACGAACCGCGGGTCGTAAAGATCTTCGGCGCGCAGCGGATCGTTGCCGGTCTCGGCGGCCAGCAGGTCGATCGTCTCCTGATGCCGTACGTACACGTCGGTCAGGTCGTCCGGCACCTCGATCGTTCCGGCCCGCTCGACCAGCCAGCGGCCGTCCTCGGCGCTGAGCCCCTGATCGGCCACGTAGTAGCCCTCGATCCACTCCTCCGGGTGCTCGTCGACCCAGCGCGCGGCCCGGGCCCAGGCCGCGACGTAGGCCTTGAGCGCGGCCGCCTTGCCGGGATCGGCGAGCGAGGATTCCAGGGCATAGACGTGCCCGGGGTCGTCCCGGAGGCCGTGCTGTACGGTCGCCGCGCCCTCGCCGGCGTACTTCGCGAGATAGCGCTTGATCTGGACGCCGCCGATCGGTGCGATGTCCACCTGCCGCGCGGCCAGCGCGTTGGCGTAGACGTCACCGGTGCTGGGCAGTTCGATCAGCTGCACGTCGGCCTTGGTCAGCCCCGCCTTGCGGAGCGCCTTGAGGACCAGCGCACCCTGCGCCTGCCCCGGCGAGTAGGCGATCTTCTTGCCGCGGAAGTCGGCCAGGGTGGTCGCCGTGATGCCCGGCGCGACGCCGAACTCGTACACCGGATGGTGCAGCGGATCGACCCGGAACCGGGAGGCGATGATCTTGGTCTGCAGCCCGGTCCAACGGGCATGGATCGGCGGGATCTCGGCGACCGACCCGGCGTCCAGGGCACCGGCCCGGAACGCCTCCGTGGTCTGCGGCCCGCCGGAGAGATTGGCCCACTCGACGAACGGGAGCCGGTCCAGCTCGCCGGACAGCTGCAGGGCCTTCTGCGTGGTCGGATCGCCGACGATGATCTTGGTCCCGGCCGGCACCTCGTCCGGCAGCGGTGCGTCCAGCCCAAGCGATCCCGCGGCCGGCTGGCCGGTGGCCACGGCGCACCCGGACAGCAGGAGCGCGAGGCCGGCCAGGGCGGCGAGGAAGCGGCGTACGGTCATCGGCCGCCCTCCGTCCACGCCGGGTCGCCGGGACGGACGACCAGTCCGTAGCCGCCGTCGTGATAGACCAGCGGCCGGTACGGTCGGCGTACCTCGGCCGAGAGCAGCCGGAGCACGACGATGTGGTGATCACCGACGGCGAACCGGTGCGCGATCCGGCCGTGCAGCCGGCTCGGCGCATCGTCGAGGACCGGGGTCTGGTCCGGCAGCGCCGACCAGCGGGTGCCGGCGAACCGGTCGATTCCCTTACTGGCAAAGCGCATCGCGAGCTCGGACTGGTCCGCGTCGAGGAAGTTGATCGCGGCGTGGTGGGCGCGATCGACGGCCGGGAAGCTGGACGAACTGCTGGCCAGGGAGAACGAGACCATGGCCGGGTCGAGGGAGAGCGAGACCACCGACGTCGCGGTGAAGCCGACCGGGCCGGAGCCGGCGTCGGCGGTGATCACCGCCACGCCGTCGGCCCGTTGCCGGAACACGGACCGGTAGAGGTCCGGAGCGATGGTGGGCTCCGGGTCGGGCGGCACCAGGCTGAGATCAGGCCTTCTGGTGCCGAAAGCGGGGTGAGCTGACATGGGACGACTGCCTCTCGGTAGAGAGATGATCAACAAGCTGCAGCCGTTCCAGTTTCACATAATCCCCAGTAGCTAAATAGGGAATCTCGTCATGCGGTCACCGCCCAGTGGCGTGTCGCCTAAGTTGCTTGACGTTTGGCGGCGTCCAGGTGCGTGCATCGCAAGGCCGACGAGGAAGGCATATCGGGTCATATGTCGACTGAGGAGAACGCCGCGAGGTGCGTGCCTGGGCGTCGCCAAACGTTAAGAAACTTAGGCGACGCGCCACTGGGACGGGTCTCAGCGATCCGCGTCGATCACCGCACAGATCTCCTCGGCCAGCTCCCGGGTCGCCGCGACGACGCCCGAGTAGCGGAGGGTCAGGTCATGATCGAATTCCAGCGGCCGGCCGAAGGCGTCGCAGACGTAGCCGCCGGCGGCCGGCATGATCACCATCGCGGCCGCGAGATCGACCAGCCGATGGGTGTCCGAGCCCGGGTCGGCGAAGGCGTCGATCGCGCCGGTCGCGACGAGCATCGCCTCCAGGCAGCTGGACGACAGGATCCGGACCCGGCCGGCCCGGCGGCACAGCGTCATCCAGGTTTCCGCGGTGTCGCCGCGGGCCCCGTGCTTGGGCCGCAGCATGGACAGCGCCTGACCGGCCAGCCGGCGCGCCCCGCTGGTCCGGTACGAGGCGGGCTGGCCGACCCGGGCCGCGATCGAACGCCCGGTCTCCAGCCAGCAGGTGAGGGCCTCGACCGGTCGGCCGTCCTCGAGCAGCGCCGCCGAATAGCAGGACAGCGGCACCCCGGCAGCGGCGTTCGCCGAGCCGTCGACCGGGTCGACGACCAGGGTGAGCGCGCTGCCGAGGTCGACGAAACCCGCCTCCTCGCTGAGCACGTTGACCCCGTGCGTCTTGGCCGCGGCCAGGATCCGCTGCTCCACCAGGTCGTCGATCAACATGGTCGGCGTACCGTCGGCGCCCATTCGGGTCTCCGCGGACAGCTCGGCGCGGCCGTACCGACGCTGGGCGTCGGCCAGCGCGTCGAACGCGGCTCGGCAGGTGTCGGCGAGCGCGGGGTGCACGTCGCCGGGGATCAGCGCGGTCATCCGCGGTTGCTCTTGAACGTGGCCAGCACCGTGGGCCAACCGGCTCCGGTGTCGTCGACCAGCGTGAAGTCGGCCAGCCGGCCAGGCTCGATCCGGCCGCGGTCGGTCAGCCCGGCCACCTTCGCCGGTCCCGCGGTGACCAGGTGGGCGGCCGCCGGCAGGTCGGCGACACCGGAGCGGGCCAGGGTGAACACGGCGCCGAGCAGCGCACTCGGCAGGTAGTCCGAGGCGAGCGCGTCGACCAGGCCGAGCCCGACCAGTTCGGCGGCGCCGACGTTGCCGGAGTGGGACCGGCCGCGGAGCACGTTCGGCGCGCCGGCGACTGAGGTGAGCCCGAGGTCACGAGCCCGGCGGGCGGCCTCGACCGTGGTCGGGAACTCGGCCGTGGTCGCGCCCCGTGCGTGCAGCTCGTCGATCGCCTCGGCGGTGTCCGGGTCGTGGCCGAGCAGCCGGATCCGGCCGGCTCGGGCCAGGTCGCCCAGCCAGGCGAGGTGGTCCTGGCGGACCGACTCGGTCCGCTCGGCGTCGGCCAGGATCTCCGCCACCCGCTGCTCCGCCGCCTCGCGATCCAGCCCGCCGTCGCCCATGATCGCCTTGATCAACACCTGCTGGTCGGCGTACTGCCCCTGACCTGGGGTGTGGTCCTCGTGCGAGACCAGCGGCTGCTCGCCCTCCGGAAGCCCGTCCAGGCGCCGCCGCAGCAGTTCGGCACCGCCCTCGGACCGGACCGCGAACCGGTGCAGCACCCGATGATCAACGCGGGACGACTCGTGCGCGTCGACCGCCCCACAGAGCTCCAGCGCCCGTTCCGGCGAGCGCTCGGTGCCGGCCGCCGCCTTGTGCTGGAAGCCGGCCCCGTGGAAGATCGTCGTCACCCCGGCCGCGGCCAGCTTCGCCTCGTACGAGGTCAGCGCGAAATCCCATGGCAGAACGGCATTCGCGCGCGGCGCCCGCTCCTTCTCCAGGGCATCGCTGTGGACGTCGATCAGTCCCGGCAGCAGCAGCCGGCCACCGGCGTCGAGGTCGGCCGGCAGCACCCGCTCCGCCACCTCCTCGATCAGCCCGTCGGTGATGATCACCGTCGCCGGTTCGGTGACCCGGTCGGCCAGCACGACCCGCGCGTTGCCGATCAGGTACGAATCCGGTGGTGCGCCGACCGGCCAACCGGACCCGGCCGGTCGTCGTTCATGATCAAGTTCGGTCTGCAGAGCATTCATGCGTACGCCTCCTCCATGACATCGTCGAGGGCCCGATGGCCCGCCGCAAGAACTTTGTCCGGCGGACCCTCCGCGACCAGCCGGCCGCCGTCGAGGACCAGCACCCGGTCCGCCATCCGGCGGATGATCGCCAGGTCGTGATAGACCGCGAGCACGCTGACCCCCTGCTCGGTGAGCCGTTCGATCACCGCGAGCGCGCGGGCCCGATTCGCCGGGTCGAGGGCGGAGACCGGCTCATCCAGCAGCAACAGTCGCGGCGGACTCACCGTACCCGCGGCGAGATTGACGCGCTGCCGCTCCCCTCCCGAGAGCAGGCTGCAGTCGACGTCGAAGAGCCGTTCCGGCAGGCCCAGCAGCTCCAGCGAGGCGGCGGCCGCGGCCCGGGCCGCCGCCGGCTCGAGGCCCCGGCGCTGGGCCGCGCCGGCCACCAGGCGCAGCGGGCCCTGCCGGGGCGGCGCGACCAGGAACTGCGACACGTACCCGAACTCGCGACCGCGGAGCCGGGCCATCCGCCGATCCGGCAGCGAGGTCAGCTCCAGGTCACCGGCCTCGGTGTGCAGCGTCACCCGTCCCGAATCCGGTCGGTAGTTGCGGTAGAGGCAGCGCAGCAGGCTGGACTTGCCGGCCCCGCTGGCGCCGGCGATCGCGAGATGCTCCCCCGCGGCCAGGGTGAACGACACCGTGTCCAGCGACTGCACCCGGCGGCCGCCGATCGCATGCAGGGTGAAGGTCTTGGTCAGCTCGGCGACGGTCAGGATCGGAGCGTTCATGATCACTTTCCTTCCGGTCAGTGCTTCGCCGCCGCGACGAGGCGTTGGGTGTACGGATGGTGCGGGTCGGCGAACAGCTGGTCGGTCAGCCCGGTCTCGACGACCCGGCCGTGCCGCATCACCAGCGCCCGGTCGGTCAGCGCGTCGATCACCGAGAAGTCGTGGCTGACCACGACGACGGCGATCTGCCGCTCGGCCAGCAGCTCGCGGAGCAGGTCCAGCACGCCGGCCGCGACCGAGGCGTCCAGGCCGGTGGTCGGCTCGTCGAGCAACAGCACCTGCGGATCGGTGGCGAGGGCCTTCGCGATCTGGACCCGCTGCCGCATCCCGCCGGAGAACTGGCCGACCACGTCGTCCATCCGCTCCAGCGGCACCTCGACCCGTTCCAGCAGTTCCGCGGCCCGGTCCCGGATCGCGTGGTACGACCGCCAGCCGGCCGCCGTGAGCCGGTCGGCGATGTTGCCGCCGGCCGAGATCCCGAGATCGAGGCCGGCCGCCGGATCCTGATAGACGACGCTCAACGTACCGATCCGGAGGGACCGGCGGCGGGCCGGATCAAGATCAAGAATGTTCGTCCGGCCGTCGTCGACCGAGCCGACGAAGACCTCGCCGCCGGCCTCCAGCTCGTCGCCGATCAGGCACCGCATCACGGTCGACTTGCCCGACCCGGACTCGCCGATGATGCCGAGCGCCTCGCCCGGCGCGACGTCGAAGCTGACCTCGGCGGCGGCCACCACCTCGCTCGACCCGCGGTAGCCGCGGTAGGTCTTGCCGAGGTCGACCACCTTGAGCGACCACTCCTCCGCCGGCGCCGTGATCCCGGCCGGCGGGGCCGTCCAGACCCGCCGCTCCGTCGCGGCGGTGGCGCGGACCCGGCGGGACGGGTCGGGCAGCAGGTGCAGCGGCGCCCGGTCCCGATGATCATGGTCGGCCATCCCGGCCCGTACCTTCAGACACCACTGAACATCGGAACACAGGTAGTCGCCCGCCGAGGTCTCGACCAGGAACGTGTCGTCCGAGCCGCACAGGCCGCACCGGCTGCCGGCCGTGTACTCGACCTCGAACGGGACGTCGGTGAAGGTCAACGGTTCGACCTTGGTGTGCGGCGGTACGGCGTAGATCTTCTTGTCCCGGCCGTGACTGAGCAGCGTCAGATGATCACTGTCGTCGAGCCGCGGAATGTCCCAGCGCGGGATCGGGCTGGGCGCCATCAGATAACGATCTTGAACCATCACCGGGTAGCCGGCACCGCCGCTGATCACGCCGTTCTGCGCCAGCCCCTCGTACAGCCCGACCCACATCTTCGCGTAGTCGGCCTCGGCGTGCCGGCGCTTGCACTCGTACACCGACTTCTCCACCTTGCGCAGCGGTTCGGACTGCGGCACCTGCAGCACCAGGATGTCGTCGGCGTCGAGCGTGTCCTCGGGCACCCGGTGCCGGGACTGCACGATCGAGGCGTCGAGGGTGTCCGCGGTGGTACGGCAGCGCAGCGTCCCGGCGATCAGCCGGCGCAGGTTGACCGCGTTGACGCCCTCCTCGTCGCCCTGGTCGATCACCTTCACCGAGTCGTCCGGACCGCCGATCGCGAGCGTCACCTGGAGTCCGCCGGAGCCCCAGCCGCGAGCGACCGGCATCTCCCGCGATCCGAACGGGACGATGTACCCGGGCACGCAGACGCCGGACAGGCAGGCCCGCCGGACCTCCCGCTTCGCCTGCTCGTCCAGCACCACCGGCGCCGCGTCCTCCGGCCGGTCCTCGACGAGTTGATCAAGCGTGGTCGTGATCATGGTCGCAGTCCTCCCCATGCTCGGTGGTCGGGCGCTCGGTTGTCGGGCCGGCCTCGCCCGCCGCCGCCTCGGCCCGTTCCAGTTGGGATCGGAAGGTCACGTAGTGCGGCAGTTTGAGATGTTCCAGGAAGCCGCAGGAGGCCAGCCCGTCCGTGGTGTGCAGGAGAATCTGGTCCAGCCGCTGACCGCCCTCGGTGCCCCGGAACCGGTGCGCGGCGAGATCGAGACTGGCCATCGCGATCGTCTTCCGCTCGTTGTGGCCGAGCGCCATCCCGTACCCGATATCGAACTTCGCGGCGTCCTCGCCGCGGTCGGTGAGGTGGGTGATCGCTTCGGTCTCGGTGACCCTGATCCGGCCGATCTGGACCGGGTTCCCGGTGTGCGGGTGGACGACCCGGATCGGTACCCGGCCGTGCCGGACCTCGCCGAGCGTGACCGACTCGTCCGTGTAGCCGTCCGGGCCGATGATCGACTGGTACCAGATGTTGATCAAGCCGCCGGTCTCGGCGAGCGCCATCGCGGAGAGCAGCGCCGAGCGCTCGGCGGGCAGCTGCGGCGCCACCAGGGCCAGGTCGAACGGCTCCGGATCGTCCGGGTCGGTCCGATCGGCCAGCACGCCCCGGTCGGCCAGGTAGTCGCGGTAGCGGCGGAACGGCACGTCCTGCGGCGACTCGGCCGCTTCCGCGCCGGGCTCCGGCGGTTCGACCGGCAGCGGTGGCTCGCTGTCCCACGGCGCATCCGGCGGGTGCAGCAGCCGCGCGGTGTAATCGACGGTCTCACCGAGCAACTGCGGTCCGTCCGGCTTGCGGTGCGCCGGAACGATCCGCCGCAACAGCTCCAGCTCCCGGGGTTCGACCGGTTCGGAGTACGCCAGCCGCGGCAGGGTCGACCGGTGCGCCCGGAGCAGGTGCACCGCCTCCGCCGTGTCCCCGCCCGCCTGCAGATAGGCGGTCGCGGCGGTCCGCGGATCCCACAGCCCGCCCTCGCCCATGATCTTGTCCAGCGCGCGAGGGAAGCATTCGATCACCTGGTCGACGGTGATCACGCCGTCCAGCATCGCCCGCCGCTGCAGCACCAGCCGCTCGGCCGCGATGATCGCCTCCGTACCGCCCTTGTTGGTGCCCGCGTACATCAGCCGACCTCGATCCGGGTCGTCCGCGGAAGGCCGATCATGGTCCGGTCGTCGGTGATCAACACCAGATCGATCCCGGTCGGGAACTCTGCGGTCAGTTCCGCCCGGGCGGCGAAGAAGTCCGCGCTGAGGCCGGCGACGGTGATCACGGTCGAGTCCTTGATCCCCGGTCCGGTCAGCGTCAGGCTCAGCGCACCCCCAGCCGCACCCTCCGCACCTTCCGCACCTTCCGAACCCTGAGCCGTACTCTCCGCGCCCTGAGCCTGTCGAAGGGCCGCAACCCGCTGACTCAGCAGCACCCCCAGCTCCGGCGACCAGTTGCTGCCGATCGGCAGCCCGGCCAGTTGATCATGATCATCGTCGAGGGCGAGAGCGAACCTGGCCCGGTCGGCCGGCACGCAACGCGCCCCGGTCGCGGTCGCGATCCGGCGGGCCAGCCCTTCGGCGCGACCGAGCCCGGTCAGTGGCGCCATCAGGTCGGTCAGCGCGAGCGGGACCAGGGCCGCGGCCGGGATGCTGGCCGGCAGGTCCGCGGCTGGCAGTTGATGCACGCTGCCCGGCCGGGACAGGGCGCCGAGGCAGGCCCGGAACACCTGCTGCGACGCCGATGCAGGCAAGGCAGGCAGCACGGGCCACGCGGTTTCGGCGGACGCTGTGTCGGTGGGCGCGGTGTCGGTGGGCGCGGTGGTCAGGTGTGCGGTCAGGGTCACGGGATCTCCTCGAACTCGACGACGGACGGGGCGAGACGGGCCCACTCGGCGGCGCGCTCGGCCTCCCGGCGGGCCCGTCCCTCGCGGCACAGATCGAGCACCCGGGCCGCGTACGGTCCGGACGAGACGACCTCGGCGTCGCAGATCGCGGCCGCCAGGGCGGCCCGCCGATCGGAGCCGAGCCGCATCCCCCAGCCGAGCCGGCCGCGCAGGCTGACCTCGGCGGAGCAGGCGAGCGCGTCGGCAAGGATGAATCGCTGCTCGGCCACGGGTTCCCGGACCTGGGTGACCACGCTGCCGACGGTCGGCGGCCTGGTGATCATGAGGTCGGGTTCGTCGGCGACGCACTCGTCGGCGAGCGCGATCAGTCCGGACGCGTCGATCATGCTCAACTCGGAACAGAGATCTTCCCTGGTCATCGCATCCATCGGGCCTCGTTTCTCGGAGGGGTGCTGGATGTCTCCGAGCGTGCATCGCCAGCCCTGCGCCAGGCTCGCCGCAACCTGACCGACCGGTGAACACCCCAGAAACACCGGAGCCCCTTGTCACCCGACCAAGATCAGCTCCCGCCCGCCGCTGGACGCAACCGCCGGCGACGTGGGGTTGTCGACAATCCCACGCCGTGGGTCCCTGGCAACGTGGGGATGTCGACAACGCCACGCCGCGGATCCCCGAGAACGCGGGGAAGTCGACAACGCCACACCATGGATCCCCGAGAACGCGGGGATGTCGACAACGCCACGCCGCGGATCCCCGGTAACGCGGGGAAGTCGACAACGCCACGCCGTGGGTCTCTCTGGGAACGTGGGGATGTCGACAATCCCACGCCGCGGATCCCCGGCAACGCAGGGATGTCGACAACCCACCGCCGATCCCCGAGAACGCAGGGATGTCGACAACCCCACACCACCGACCCCCGGCAACGCAGGGAAGTCGACAACCCCACACCACCGACCCCCGGCAACGCAGGGAAGTCGACAACCCCACACCACCGACCCCCGGCAACGCAGGGAAGTCGACAACCCCACACCACCGACCCCCGGCAACGCAGGGAAGTCGAC
>NZ_JBHTFF010000001.1:0-216706 GCF_042666975.1 Microlunatus sp. GCM10028923 | reverse complement strand
CGACAACCCCACACCACCGACCCCCGAGAACGCAGGGATGTCGACAACCCCACACTACGGATCCCCGGCAACGCGGGGATGTCGACAACGCTGCACTCCGGTCGCCCGACGACTCGGCGATGGGCGGGCGAGTCGGGGCCGGGTGAGGTCCTAGGGAGTTCAGGGGTGCGCCGTGGGTCCCCGAGCGGCTGACCGACCCGCCGTCGCTGCGCTGGTTAGGCTCGTGAGGTGCACTTCGAGGAGCGGGTCGAGAACGCGTTGTCGGACATGGCCCGGCTCGATGTCGATCTTCATTTCGTCGCCGAGCCTTGGCCGGACCAGGCCCGGGCCCTGGCCCGACGGGTCGCCGCGCAACCGGCCGTCGAGCGCGGGCCGCTGGCCGGGACTCCGTTCATGATCAAGGACGGGACCGGGCTGGAGACGCCGATCGTGCAGCGGCTGGTCGCGGCCGGAGCGGTACCGATCGGGACGACGACCCGGCCCGATCCTCGGGTCGATTCCCAGACCTGGGGCTGGAACGGGCGTGATCACACCCGCAACCCCTGGTCCCTGGAGCACAGCTCCGGCGGCTCGTCGGCCGGCTCCGCGGTGGCGGTCGCGGCCGGGGTCGTCCCGTTCGCGACCGGCGGCGACAGCGCCGGATCGTTGCGGATCCCGGCCGCGTTCTGCGGCGTGGTCGGGTTCAAGGGCACGGTCGGCCGGATCCCGCGGACCGGCGGCCGGGGCCTGGCCCAGTTGACCTGTGCCGGCGTCATCGGGGCCACCGTCGATGACGTCGTGGCCGCCGTCCAGGTCGCCGCCGGCAGCCACCCGCTCGACCCGACCGCGCTGCCCGCCTGGCAGCCGACCGTCCCGGCAAACGAACGCCCGCCCCGCTTCGCGTTCTCCGCCGAACTCGGTTTCGCCTCACCGGACCCCGCCCTCGCCACTCTGGTACGAGATCGCCTGCAGACCCTCGCCGACGAGGGCTCGCTCGACCTGGTCGACCGCCCGGTGGCCCTGAGCGACCCGAGCGAAGCCTGGCACACCCTGCACGCCCTGGACCGCGGCCGCGAGGTCGATCATGCGGACCTGCAGGCGGCGCTCGCGTACCGCAGGGAACTCGAACGCACGCTGAGCGAACTCTTCGCCGACGTGGACGCGTTGATCACGCCGACCACCCCGCAGACCGCGTTCCGGTACCGGAACTACCAGGAGCACGTCGCCTGCGACCTCTGCTGGGCGTTCAACCTCTCCGGCCATCCTGCGATCACGGTCCCGGTCGGACGGCTCGACGGCCTGCCGGTCGGCGCACAGATCGTCGCCGCGCCGCACCGGGACGACCTGGCCGTCCGGGTCGCCCGCCCGATCGCCGTGCCGCTCCCCCGACCACCCCACTCGGCCGAGGGATTCAGCTGACCCGGCGGCGAACCCAGATCGCGAGCGCCTCGATGGCGAGGATCACCACCAGGATCATGATCATGCAGCTGGTCACGACCTGGTAGTTGAGCACCCGGTTGGCGTTGGTCATGTAATAGCCGATGCCGCCGGCGCCGACCACGCCGAGGTTGGTCGCTCCCCGTACGTTCACGTCGAGCTGATGCATCACGTGGGCGACCACGGACGGCGCGGCCTGGCGCAGGGTGGCGGCCCCGAACACCTGCAGGCCACCGCCGCCGGTGGACCGGACGGCCTCCTGGACGGCGACGTCGGTCTCCTCGATCGAGTCGGCGATGATCTTGCTCAGGAAGCCGACCGCGCCGAAGGAGAGGGCCAGCGCACCGGCGACCGGGCCGAGTCCGGTGATCACGACGATGCAGATCGCGATGATCAGATCGGGGAACGCCCGGACGCCGACGATGATCACCCGGCAGAACGTCGCGATGCCGGGCCGGGGTGCGACGTTCCGGGCCGCCAGGACGCCGATCGGGATCGCGGTGACCAACCCGATCAGGGTCCCGGCCAGGCCCATCTGCACGGTCTCGACCATCGCGGCGAACAGCTTGTCGCCGATCCCGCCGAGCCCGGGCGGCAGGTAGAGCGAGCTCACGTGCAGCGCCTGCTGCAGCCCGCCGGCGAGCTGTTCCGGGGTGATCTGGGCACCGGCCAGCGAGGCGCCGATCACGATCGCCGTCAGCAGGTACGACAGCGTGCGGCCGACCCGCTCCGCGTTCCACGGCGGGCTGATCCGGCCACCTGACCCGGCCGCCGCTCCCGGAGCGACCGACCCCGCCGATCCGCGGACCCAGCCGCCGGACGCCCGGTCGGCCCGGTCCCGGAGCCGCCGCACCCAGGCCAGCGGTGATCGCCGGACCGAGGCCCGGCCGAGCAGGGCCGTCCGGATCAGCCCGGACAGCAGCTCGGTGACCAGGCAGATCACCAGCAGGATCATCGCCAGCGCCAGCCCGCGCCGGTAGTTCATCGTGTTCAGCGCGCCGGCCAGCTCGAGGCCGATCCCGCCGACCCCGACGAAGCCGAGGATCACCGAGCCGCGCAGGTTGATGTCGAACCGGTGCAGCGCGGTCGCCACCAGGGCCGGGCCGAGCCGCGGCAGGATCGCCCCGGTGAGCTGCTGCAGCCCGGTCGCCCCGGTGGCCCGGAGCGCCTCCCGCGGGCCCGGCTCGAGTTCCTCGATCGCGTCCGCGTACAGCTTGCCGACCATGCCGACCGAGTGCAGCCCGAGCGCCAGGATGCCGGCCAGCGCGCCGAGCCCGAAGATCCGCAGGAAGAACATCGCCAAGATCAACTCGGGCAACGCGCGGGCGACCACGATGATCACCCGGGCGCCGCCGCGGGTGACCGAGTTGATTGTGGTGTTCCGGGCGGCCAGCAGCGCGACCGGCACGCTGAGCAGCACCGACAGGACGGTCGCGCAGACGACGATGGCCAGTGTCTGTCCCACCATGACCAGGATCTCCTGCACCGGCGGGAAGTCCAGCGGCACCACCCGGCGCAGGAACGCGATCGCGTAGTCGATCCCGTCGATCATGGTCGCCAGATTGATCTTGAGGTCGATGATCGACCAGATCGCGGCGCCGAGCAGGCCGAGCAGCACCACGTTCATGATCACGTGGCCGAGCGGCGTCCGCGGCCGCGGCGGGAACCGGACCGGCTCGCCGCCGCTGCCCGAGCCGCCGCCGCCCGTACCGACCCCGCCCGCCACCCCGGACCGGGTGTCCACTGCGGTCATCGGCGCTACCCGGCCAGCGCCGGCAGTCCCACCCGGACCGGCCGGGTCGGTGCCGGGGCGCCCTCGGGCTCGGCACCGACGGAGCCGTAGATCTCCATCGCCTGGTCCCGGGAGAGTCCCGCCGCCGCCCGATCCAGCACCACCGCACCGGACCGCAGCCCGACGATCCGGTCGGCGAAGTCGAGGGCCAGCTCCACCTGGTGCAGGCTGCACAGCACGGTCAGGTCGTCCTCGGCCCCGATCTCGCGGATCAGCTCCATCACCTGGGCGCTGGACTCGGGATCGAGCGACGCGACCGGCTCGTCGGCCAGCAGGATCTTCGGGCGTTGCACCAGCGCCCGGGCGATCGCGACCCGCTGCTGCTGCCCGCCGGACAGTGTGTCGGCCCGCTGGAACGCGCGGTCGGCCAGCCCGACCCGGTCCAGCTGCTCCAGCGCCTGCCGGCGGACCGAACGCGGATACATCGCCAGCCCGAGCCGGGGCCCGATCAGCGAGCCGAGCAGGCCCGTGCAGACGTTCTCCAGCACGGTGCACGGGCCGACCAGGTGGAAGTTCTGGAACACGAAGCCGATCTGCCGGCGCAGTTCCCGCAGCGACCGGCCGCGGGTGCCCGACACCTCCGCGCCGAGCACCCGGACCGTCCCGGTGGTCGGCTGCTGCAGCCCGTTCACCTGCCGGAGCAGGGTGGACTTGCCGGAGCCGGACAGGCCGAGCAGCACCACCACGGTGCCGGGCTCGACCCCGAAGGTGACGTCGTCCAGCGCCACGGTGTCGCCGAACCGCTTGCCGACGCCGTCGAATTCGATCACCGCCGAGTGGCCGGTCATGATCAACTCACCTGGCAGGAGTCGGACTTGGTGATCGTGCAGACCTCGCGGATCCCGTCGTAGGTGGAATCCTCGACCGGCTTGAAGCCCCAGGCGCTGGTGCTCTCCTCACCCGGCAGCGGGCACGCGTCGGCGCTGTCGCAGTAGCCGTTGGCCGACAGCCAGTCGACGTTGAGCTTGTTGGCGAAGATGTCCGTGAGCTTCTCCTTCAGCGGCGCCGACAGCGAGTCGCTCATCACGATCGGCGAGGACGGGATCAGAGCCGACTTCCAGACCTCGGACACCGCCCCGTCGGCGACCTGGCCGCTCTTGCTGAGCTCCTCCGGCATCGAGTCCTGGGAGAACCCGGCCTCGCACTGCTGGTTGGCGATCGCGATCACCGACGAGTCGTGGCCGCCGGCGAACACCGGGGTCACGTCCTTCTTCGGATCGAGGCCGGCCTCGAGCAGGCCGGCCGAGGGATAGAGATAGCCCGAGGTCGACGTCGGGTCGACGAAGCAGACCTTCTTGCCCTTGAACCCGGCCAGGTCCTTGATCGGCGAGCCCTTCGGCACCCAGGCGGCCGAGTGGTAGCCGCCGGTCGAGTCCTTGGTCTCGGCGAGGAACCCGAGCGCCGTGATGCCGACGCCGCTGTCCTTCGCGACGACGTACGAGAACGGGCCGTAGGACGCCAACTGCACCTTGCCGGCCCGCTGGGCCTCGATCACCGCGGCGTAGCTGGTCGCCGGCTGGAACTCCACCTTCTTGCCGGTCTCCTTCTCGATCACCTCCATCACGAGCTGGTACTCCTCGTCGATGTTGTTCGAGTTCTCACTCGGGATGTGACCGAGCATCAGCACCTCCGGGTCGGTACCCGGCTCCGGTCCGGCCACCGCACTCTCGCCACAGCCGGCCAGGAGTCCCGCCCCGGCCAGCAACGCGGCGGCCAGCACGGCCCGTCCCTTCCTGGTCGCGATCGCGACCTTCCCCCTGTACGGGCCGACGTTCATCTGGGCTCCTCGCGAATCGGATCGTCACTGCCGTCGTCGATCTCTGTCCGCGCCCGGCCTGACGCCCACCTCAGGACCAGGTGAACAATCGGAAATCCTCGCTGACAATCGCCGCCGGTCAGGCGGACAACTCCGTTACGGGGTCATTCCTCCAGCTCAAGGACCATCCGGACCAGATCCGGCCGGGTCCAGGTCGTGCTGCACATCAGCTGCCGCGCGTCGTTCCGGTTCCGGGTCAGGCTCTCCACGATCCAGGTCGGCCGGGGCCCGTCCTGCCCGAGTCGCTCGCCGACCGCGGCCGGCGGGGTGTCCAGCCCGATCCGGCACCAGGCCCGGACGGGGTCGTACCCGCGACCGCGGAGCACCTGGTCGAGCGATTCGATCACCCGCAGGCCGACCTCGATGTGGTCGCAGACCTCGAGGCTGATCCACTCCTCCGAATAGCCGGACACCTCGTCGTCGATGTAGCTCATCCGGATCAGGCGCTGCGCCTCGGTGCCCGGCGCGAGGCCGAGCCGGTCGGCGACGGGTTCCGGCACGGCGCGCAGTTCGGCCCCGACCAGATGGGTGTACGCCTTCGCACCGGCACTGGCGATCGTCTCGTGCAGCGACGGCCGCCGGCTCCGCGAGATCACGTAGTCGATCCGCCGGTTGACGAACGTCCCCGAGCCCTGCACCCGGCGGACCAGATATTGATCATGGAGTTCCTTCAGCGCGGCACGCACCGTGCTGCGACTGACACCGAACCGCTTCATGATCGCGTGCTCGCCGTCCAGCCGGTGCCCGGCCGGCAGTTCGCGGATCTCGGCCGCCAGCACCGCGGCGACTTCCCGGGACAATTTGGCCACCATGTTTCGACGATGAGCCTTCGACCTGCCCTCCGGGCGAGCGGCGCTCGACGACGGACTGAACCCGACCTGAACGTGACTTGAACGTCAGCGGTGCCGGAGCCCGTCGAAGATGATCTTGGTGGTACGGTCTCGCAGCTCGGCGCTCCAGCCCGCCGACAGGGCGGCCTGGCAGGTGCCGATCAGCAGCGCCATCACCTCGGGCACCTCGATGTCGCGGCGCACCCGGCCGGCGTCCTTGGCCCGGTCCAGCAGCGGCGTGATCATGGCCTGCAGGGAGCCGATCGGCTTGTCGACGCTCAGGTCGACCCCCTCCAGCGCCAGCGCGTCGACGACCGATTTCCGGCCGGCGGCGATGGCGACCAGGTCGCCGAAGAAGGTGAAGAACGCGTCGGGGTCGTCGCCCTCGTTCATCCGCTCGGCCAGCTCGGCGACCCGTACCCAACGGTCCTTGACGATCGCCGAGAGCAGGTCGCGCTTGGTCGGGAAGTGCCGGAAGACGGTGCCGACCCCGACGCCGGCGACCCGGGCGATCTCGGCCGTGGAGGCCGTCGGGCCGGACCGGTCGAACACTTCCTCGGCGGCGGCCAGCACCCGCGCGCGGTTGCGGACGGCGTCCGCGCGTTGCCTGGAGACCGGAGGAGTCGGTTCGTTGCTCGGCACAGTAAGGCGAATCTACCGAGTCCGGCCCTCCTGCGGCCGCGTTCTTGAGAAACGGAGTGATCACTCCATATACTCGGATCAAGCGGACTGATCAGTCCGCTTCGCTCGATGGGAGAGAAGGACCCCAATGACCCCCAAGGAGATCTACCTGCGCCAGCTCGAACTGGCGATCGCCGGCGACCGGGACGCCCAGGCCGCTCACTACGCGCCGGACGCGGTCGTGCACTTCCCGTTCGCGCCGGCCGGAGTGCCGGACCGGTTCGACGGCCGGGACGCGATCCGGGCCATGTCCGTCGCCCTGGACCGGGTCCGCGGCACCACCGCGCCGGTTCCGGAGGAGTCGAACCTGACCGTGCACGAGACCACCGACCCGGAACTGATCATCGCCGAGCTCGACGCCGTCGTCGTCGATCCCGGCAGCGGCGCCCGGCACCGGTTCCGGCAGCTGCACGTGGTCCGGGTCCGGGACGAGCTGATCATCGAGCACCACGACTACTTCGCCGGCGCCTCCGCCGAGATGGTCCGGCAGGCCCTGGCGACCCCGCCCGCACCCTGACCCGGCGAACCCTTCCGCACCCCGAGCCCGCGAACCCTTCCGCACCCCGAGCCCGCGAACCCTTCCGCGCCCTGAGCCTGCGAACCCTTCCGCGCCCTGAGCCTGTCGAAGGGCCAAGCCAGAGCCGCCTCATCCCTTCGACAAGCTCAGGGACCGCAGCACCCCCTTGACCTGCAACCGATTGCATGCCACCGTTTCTCAATGCAGGCACTGGACTGGGTGATCGTCGGCGGCTACTTCCTGGTCATGATCGGGATCGGGCTCTGGGCCAAGGCCCGGGTGAAGAACTCGGCCGACTACTTCACCGCGGGCGGCCGGATGCCGTGGTGGCTGTCCGGGATCTCGCACCACATGTCGGGCTACAGCGCGGCCGTCTTCGTCGGGTATGCGGCGATCGCGTACACGGAGGGCTTCGTGCTCTACGTGTGGTGGGCGATGGGGATCACGGTCGCGATGGTCGTCGGGGCCTTCCTGTTCGCGCCGCGCTGGCCCCGGCTCCGGCAGCGCCTCGACATCATCTCGCCGCTGGAGTACCTCAAGATCAGGTACAACCTGCCGACCCAGCAGCTGCTGGCCTGGAGCGGTACGGCGCTGAAGGTGTTCGACGTCGGCGCGAAGTGGACGGCGATGGGCATCCTGCTGAACGTCTTCGCCGGGGTCCCGCTGGTCTGGGGCATCCTGCTGACCGGCGGCGTGACGCTGGTCTACTCCACCGTCGGCGGGCTCTGGGCCGACGCACTGACCGACACCGGCCAGTTCCTGATCCAGTTCGTCGCCGGGATCGTGCTCTTCGTCGTCGTGCTCACCTCACTGGACGGCGTGGCGACGCTGTGGACGTTGTGGGACCGGCTGCCGGAGGGCCACGGCGACGCGTTCAACGGCCAGTACACGGTGCTGTTCGTCGCGGTCTACCTGTTGATCAACACGCTCTCGTACAACGGCGGCACCTGGAACCTCGCCCAGCGCTTCATCGCCTCGCCGACCGGCAGCACCGCGCGCCGGGCCGCGCTCCTGTCGGCCGGGCTCTACCTGGTCTGGCCGTTGATCATGTTCTTCCCGATGTGGGCGGCGCCGCTGCTGGTGCCGGACCTGGCCGACCCGTCCCAGGCCTACGCCCGGCTCGCCCTGCAGCTGCTGCCCGCCGGCCTGGTCGGGCTGGTGCTGGCCGGGCTGTTCTCGCACACGATGGCGATGACCGGTTCCGACGCGAACGCGATCTCCTCCGTCGTCACCCGGGACATCCTGCCCGCCCTCTGGCGGCGACGGACCGGCCTCAGCACCAGGACCGAGCTGACGGTCGGCCGGATCGCGGTGTTCAGCTTCATCGCCCTGAGCATGGTGATCGCGCTGACCTCGGGCTCCTTCGGCGGGGTGCTCGGACTGTTGATCACCTGGTTCGGCGGCCTGGTCGGCCCGATCGCCATCCCGATGCTGCTCGGACTGTTGCCGGCCTTCAAGCGGTGCGGGCCGGGCGCGGCGATCATCTCCTGGGCGGCCGGGCTGGCCGTCTTCGTGATCACCAAGTTCGTCCTGCCGAAGCAGATCGCCGCCCTGGCCCCGGACCAGGCGACCGCGATCACCGTCGGCGGCCCGGTGCTGGTCGCGCTGGTGATCTTCATCGTGATCGGCCTGGTCCGGCCCTGGCGCAACGCCGAGGCGGACCGGCTGGTCGACTCCCTCGGTACGGACGCCGAGGCCGAGGCCACGGCTCGATGATCTCCGGCCCGCGGCGGATCGCGATCATGGTCGGCGCCGCCGTGCTGGCCCTGGGCCCGCTCGGTTGCGCCGCGTCGGGTGATCCGGTGATCGAGGTCGGGCCGGCGACGGCCCGGGCCGACCAGCCGGTCACGATCCGGATCAGCGGGCTCCGCGCCGGCGCCGAGGTACAGCTCGCCGTCCGGTCGACGGATGCGGACAAGATCACCTGGGAGTCGACCGGGACCTACACGGCCGGCCGGGACGGGGTGGTCGACCCGGCCGTCCTGGCTCCCACCGCCGGTACGTACACCGACGTCGACCCGATGGGCCTGCTCTGGTCGATGCAGCCCGTTCCCGCGTCGGCCGAGCCGGTCCGCTACGCCTGGCCGGCGGGTCCCGCGACGTTCACGATCACCGCGTCGCTGGACGGCCGCGCCGCGGCGGCCCGCGACGTCACCCGCACCCTCTACTCGGGCGGCCGCGAGCGGCAGCCGCTGGACCTGGACCGGGACGGGTTCATCGGCAGCTACCGGCCGGCGGCGGAGTCGACCGAGCGGCGCCCCGCCGTCCTCCTGATCGGCGGCGCTGAAGGCGGCCTCCGTACCACCGTCCTCGGTGACGCCCTCGCCGAACGCGGCCTGGCGACCCTCTCGGTCGCGTACTTCGGCCTGCCCGGTCTGCCCGAAACCCTGAACGAGATCCCGCTGGAGACCTTCGAACCGGCGCTGCGCTGGCTCCGCCGACAGCCCGGCGTCGACCCGGACCGGATCTGGACGATGGGCGTCTCCCGTGGCTCCGAGCCGGCCCAGCTGCTCGCCGCCCAGCACCCGGACCTGATCCACGGCGTGCTGGCCACGGTCCCCTCCGGCGTCGTGGTCTGCGGCTTCCCCGACTGCGACCGGTCGGCCTGGACGCTCGGGTCGAAGCCGCTCCCGTACGGGCAGCCGGGCAACCCCGAGCCGGCCGAGCAGGCCGCGATCATCCCCGTCGGCCGGATCGACGGCCCGGTGCTCGCCGTCTGCGGCGGCGCCGACCAGCTCTGGCCCTCCTGCCGTCACGCGGAGTCGATCATGAACCGGTTGGACCAGGCCGGCCACCCGGAGCACCGGCTGTGGTCCTACCCCGAGGCCGGGCACGGGCTCGGCGGGCTCCTGCCGTACACGCCGGTGGTGCCGTCCGACGACAGCCGCGGCACCAGCCCGGCCGCCAACAAGCGCGCCGAGGCCGAGGTCTGGCCCCAGGTGATCGACTACCTGCTGCAGCACTGACCGGTGAATTCTCGACGAACAGTCGGTGCCCGGCCGGACGCCGGAGCTTGATCGTCGAAGACTGATCAGATGCGCACCAGATTTGCTGTGGGCCTGGTCGCCGCGGCCCTGATCCTGCTGTTCGTCCAGCCGGCGGCTGCCGAGAACGCGGCGACGCTGTCCGGGACGATCACCGCCGCCGGCGGCGACCCGGTGCCCGGCGCCGAGGCCGAGCTCTGCCGGTTCGACGAGGACGGCACCCCGACCGAGACGCGCCGGCTGGGCATCGCCGACGAGAAGGGCCGGTTCATGATCACCGGCGTCCCGGACGGCGACTACACGTTCCTGTTCCGCGACCCGTGGTCGACCCCGCAGAACGGGACCCGGCTCCTCGTCTCGCGCTGGTACGGCGATGTGAAGGCGCTCGGTGACGCCTGCTGGCAGAACCCGCAGAGCAGCGCCAAGCGCTTCACCGTGTCCGGCGGCGACCTCACCGGACTGGACGGTGCCCTTCCGATCGGCGGTCGCCTGATCGGGTTCACCAACGACACCCTCGGCGAGCCGGTCAACGACCTGCAGGTCAACTACACCGACTCGAGCGGCCTGAGCCACGGAGTGCGCTCGGGCTGGCCCACCGGCGGCGAGTACCGGACCATGCTGGTCCTCCCCGGCCGGCAGCAGGTCACCTTCTTCGACGGCCGCACCGGCGCGAAGTTGATCAAGACGGTGGAGGTCGCCGCCGGTACGACGACCAGGCTGGACGCCGACTTCGCCGACCCGACCCTCGACCCGGGTCTCGGCGGGCCGGAGATCCGGGCGCCGCGAACGCTCGCGAAGGGTGCCCAGCTCGAGGTCGTGAACCCCTGGTACCACCCCAACGCGACCCTCCGGTACACCTGGCTGCGCGACGGACGGCCGATCCGCGGCGCGACCGACCGGGCCTACCGGCTGACCGCCGCCGACGCCGGCCGCACCGTCGGCGCCCGGGTCACCGCGAGCCTGTCCGGCCACGAGACGGTCACCGTCGACGCCTCCGGTCCGGTCCGCCTGAAGCCGCGCGACTCGACCACCGGGCTGGTGCTGTCACCGTCCTCGGCGCGCGGTGATCAGACCAACGCGCTGCGGGCGCAGGTGCACGTGTCGGTCGAGTCCGGCGCCCCGGCGGGCAAGGTGATCATCTGGGACGACTCGCACGGCGAGGAGCAGGGCCACCACATCAAGCTCGGCGAGGGTCGGCCCAACGAGCTGGGCGACGTGATCATCGCCTTCCCGAGCAAGCTCGCCCTCGACGGTGGCTTGGCCTACGCCGAGTTCGTACCGGACGATCCCGAGGTCAACGCCTCGTACTCGGCCGAGCAGCCGTACGCGATCCGGTAGCGAACCGGGCCAGGCCCGCGATCACCGTGTCGATCATGAACCGGTAGAAGGCGTCCCGCTGCTCCTCGGCCTCCGCCGCGCCGGCCGCGAAGGGAACCACGAGCGACTCGGCGATCAGCGACAGCCCCTCGCTGTCGGCCCCTTCGCGCCGGAAGTCGTTCATCATCGCGGCATGATCACGCGGGCCGTCGCCCTCATGGTCGAGCCGGTCGTCGGTGATCGAGATGGTGAGCAGCGCGGAGTTGATCAAGGCGCCGTAGGCGAATCCGACCCGATCGCCGAAGCCGGCCCGGCGCAGCGCCGCCACGCCGCCGTCGACCACCTGCAGCAGCGCAGGGAAGGTCGGGCCGTGCATCAGCAGCCACTTCGCGGTGCCCGGATAGGCGGCCAGGATCGGCCGCAGGTCCAGGAGCAGGGTCCGGAACCAGCGGGCCCAGCCGAAGCGGGCGGACGGCGGCCGGAGCGGCGCCACGACCCGCTCCACCACGTGCCGGCAGAGCAGATCCTTGCCGCCGACATGGTGATAGATCACCGACGGCGCCACCCCGAGCTGACCGGCGAGATCACGGATCGACCAGCGGAACAGGTGCTGCCCGGCCGACAGCCGGACCGCCGCGTCGATCACCGACTCCGGCGTCAGCCCAGTGTGGAAGGGCGCGGTCGCAGGTCCGGGCACGGGGTCACCTCCTGGGTCGGTCCCCCAGTCTGACCGATCGGCCCGAGCGAACCGCTAGAGGTAAGGCTTGCCTTCAAGGTCCGATTCGCCGATTAGAACGGTGTTCGGTATAGTTGGCAATGATTTTCAACAAGCTCTTTGGGGGTTCCGGATGTTCAGCGCTGTCCGAGGCAGGCTGGTGATCATCGGCGGCCTCGCTCTGATCGGCGCGGTCGCCGGCGTGCTGCCGTTCGTCGCGATCATCGAACTGGTCCGGACCCTCTGGCCCGGGCTGTCCGGCGGTCCGGTCGAGACCGGCCGGGCCTGGGCCGTCGTGATCGGCGGCGCCGCGGCCCTGGTCGTCGGGTTCCTCGCGGCCGTCGGCTCCTCCATGATCAGCCACCTCGCCGACAACGACCTCCAGCTCGACCTGCGGACCCGGATCGTCCGGCACCTCCGCACGCTGCCGCTGGGCTGGTTCGACCGGCGCTCCTCCGGCACCGTCAAGAAGCTGGTCGAGAACGACGTCGCGGCCCTGCACCAGCTGGTGGCGCACGCGATCCAGGACACGATCATGGCGATCGCCGTACCGGTGATCTCGCTCGGCTACCTGTTCGTCGTCGACTGGCGGATGGCGGCTGCGAGCGTGCTGCCGGTGCTGCTCACCGTCGTCCTCTACTCGATCATGATGCGGGGCGGCCAGCAGAAGTACGTCGAGTACGACGCGTCCGTCGTCCGGCTGAACGGCGCCACGATCGAGTACGTCCACGGCATCGCGGTGGTCAAGAGCTTCGGCCAGGCCGGCCGCAGCCACGCCCGCTACCGCGAGGAGACGCGCCGGTTCGTCCGGTTCTACGACGGCTGGATGCGGGAGACCTCCGCGCTGGCCAGCACCATCGAGTTGATCACCTCGCCGGTGATCATCCTGGTCTACCTGGGCGCGGTCGGGTTCTGGCTGGTCGGCGCCGGCCTGATCACTCCGCTGAACGTGCTGCCGGCCCTGCTGCTCGGTCTCGGGCTCACCGCGCCGATGCTCCAGCTCGGCGCCACCTCCCAGTTCCTCCGCAACGCCACCAAGGCCCGCGGGTCACTGGCCGAGTTCTTCCGGACACCGCCGATCACCGAGCCGGCGGACCCGGCCGAGCCGGCCGGTACCGATGTCGCGCTGCGGGACGTGTCGTTCGGCTACGACCATGATCATCAGGTGCTGCACGAGATCGCGGCCCGCTGCGAGCCCGGCACGGTGACCGCGCTGGTCGGCGCCTCCGGCTCCGGCAAGTCGACGCTGGCCCGGCTGGTCCCCCGGTTCTACGACCCGACCGCCGGCACCGTGGAGATCGGCTCTACGGACGTCGCGACGATCGCCGGTCGGCGCCTCTATGCCGACATCGGGTTCGTCTTCCAGGACGCCTACCTGCTCCGGGCCAGTATCCGCGACAACCTCCGGCTGACCCGGCCGGACGCCGACGACGCCGCCGTCGAGCGGGCCGCCAGGGCCGCCCAGATCCATGATCGAATCCTGCGGCTGCCGCGCGGCTACGACTCGGTGATCGGGTCGGAGGCGACGCTGTCCGGCGGCGAGGCCCAGCGGCTGACCATCGCCCGGGCCCTGCTCACCGACGCGCCGATCCTGGTCCTGGACGAGGCGACCGCGTTCGCCGACCCGGACTCCGAGGCGGCGATCCAGCACGCACTGTCCCGGCTCGCCGCCGGGCGCACCCTGCTGGTGATCGCCCATCGGCTGCACACCATCACCGGCGTCGACCAGCTGCTGGTGCTCGACGCGGGCCGGATCGTCGAGCGCGGCACCCATGATCAACTCGCCACCGCCGGCGGCCCGTACCAGGCGCTCTGGCAGCAGTACCAGCGGGCGCGGTCCGGAGCGAGCCGGCTGGAGGTCACCGGATGATCGGCAAACTGCTCCGGCTCACCACGGCCACCGGCCGGCGTCAGCTGATCGGCCTGATCACCACCATCGTGATCACCGCGGTCCTGCAGGGCGTCGCGTTCGTCGTGCTGGTGCCGTTCCTGACCTCCTGGATCGCCGGCGACACGACGGCCGCCACCGGCTGGCTGATCACGCTGGGCGGGATCGCGCTGCTCTACGGGGTGGCGTTCTGGATCGGCAGCCAGCTCGGCCAGCGCGCCGCGACCGAGGTGCTGCAGTCGTTGCTGGACCGGCTCGGCGACCGGCTGGTCGAGCTGCCGCTCGGCTGGTACGCGACGGACCGGTCCGGGGCGGCGGCGGACACGGCCACCCGGGGTGTGGTGTTCGCCTCGACGGTCCCGTACGCGATCCTGCGGCCGATCCTCACCTCCTTCGTGACGCCGGCGACCGTGCTGGTCGGCGCCCTGGTGATCGACTGGCGGATCGGACTCACCCTGGCCCTCGCCGTCCCGCTGATCTGGCTCTGCTATCGGTGGATCGCCCGCCGAATGGCCGCGGCCGATCGTGATCATGCCGCGGCGGTCGGCGACGCCTCGGCCCAGGTGATCGAATACGCCCGGGTCCAACCGGCCCTGCGCGGCGCCGGCGACAACGCGATCACCCGGCGGCTGGTGGCCGACGCCCTGCACGACCAGCACGCCGCGAACCGGCGGCTGATGATCACCGGTGGCACCGGCGTCGGCGTCTTCGGCGGCGTGGTCCAGCTGACGGTGATCGCGGTCCTCGTGGTCGGCACCTACCTGGCGCTGGGCGGTGACCTCGGCATCGGGTCCCTGATCGCGCTGCTCGTGCTCGCCGTCCGGTTCACCGAACCGGTCGTGCACTCCGGTGCCCTGGGCGGCGGGGTCGCCATCGCGAGCAACACCCTGGACCGGATCCAGGGACTGCTCGACGAGCCGGCCCTCGCCGAACCGTCGGTGCCCGGCCGGCCGGACGATTCGACCATCCGGTTCGATCGGGTCACCTTCGGCTACGGCGAGGAACCGGTGCTGCGGGAGTTGAGCTTCGAGGTCCCGGCCGGCAGTACGACCGCGATCGTCGGCCCGTCCGGTTCCGGCAAGACCACGATCATCCGGTTGATCGCACGCTTCTACGATCCCCACCGGGGCACCGTCACGATCGGCGGCACGGGCCTGCCCGGCCTCGGCACCCCGCAGGTCGCCGCTCTGGTGGCGCCGGTGTTCCAGGACGTCTACCTGTTCGACGCGACGATCATGGACAACATCCGGATCGGCAACCCGGAAGCCACCGAGGAGGAGGTCCTCGACGCGGCCCGGCGGGCCCGGGTGGACGAGATCGCGGACCGGCTGCCGGGCGGCTGGCAGGCCAGGGTCGGTGAGGGCGGCAGCAACCTCTCGGGCGGCGAGCGGCAGCGGGTCTCGATCGCCCGCGCCCTGCTCAAGCGGGCCCCGATCGTGTTGCTCGACGAGGCGACCGCGGCCCTCGACATCACCAACGAGGCCGCGATCACCGACGCCCTGACCGCCGTCCGGGACGGCCGCACCGTGGTCGTGGTCGCGCACCGGCTGCAGACCATCGCCGGGGCCGACCAGATCCTGCTGCTCGACGAGTCCGGCACCGTCGCCGAACGCGGTACCCATGCCGAACTGCTCGCCGCCGGCGGCCGCTACGCGCACTACTGGAACGAGCGCGTCGACGCGGCCGGCTGGCGACTCACCCCGCAAACCTGACAGGAGCCCACCCTTGTCCATCTCCGAAGCCGCACCAGGTCTCAGCCTGCGGATGAGTCCCCGGGACTTGATCAACATCGGGATCTTCGGCGCCCTCTACCTGGTGATCGTGTACGGCATCAATCTGCTCGGCTTCATCAATCCCACCGTGATGCTGGTCGCGCTGGCGGCCAGCATCGTGGCCGGCGGCATCCCGTTCCTGCTCTTCCTGACCCGGGTCCGGCACGCCGGCATGATCGTGATCTTCGCGGTCGTCACGGCCGGGATCCTCATGTTCGGTGGGCATCCGCCGATCAGCTTCGTGATCACGATCCTGTGCGCGCTCCTGGCCGAGGTTGTCGTCGCGGCCGGCCGCTACCGGTCCGGGCGGGCGAGCGTGCTGGCGTACGCGATCTATTCGGCCTGGTACGTCGGCCCGATGATGCCGATGTTCTACGCCCGGGACGACTACTTCGGCGGCCCGACGATGCAGAGCATGGGCCAGGATTACGTACGTCAACTGGAGGCGCTGCTGTCGCCGGGGATGCTGATCGCCTTCGACCTGTCGACCGTGATCTTCGGCCTGCTCGGCGGGCTGCTCGGCCTGCGGCTGCTCCGCAAGCACTTCGAGAAGGCCGGCCTGGCGTGAGTCCGGGGCTCCTGGATCCGCGGACGAAGCTGGCGCTGGTGCTGGCCACCAGCCTCACCGTGATGGCGCCGGGCGGTCACCGGTTCGTCCCGGCCGCGCTCGCCGCCGGGGTCGTGCTGGCCGCCACCGAGCGGGCCTGGCGGCGGATGATCATCCTGCCGGTGGCCGCCCTCGCCCTGGCCGGCGCCGCCTACCTGCTGCCGCCGCTGGCGCCGTACCCGGCGGTCGGCGCGATCGGCGTCGCGGCCGCGTACTTCCTGCGGTTCGCCGCCGTCGGCGGCGTCGCCGCCCACCTGATCGCCAGCACCCGGCCCGCGGAACTGACCGCGGCGCTGCGAGCGGTCCGGGTGCCGCGGGTCGTCACGGTCCCGACCGCGGTGATGCTCCGGTTCGTCCCGGTGATCACGGCGGAGGCGGCGGCCGTCCACGACGCCATGCGGCTGCGCGGCATCGGCGGCTGGACCGGCCTGGTCCGGCACCCGGTGCGGAGCATCGAGCGCTTCACGGTGCCGGTGATCGCGGCGAGCCTGCGGGTCGGCGAGGACCTGGCCGCGGCCGCGCTGCTGCGCGGGCTCGGCTCCCGGCGGCGGCCGACGTCGATGCGGCCGCCGCGCTTCGGCCCGGCCGACCTGCTCGGACTGATCATGGTCGCCGCCGCCGCAGCCGCCACCCTGCTCTGGACCGGTCGACCATGATCGACATCCGCGACGCGCACTGGCGCTATGCCGCCGCGGCGGAGCCGGCGCTGTGTGGGTTCAGCCTCGCCGTCGAGCCGGGCGAGGTCGTCCTGCTCTGCGGCTCCAGCGGCTCCGGCAAGAGCACCGCCCTGCGGCTGCTGAACGGGCTGATCCCGCACTTCCACGACGGCGAACTGCAGGGCACGATCCGGGTCGCCGGGCTGCCCGTACCGGACACACCGCTGGAGGAACTGGGCCGCCGAACCGGGTCGGTGCTGCAGCATCCGCGGCGGCAGTTCTTCACCGGTGCGGTCGCTGCCGAACTCGCGTTCGCCCTGGAGAACCTGGGCACCGAGCCGGCCGTGATCCGGCGCGAGGTGGAGCTCAGCGCCGCCGGCTACGCCCTGCTACCGCTGCTGGAGCGGCCGTTGGCGGCGCTGTCCGGCGGCGAGCAGCAGCGGGTGGCCTGCGCCGCCGCGGTCACCCACCGGCCGGGCCTGGTCCTCTTCGACGAACCGACCTCGAACCTGTCCGCCGACGCCATTGATCATTTCGTCGCGGGCGTGCGGCGGCTTCGCGCTTCCGGTGTCACCGTGGTGATCGCCGAGCATCGGCTGCACCCGTTGCGAGACGTCGTCGACCGGGTCGTCGTGCTCCGGGACGGCCGGGTCGAGGCCTCCTGGACGGCCGGCGAGTTCCGCGGTCTCGACGACGAGTCCCTGGCCGCCGCCGGCCTGCGCGGCGATCCCCTGCCGGTGCCGGAGCCGCGGCCGGCTCCCCCGGACCATGATCACGGACTCTCCCTGGCGGACGTACGGTGCACCGTGCGGAAGCGCACCGTGCTCGCCCTGGACCGGGCCTTCTTCCCGGCCGGTGCGGTGACGGCGGTCCGCGGGCCGAACGGCGCCGGCAAGACCACCCTGGCCCGGGTGATCACCGGGCTGCAGCGGCATCGCGGCGTGGTCCGGCTGAACGGCCGGCCGCTCAGTGCGGCCCGGCGGCAGCGGTCCAGTGCGCTGGTGATGCAGGACGTCCAGCGGCAGCTGTTCACCGACCGGGTGGCGTCCGAGCTGACCCTGGGCGGCCCCGCGGCCGACCGCGAACGGGTGACCGGGCTGCTCGCCGAACTCGATCTTCTGGCGGTACGGGATCGGCACCCGCTCGCCCTCTCCGGCGGCCAGCAGCAGCGGGTCGCGATCGCCGCAGCACGGCTGTCCGGCAAGCCGGTCGTCGTCTTCGACGAACCCAGTTCGGGCGTGGACCGGCGGCACCTCGCCTCGATCACCCGGGTGATCCGCGAGGTCGCCGACGCGGGAGCCGTGGTCGTGGTGATCAGCCACGACGAGGCGCTGCTCGGCCCGGTGGCCGATCACGCCCTCGAGCTCGTACCGCCGAACAGCGAATCACCCCACGAACAGGAACGGGATCAGGCATGGGCACGATGACCACCACCACGACGACAGCCACGACGCGCCGGCAGCTGAAGCTGGTGCTGGCGACCGTGTTCGTCGCCTACCTCGGCCAGTTCACGCTGAACCCGATCATCGCCCCGCTGGCCCGCGAGGTCGGGCTGGCCGAGTGGCAGATCGGCGTGACGATCGGCGCCGCGGCGCTGATGTTGGTCGGCACCAGCCAGTTCTGGGGCCGGCGGTCCCAGTCCTGGGGTCGCAAGCCGGTGCTCACCGGAGCGCTGGCCCTCGGCGCGGCGACCATGATCATGTTCACCCTGGTGGCGATCCTCGGCATGCGCGGCCTGATCGCCGGGACCGGTCTGTTCGTCCTGTTCGTGCTGCTCCGCGGCCTGTGTTTCGGCATCGCCATCTCGGCCGTCCCGCCCACCGCCCAGGCCTACATCGCCGACGTCACCGAGCCCGGCCGGGAGCGGATCTCCTGGCTGTCCGGGCTCGGCGCCGCGCAGGGGATCGCCATGGTCGGTGGCGCCGCGCTCGGCGGCGGCCTGTCCGCGTTCGGGCTGGCGACGGCGCTGATCGCGGTGCCGGTGGTGCTGTCGGCCGGCCTGCTGCTGGTGATCATCACCCTGCGCCGGGAGCCGCCGGCGGCCTTGATCGAGAAGCCCGTCCGGCCCCGGGTGAGCGACGGCCGGATCTGGCCGTACCTGGTGGCCGGGTTCGGCCTCTACACCGCACTGGGCTTCATCCAGGTCGCCACCGGCTTCATCGTCATCGACCGGTTCGGGCTCGATCCGCAGACCGCCGGGCCGCTCACCGGCGGTGCCCTGATCGCCGCCGGCGTCGGCGTGATCCTGGCGCAGTCGGTGATCGTGCCGCGGACCGGCTGGCGGCCCGGCACCCTGCTCCGGGTCGGTTCGGCCAGTGCGCTCGCCGGCTATCTGATCATGATCCCGGACGCCGGTCCGGTGGTGCTGATCGGTTCGATGCTGGTGATCGGGCTCGGGCTGGGGATCGCCGGACCCGGCTATCTGGCCGGGCCGACGATGTCGATGCGCCGCGAGGAACAGGGCGGCCTGGCCGGCCTGCTCACCGCGAACCTCGGCCTGACCTTCGTGATCGCCCCGATGGCCGGCACCACCCTGTACGGCCTCCAGCCGGCCCTGCCGATCATCGCCTCGGCGGTGATCATGGCCGCCGTCACGGTGTTCGTCGCCGTGCATCCCCGGTTCCGGCGCGTCTCGGCCGAACCCGTCCCGGCCGGGTAGTTCTCACCGAGGGTCGCCTCGAGGTCCGCTACGCCCGGAAGGACGCCTGGTTCTCGATCCGGAACGTGGTGTCGCCGGTCCACCGGGTGAACGGGAGGAACTGCAGTTCGGTGCTGCCGTCGTCGTTGAACCGGAAGCCCGGGTCGATCCCGTCAACCTCCACCTCCTGGCCGGAGACCGCCTTGATCGGATAGCCGTGCGTCTTGCCGTCCGGATGGGTCACCACCAGCGTCTTGCCGATCATGGTCTCCGGTACGGCGACGTCGGTGACGAACGCGTTCTTGGCGTCGCCGTCGGGCCGCCGCAACACCCCGGTGAGCTTGCCGGTGACCGGTCCGTCGCCGGTGACCTGGGCCGAGCCGTGGCTGAGAGCGGTGCCGCCGATCAAGATCAGCCGGGTGACCGTGCCGCCGACGATCCGGACCAGGCCGAGCTTGCCGGTCAGCGTCGCACCGCCCGCGATCATCGGCGACTCCGGGTCGGCCGAGCTGAGCACCAGGTCGGTCACGTCGCCGTAGCTGATCTTGACCGCGATCGAGCCGTCCGCGGCCTGGTCCGGGACGATCCGCTCGATCCGTTCGACCCGGGTCTGCTGCCCCGGCCCGTGCGGTTCGATCATGGTCACGAACTGGCTGCGCAGGTCGCTGCCGTCCTTGCGCAGCACCGCCGTCGGCAGCCAGTACTTGACCGCCTCGTTGTTGGTGTCCTTGCTGGTGCCGCCGGTCCGGGTGGCCCGCAGCGAGGGTGACTCACCGAGGAACAGCTCGGCCGCGCCGTCGCCGGAGAGGCCCAGGATCCTTGCCCCGCTGAGGTTCTGGCCCGCTGCGTCGACGGTGTTCAGGCGCAGCCCGTAGGCGCCGCCGGCCACCTCGCCGCGCTTCACCTTCCGGACGTAGATGTAGCCGTAGTAGTGCCCCTCGGCGTCGCCCGGGTCGAGCTCGGTGGTCGGCTCCCGTACCTGCACGCCTGCCGGCAACAGGTACGGGCCGTAGTCGGCGAGTTCGGCGTCGGCGGCAAAGGTCGCGTCGCGGTTGGCGTCACCGTGCAGCGCGTACTCGTGCCGCTCGCCGCCGGTGACCCGGAACAGGTCGAGCAGATAGCCCCCGTTGTCGTCGGCGCCGTCGAAGCCGATCTGCCACACCTCGCGGACGTACTCCGACGTCTCCGGGTAGGCGTCCGGCTCGGCGGCCCGCATCACCTGGACCAGCTCGTCGGTGTGTTCCAGGAGCTCGAGGTTGCCGCCGTGCTGGGCCTGGCCGGCCGTGATCATGTTCTTGCTGTTCACGACCACCGTGTTGTGCGCCAGGGTCGACAGCGTCCACTGCCGGTAGAACGTGTGCGTGTAGCCGATGTCGGGCAGCAGTTCCTGGCCCTCGGCGAACACGGCGAGGCTGAGCGGGTCGTAGTGGTGGTGTCCGTACTTCGGCGAGTACACCAGGTAGGCCTGGGTCGGGTTGCCGGTCGGCTCGCCGGCGGCGTCGCGTTCCGCCTGCGCGGCCTCGTCGAGCAGCGCGAACTGCACGATGCCCAGCTTGAAGTTGGTGGACGCGTCGTTCTTGCCGACGCCGACGAAGGTGATCACGTGCCCGCCCGCGGTCAGCTGTACGGAACCGACGGTCTCGAACTTCGCCACGCCGCCGGAGCCGTAGAAGTCGATCTCGCCGACCGCGGTCTCGTCGACCGACACCCGGTAGCGGCCGTAGCTGGCCGCCCGGAACGGCTGCAGATCAAGATCGAACGTGCCGGCCGCCGGTGCGTCGAAGGCGAAGCTGATCGACTGGCCGACGCTGGTCGCCTCCAGTTGGAGCGTGCCGCTGTCCGGGTATTCCGTGTGCGGTACGGACTGCGCGGTGATCTCCAGCTCCGGGAAGCCGAAGATCACGCCGAAGTAGTCGGACGGATCGACGGTCCGGCCGCGGGCCAGCCGGGCCACGCCGCCGGCCGGCAGCTGGAACGCCCCGAGGTCGTGCTGCGGCCGCCCGCTGGTCGCGTTCGCCCAGGTGTCGTTCATCGGGAACAGCTTCCCGTCGGGATAGGCGAGCCGGTTGGCCACCTCGATCGCGTTCGCCAGCACCGGGACCTCGGCCCCGAGATCAAGATCGGCGAAGCGCTCGCCCGACCGCGGCGACGCGTAACCCTCCGGGTCGGTCCAGCCGGCCAGCTGGTCGATCACCTGGACCAGGCCGTTGGTGGCCTGGTTGTGGTACGAGAGCGTGTTCTCTTTGTAGTAGCCGTCGAAGAGGTACGTGATCCGCCCGTACTCCCGGGCCCATTCGACGGTCTCGTGGATGTAGCTCGGATCGGCGAACGCCTTGCCCATCGCGATCAGGCCGACCGCGTTGGTGTAGTCCATGTTGTGGTACAAGATCACGTAGCTGCGGTAGAACTCCACCGACGGCAGCAGCATCTCGTTCTTGATCTTGGCCGCGACGTCCTCGCCGACCTCGTCGCCGAGCACGTCGAAGGCGTTCGTCGCGGCGACGGTGGCGTACGCGTAGGGCAGGTTGCGGAACGTGTTCAGTTCACTGGCCGACCAGCGGCTCCAGGTCCCGCCCCAGTAGTAGTTGACCGGCAGCGAGGCGGGCTCGGTCGGCCGGGTGAACCACGGATACTCGTTGGTCGGCACCCAGCCCGGGTAGACCTGCGCGAACCGGTGCATCACCCGGGCGGCGCCGAGCGGGTCGGTCTTGGCCAGGTCCTGCAGCCGGTTCAGCACGTACTCGCGGCGGCGGAACCACAGGTGCGCGGTGAGGAAGAACCGCCGGCCGGTGCCGGGATCCTCGTAGTAGCGGTACTCCTGCTGCTGGCCGAGCCGGTTGGTCACCGTGATCGACTTGTCCTCCGGATAGTCCGGATGGTTCGGGTAGCGCTCGTCGGTGTAGTTGGACTGCAGCACCTCCGGATCGTCCGGATCGAAGGTGTACAGGTTGTTCGGGTGCAGCTGCGGCTGGTCCGGGATGCCGACGAAGATGAACCCGTTCCGCTCGGAGATCCAGCTGATCAACCGCTCCACCTCGGCCGAAGCCGCCGCCGCCTTGACCGCGGTCGGCTTGCCGGTGCGGCCGGGCAGGGTGATCGCGGAGTCGCCGGCCCTGATCAGGGCGACCCTGTCGAAGGTCAGTACGGCCAGTCCGTCCGGCTGCCGCCGGTCGCCGCGCTCGATGATGATCTTGAGCTGGTACTGGCCCTTGCGGACCGGTCCCGGGTGCCCGAACCGGATCGTCACCTGCCGGGTCTCCCGCTCCGGCCGCGGATCGGTCACCGGCGCCCAGTCGCCGCCGGGCGATCGCCATTCCAGCCGGATCTCGTCCTCGGGACCGATGCCGTCCCGGTCGAAGGCGATCACCTTCTCGGTGAAGCTCGCGTACGTCAGCTGGGCGTTCGTGATCGGGTACGGCTCCGGCGGCGCCGGCCGGTCCGCGGCGGGCGGCGCGCCGAGGAACAGGCTGCCGAGCCGATCATGCTGGGTGACCTCGGCCCGGACCGGCGCACTGCTGCCGCCCTGGTAGGAATTGGTCGCCGTCCGGAGCGGCGTCCAGGAGCTCAGCGGCCGGGTCATCATGGCGTGCTGCAAGATCACGTTGATCCGCCACTCGGCACCCGAGTCGGTCCGCGCCCCACCGAGCGCGCTGAACGGCACCGCGACCTCCGCGGTGATCCCGCCCTCGACCGTCCCGGTCGCGCTGTCCGCTCCGGTCACGTCGGTCAGGCCGGGACCCCAGTCGTTGCGGTACTCGATGTCCGGCTGGTGCACGGTCACCGGCAGCCGGAAGCCGTCCGTGCCGTTGTTGATCAAGATCTCGATCGAGGCCAGTGAGGCGGCGCCGTCCGGATCGGTGTAGCGCACGGCCAGGTAGAGGGCCGCGTCGTCGTAGGCGATCTTGACCTCGGCCTCGCCGTCGATCGCCTCCAGGTAGTACGGCGTGACGAAGCCCGTGATCGTGGCCGCGTCGGACCAGATCTCCTCGTCCAGCCGGCCGTCGATCGTCGGCGCGGCCTTGCTGCGGGTCGCGATCGTCCACCGGTCGGTGGCGAACGCGACCGCTCCCTTGGGCAGGTCGCCGCCGCCGAGGCCAGGATCGACCGGCTCGTCGGCCCAGGCCCGTTCGGTCGCCCCGATCAGGCCGGGGACCAAGGATGCGGCCAGTGCGGTGATCAGAAACCGTCGTCGTTCCATGTCGCTCTCCCCTGTCGATCTGCGATCGATCCGAACCGAGCCGCCTGGTGATCAGGACCGCGCCGCCGCGGCGGCCAGCGCGTCGGCTTCCGCTTCGGTGATCACTCCCGCCGCAGTCAACTCCTCGGCGACGCCGGCCACGTGCGCCACGAACCGGCCGCGGGTCGGCCAGTCCCGGTCGTCCAGGATCAGGTCGTTCACGGTGCAGCCGTCGTCCGTGTAGCGATTGCCGACGCCGCTGTCCACCGCGCCGGTGAACACCTTCGGGCGAAGATCGGAATCCGGGCAGGCATCCGCGGCCGGGCGGTAGCGCAGCAGCCGATTGATGTTGGTGCCGTCGCCGTCGTGCAGCAGATAGAGATCACCGCGCGGATCGACGGTGAGCCGCCGGGTGCCGCCCTGGCTGATCATCGTCGCCTGCTGGGACAGCGGGTCGATCCGGAACAGCCGGGCCCCCGAGTGTCCGTAGACGTACTCGCCGCCGACGATCACCAGGTCGCCGTCGGTCTCGCCGGCGGTGCCGTCGAAGATCTTGGTCGTCGACAGCACCTCGTGCGTCTTCGGGTCCAACACGAACAGGGTTCCGTCGGCCAGTCCCCACAGGTTGCCGTCGGGGCCCGTCAGCAGCGCGTTGATGCTGTACGCACCGGGCACCGGAGCGAACTCGCCCGTCTTCTCGCCGGTCACCGGATCGGCGGTGAACAGCTTGGCCTCGGTCGCGATCGGGTCCGTTCCGCCGCCGCCGGCGATGCTGGTGCCGCCGTAGAGAACGCCGTCCAGCAAGGCGATCGAGGACACGGTCTGGTTCTCGACGATGTGCCGATGCACCTGGACCTGGCCGGAAGCGAGATCGACGACGGTCAGCGCGCCGCCGTGCTCGCCGTAGTCCGGAGTCGTGCCGGCGTAGAGCTTGCCGTCGGCGGCCGCCATCGCGGTCGGCCGGTTCTGTTTGTGCTCGTCGGCGAGGCTGACCAGCAGCTTCGGATTCCCGCTGCCCCACGGCGACTTCGGGTCGTACTCGCGCAGGCTCCCGGTCGGGTAGGTGCCGATGTAGAGCTTGCCCTCGTACCAGGTCCAGCCCTCCACCTGGCCGAGCCGCGGGAACTGCTGCAGGGTCTCGGTCGCGGGATCGTACACACCAAGATCACCATTGATGTACGCGCTGGTGTAGACCTTGCCGTCCCCGTCGGCCCCGGCATACAGCTGGGACAGATCGACCGGCACCGGAGCGAACGACAGGCTGTACCGCTCCAGGGTCGGGGCCTGCGGATCGAAGGTGAACGCCCGGCCGGCGTAATTGCCGGCGAGCCCGTACAGGACCTGGCGGGACGGATCCTCGGCCGACGGCAGCCAGCTGAAGCCGATCCCGGCGCCGTCCACCGCGGCCGGTGCGCCGTCGATCAAGATCGGCCGGGTGGTGCTGGTCTCGAGGTCGTAGACCCACAGCCCGCCCGCGGCGGTGTAGTAGACCGAACGGCCGTCCGGCGCCAGCGGCGCGGTGCCGCGGGAGGCGATCGGCACCCGGTCGACGGTCTGCCCGGTCGACTCGTCCTTGATCGGAATCAGCTCGCCCGAGACCGGGTCCATGACGGCGAGCTTGATGTCCGGTCCGTTGTGCACCTTGATCAACAGCCGGCCGCCGGCGTAGTCCAGGTCGTAGACGAACGCGTAGCCGGCCAGTGCCTCGGGCAGCACGTCGGTCCGCTCGCCGGTGGCCAGGTCGATCCGGACCAGCCCGGCCCGCGCCCCGATCCCGGCGAACAGGTAGCCGTGATCATGGTCGTAGGCGACCGACCGGACATAGTTCTGCTCCGGATCCATCCGGCCGAAGTCGGTGACGCCCTTGGTCGGCGAGTACGAGAACAGATGCGCGTTCGGATAGGTGCCGCCGAAGATCGTGCCGTCCGGACCGGGGACCAGGTGATAGAGCAGCCCCTCGCCGGGGATCGGCTGGCCGAGGTCGGTCATCCGGTCGGCCGCCGGTTCGTACCGGTAGAGCCGGCCGTTGTTGTAGCTGCCGATGTAGATGCTGCCGTCGCTGGCCGTGGTCGCACCCCAACCGCCGGAGGCCCCGGGCAGGGCGATCGTCTTGATCAGCTCCCGGCTGCGCACGTCGATGATGTTGAGCTTGGTGTTGTCCCCGGCGACCACCGCATACACGCAGTCGGAGCCGCCGGGGCACTTTCCGTAGGTGCCCTCCATCACGGTCAGCGACGTCACCGTCGGACCGAGGTCGGTGAACGTCCCGGCCGGCGGATCGGCCGCCGCCGGGGTCGTGCCGTTCACCGTGATCACCAGCATCGCCGCGACCAGCGCCGCGATCAGTCCCCGAAACCGCATCGGTGCTCCTCGGCTCAGTCGGACCAGGTCCGGAGTTGCGGGATCCGTGCCTTGCGGCCTTCCGCAACGTCGTAACGGAAGCCGGCGTCCGGGTCGGTGTCCTTGACGTAGCCCCGGATGAAGGTCGTGTCGGTGGTGATCTTGAGCGTGCTGCCCGAGCCCTCGGCGGCGGTGATCGCGTACGCCGCGTTGCGCTCGCCGTCGTCCTCGGCGTAGACGTACCGGCCGACCAGGTCCTCCGGCTTGAGGTCGTAGTCCTCCCAGGGCTGGTCCAGGGTGAGGGTCAGGACGTTCTCGTTGACCAGGTCCCGGGTGAAGTCGGCCACCACCCCGGTGATCGGAGCGGCCGTGATCTCCAGCTCCGTCGCGCCGCCGCCGCTGACCTTCGCCACCGCGATGTCGGAGCCGGAGGCGCGGACCACCTTGTCGCCCTCGAACCTGATCACCGCGAGCCGGCCGGTCACCTCGACCCGGCCGTCGACGACGAGCGTGGTCTCGGGCCGGACGTTGTGCACGACGTAGTCCACCCGTCCGTCGGCGAGCGTGATCTTGACCGCCGCCGCGTCGTCCGGGTCCAGCGTCCCGCGGGGCACGATCCGGGCCGGCTCGATCTTGCTGATCTTGCGCTGCCCGAGGTAGGGCTCGAGCACCGAGACGAACTGCGTGGTCAGCGCCGAGGTCGAGCGCCGCCGGGCGAGCAGGTAGCGCAGCGACTCCGGGTTGCCCGGCTTGTTCTGCGGCGGGATGCCGTCGGCGAAGGCGACCTCGTCGACCTTGGTCAGCATGGTCAATCGCAGGTGGCTGTCCGGGTCCGGATCGTGCACGTTCCAGGTGTCCGGCACCTTCCAGTCGACCGAGAACGCACCGGCCACGTCGGCGTCGCGCTCGACGTTGACCAGGTAGTCGAACCCGTTGGCGTCCGGCCGCGGGTTGGCCAGCGGGTCCGGCGCCGGCACGTCCGGGCCGGCGTAGTTGCCGCGCCCCTGCGCCACCAGCTCGAGCCCGGTCGTAGTCACCGCCGGCGCCACCGCGTGGAACGAGTACAGATGATCAGTGCCGCCGCGGACCCGGAACACGTCGACCAGGTACGAATCGGCCTCGTCGACGTCGACCATGATCACGCTGCGCCGGTACCGCGACGTCTGCGGGTACGGCTTCGGTGCCTCGACGTCGACGTACCGGACGCCGTTGCTCCCGGTGTCGCCGAAGTCGATCGGCCGGGCCACCAGCTGGGTCGTCTGCGGCTTGGCGTCCACCAGGACCGTGTTGTTGGCCACCGTGGTCGACTCCCACTCCCGGCGCAGCGCCTTGCCGTCGGCGTAGGACGGGTAGCCGAGCGGCGAGGCGAGGTCGAGCCCGAAGCCGTACAGGTTGATCGCGAGGGTGTTGCGATGCCCGTGCCCGAACGAGATGCCGTGATAGAGCCAGGCACCCCGTCGGTCGTCGCCGGCGCCGGTGCGCAGGGCGGCGAAGCCGTGGCCGGTCTGATGATCACTGGGCAGGTCCAGCTCGCCGTGTTCGGCGATCACGTCCCGGATCCGCTGCTGCAGCCCGTCCACGTCGGTGGAGAAGATGTCGGTGTAGAGGTTGTCGGCCGAGTTGCCGTTCTGCTGGTACGCGAGCTGGGCGTCGACCACGCGGCCGTACTTCGCGTAGGCGGCGGTGAACTCGACGGCGGTCGCCAGGATGTAGGGCTGACCGGTGGTGGCGCTGTCGCCGATGCTCGGCGTGTACCGGTTGATCATGGTCAGCTTGCCGCGGGTGGTCACCATCGCCTCGTACTTGGGATTGGCGTAGATGTCCGCGGCCGGATAGGTGTCGTAGCCGTCCAGGATGTCGGCGATCGACTTGAGGTGGCCGATGCCGAGCCGGTTGTAGCCCGGCGCGCCCTCGTTCAGCCAGCCGTTCCGGTCCAGCACGTTGATCAACTGCGGGCCGACGTTGCCGCCGGTGCAGCGGTACGGGTTGGTCAGGATGCCGCCCGCGGCGAAGACGAAGTCCAGCCATTCCTTGGACTCGGTCGGCTCGTCGAGCACGACCGCCGACAGCGCCAGCGTGCTCTGGTGCATGCCGAAGTTGCCGAAGATCTGGGTGGTCTTCACCGCCGGGTAGATCTGGCGCAGGATGCCGTTCTCGAGGTTCAGCCGGATGTCGGCCGTGGTGGCCTTCGGATTCAGCCCGTACTGCTGCGACTTCGCCGACAGGAATTCGATCACGCCGGCCTGGTCGGCGTCGGCGATGGCCGGGTAGAACGCGTCGTAGGCCGCGACCATGTTCCGGGCCAGGCCGGTCTCCCAGATGCCGCCGATCACCTTGCCGGTGCCGCGCAGCCCGTCGGAGTGGAAGTACCCGTCGGCACGCTTGTACGGCGCCGTGTCCATCGACGGGTACGCGTCGGCGACCCGGTCGAGCAAGATCAATCCGGCGTGCGCGTACTTCTGATCACCGGTGTAGAGGTAGCTGTCCCGGAGCGCCGCCAAGCCGGTCCCGAGCAGGGAATAGCCGGTGCCGGCCAGCGCCGTGTACCAGCAGAACCAGTGGTTGTAGTAGGCGACGAAGGTCCACTTGTGGCCGTCCTCGTCGATCCAGCCGAAGCCGTCGTCGACACCCCAGTCCGGCCCGCGGTCCGGGTAGAGCTCGTTGACCAGGAACTGCGGATCGGCCAGTTCCCGGTTGAAGTTCCCGTGATCATCCAGGCCGCTCGCGTAGTAGGACGCGAAGTCGTTGGTCGGGAAGACGTAGTCGCTGGACGGGTCGACCAGCTTCCAGGGACGGGCGATCGGGTCGGCCCGGTACGGGTACGCGCCGTACTCGTAGACGTCGGTGCCGGTGATCGGCGAGCCGAGGTCCTGGTTCACCGCGTAGCTGCGCGGCACACCCTGGGTGGAGACCGCGCCCCACAGTTGATCATCCGTGAGCGCGACCAGCCGGTCCGCCAGCGGCTTCACGCCGGCAGCAAGATCACGAGCCCACGGGTAGGCCGCGATGTTGGCCCGCGCCGCCGTGATCTTCTCCGGCGTGTAGTAGGTGGCCCGCGTCTTCACCGGCGCGTCGGCCAGGACGGCCGGCTCGGCGGCCGCCGGCAGCGCGCCGACTCCGCCGGCCGCGGCACCGGCGCCGACCAGTCCGGCCAGTCCGGCGGCCTGCAGGAACTGCCGACGGGTCCGCGGCGGCAACCCTGCCGGGGTCCCGAATGGGGTCTGATGTGAGTGATCAGCCATGCCTGTCTCCTCCGTCGGGCGGCGATCTATGTCCCAGACTTTCGCATGAACCCGCCATTAACGACAAGACTCAAATCACACTTTTCTACGTCCGATTTGGTCGAGTTACGGCACTTCTGGCAATTTCGGCTATAGAGTTCGCGCTATGGCTGTCCATAATTCCGACGCAACGCGCGAGGAAGTCACCATCGGGCTGGTGGGTGCCGACGAGTTCGTCCAGAAAGCGGCGGAACTCGCCCGCAGCAGCAGTTACCCGGGCCTGCGGTTGGTGCCCGCCGTCTACCGGCGCGAGGACCAGGCCGCCGAGGCGGCGAGCAAGATCACGGACCGGGTCGACGCGATCCTGTTCGCCGGTCCGCTGCCGTACGACATCGCGATGAAGGCCGGCGACCTGACCGTTCCCGCGACCTATGTCCCGACCGGCGGGCCGGCGCTGCACAGCACCCTGGTCCGCGGCATCCGGTCCGGCGTGCTCGACCCGCAACGGGTCAGCATCGACTCAATGGGCGAACGGGACGTGCTGGACAGCTATGCCGAGATCGAGATCGACCCGAAGGACGTGCACTACGTCCGCTACGACGAGTCGATCACCCCCGAGGGGTATCTGAAGTTCCACCTCGACCTGTTCCGGTCCGGCAAGACCAGCGGCGCGATCTCGACCATCCCGACCGTGATGGCCGGCCTGGCCGCCGAGAACGTACCGGCGCTGAAGATGTCGCCGTCGCCGCTGACCCTGCGGCAGGCCCTGAACACGGCCGTGCTGACCGCCAGCGGGGCCAAGTTCTCGGAGTCCCGGATCGCCATCGTGCTGGTGCAGCTGGCCGACTCGGCGTTGCCGCCGCGAACCAGCCCGGCCCAGTACTGGTACCAGGATCTCCGGCTCACGCTGCACCGGGAGCTGCTGCACGACGCGCGGCGGATGGACGCCATCGTGCTGCCCCATGATCAGCGCAGCTACATGGTGATCACGACGCTCGGCATGCTCCGGCCGGTCACCGATGATCTTGCCGTCGCGCCGTTCCTGGCCCGCGCCAGCGCGTCGCTGAACGTCGATCTCGAGGTTGGGATCGGGCTCGGCCGGTCCACGGTCGAAGCCGAGAACAACGCGTACCGGGCGGTCAGCAAGGCGTCCGCCGAGGGCGCCCGGCAGGCGTACCTGATCGGGCCGGACGAACTCACCCTGCGACTGCCGGCCAACCCCGACGGGGACAGCGATCCGACCCCGCAGCGACCGACCGAGTCCAAGGACCAGGCGCTGCTGCGCACCCTGGTCGACAAGCTCGGCGAGGAGGAGGCCGACTCGCTGGTGATCGACGCCGAGCGGGTCGCCCAGCTGTTGCAGGTCACGCTGCGCACCGCGCGCCGGACCCTGCAGGGTCTGGTCCGGGCCGGACTGGCCTGGCCGATGCCGCCGTCGCGGTCCCGGAAGGTCGGCCGCCCGCCGATGCAGTACCAGCTGCTCGGCGAGCGGCTGGAGGGCTCGGCGCCGGCCAACAACGTCCCTAAGTCGGATAATAACGCGCCCAAATAGCAGTTAGTGCTTGCCCCTAAACCGGCAGATCGGGCAGAGTAGGTCCGTCGGTCCGGCCAGCATGCCGGACGGTTCTCACCCAGGAGGTCCTTCGGTGTCTCGTCCCCAGTCCCCCGTCCAGGTGCCCGCGCCCAGGCTCGGGGTCGTGATCGACGAGCAGGCGACCCGGGCGGCGCACGCGGCGGGCGACGACGCCTGGTGGCTGTACGCGACCGAGGTGCTCGGCCATGCCGGTCTTGATCATCGGCGGCTGGGCTCGGTGCCGGCGGAGCTGGCCGACCTGGACGTGTTGATCATCGCGTCGCCGCAGCGGCTGGCGGCCGAGTCCGTACGGGCTCTGGACGGCTGGCTGACGGCCGGCGGGACCTTGATCATCACCGCGGTCGTGCCGGAACTGGACGGGCTCGCCGGGGTGGCCGTCGGCCCGGCCCGGATCGAGGACACCGTCACGCTGGCGGACGATCCGACCTGGACGACCCGACCGGAGCTGCCGCTGCGCGGGATCGGCGGCCGGGTGCTGGCGTCCGCCGAGGGCGCCGAGGTGCTCGCCGGCTGGTCCGACGGCGCCGCCGCCGTGGTACGGAAGCGGCACGGCGACGGCACCGTGATCAGCTACGGCGTCGACCTGTGGCGGACGATCGTCACCATCCAGCAGGGCTATCCGGTGGCCGGCGACGGCAAGCCGGCACCGGACGGGACCGCACCGATCGACGACGGGATCCTCAAGTGCGAGGACGGGATGGCGCTCGACTACGCCGACCGCGTCCTGCCGCCCGGTGAGCCCGAGCTCGCCGCCGACTTCACCCACAGCTACCCGCCGCCGAGCGCCGTACCGATCTTCTCCACGGCCCAGGCCGACCAGTGGTGGATCACCCTGCTGCAGCAGATCTGGGCCGCTCATGATCATCGGCGGCAGGCGTCCGCGTGGCTGCACTACTGGCCGGCCGGCGTCCCCGCCATCGCGCACATGTCCCACGACGCCGACGGCAACGTCGAGGAAGACGGCCTGGCCGCGCTGGAGGCGTTCGCCGAGGCGGAGGTCGCGGTGACCTGGTGCCAGGTGTTCCCGGGCGGCTACTCCCCCGAGCTGTACGCCAAGATCGGCGAAGCCGGGCACGAGCAGGCCCTGCACTACAACGCGATGGGCGACGCCGACCTGGCCAACTGGGGCTGGCCGCAGTTCCGCGCCCAGCACGCCTGGGCGCAGGCCGTCACCGGCACCGACGCGATCGTGTCCAACAAGAACCACTACACCCGGTGGGAGGGCTGGACCGAGTTCTACACCTGGTGCGAGCGGGTCGGGATCAAGATCGACGAGTCCCGCGGGCCGAGCAAGCAGGGCACGGTCGGCTTCCCGTTCGGCACCGCGCACCTGTCCTTCCCGATCGGCGACCTGTCCGTGCACAACCGCCCGATGGACGTGCTGAACCTGCCGCTGCACACGCAGGATCTCGCCTGGGCCGGTCACCTGGCCTGCCGCGACGTGATCTTGGACGGCGCGGAGGCCGTCCACGGCGTGGCCCACTTCCTGTTCCACGGCCCGCATCTGCGCGGCAAGCCGGCAACCCGGGCCTCGTGCCCCGAGGTGGCCCGGCTGGCCCGGGAACGCGGCATGGAGTGGTGGACCGCAGGCCAGCTCAGCGAGTGGGAACGCGCCCGGCGCGGTGTGCGGGTGACGATCACCGAGGACGCCGACGGCTGGCTGGTGGCGGTCGAGTCCGAGCAGCCGATCGCCCGGGCCGGCCTGGTGCTGCAGCTGCCCGGCGCCGATCAGGCGCCGAGCGCGGCCACCGAGGGCGCCACCGTGTCAGAGGTGACCCGGCACGGCCGCCGCTTCCACGAACTGGCGGTGGACCTGCCGGCCGGTTCGAGCAGCTGGCGGATCACTCGCTGACCGGCCGGTAGGTCAGGGCGACGACTCCGTTCTCGAAGGTCTGCGCCTTGATCAACTCCAGCCGCAGTTGATCATCGAGCCGGCCGTACCAGGTCGCGCCGGGTGACTGGACCGGGTGGACGAAGAAGCGGTATTCGTCCACCAGCCCGAGCCGGACCAGGGTCGCGGCCAGCCGGGCGCCGCCGGAGAGATGGATGTCCGCACCCGGCCGAGACTTGAGCTCGCGGACGAACGCCCCGAGCTCGTCGTCGTCCCGGACCGGCACGACTTCGGTGTTGTGCCAGTCGAGCGCGAGGTCCGGGTCGGACGTGAAGACGTACTTCCGGTAGGCGTGCATCTTCTCCGCCATGGCGAGATGGGTCTCGCCAGCACCCTCCTGGTTCCGTTGGCCCGGCCAGAAGTCGATCATCTCCGCGGCGGTGACCCGGCCCACCAGGATGGTGTCGAACGTCGCGTAGCCGCGGTCGATCTCGCGGTAGTGATCATCGCTGATCCCGGACGTCCAGGCGTCCGGATCGTCCAGCCGCCCGTTGACGGCGGTCATCATCGCGAGTACGAGCTTGCGCACTTGGTCCTCCTGGGTTCTCGGCTTCTTGTCCCGGAGGCTAGGCGGCGCGCCCGATCAGGTCTTGTACAGAAGGGACAGCTGTCCGGCCGTGCCGTCGCGCAGCGCGCCGGCGGGGTGGCCCAGGAACCGGGTCAGCGAGCGGGACAGGTGTGGCTGGTCGAAGTAGCCGAGCTCGTGGGCGACGTCCGCGATCGGTTGTCCGGTACGGATCCGTACCGCGGCCGCGCGGGCCCGTTCGATCTGCCGCACCGTCGCGGCGGTGAGTCCGGTGGTGGCCAGGAAGTGGCGCCGGACCGTGCGGACCGTGCTGGCCGGCGGCTCGCCGCGCAGGCTGTTGATCACCAGCGGGTCGCGGAGCAGGCGCCCGGTCCTGATCAGCCGCCGGACCAGGTCCTCCGCGTCGTCGTAGGCCGGCAGCGGGAGGGTCACGTCGCCGATCCGTACCGAATGCCTGGAGGCCGAGAACTCGGCCGCGTCGTCGACGATCCGGTCGGTCGCCGGCTGGGCGAGCCGCAGCCCGAGCGCCAGCCTGATCCCGACGAACTCCGACTCGGGCGGCACCGGTGCCGTCGATGCACAGGCTTCCGGACCCTGGGCCGCCACCCGCCACTCGCGACCGACCCGCCAGGCCACCAGCGTCCAGTGCGCCGAGGCGACCGACGTCATCGACGTCTCGTGATCACTGTGGCTGCGCCAGACCCGTTCGATGGCCGGTGAATCGGATGCGCGGTGCTCGAACTGGATCGCCATGATCAGCCGGCGACGAGTTCCAGCTCGTTGCCCTCCGGGTCGGCCACCAGCCAGCGGGTGGGCGCGGCCGTGTCGTCGATGATCATGCCGCCGGCACCGAGCGCGGCGGCGAGGCGACCGGGCGCCTGAGCCGGCGGTACGGCGAGGCGGAGCCGGAGCCGGTTGCGCTGCGCCCGCCGGGCCTCGTCCTCCTCCTCGAGCTGCTGGAACCACATCACCGGACCCCGCCGTCTCGGGTCGACGATGTCGGTGAGGAAGCTTCGCGGATCCGGCCGGTAGCCCAGGGCGGCGAGCCAGAACCGTTGCACGGCAGGAATATCGGCCGCATCGATCGCCGCCTGAAGGTGCCGGAGCCCGGTATCCGAGCCCGCCACCAGACCGAGGTCCCGGGCCGCGGCCTGGACCGCACGGGCGACCTCGCGGAACCCGGCGTCGAGGTCGAACCGCTCGTCCTCCTGCTGGTCCTTCCCGGAGTCGATGATCACGGTGCCCGGCCGGAGGTCGATGATCAGCGGCCGGCCCGCATCGTCGGCGACGGCCGCCACCGCAGCGGCGAGCTCGGCCGCCTGGGCCGGGCCGGCGGTCGGGTAGCGGACCATGGCTCCCATCAGTTGCCGCCAGTCCGCCAGTTCGTCCGTGTCGTCGAGCCGGGACGGTGGCCTCGACGGAATGCACACCTCGTTGCCGTCCGGGTCCGCCGAGATCGCGCCCCGGACGACGTGCCCGCCGACGCGTTCCAGCTCGGCGAGGCGGTCCGGACCGAAGGCCGTGCCCGCATCCACGTCGAGATGGATCCGATTCCGCAACGGCCGGACCTCATCCGTCACCGCGAACCTCAGGACGGGATCCCGATGCAGCGGGTCGACGAGCTCGTCGCCGACAGAGCGGTAGTCGCAGACGAGTCGCCAGTAGCCGCGCACGGCAGCCGGATGGGGCGACTCGATCGTGATCCCGATCCGTTGCGCGGCAGTGGGATCGGGGCGGAGCCCGGCCCGCCGGGCCAGGTCCGAGATCGCTCCGGTCAGTGCCGGAGGCTGACCCTTGGCGTCGTACGGGACCCGTACGGAGACACCGGTCCGCCGCAGCCCGAACTCGGGCAGCGGCCCGGGGGCCGCCAGCCGTGCGACGTCGATGATCAACTCCGCGCCCGCAGCGTGCGACGGGGCCTCGAACCAGCATTCCGCCGCACCGTCGACCAGGGCCCACTCCCCCGCGCCGCCGGCTCCGAGGTCGGCTCCGATCTCAGCCATACCCCTGAGCATGCCAGAGGACCGCGACCTGACCTATGGGTTCCCGCCGGCGGATCGGTGACGTACCTTGATCATCATGGGCCGTGACTCGATCCTGCTCGCCGTCGATCATGATGACGAGGCCTCCCCGACCGTACGCTTCGCCGCCCAAGAGCTGCGCCGGCTCCTGTTCCGGCTCACCGGCCGGCCGGTGATGCTGCTCGACGCCGCGGCCGCGCCCGTCGGCGCGCTGACCCTGAAGGTCGAGCCGAATCCGTCCGGCGACCCGCTCGACGACGCGATCGCCATCGACACCGCCGGAGCGACCGGGACGATCAGCGGAGCCGGGCCGCGGGCCCTGCTGATCGCCGTCTACCGCTACCTGACCGAGCTCGGCTGCCGCTGGGTCAGGCCCGGTCCCGACGGCGAGTACGTACCGTCCGTTGACCTCGACCACACCTCGATCAAGATCACCGAGCGGCCCGGATTCCGGCACCGCGGGGTCTGCATCGAGGGCGCCAACAGCCTGACCAATCTGCTCGACCTGATCGACTGGCTGCCGAAGGTCGGCCTGAACAGCTACTTCATCCAGTTCGAGGATCCGCACGTCTTCCTCAGGTCCTGGTACGAGCGCAACGGAGATCCGGCCGGCCGACCAAACGCCTACCCGCGCACCGAACGCACCGCTGCCGCGCACCGGGCCCTGCTCGACGGGATCGAACTGCGCGGGCTGAGCCACCACGCCGTCGGCCACGGCTGGACCTCGGGCGTGATCGGGGTCGCCGCCGACGGCTGGAACGCGGTCACCGGCGCCGAGTTCCGGCGCGAACTGGTGGCGCAGGTCGGCGGCGTCCGGGAGCTCTGGCAGGGCATCCCGCTGAACACCGAGCTCTGCTACGCGCGGCCGGAGGCGCGCACCGCGATGGCCCGGCTGATCACCGATCACGCCGCCGCCCACCCGGAGATCGACGTGCTGCACGTCTGGCTCTCCGACGGCACCGCCAACCACTGCGAGTGCGACGACTGCTCCCGGCTCCGGCCCGCCGACTGGTACGTGGCGGTGCTCAACGAGGTCGCCGAGCTGCTCGCCGCGGCCGGCTCGCCGACCAAGATCGCGTTCCTGGCCTACCACCAGCTCCTCTGGCCGCCGCTGAGCGCGACGATCGCCGATCCGGACCGGTTCGTGTTCATGTTCGCGCCGATCCGGCGTGATCATCGTCGCTCGCTGGCCGACGCCCGCCCCGGCCCGCTCCCCGACTACGCCGGCAATGCGACAGAACCTCCGCACAGCAGGGCCGACCACCTGGTCCTGCTGCAGGCCTGGCAACGGGTCTTCGCCGGATCCTCGTTCGACTTCGACTATCACCTGATGTGGCAGCACTGGTTCGATCCGGGCCAGTTGATCACCGCCCGGGTGCTCGCCGACGACCTCCGGTTCTTTCCGGAGTTTGGCCTGGACGGGCTGATCAGCTGTCAGTCGCAGCGGGTCTTCCTGCCGCACGGCTTCGCGATGACGATCATGGCCCGCACCCTGTGGAATCCCGGGACCGGCTTCGACGCCGAACTCGATGATCATCTCGCCGCGACCTACGGGCCGGACGCCGCGCTGGTACGACAGCACCTGGAACAGCTCTCAGCCGACTTCCTGGACTGGAATCTCGACCACCGGCTGCTGCACCGGCCGAGCCTCGACCCGGCCGGGATCGCCCGGACCGCCGAGCGGCTCACCGCGTTCGGTGCCGTGATCGATGATCATCGCGACCTCGATCATCCGGTCTGGGCCGCCTCCTGGCGGGCGCTCGCCTTCCATCGCCAGCTGTGCCTCGGGCTCTGCCGGGTATTCGAGGCCGCGTCGATCCAGGACTGGGCGGCGACCCGCCGGCACTGGGCTGACCTGAAGACGACCGCCTGGCACGGCCAGGACGCGTATCAGGCGGTGTTCGACGCCGGCCTGTTCAGTCAGACGATCGAGCGCTACCTGGATCGGCTGGAGCCAGCAGCCGGCTGATTCGATCATGGAGCTGGTCCTCGGTGCCGGGCAGATAGCGCCCGGTCCGGAGGTGCCGTTGGTTGGAGTCGAGCACCTCGTAGCCGTACTCCTCGAACTGCCGGGCGACCGGGACATAGCCGACCATCCCGTTCGCATAGCCGAGCGGGAACACCGCGCCGAACCGCTCACCATGATCACGTTTCAGCCGGAGTCCGTGCTCGACCGTCATCTCGCCGGCCATCGCGATCATGGCCACCGAGTCGCCGAAGGCCACGGTCTGCAGTTCGAACGGCACCCGGTCCAGGTCCGGCACGCCGCGGTCCAGGCGGTCCAGCAGGACCTCCGCCCAGTGCCGCCGGAACGAGGCCGTCGGCCGGTCCCGCTCGGCCTCGAGCGTCGCCCGATCGACCGGCTCGGTGCGCAGGACCTCGATCCCGGACCCGACCCTGATCAGACCGGTCACCGGCGTCAGTCCGGACCGGATCACGGCCGCCACGGCCTCGCCCAGCTCGGCCCCCAGCTCCCGGACCTGCTCCACGGTACGGGAGCCGAACACGTCGGCCCCGGCCTGCTCCGGCCGCGGCTTCTGATCACCGGCGCAGCCCTGCAGGAACAGCGGCTGCGCGAACGGGAAGTCCTGCTCCAGCCGGTCGTAGGCGAACCCGACGTAGTCCCCGCCGATCCGCAGACCGCTCCGCGACGTCGGGTGACAGGCGTAGTTGATCATGATCCCGCGGAGCATCCCGTCGGCGGCCGACTCGACCGTGATCACACCCACCTCATGATCGGTGAGACCGTCCGGATGCGGCAGCATCGCGTCGAACACCCGGCCCGGCCGGACCGGGTCGGGCCGGCGCCGGTTCATCGCGATCGCACACTCGCCGACGCCCCAGCGCAGCACGGCCGGATACCGGTGCCGGGCAGCGATCCCGGCCGCGTGCGCGATCTTCTGGATCGCCGACTCCAGATAGTCCTCGTCGATCCAGCCGTGCTCGGCGTAGTCGGCTTCCCGGATCGCCGGCCCGCAGTGGGTGTGCGAGGCGTTGAGCAGGATCCGCTGCTCGGCGATGCCGGTCCGCTCGGCGAGCGCCCGTCGCAACCGGGGCGCCTGGTCGTAGCAGCCGAGCCACTCCAGGGCGACCACCAGCAGGTCGGTCCGGCCGTCGTCGATCACCGTCGCCACGGCGCGCAGCGGGTGATCGACTCCGGTACTGGTGTGCTGTCCGCGAGCGGCGAAACCGGCCAGCGGGGCACCGACCGGCGGCGTGATGTCCGCCGTCGCGATGCCGACCCGGTACCCCGCGGGCTCGGTCATGATCGACTCCTCAGCCGGCGATCTGCTTGCTGGCCAGGCGCAGGGCGGCGGCGATGTCGTCGACGTCGGCGGCGGTGTAGTTCTCGTTCCAGCCGATCACCAGCAGCCGTCCGTCGATCAAGGACTCGGTGACCGGGCAAAGGCCGCGGACATAACGATCATGAACCTCGGTCAGTGGGTATCCCGAGTCGCCGTACGTCTTCGCCTCGCTGAGCACCGGGTTGAGGTAGAGCGGCCGCTGGATGTAGCCCGGGCCGGCCGCGACCCCCTGCTCCGCCAGCGCCTTCGCGTACACGTGACCGTCGCCGCCCGCCTGCTCCGGATCGATGAAGAGCGGGAACTGCCAGTAGCTGGATCCGTCCACCGGCGCGGCGCGCAGGCCGGGCAGGTCGGCGATCGCCTCGGTCAGCTGGTGCGCCCGATCCCTGCGGTCCTTGACGATCCCGTCCAGCTTCGGCAGCTGGGCCCGGGCGACCGCGGCCTGCAGCTCGGTCATCCGGTAGTTCAGGCTGAGGAACAGATGGGTCCGCTCGTTGGTGTCGCGCGGCCAGGCCTTGTCGGCGAACAGCCGGGCCCGGCGGACCAGGTCCGGCTCGTTCTTGCTGATCACCATGCCGCCGTCGCCGGCCGTGATGTGCTTGGACTGCTGCAGGCTGAAGCAGCCCAGGTGCCCGACGGTGCCGGCCCGGGCGCCGGACGCGGTGAGCGTGCCGTACGCCTGCGCGCAGTCCTCGATCAAGATCACGCCGTGCCGGTCCGCGATCTCCCGCAGTTCCTCGACCGGCGCGGGGACGCCGAACAGGTGCACGACGATGATCGCCTTGGTCCGTTCGGTGATCGCCGCCTCGACCGATGCGGGATCGAGGATGCCGGTGTGCTGATCGACATCGGCGAACACCGGGATGGCGTTCTGCATGACGATCGGCAGCACCGTGCCGGCGTCGGACAGGCCGGTGGTGATGATCTCGTCGCCCGGCCCCGGGTTCACCGCCGCGACGGCGAGGTGCAGCGCTGACGTACCGGAGGAGCAGGCCACGACGTGCTCCACCCCGCAGTACGCGCCGAACTCCTGCTCCCAGGCCCGCGTCTCGCCGCCGACCGTACTGTTCAATTGACCGCTGTTGATCACGCGGGTGACGGCCTCGAGTTCCTCTGCGCCGATCCGACGACCGGACAGGTCGTTCACCGTCGGAAAGGGCGTGGTACGGATCGGGCCGGAGGGTTCTGTGGTGGTCATCGCTGAGTCCTACCTCGACGCTTGGTAATTTAGGCGCTAATCTAATGCAAAATACTGCGCGCCGAAACTACTCGAGGCCACCGGATCGAGAGTCGAGACGCACCAGCTGCAAGTCTCAGAGAGGTGACGACGTGACCAGCACCAGTGCCGACAAGGGTTTGGCCGTTGAGGGTGGGCGCCCCGCACTCGAGGGTCTGCCCCCGTTCCCGTCCTGGCCGCAACATTCCGAAGCCGACGCCCAGGCTCTGCTCGGCGTGCTCGAGTCCGGCAAGTGGGGCAGCACGCACGGCGAGATCGTCTCGACCTTCGAGTCGGAATTCGCCGCCGCCCACGGCGCGAAGTACGGCGTCGCCCTGACCAACGGCACGCTGGCCATCGCGGCCGCGCTGCGGGCCGCCGGGGTCGGGGTCGGCGACGAGGTGATCGTGCCGCCGTACACCTTCATCGCCACCGCCTCGGCCGCCCTGTTCGTCGGCGCCGTGCCGACCTTCGCCGATGTCGAGCCGGACACCCACCTGATCGATCCGGCCTCCGTCGAGCGGGCCATCACCCCGCGGACCAAGGCGATCATCGCGGTCCACCTGGCCGGCTCGGTGGCCAACCTCGACGCGCTGAACCACATCGCGGAGACCCGCGGCCTGACCCTGATCGAGGACGCCGCGCAGGCGACCGGCGCCGCCTGGCGCGGCCGGCCGGTCGGCGCGATCGGCCATCTCGGCACGTTCAGCTTCCAGAGCAGCAAGAACATCACCGCCGGCGAGGGCGGCATCGTCCTCACCGACGACGAGCGGCTCGCCTCCGCGGTCTACTCCCTGGTGAACGTCGGCCGGGTCCGCGGCGGCGGCTGGTACGAGCACGCGTCGGTCGGGTACAACCTCCGGCTGACCGAGTTCCAGGGCGCGCTGCTCCGCGGCCAGTTGTCCCGGCTGCCGGAACAGCAGAAGGTCCGCGACGAGAACGCCAAGCTGCTCACCCAGCTGCTGGCCGACGTCGACGGCGTCGAGGTGGACCGCGAGCCCGCCGAGATGACGGCCCACGGCCGGCACCTGTTCATGTTCCGGGTACCCGAGCTCGGCAAGGCCGGCCTGCGCGACGCGGCCGCGAAGGCCCTGAACGCGGAGGGCGTCGTCGGCGCCTCCGGCGGCTACGTGCCGCTGCACCGCAACGAAGCCCTGCTCGCCGAGTCGACCGCGTTGGCGGAGCGCCTCGGGCAGCCGTACCCGCAGGCCGACTGCCCGGTCTCCGACCTGGTCTGCACCGACACCATCTGGTTCCCGCAAACGATCATGCTCGGCAGCACCGAGCAGATCCATGCCGTCGCCGACGCCATCACCAAGGTCGTCGGCTCCGGTGCTGCGCTGAAAACCGCCAACTGAAAGGGATGTTGCGTGAAGACCCTTGCCGATCTCGACCACACGCTGAGTGAACCCGGCGATGATCTCGTCGCCGATCTCAGCCGTCTGCGGGGTGACATCGTCGTCCTCGGCGCCGCAGGAAAGCTCGGTCCGAGCTTGATCGAACTCGCCTGCCGCGGGATCGCCGCGGCGGGCACCGGGGCCAAGGTGCATGCCGTGTCCCGGTTCAGCCGCGGCGAGCTCGCCGACCGGCTGGAACGCGCCGGCGCCGGAGTGATCCGCGCCGACATCACCGACGACCAGGCGCTGGCCACGCTCCCCGACGCGGAGAACGTGATCTTCCTGGTCGGCGCCAAGTTCGGTACCCAGGGCAACGAATCCGCGACCTGGGCGACCAACACCTACCTGCCCGGCCGGGTCGCCGAGCGGTACAAGGCGGCCAAGATCGTCGCCCTGTCCACCGGCAACGTGTACCCGCTGTCCCCCGTCACCTCGGGCGGCAGCGCCGAGGACGACCCGGTCGGGCCGGTCGGGGACTACGCGATGTCGTGCCTCGGCCGGGAACGGATCCTGACCCACTTCGCCAAGACCAACCAGACCAAGCTCGCCTTGATCAGGTTGAACTACGCGGTGGAGCTGCAGTACGGCGTGCTGGTCGATCTCGCCACCAAGATCAAGAACGGCGAGTCGATCGACCTGACCACCGGGTTCGCCAACGTGGTCTGGCAGGGCTACTGCAACGAGGTCATCCTCCGTTCGCTGCACCACGCCGACACGTCGCCGTTCGTCCTCAACCTGACCGGCCCGGAGACCCTCTCGATCCGCCGTGCGGCAGCGAAGCTGGCCGCCCGGATGGGCGTCGAGGTGACCTACACCGGCAGCGAGGCCGACACCGCACTGCTCTCGGACGCGACCAAGTGCCACCGCCTGTTCGGCTACCCGAACGTTCCTCTTGATCAAGTGATCGAGTGGACCGCGGACTGGGTCGCCGCGGGCGGCGCGATGCTGGGCAAGCCGACGCACTTCGAGACGAGGGACGGGAAGTTCTGATGAGTGCCCTTGATCGATTCGCCGCCGGGACCGTGATCCCGGCCCAGCCGTTGGCGCTGACCGAGAACCTGGACCTGGACGAGCGGCGGCAGCGTGCCCTGTCCCGCTACTACCTGGCGGCGGGCGCCGGCGGCATCGCGGTCGGCGTGCACAGCACCCAGTTCGGGATCCACTTCGAGCACAACCACCTGCTCAAGCCGGTGCTGTCGCTCGCCGCGGACGTGGTCAAGGAGTCCGGCGACGAGGACGCGGTCCTGGTCGCCGGCGCCTGTGGCCCGACCGAGCAGGCCGTCGCCGAGACCCAGCTGGCCGCCGAGCTCGGCTACGACGCGGTGCTGCTGGCCCCGTACGGCGCCGGTGATCTTGATCTGGACCAGTTGCTGGAACGGGCCCGGGCCGTGTCCGAGGTGCTGCCGTTGATCGGCTTCTACCTGCAGCCCAGCGTCGGCGGCCGGCCGCTGCCGCGCCGGTTCTGGACCGGGATGGCGGAGATCGAGAACCTGGTCGGTATCAAGATCGCCCCGTTCGACCGGTACGCCACCCTGGACGTGCTGACCGGCATCGCCGAGTCCGATCGCGCCCTGGACATCGCGCTCTACACCGGCAACGACGATCACATCGCCGGCGACCTGCTGATGAACTTCCCGCTGCCCGGTGGGCGGCGACTGGAGTTCATCGGCGGCCTGCTCGGCCAGTGGTCGCTCTGGACGGCCGAGGCGGTCAAGCTGCTCGAGGACAGCAAGCTGGCCAAGGCCGGCGACACCGAGGCCCTGAACCGGGTGCTCGCCGTCGACGGCCCGCTGACCGACGCCAACGCCGCGATCTTCGATGCCGCGAACCAGTTCCACGGCTGCCTCCCCGGAATCCACGAGATCCTCCGCCGCCAGGGCCTGCTGCAGGGCCTCTGGTGCCTGGAGCCCGGCGAGGTCCTGAGCCCCGGCCAGCTCGAGGAGATCGACCGCATCTGGGCCGCCTACCCCCAGCTGCGCGACGACGCCTTCGTCGCCGAGCACCTGGACACCTGGCTCGCCTGACCCGCCAAGGCGCCCCGCCCCCACGGAGCCCTGACCCCGCCGACCCCCGCCGACCCCCACCAACCCCGCCGACTGGGCACAAAAGCAGCCGTTTTTGCGGCGTGTCGCTGCAGAGGTGCCCTGTCGGCGAAGGGGGCGGTGGGCCGAAGGCGGGTCGGTGAAAGGGGCGGGCCCGTGAAAGGGCGGGCCCGTGAAAGGGCGGGCCCGTGAAAGAGACGGGCCCGTGAAAGAGACGGCTCGGCGACCGGGGCGGCGCGACGAACGAGACCGTCCGACGAACCGCACGACTCGGAATGGGCGGGTCGGCGCACGGGCGACCCGACGAACGAGCCGGCTCGGCGATCGAGACGACCCGACGAACGAGACGGTCCGACGAACCCCACGACTCGGCGACCAGGCCGGGGCGGCGCACGGGCGACCCGACGGACGAGCTGGCTCGGCGATCGAGGCGACCCGACGAACGAGACGGTCCGACGAACCCCACGACTCGGCGAACGGGCCGGGGCGGCGAACGGGCGGGCGGCGAACGGGCGGACCCGCGCACGGCGCGGCGCGGCGAGACTGCTCGACGAACAGGTGACCCGATGAACAGGGCGACCCGACGAACGAGCCGGTCCGACGAACCCAACGACTCGGCGACCGGGCCGGGGCGGCGAAACGGGCGGGCGGCGCACGGCGCGGCGCGGCGCGAGAGACTGCTCGACGAACAGGTGACCCGACGAACAGGGCGACCCGACAAATGAGACGGCCCGACGAGCGGCGGGCGACGAACCCGCACGGTCCCAGGGGCGGCGGAACGATCTTGAACTGGCCAGGCCTCGCCTCGGACTGACGCCCTGGCACCGAGTCGACCTCCAGCGCAACCAGTAGATCCCACACCGCTCCGGGTGCCGCCGCTACCGAGACCGCCCCACTCTCCGTCCGGTCTTGGACCGCGCAAGTGGCACTGGATTGCATTTCGACGACCCGAAAGTCCCGAAATCGGGGCTGGTGGAGGCGTTGAGATGCAATCCCGTGCCACTCGCTGCCTGAACCCGCCTTGGAGCGTCCGGCTGTCGTCAAAGCTCTTCAACTCGACAGGTTCAACGTTGAACTGGCCTCCAGCGGTCCAGTTCAAGCGCTTTCGCGACAGCTGACGGTGCCCGTCGACCAGGTCAGGGACGCGTGCCGGGCGCCGCGCGAGTCGCGGGGGTGGCCGGGCGGCGGATGGCTAGGGTTCGAGCCATGTTCACGCTGACGATTCTCGGGGCTGAGCTGTACGTGATCCTGTGGTTCTTCTTCATCTTCAGCGTGCTCGGCGTCATCGTCGAGATGCTGTACGCGATCGCGCAGGACGGCGTGATCGAATCCCGGCGCGGGCTGCTCTACCTCCCGCTCAGCCCGATCTACGGGATCGGCGGCGTGTTGATCACGCTCTTCTTGCTGCCGTACGTGCACGAGCCGTTGATCTTGTTCTTCGTCGGGATGCTGGTCGGCAGCGCCCTGGAGTATGTCGCGAGTCTCGTCATGGAGAAGGCCTTCCACACGGTCTTCTGGGACTACAGCAAGGAGCCGCTGAACCTGCATGGCCGGATCTGCCTGCGCTACTCGATCTACTGGGGCCTGCTCTCGCTGTTGCTGATCTACGTGATCGACGTCTGGACGTACCGGATCGTGGAGGCGATCAACCGCTCGATCGGTGAGATCGTGCTGATCGTGATCATGGTGCCCACCGTGTTCTCGATCATGATCACCCTGTTCGCGTTCGACCGACTGAAGCGCAAGGTGTCCGAACTCCGTGCCGCCGACGTCGGCGGTACGGCGGCGTTCCACCCCGGGCACGGGCGCGCTGCCGCGCTGCTGGACCGGCTCGCCCCGGACCAGTTGATCATCAACACATTCCCGCGGATGAGCCTGGTCACCGAGTACTGCCGGCTGACCGAGCTGCAACCGCGCCAGATCGAGGTCGGGCTGAGGGCCCCGCGACGGGTTCGGGAGCGCCTGGTCCGCTGACCGGGTCGGCTCCGCAACCGACTGAACGCACCCTCGGCCCGAGCGGTACGCCGTCGCACTGGCCGGGGAACACGAACACTCGCGAAGCCGCTGCCAACGTCTTTGGCCGGGCCCACCTAGCTCGGGCCGGGCGTCAGCGGCGGTTGCAATGCGGCGAGCAGAGCTTGGTGGATCCGCCGATTGCTGTAGAGGCCGCCGTGGTGGTCGGGCGATGATCCGCCGCGGTGATCGGTGAACGAGCCGCCGGCCTCCCGGATCAGCAGGATCCAGGGTGCGTGATCCCACGGATGACAACAGTCGACGAAGAAGGCGTCGATCTCACCGCGGACGAGCTCGACGAGCGGCAGCGGAGTCGGAGCCGGCCGTAGCGTACCGGCCGGCAAACGGTTCACGACCGGCGCAGGGTGAGGGGCGACAAGCGCGCCGTCGAGCGCCGCCGTCTCGGACACCCGTAGTCGCCGGGTCGGCTCGCCAGTCCTGCGCTCGTACGTCCCAGATCCGGCCGAAGCCCACCAGCGCACGCCCAGGGCCGGCGCGTCGACGACGGCCACGCTGAGTTCACCGTCGATGTCGAGGGCGATCTGGATCCGCCAATTCGGGTTGCCCCTGGCGAACGCGCCGGTGCCGTCAATCGGGTCGAGAATCCACGTCCGGGTCCCGGTGACTTGGGCGCCGAGTTCCTCTCCGAGAATGCCGTCGTCCGGCCGCAGCTCGGCCAGCGCGTGGCGCAGCAGCCGCTCCACCGCGCGATCAGCCTCGGTGACCGGGCTGGCGTCATCCTTGGTCTCGGTGGTGACTCCACGCTCGAAGTAGTGGCGGGCCACGACCGCAGCCCGATCGGCAAGTTCCTGCGCCAGCTCGAGATCGGACGACTGTCGGGTGACCGGAGCCGCGACCGCGCGCGACGAAGTCAAACCCGCCGCCTCCTTCGCCGCCGCGACCAGAGTGGGTCCGAACCATTGGTCACGTTCCAGGCGTTCGGTGATCGTCGCCACCTGAGCCGTGATGTCGGCGCCATTGGCCCAGCGAGCGCAGAGGTGATTGCCGAGGTTGTTCAGGTGGAACGCGCAGCGCAGGTCCGCCAGCAGGTCGAGGTCGCCGAGGTCAGTCCCAGCGACGTCGAGGTAGCCGCGGACGAAGCTGGCCGCTCGGGCCACGGTGGGCCGCGCCATGGATGCGGCAATCGCGAGGTCGGCCAGCCGGAGGTCCAGGTGTGCAAAGTCCCAGTCGACTACCGCGCCGACCTGGTCCTCGCGGAACAGCACTTGGCCTGGGGCGAAGTCGCCATGGGCGATGACCTGCGGGTACGACGCGATCGATGCTGCGGACAGCCGCGCGGCCACCTCCTCCGCCTGTCGCCGCAGCCACGCTCCGGCGCGGCCGAAGGCCCGCTCGAAGTCTGGCAGGACCTCCGCCATCGTGCTGCCGCCACCCGGTCGCGGCAGGGTGAGAAACTCGTCCAGTCGGCCCCAGCCGGGCCGCTGCCCGAGCTGATCCAGCTGCTTCGCCGTGTGCTCATGCAGCTCGGCGAGCAGCCGCCCGTAGGACGCCGGGTCCGCGACCGGGACTTCAGGATGCGCGCCACGGACCCAGTCGAAGGCGACCCAGACTGAGCCGTTCACCGAAGTCGGACCGGCGACCACGGCTGCGACCGGCGCGCCCGTGTCGACGAGGGTCGCCAGCAACTCGCACTCGTAAGCCACCTCGGGCAGCAACCTGAACGACGGCGACTGGCGCAGGGCGACCGGGACACCGTCACGGTAGGCCCGCCAGACCTTATTGACCCGGCCGCCGATGACCGGCTCGGCCTCCGCTTCGTCCAAGCCCAGTGCGGACACGACCTCCGAACCGATTGCTGACATCGCAAGCCACCTCCTCTGCGGGCTGCCGACGACGCCCGTGATCGAACCTAGCCGCGCCGGCGCCTCCGGGTTCGCGGCGTCCCGCCCCGTGGAAGGTTCAGGCTCCGCGGCGTTCTAACTGAACCTCCGCTAACGGCATGGCCCGACAGGCTGGGCCCGGGCACGGCTTGGCAGCTCGATCCAACCCCTGGTACGACTCGGGCGGCCAGTGGGCCGCGAGGGTCGAACCCGTGGCCGGGTTCCGCTCCCCCTGATCCGCCCCGCGCCGCTCGTCGACTCCCGAAAACGTGTCGCTACACACATGTGTAGTAAATGATGCACGTGAGTAGTACGCTCTTCCTGGAGGTAGTGATGACGAACGTTTCCGACCCGGATGATCTGACCGCCCGCGCGCGGATCAGGGAGGCCGCGATCCAGCAGTTCGGCGAACTCGGGTTCGACCGGGCGACGATCCGCGGGATCGCTACGGCAGCAGGGGTTTCGTCGGGACTGGTGCGACACCACTACGGCTCCAAGCAGGCCCTGCGGGAGGCCTGTGATGATCACCTGACCAAGATCATCGGGCGGCTGAACGAGCAGGCGCACGCCTTCCCGGCAGCCGGCCCGATCAATCCCGCGGCCGAGCTGCGCCGCTACCAGAACTACCTGGTCCGCAGCCTGACCGACGGCGGGCCCAGTGCGATCTTCGATCACATGGCTGCCCTTTCGACCGAGTGGCTGGCTGCGACCGACGCGGCCGACCCGGACCCGCCGCGCACCCCTGCGACGGCTCGAGCGGCGCTGCTGACCGCGATGAGCCTCTCGGTGACCCTGCTGCGGCCGCACCTCGAACGCGGCTTCGGCGTCGACCCGGAGACCCCGGAAGGCGAGCTGCTGTTGATGCGCTCGCTGGTCGACCTCTACTCGCATCCCATCCTGAGCCGGCCCGAGGCCGAGCGCATCCACACCGCGCTCGACGCCATGGCGGCCGGCCCGAACGACCAACCACTCCCAAGGAGAACTCGATGACCGACGCCATCACGGTGTCCGGGTTGATCAAGAACTTCGGCGCCAACCGGGCCCTGGACCGGTTCGACCTCAGCGTCACCACCGGCGAGGTGCACGGCTTCCTGGGCCCGAACGGGGCCGGCAAGACCACCACCCTCCGCATCCTGCTCGGCATGATCAGGCCCGACGACGGCCGGATCTCCTTGCTGGGCGGGGATCCCTGGACCGAGGCGACCGAACTGCACCGGCGGTTGAGCTACGTGCCGGGCGATGTCACGCTGTGGCCCAACCTCACCGGCGGGGAGGTGATCGACCTGCTGGCCCGGCTCCGCGGCGGCCAGGACCGGCGCCGCCGGGACGAGCTGATCGAGCGATTCGAGCTGGACCCGCGCAAGCGCAGCCGTACCTACTCCAAGGGCAACCGGCAGAAGGTCGCGCTGATCGCCGCGCTGTCCGCCGACGCCGAATTGTTGATCTTGGACGAGCCGACCTCCGGCCTCGATCCGTTGATGGAGGCCGTCTTCCGCGACGTCGTGGCCGAGATCCACCAGAAGTCCGGGGCGACGGTCCTGCTGTCCAGTCACATCCTGTCCGAGGTCGAGGCGCTCTGTGACCGGGTGACGATCATCCGGGACGGCCGGACCGTCGAGTCCGGCACCCTGGATCAGTTGCGGCACCTGACCCGGACCACGATCCAGGCCGAGCTGACCGGGCCGGCGCCGGCGCTCGCGACGCTGCCTGGTGTGCACGACCTCGAGGCGGACGGGACCAAGATCAGGTTCGATGTCGATCCCGAGCAGCTGGAGGCGGCGCTCGGGCTGCTGGTGGCGGCCGGCGTCCGTGGGCTGATCAGTCAGCCGCCGACGCTGGAGCAGCTCTTCCTCCGCCACTACGAGTCGTCCGCCCGGGCCGAGCGGGTGCCGACCGGGTCCGGTGCCCGGTGAACGGCACCTTCACCGGCACCGGGGCGATGCTGCGGCTGTTCCTGCGCCGCGACCGCTGGTTCCTGCCCGGGATCATCGTCTTCCCCGGCCTGGTGCAACTCGTCTTCGTGGCGGCGTTCACGGCCGCCGCGCCGACCGCCGAGGCTCGCCAGGCCTACGCCGAGACCAGCCTGCACAACGCCGCCTTCTCCGTCACGTACGGGGTGCTGCGCGGCTCGAGCCTCGGCGAACTGGTCACCTGGCGGGCCGGCTTCCTGCCGGTGGTCGTCGCCGTCCTGGTGCTCTTGTTGATCATGCGGCACACCCGGTCCGAGGAGGCCGCCGGGCGCCGCGAGCTGGTCGCCGCGACCCGGGTCGGCCGGCACGCCGCGCTGGCCGCAGCCATGATCGAGTACGGCGCAGTGAGCCTGCTGCTGGGCCTCGGCTCGACGCTGGCCCTAGCGCTGGCCGGCCTGCCGGTCGCCGGTTCGCTGGCGTACGGCCTCGGACTGGGACTGGTCGGCTGCACGTTCGCCGCGATCGGCGGACTGGTCGCCCAGCTCACCACCGAGGCCGGCACCGCCCGGCTGATCGGCGTCATGATCATCTCCGCGGCCTTCCTGATCCGGGGCGTCGGCGACGTCAGCGCCCAGACCGGCGGCGGCTTCGGCTGGCTGTCCTGGGCCTCCCCGATCTCCTGGGCCGGGCAGTTGCACCCGTTCAGCGGTGAGCGTTGGTGGGTGGCCGCCGTCGTCGCGGTGATCATCGGACTGGTCGTCGCAGGCTCGCTGTGGGTGTCCGGCCGGCGTGATCTCGGCAGCGGCGTGGTCCGGCCCCGGCCCGGTCCCGCCACCGCCGCCGGCTCCCTGGCCTCACCGTTCGCGTTGGCCTTGCGGCTGCATCGCGGCGGGCTGGCCAGCTGGGCCGCCGGCTTCGCCCTGGTCGGGCTGCTGACCGGCGTGGTCGGGCTCAGCATCTCCGAGCTGCTCGACCGCACCGAGGCGGGCCGTCAGGCCGTCGCCCGGATCGGCGGACCGGGCAACGTGATCGACCAGTACGTCGTCGGCATGATGATGATGGCCGGCGTCGTCGGTGCCTGCAGCGCCGTGAACGCGGTGCTGCGGCTGCGGGTCGAGGAACGCGACGGCCGCGCCGAACTCCTGCTCGCCGGCCCCGTCGACCGGCTCCGCTGGGCCACCGGCCACCTGCTGCTGGCGCTGGTCAACGGGACCGTCGGCATCGTCGCGGGCGGGCTGTTCCACGGCCTCGGCCTCGGCCTGATCACCGGGAACCTCGGCGCCGACCTGGCCCGGGTGCTCCCCGGCGCGCTGGTCTACCTGCCGCTGGTCTGGCTGTTCACCGCGATCGCGTTCGCCCTGTTCGGCTGGCGGCCGCGACTGGCCGCGATCACGTACGCCCTCGCCGCGGTCAGCCTGTTCTTCGGCTGGATCACCGGCGAGCTCGCGCCGGGGCACTGGGTCGCCCGGCTCTCCGTGTTCGAGTACGTCCCGGAGCTGCCCGGCGGGACCTTCACCCCGCTACCGCTGCTGATCATGGTCGGCGCGTCGCTGGTGTTGATCATGACCGGCCTGGCCGCCCTGCGCCGCCGCGATCTCCCGGTCGGCTGAACCACGGTCAGTAGAGGCCGAGGAAGTCTCGCAGCCACTGATCGATCTCATGCAGGCAATCCGCGTCGATCCGGCCGGCCGTCCGGCTCACCCGGTCTCGACTGATGGCTCGTGGCTGTTCCGTGAGCGCCCAACCGGCCTTGCGCAGACGCAGACCGGAGCCTGTCAGCCGCACATGGTGGGGCCAGCCACGGTCCTTGGTCGAGACGGGGAGGGCGATCGCGAGGTCGGGCACAGACTCCAGATAGTCGTTCGATGCGACGATGACCGCTGGTCGCTGGCCGAACTGTTCGCGGCCACGAGTCGGGCTGAAATCGACCCACACCACGTCGCCCCGGCGCAACTCACGCATCGGCTAGGCCATCGTCCGCGGCTTGATCCCACACCTCCGTGACCTCGTCGTAGTCGCTGTCCCGACCACCGCCGCCATAGGCCTGCCGAACCGCTGCGAACCGCTGCGTCCGGGCATGCTCGTCGGTCACGCGCCGCAAGAACTCAGCCGCCGTCAGCCCCTCGGCTCGGGCGGACCGCATCACGGTCTCACGCAAGTCCTTGGGCACCTTGATCGTGGTCATCTCGGACATGCGGCCAGGATACCATCAGGGTCCCAGCGAGTCATACCACTGATATGACGTTTCAGACTACCTCAGCCAGTTCGATCGTCAGCGCGGTCCCCTCTTCTGGAAGCCCTCCTCGAGTTCCTTGCGCTGGGCGTCGCCGGTCTCGCTCTTCCACTGCTTGACCGCGTCGTCCCAGCCGGACACGGGCTTGCGTCCGACGATGATCTCCGTCTGGGCGTCCTTCATCCGGGCCGTCGCGGCGGCGCCCTTGGTCACGCTCTCCTCCGAGTAGAGACCGAGGGCGGCGTTCAGCACCCCGTCCTTGAGGATCTTGGTCGCGTACGCGTGCATGGCCTTCACCCGGTCCGGATCCCCTGGCATGTAAAGGGATCCGTACTGCTGCGAGCCGCAGTAGTGCAGGCCCTGCGGGGAGTTGATCGACGCCGACTCGGTGAGGATCGGGTCGGTCTCCCTCAGCGTGTGATCGGTCCCCTCGGCGCCGAAGTTCACCGTGAGGTACTCCGCGGTGCCGAACGGCGACGCCACGTAGTCGACGAACGTCAGCAGTTCCTTGACCCGGTCCTCGGAGTCGGCCTTGATCCCGCACCAGGCCCCGTAGGCCGGATTGCCGAGGTGCTTCTGCGCCGCACCGCCGCCGCTCCACTGGGGCAGCGTCAGCACGTTGATCCGCCACTGCGGATAGAGCCGCCCGTAGCGCATCCACTGGGAGAAGTCCTGCAGGTAGATCGACGTGGTGCCACCCATCCACCAGGGCCAGTTCTGCGACGGGTTCGCGACGCCGTCCGGATGGATCAGGCCCTCCTGATACATCTTGCCGGTCTCGGACAGCGCGTCCTTCATGATCGGCGACTCGTATTCGTGGGCGAACGCGCCGCCCTCCTCGGACCAGTTGTTCGGGCCGCCCATCATCTCCAGCATCGACTGCAGCATCCAGTCGGCCGGGTGCGCACCCATCGCGAACTTCGACCGCTTCGGGTCGGTCAGCTGCCGGCACAGGTCGAGGAAGTCCTGCCCGTCGGACAGGTCCGGCGGCTCGGAGATCCCGAACGACTCGAAGAGATCGCTGCGGTAGCTGGCGATCTGGCCGCCGTGCGGCCGGGGCTGCGGGATGCCCCAGATCCGCCCGTTCTGCATCGGCACCTGCCAGGCGAGCGTCGGGATCGACGCCAGCACCGGATAGTCCTTGATCTTGTCCCCGGACAGGTGATCGGAGAGGTCGGCGAAGTACTTCTCCAGCATCCCTGGCATGCCCGGCACGTTGATCACCTGGCACAGGTCGGGGATCTGGCCGCCGGCGATGGTGGTCTGGAACTTCGCCTGGTAGTCGGTCGACGTCACGGTGTTGATCTCCACCGTGACCCCGGACTGCTTCTCGATCGCCTGCCACCAGGAGTTCTGGCCGCGCTGCGCGATCACCTGATCGGACTGCAACAGCGTGGTCACCGGCGCCGACAGCGACAGCGGGAAGCCGTCCCGCTTGACCGGCTCCTTGGGGTACGCGAAGTAGCCGGCCGGGATGCCGCCGTCGCCCTCGGGCAGGTCCGCCTTCACGCCCGTGTACGGGATCCGGGTCGGCGGCGGGACCGCCTCCGCGTTCGTACCGCCGCCCGGGCCGCCCGAGGACGGGCTCGAACAGCCGGCCAGGGCGAAGCCGGTGGCGGCGGCGCCGAGTGAGACGCCGGTCAGGAAACCGCGTCGGCCAAGGGTTCTGCTCACCTTGCTCATGATCGCTTCTCCAAGATCGTTTTCGATGGGGGTTGCCAACCGGCCGACGGATCCAGGACGAACACCCAGTCGGTCGTCTCCGTCGTCGTCGGTACGGTCAGCGTGAGCTGGCCGCGGCTGCCCGGGTGCCGGCCGAGCCAGCGGGGCGACAGGTCCGTGCTCGAACAGCCGAACCACACCGCCTCTTCTTGATCATCACCGGAGAGCCGGGCCCAGCCGTCGACGAACTGCCAGTGCAGGTCGCCCGGAGCCAGCCAGTGCGTGATCACCTCGGTGGCGCCGGCGAGGACGTCCCGGACCAGCACCGTGGCCCCGTCCAGCCGGACCGCCCGGTGCAGCGGCCCGGTCAGCTCCGGATAGCAGCCGCCGAGGTCGACGACCGCCTCGGTCGCCGACCACGCGGTCAGCACGGCGCCCCGCCGGGTCTGGCCGGCGCCGTCGATCACCGGAGCGTTGTGCGCTCCATGATCAAGAGTGAAGTCCCGCTCCGCACCGGACCGGTACTGCTGATAGCCGGGATCGGAGATCCAGGTCCGGCCGGCGCCAGCCGAGGACCAGCTGGCCAGCGTCGTGATGGAGATGGCCGACCTCGACCCGGGGCGTGGCCACCGCGGCCAGCACCTCGCCGGTCGTTCCCGGACCGGCCGTCCGCAGCGCCACCGCACCCGGTTGCCGGACCCCGGTGACCGGGAGCGCCGGACCGTCGTCAGGCTCGGGCCAGGCCAGCATCCGGGTCAACGCGGCCGACGGAAACGCCCGCAGCGGCACCGTACGGCACCAGTCCGCGAGTCCGGGCTCGGTGGCCGCCACCGCGGCGATCACGGTAAGCCACTGCGTCATCTCGGGCTCGACGTCGCCGAGCGGCACCTGCAGGTCGGGCCGGCCGGGCACGGTCGTCGCCGGCCAGCCGAGGGCGGCGCTCCGGATCTCCTCGGTCGCCGCCGCATCGGGGGTGACCGCCAGCCACTCCAGCAGGTGTTCGATCAGGTAGCCGTCGTAGCCGACGCCCTCCGTGTAGCCGGCGTCGCGACGGAGCCGTACCCACAGCGACACGGCCTGGTCGGCCAGCTCACGGAGCTCCGGCAGCGCCGGGTGATCAAGTTCGGCGGCCAGCCGGCCCGCCGTGAAGAGCGGGATCAGCCGGATGTTCTGCAGCCGGCGCAGGTCGTCCGCCGGCGGCTCGGCCCGTTCCCGCCGGTACCGCGGCAGCAGCGAGTCGGTGATCAGGCGGTCGGCAGTCCGGGCCAGCTCGGCTCGGGCCTGACCGTTCGCGGCGGCCAGCCCGCGGGTCAGCCAGAGCGCGACCGAGGCGGTGATCAAGCCCGCCTGATCACTGTCGTCGACGAAGGTCGACCAGCCGGCCAGCCCGGTCAGTTCCCGCAGGACGGTCTCGGCGGCGCCGGCGTTGTGCAGGGCGGCCCAGCGCTCCTCCAGGCCCCAGCCGATCCAGACCAGCCACGGGTAGATCGGGATGCCCGGAATCGGTGCCGGGAAGTCCTGCGGCCGGGAGTCGAGCGGCAGCGGACAGCTCAGCCGGTAGCCGATCCGGTAGTAGTCGACCGGCAGCTCCCGTGCCCTCGCGCCCGCCGCGCCACGGCGGGCGGCCTCCGCGTGAAGTTGATCATCGTCCCAGCAGTCCGGGTCCATGATCATTCCGAAACGACCTCCCGGGTCATCGGCAGGTTCCCGGCCAGCAGGCCGCCGTCCACCGGCAGCGCCACCCCGGTGATCCAGGCGGCGTCGTCGGACGCCAGGAACAGGGCCGCCCGGGCCACGTCCTCGGGTGCCCCCACCCGGCCGAGCGGATACCAGCGGGACACCTTCTCCAGCCGGTCCGGCTCGGCGGCCAGCCGGTCGTCCCAGATCGGTGTCCGGATCGTGCCCGGCAGGATCGCGTTGCAGCGAACACCGTCCGGCCCGTACCGGACGGCCAGGCTGCGGGTCAGGCTGAGCAGCCCGGACTTGGCCGCGCTGTAGGCCTCGTTGCCGAGATACTGCGAACCGTTGACCGAGCCGATGTTGACGATGCTCCCGGCGCCGCGGGTGATCATCCCGGGCAGCACCGCCTGGCTGCAGAGGAAGCTGCCCTTGAGGGTGACCGCCACCTCGGCGTCCCACTGTTCCTCGGTCAGCTCCAGGAACGGGGTGTCGCCCGCGACCGCGGCGTTGTTGATCAAGACGTCGATCCGGTTCTGCTCGGCTTCGATCTCCGCCACGGCGGCCCGGACCGCGGCCCGGTCGGTGACGTCGACGACCCGGCCGGCCGGGTGTTCCGCGACCGCGGCGGTGCGGTCGAAGACGAACACGGAAGCGCCCTCGGCCGCGAACAACTCCGCCATCGTGGCGCCGATTCCCGAACCGCCGCCGGTGATGATCACGACCCGATCGCGGAACCTCGCCATGGTGGCCTCCTTCAGTCCGGATCCGGGTAGCTGAACAGGACGGCCATCGCCTCGCCCGGCGACTCCTCGACCAGCCGGTAGCCGTCCGGCGCCTCGGTGATCGGGAACCGGTGCGTGATCAGGCCGGTCAGGTCCAGCCGGCGCGGATCGTCGGCCGACCGGCTGATCAAGTCGAGCAGCGTCTCCACGTTGCGGCGGACCGGTGAGCTGACGTACACGGCCGGGTAGTCGACGCCGCTCTCGTAGGCCGGGTCGCGATAGCCGGGCCCGGCCTTGGCCGAGCTGACGAACTCGATGTTGCCCAGGTTGGAGGCCATCAGCAGCGTGGCCTTCGCCCCGCCCGGGAAGACGAACCGGCCATGCGGCACCCCGTCCGGGGCGGTCGACATGATCGGCTTCAGCCGCTCGATCGTGTCACTGGCATCGCCACCGAAGGCGACACAGGCGTGCTCGATCCCATAGGGCTGGGCCCACTCGGCCAGCCCGGCCCAACCATGATCATCGGTGCTGAAGGTCGCGATGCCGGACGGCACCAACGACAGCCGGTACGGCTCCGAGTCCATGATCGCCACCCGCGCGCCGCCGATCCGGTACAGCCGCGCGGCGAGCTGGCCCATCATGCCGGCGCCGAAGACGATCGCCGACTGTCCGATCCGGGCGGCCGACTTGTGCACCGCCTCCAGGGCGAAGCAGCACATGGCCATCGTCGCGGCCTCGGCCAGGTCCACCTGGTCCGGCAGCGGCACCACCAGGTTGCGGGCGACCAGGGTGCGGGACGCGTGGAAGGCCCCGGCGCCGATCGCGACCACCCGGTCCCCGACGGCAATCCGGTCCACCCGGTCGCCGACGGCCAGCACGGTGCCGGCCTGGCTGTAACCCGGTTGAGCCGGCGGCCGCTGGTCCGGCTCTGCGGCCCGGAACGCCCGCAGCGACATCAGTTCGGTGCCGGCGCTGAGGAAGCTGAACGCCGGAGCGATCAGGACCTCGTCCGGTCCGGGCTCGTCGAGCTTGCCCTCCGTCACCACCACGCCGTGACCGGCCTGGAATCCCGCCTGCACGGTCTGCACCGGGTTCACTCCTCCTCTGCGTCGAACCAGCGCCGCGCGTTGTCGCCGCAGAGCCGGGCTCGTTGATCATGGTCGAGATCGGCGGCGCCGAGCTGGTACGCCGTCGCGACCAGCTCCTGCACCGGATGGCAGCTGCCGAAGCCGAACAGCCGGTCGAGGCCGTTCCCGCACAGCTCACCGAGCGCGCCGACCGGCCCGTTGGTGAACCAGAGATCGACCAGCACCCGGGACAGGTCGTGTCCATGATCGAGATGCGCCGCGATCTCCGGCCAGTCGGTGTACTTGATCCCGCTGAACCCGATCCGGCGACCGGCCCGGGTACGGATCAGTTCGGCGATCGCCGCCGAGTCGATCGAATCCACCGCATAGCGCGGATGCCGGACCCGCTCGTCGTCGAGGTTGATGCAGACCTGCACCGGCAGCCCGAGCTCGTCGGCGGCCTCGAACAGGTCCGCGACCGCCGGGCCGGCCAACCCGAACCACTGGTACGCGGGCACCAGCCGGATCCCGCGCGCCCCGTTGCCGCTCGCCCGTTCCAGTTCCTCGGTCCAGCCGGGCTCGGTCGGGTTGATGATCACGAACGGCCACAGCCGTTGATCATCGGCGGCGGCCTGCCAGAGTGCCTCGTTGCCGGCGTTCGTGTCGAAGCCGAAGACCGACGCCAGGTGGCTGACGCAGAGGGCCTCCAGGCCGAGCCGGTCGGCCAGCTCGATCAGCCGGGCCGGACCTGCGCTCGCCTGCAGCCGCCACGGCCAGGTGCCGACGAAGGCGGTCAGGTCGATGCCGCGCTGGGTGGCGAAGATCGCCAGCGGATCCAGGTCGTTCGATGGAGCCGTCGTCATCGCCGTACCTCCGCGAGCAGGGCCGCCATGTTGCCGCCGAGCACCAGCGCCTGGTCGGCCGGCGACAGTTCGGCGGCGATGATCTTGCCGAGGTTCACCGCAAGATCACCACCGTGCAGGTCGGAGCCGAAGATCACCCGCTCCGCGCCGAGCCGTTCGACGGCGATCGCGACCTCGGCGCCGCCGATCAGCGAGCCGGAGGTGTCGGTCCGGATGTTCGGGTACGGCGCGATCGCGTTCATCGCGCTCTCGGTCTGGCCACCCAGGTGAGCCATGATGATCGAAGCCTCCGGATAGCGCTCGCCCAGCCGGGCCACGTTCTCCGCCGTCGACTCGTACGACAGCTGACCGACCGTCTTGCGCCACGCGTGCACCAGCACCGGCAGCCGGTACGCGATCGCCTGCTCGATCACCGGATCGACCAGCGGGTCGTCGCACCGGGTGGCCACCCAGAGCTTGATCCCGATCATGCCCTGCTCCTCGACGCGGCGGCGCAGGTCGTCCAGGGCCGGCTTGCCGTGTCGCGGATTGACGTAGCAGTAGCCCAGCACCAGGTCCGGATGCGCCGCCATCACCTCGACCATGGCGTCGTTGGCCCGGCTGACCTGCTGGTCCACCGGATAGTGCCGATAGCCAGCGATCGAGGAGCAGACGATCTTGTCGACGCCGAGCCGGGTGCACTCGGCGACGGCCTGCTCGGTCAGCGTGGAGTCGCCGGCCGTCAGGTGGGTGTGCGCGTCGATGATCATGACCGGGCCCCCTCGACGACCGACTCACCGGCCAGTTCCGCGGCCACGTCGGCGGCGGCGCGGGCCAGCCGGTCCCGGGCCGCGTCCAGGTCCTCCGGACGGTGGCTGAAGTTCACGTACGAGATCGTGTAGAGGGAGACGCCGTGCCGGTAGGCCGCCCGGAAGAAGCGGTCCAGCACGCCGGCCGGCGCACCGTCGGCCGCGACGAACGCCGGACAGGGCGGGTAGCCCTTGATCGTGATCGGCACGCCATGGTCGGCCAGCAGCCGGTCCACCTGGGACCAGAACCGCTCGCCCTCCCGCCACAGGTAGCCGACCACCGACTCCTCCACGTAGACGTCCATCGCCGCCTTGGCCGCGGCCAGGGACAGGGTCTCGCCGCCGAAGGTCGACGAGATCACCGCGCCGCCCGGGCCGCAGGCCGCCATCACGTCGCGCCGGCCCGCATACACCGAGATCGGCATCCCGTTGGCGATCCCCTTGCCGAACACGGCCAGGTCGGGGTGCACGCCGAAGTACTCGGTGACGCCGCCGATCGCGATCCGGAAGCCGGTCACGATCTCGTCGAAGATCAACAACGTTCCATGATCATCGGCGAGTTTGCGCAGGGCCGGATAGAACCGCCAGCCGGCGCCGATGCCCGCGTAGTCGGCCGCGACGACGATCGCGGCGATCTCGCCCGGATGCTCGGCCAGGATCCGTTCCACGCCGGCGACGTCGTTCCAGTCCGCCGGGTGATGGAGTTCGCTGAGGGCCTTCGGCACCCCGGCGACCGCTCCGGCCTGGCCGGGCAGCACGACTCCGCCGCCGCCGAGGCTGTTCAGCCAGCCGTTGTAGCCGACCTGGATGATCCGCTCCCGGCCGGTGTGCGCGCGGGCGATCCTGATCGCGGCCGCGATCGCCTCACCGCCGGTCTTCAGGAACCGGGCCTGCTCCATGCCCGGCACAAGATCACAGAACCGCTCCGCCACCTCGCACTCGATCGGGTGCGGATGCCCGAAGACGATGCCCTGGTCGAGCTGGTCGCGGATGGCCCGGTCGATCGCCGGGAACCGGTAGCCCAGCGTCACCGGACCGAGCGAGTTGCGGAAGTCGATGAACTCGCGATCTTGGTCGTCGATCACGCGGCACCCGTCGCCGCGGACGATCACGGTCGGCTCCTCCGGGGTGAGCCGGGCCCGCTTGGAGGACGTACTGGAGCCGAACGGCATGATCCGGTCGAACCTCTGCCCCCAGTCGAGCGGGCGATCGGTATCGTCTGGGCCGGGGATTTCCGTACTCCGTGTCATTGAGAAGCTACCCCTGGAGTGCGTGCGGTGAGACGCTGATTCGAGGAACTGTAGCAGTCGCACACCGGCCCCACAACGGAAATCTGCAATCGGTTGCATCCCGATCGGGGAAGCTTTAGGTTTGGGCTTTATGATCTCCGCGAACCGCCTCGGCGTCGGCATCGTCGGCCTCGGCAGCATCGGTGTCACCCATGCCCGGGCGCTCGCGGCGATCGCCGGCTCCGGTGATCAGGGCGTTTCCCTGGTGGCCTACAGCGGGGGCAGCCCGGCCAAGGCGGCCGAGGCCGGCTGGCCGGACGCCGAGCAGCTCCCGGTGGATGCGGTGATCAACCACCCCGACGTCTCCGTGATCGCCGTCGCCGCGCCGTCGCAGACCCACGGCGAGCTGACCCTCGCCGCGCTCGAGGCCGGCAAGCACGTGCTGGTCGAGAAGCCGCTGACCCTCGCGGTGGCCGAGGCCGAGCAGATCCGGCGGCTGGCCCGCGACCGCGGCCTGATCGTACGGATGGTCGCGCAACGGCACTACGAGACCGAGTACGCGCACGTCAAGCGCCTGATCGACGCCGGCGAGCTGGGGCCGCTGCGGCTGGCCGCGACCCAGGTGCACTGGTGGCGCGACGACGACTACTACACGGCGGTCGGCTGGCGCGGCTCGATGGCGGCCGGCGGCGGGTCCGTGATGAACCAGGGCGTGCACAACATCGACCTGCTGCGCTGGCTGGCCGGGCCGGTCGGCGCGGTCACCGCCCAGTACGCGACGCTCGGGCATGACATCGACGCCGAGGACACCACGGTCGCGACGCTGGCCTTCCGGTCCGGCGCCCTGGGCATGATCAGCACCTCGACCGCGACGCCGCCCGGCACCCCGGCGACGGTGACCCTCCAGTTCGCCTCCGGCGGCATCGAACTCGGCCAGGGCGAGGTGATCCGCTGGGACGTGCCGGTCCCCCGGCCCGCCGCCGGCGAGGAGGTCAAGAGCGGTGCCGCCGACCCGGCCAACATCGGCATCGCCGGCCATGTCACCCAGTGGCAGCAGTTGATCGGCGCGCTCGGTTCGGACCCGCAGGACCAGCCGGACCTCGATGACGCCGTCGCCACCGTGCGCCTGCTCTGCGCGATCTATGCCGCGGCCGAATCCGGCCGCGCCGTGAACCCCGACGAACTTTCCTGATCAAGGAGAAACACATGCTTCAGGTCGCCGTGCTCGGTGCCGCCCACCCGCACATCGGCGAGGCGCTGGAGGAGATCGCCTGGCGCGACGACGTCGCCCTGGTCGGCGCGAGTGAGCCCGACGCCACCATGCGGGAACGCTTCCTCGGTGGCGTTTCGGCGCCCGTCTACGCCAGCCACGCCGAACTGCTGGAACGGCACCGGGTCGACGTCGCCGTGGTCTCCGGGATCTACGCGCAGCGCAGCGAGGCCGTGCTGACCGCGCTCGCCGCGGGGGCGCACGTGTTCGCGGACAAGCCGCTCTGCACCACGCTGGAGCAGCTGGACCAGATCGGCGCCGCGTTCGCCGACAGCGACCGCCGGCTCGGCCTGATGTTCACCAAGCGCTTCTCGGCGGCCACCGTCGCGGCCAAGCGGCTGGTCGACCAGGGCGTGCTCGGCGAGCTGGCCTTGATCGCGAGCACCGGGCCGCACAAGCTCACCCAGTCCAACCGGCCGGCCTGGTTCTTCGACTCGGCGGCGTACGGCGGCGCGGCGGGCGACCTGCCGGTGCACGATGTTGATCTTGCTCTGTACTTCACCGGCGCCACCAGCGGTACGGTCTCGGCGGCGACCGGCAACGTCCGCAGCGCCGACCACCCGGACTTCGATGATCATGTCGCGCTGCTGCTCCGGGCCGGCTCGGCGATCGCCACCATCGAGGCGAACTGGCTGTCCCCGGAGGCCGCCGAACTGCACGGGCACTACCGGATGCGGCTGAGCGGCTCCGAGGGCACCGCGGAGATCGACTGGGGCTACGAGACGCTCACCGTGGCCACCCACGACCGGCCGACCTGGACCGAGCCGCTGCAGGCGCCGATGCGGCCGATGCAGTTCTTCTTCGACGCGATCATCGCCGATACCGAGCCGGCCGTGACCACCGCGGAGAGCCTGCTCGCCACCCGGGTCGCACTGCTGGCCCAGCAGAGCGCGGAATCCGGCGGCGCGCCCCTCGCCTGGTAATGGCCCGTTGCTGGCCACCGGCTTCCCGGCAGGGCTTTTAGCCTGAATCCGTGGACGCACGCCTACTGCGCGACCCCAGAGGGGCACGCTGGCGGCGTCGCCGACGCTCAATGGTCAACCAGACCACCCTCGCGCCGGCGACACCACCAGCGCACCCCTCTGACGCCGCTCGCTACGGCGTCCGTCCACGGATTCAGGCTAATCTGAGTGCCCGCCGACGGAAACCGGAGTGTCAGCAGATGGATCAGCCCTCGACCAACGCGTACTCGATCCGCGCCGTCCAACGGGTCTGCGACATCCTCGACCTGATCCAGGAGAATCCCGAGGGCTTCACGCTGACCCAGGTCGCGGAGCGGGCCGCGTTCCCGAAGAGCTCCGCCTTCCGTTACCTGGCGACGCTGGAGGAACGGCGCTACGTCCGGCGCGACGAGCCGACCGGCCTGTTCCGGATCGGGGCAGCGTTCCTGCCGCTGCAGTCGCAGCAGCTCAACGTGCTGGCCGACCGGGCGCGGCCGCAGCTGAACCGGCTGCGGGACCGGTTCTCCGAGACCATCAACCTCGGCATCCTGGACCGCAACCGGGTCTCCTACATCGAGATCGTGGAGAGCCCGAAGAGTGTCCGGCTCGCGGCCCGGCCGGGCGACCGGGATCCGATCCACTGCACCGCGCTCGGCAAGGCGATCGCCTCCACCCTCGACCTGGACCGGGTGAAGGCGATCCTCGCCGCGGAGGGGATGCCGCGCCGGACCCGGACCACGATCACCTCGGTGCGCGCGTACCTGAGCGAGCTGGACCGGATCCGCGAACTCGGCTACGCGATCGACGACCAGGAGAACGAGGACGAGGGCCGCTGCGTCGCGGTGCCACTGCCCGGGATCGGCCTGCCCGCCTCGATCAGCCTGTCCGCCCCGGCGAGCCGGTTCGCCACCGATCAGGTGCCCGCCGTCGCCGCCGAACTGCAGCGCGCCGCCGAGACGCTGGTCAAGGACTTCACCGGCGTCTGACGGCCGGCCCAGGCCGCCCGCGACCCACTTCCCGACACTTCTTGTCGCTTCCCGCGAGTTATATCTCGCGGGAAGTGCCAGTTTTTCACGGAACGTGAAAAACCGACCAGGGCCAAGCCGGGGCAGGCGGTGCCGACTTGAGGATCGGGTCGGCCGGGGTTATCGTTTGATCATGATCGACAGTCGGCGATTTCTTCGCCCTCGGCCGCAGTCCGGCCGGGGCGTGCTGACGCTGCGCTGATCCGGTCCGGAGTGGTCGAGGGGTTCTCTCCCCCGTCTCAGACCTCATCCGAAGGACCACTCCCATGTCTCACCTGCACTATCTCTCGCCGTCCGAGCTGTCCGCTGCGCTCGCCGTACCCGATCTGACCGATCCGGCCCAGGGCCGGCACTCCCTGCAGTTGATCTTGACCGAGATTCTCGACGCGGTCGGCCGGGAGGCCGGGGTGACCGTCGTCGAGCACCGGCTGCCGCCTCTGGTCGCCACCGCCGACAACTACGACCGGCTCGGCTACGCGAGCGACGACATCACCCGGGATTCCCGCTATTCAAGGCATCTCAGCCCGTCGGTGATGCTGCGCAGCCACACCAGCGCGGGCGTTCCCGGCCTGCTCGACCGGCTCCGGGACGCACCCGCCGGTCATGATCAGATCCTGGCCCTGCCCGGGCTGGTCTATCGGCGCGACGTGATCGACCGGACGCACGTCGGCACCCCGCACCAGGTCGACCTGTGGCGACTGAGCAACGGGACCAGGCTCGGCGTCGACGACCTGCACCGGCTGGCCCGGACCGTCGTCCAGGCGGTGCTGCCCGGGGCCCGGTGGCGGGTGATCCCGGCCGTGCACCCGTACACCTCGCACGGGCTGCAGGTCGAGGTCAGCATCGACGGCGAATGGCTCGAACTCGCCGAGTGCGGCCTGGCGGGGCGGACCGTGCTGACCCGTTCCGATCTTGATCCGGGCGTCTGGTCCGGGCTGGCCCTGGGACTCGGGCTTGATCGCGCGCTCATGATCAGAAAGGGGATCGCCGACATCCGGCTGTTGCGGTCCCGGCATCCCGAGGCGGTACGGCAGCTCGGCGACCTGGAACCCTGGCACGCCGTCTCCGTGATGCCGGCGATCCGGCGGGACATCTCGATCGTGATCGACGAGGCGCCGGATCCGGAACTGCTCGGCGATCTGGCCCGGGCCGAACTCGGCCCCGACGCCGACCTGCTGGCCGACCTCGCCGTGGTGACCGACACCGCCGCCACGGACCTTCCGCCGAGCGCCGCCGATCGGCTGCGGATCGGCCCGGGTCAGCACAACGCCCTGATCCGGCTGACCTGGCAGGCCCTCGACCGGACCCTCACCGACGCCGAGGCCAACCTGCTCCGGGACCGCGTCTACCGAGCCCTGCACCGGGGCCCGGTCCAGGAGCTGATCGCCTCCTGATCCTCGGCAAGATTGCAAAGGTTCTTTTGCAAAGAGATGTTTGCGGTTTAGGCTCTCCAGTGTGAGCGAACCATCTCCGGCCGAGGACCGGGTCGTCGTCGACGGCAGCAACCTGCGCGGGCTCGCCCATCCGCTGCGGATCCGGCTGCTCGGGCGGCTCCGGCGGCACGGCCGGGCCACGGCGTCGATGCTGGCCAAGGAGTTCGACACCACCAGCGGCGCGCTCTCGTACCATCTGCGCCAGTTGGAGCGGTACGGCTTCGTCAGCGAGGACACCGAGCACGGCAACCGCCGGGACCGCTGGTGGCGGGCGAACCACCGGACCACCGAGTTCGACCCGATCAGCCTGGAGAGCCAGGCGTCGGGCCGGCTGCTGAACGCCGAGATCGTCCAGCGCGCCGTGGAGCGGCTGGCCGAGGCGGCCCAGTCCTGGCCGGACTGGCCGGACGAGTGGCGGCCGCGGTTCGACGTCTCGGATGTGATGCTGCTGCTCACCCCCGAGCAGGCGGCCGAGCTGACCGACCGGATCCACGCGTTGATCAAGGAATATCCGCTGCACCGGCCGGACCAGCCGGTGCCGGAGGGACACCGACAGGTCGCGGTGCAGCTGCAGCTCTTCCTCGACGACGTCAATCAGCCATGAGCACGACCCAGGTCCCGGCCGACAAGCGGACCAGGACGCCGTTGGTGTCGTTGATGATCGTGTCGGTGATCGCCCACGTCGGCACCAAGATCTCGGCGATCGCGATCCCCTGGTTCGTCCTGTCCAGTACGGGCTCGGTGACGATCACCGGGCTGGTCGCGGCCTGCGAGCTCGGACCGTACGTCGTCGTGAAGGCACTCGGCGGCCCGGTGGTGGACCGGATCGGGCAACGCCGGGTGAGCCTGGTCGCCGACCTCGGCAGCGCGGTGATCATCGGGGCGATCCCGCTGCTGCACCTGGCCGGGCTGCTGCCGCTGCCGCTGCTGCTCGGTCTGGTCGCCGTCGCCGGTGCGCTCCGCGGGCCGGGCGACAACGCCAAGGAGACCTCGGTCCCGCTGGTGGCCGAGGCCGCGCGGGTCGAGCTGGAGCGCGTCACCGGCCTGTTCGGCGCCATCGAGCGCGGCTCCGGGCTGGTCGCGCCGGCGATCGCCGCGGGCATGATCATGATCTTCGGCCCGCCCGGCGCCGTCGGGGTGACCGCCCTCTGTTTCGCGGCCTCGGCGGTGATCGTCGCGGTCGGCCTGCCGCGCTGGTTCGACGCCGACCCGGCCGAACCGTCCACCGAGGGCGGCTACCTGGGCGAGCTCCGCGCGGGCCTCCGGTTCCTGTTCCAGGACCGGCTGCTGACCCTGCTGGTGTTCATGATCACTGCCACCAACCTGCTCGACATCGCCAAGGCCCAGGTGCTGCTGCCGGTCTGGGCCCGCGACGGCGGTCACGGCGTCGGCGCCATCGGCCTGCTGCTGACCTGCCAGGCGGTCTGTTCCACGGTCAGCTCACTGCTGGCCGGCTGGCTCGGCAGGAGGCTGCCCCGCCGGCTCACCTTCTTCGTGGCGTTCGCGATCTCTGGCCCGACGCCGTTCCTGGTGCTAGGTCTGGGCTGGCCGGTCTGGTCGGTCGCCGTCGCGTACGGTGTCGCCGGGCTCGCCAGCGGCTTCCTGAACCCGATGCTCGGCGCGATCTTCTACGAACGGATTCCGCGCCGGCTGCTCGGCCGGGTCGGCGGGCTGAGCGACGCCCTCGCCTGGGCCGGGATGCCGTTCGGCGGCCTGGTCGCGGCGGGACTGATCACGCTGGTCGGCCTGTCGCCGGCGCTGTTCCTGCTCGGCGCGTGCTATTTGATCTTCACCGTGGTGCCGGGCCTGCTGTCCCGGGGGCTGTTCGATCGGCCGGGCGCAGCCAGTCCGGAAACTCCACCGGAGCCCCGCCGCGACGGATCGACTCCACGCTGAGCGGGACCACCGAGCTCCACAGCACCGCGTCGTACACGTCGATCGTCGGCGGCCGCCCCTCCGCGACCGCAGCCGCGAATTCCTCCAGGACAAAGAAATCCCCGCCGCCGTGGCCCGATTCGGCGGCGACGTCCATCCGGTCCCGCCAGCGGTCGGACTCGTACGCCTCCGCGTAGTCCCACAGCGACGACCAGTGCCGCTCCGGCTCGGTCCCGGGCTCGGCCGGGGCGGCGTCCCGGGCCAGCCACACCAGCGGATCCTCGCCCTCGTACCGGGCCGACTGGTAGGCGCCGGCCCGGCCCTGCAGCGCATAGTGCGTCATGTTGTGCGGCCGCGGCGACGACGCGTCCACCCGGAGCGAGATCAGCGCTCCCGAGCTGGTCGTGATCATCGCCGTCCCGGAGTCGCCCTGCCGCCAGTACCCCGGATCGGCGCCCGGATGATCATGACCGAACTGCTCGGCGAAGTGATCGGAGACGGCCGCGTTCCTGGTCGTGAAGGCGGACACCGAGACCAGCCGGTCGTCCGGCCCGTTCGCGGCCCGCAGCCACCGGGCCACCGGCCCTAGCGAGTGGGTCGGGTAGTAGACGGAGTCGGCGTCCACCCGCAGCCGGCCGCGCCAGGTCAGCTCTCCGGACGGCGTGTGCATCAGGTGCCGGCAGTCGTGCAGGTAGCCGCCCTCGAGGTAGGTCACCTCGCCGAAAAGCCCTTGGCCGGCGAGGTTCTCGACCATCAGGTTGGGCCGCATGAAGCAGTAGTTCTCGGCCATCATGTAGGTCCGCCCGGTCCGCCGCGCCGCCTCGATCAGGGCGGCGCCCTCGTCCAGGGTGTTGTTCGCGGTGACCTCGCTGAGCACGTGCTTGCCGGCGTCCAGTGCCGCGATCGCCTGGCCGGCATGCAGCTGCAGCGGAGTGGCCAGGAAGACCGCGTCCACCTCGTCGTCGGTGAGCAGTTCCTCGAAGCGCTGGTACGTCCTCGCGGCCGGGAAGTCGGCCCGCCACGCGTCGAGCACCTCGGCCGACAGGTCGCACACCGCCGTGAGCCGGATCCGGTCGGCCAGCCGGCCCAGAGCCCGGCCGAAGTGCCGGCCGCGACGCCCGCCGACCACCGCCAACCGCAGCACCGTGTCCGCCATGACCGTCTCCATCCGTCGGGCAGGCCCGTTGCCGGGCAGGCTCCGGCCGTTGCCGAGCCGGGGCTTACGATAACGTCGGCCCGGAAGCGGATCCTCGCCGATCGCGCGATCATCTTGCCGGGCGGGAAACTCCTCCTCACACAGTGAAAGCGGCCCTCAGTGAACGCACGGATCACCATCGGAACCGACCGCACCGACCTGCCGCTGCCGTTGCCGATCGCGCTGGCCGGCTTCGCCGCCCGGGCCGCGGAGGGGCCGGCCGACCAGGTCCTGTCGCCGCTGCGGCTGCGCACGCTGGCCCTCGGCACCGACCATGATCATCCGGTGCTGCTGGTCTCGGCCGACCTGCTGTTCTGGGGCGACGATGTCGTGGAGCTGATCAAGGACCGCTTCCACGAGACGTACGGGATCGACCGTGATCACCTGATCCTGCACGCCACCCACACCCACTCGGGCCCGCAGGCCGGCCGGCGGTTCCTCGGCTCGCTCGGGGTGCCGGACGACCGGTTCCTCGACCTCCTGGTCGACACCGTCCTCGCCTCGGCGAAGCGGGCCCTGGCCGGCCACCAGCCGGTCACGGTGGAGCGGTCGTCGATCATGGTCCCGCTCGGCGTCGACCGCCGGCACGCCCGGACCGGCGGGGCGCACCCGCCGACCGAACTCGATCACGAGGCGACCGTGATCAGGTTCTGCTCCGACGCCGGCGACCCGATCGCCCTGCTGGTCCAGCACGCCTGCCATCCGGTGCTGCACCACGCCAACGCGATCACCTCCGACTTCACCGGCTCGGCGATGTCGGCCCTCGAGAACTCCGGAGCGGGCGTCGCCCTGTACCTGCAGGGATGCTGTGGCGACGTGAACCCGGATCGCTATGTGGGTACGGAATTCCCGGCCGCCGAGCAGGCCGAGGTGGAGGCGTTCGGGGCCCGGCTCGCCGACGCCGTCCAGGGCCTGCTCCGGACCGGCGCCTGGCGCCCGGAGACGCCGGCGGTCGCGGTGACCGAGCGGCCGTTCGAGGTCCCGGTGCCGGACCGCCGGACCCCGGACGACCTGCGAGCCCTGGCGGCCGGCGACGGGCCGGTGGCCGAGTGGGCCCGGCTGATGCTGGCCGACCCGGACCGACTGGCCGCGCCGGTCACCGTACGGCTGACCGACCTCCGGCTGACCGAATCGACCCGGTTCCTCGGCTTCTCCGCCGAACTGGTCACCCGGTTCGGCCGCCACGCCAAGGAGAGCACGGATTCCGGCGCGATCGTGCTCGGCTACACGAACGGGATGACCGGCTATCTGATCACCGCGCAGCACCTGGCCGAGGGCGGCTACGAGCCGGCCGAGTCGCCGTACTACTTCGGCCTGCCCGGCGTCTTCGACCCGTCGGTGGAAGCGGTCGTGCTGGCCGAGATCGACCGCGCGCTGGAGTCATGATCACCGAGGAGTCCGGCCGTGAGCAGGCCGCCCGGGCCTGGTGGACCGAATGGCTCGGCGCGGCACCGGATCCGTCGGGCTCACTGACCATGATCACCGAGCGGCCGGTCGGCGACCGGACCGGCCAGGTACTGCGGTTGCACAGCTTCGGCGACGACCTGGACTGCCTGCTGGTCCGGCCGGACGGTGCGGGTCCGCGTCCGTTGGTGATCATGCCCTTCTACGAGGTGGAGCCGCTGTTCGGGCTGGTCGGCCGGCGACCGGCGGGACCGCCGGGCCAGCCGTCCCGCGCGCACGGCTCCGCCCTGCTGGCGTACGGGCTCGCGGTGCTGGCGGTGCCGTGGTGGTTCGAGGTCACCGCGGCCGACGACGCACCGCTCGACCTGGCCGGCCGCTACGGACCGCCGGCCCGGCGGCACGCCGAGCGGTTGTCGATCACCGGGCTCGGCCGCAGCGTGGCCGATCTCCGGCTCGTTCTCGACCAGCTCACCGAGCCGGGCGCCGCCGGCCGGCTCGGCCTGGCCGGCCTCGACCTGGACCGGTTCGGCGTCTTCGGTCACTCGCTGGGCGGCAAGCTCGCCCTGCACCTCGCCGCGCTGGACCAGCGGATCGCCGCCGCGGTGGCCCATGAACCGGGGCTCGGGCTCGACCACTCCAACTGGGACGCGCCCTGGTATCTCGGTGATCATCGGCCGGACCGCGACCATGATCAACTGCTCGGGCTGGTGGCACCGCGGCCGTTCCTGCTGGCCGGTGGCGGCGACAGCGACGGCCCGGCCAACCTGCCGCTGGCCGAGCGGGCCCGGCCGGCCTGGCCGGATCCGTACGGACTCAGCACCCTGCTGCACGACCGCGGCCATCCGCCGCCGGCGCATGTCGTCGCAGCCTGCGGTCACTGGCTCGCGGAAGCGCTCGGGGCCGCGTCGAACACGTTCCCTGAGCCTGTCGAAGGGCAAGGCTCGATCGCGCCTGGCACTTCGACAGGCTCAGTGCGCGTCTGATCTCCTGCTCAGGGCGCGGCGGGCCCGGTGGAGTCCCGCGGGACGAAGGCGCCGGGCAGCCGGACCGGGTCCGGGTCGTTGCCGGCCAGGGCCTCCTCCAGCATCCGTACCGCCGTGGTCCCGAGGTCGTCCACCGGCGCGGTGATCGTGGTCAGGCTGGGCGTCAGCACCCGGGCCAGCAGCACGTCGTCGCAGCCGATCACCGACCGGTGCTCGGGCACCCGCAGACCGCGGTCGGCCAGCCCGGCCACCACGCCGCAGGCGGCAAGATCATCGAAGGCGAATACCGCGGTCGCCCCGGACGCCGCGAACGCCTCGGCACCGGCCCGGCCACCGTCGAAGGAGGCGTCGAACGGGCCGAGTTCGATCAAGGTCACGTCGGCCTTCCGGGCCCAGGTCCGGACCGCCTCGGACCGGCGCTGCGCCGCCCAGGACGCCGACGGACCGCGCAGCAGGGCGATCGTCCGGTGCCCCAGCTCGACCAGGTAGCTGCCGGCCTCCCGCAGCGCCGACGTGTTGTCGCAGACCACCGACGGAACGCCGTCCATCACCCGGTTGATCAACACCGCGGGCTTGCGCCCGACGGCCTGCTTGATCACCGAGCTGGCCGACCGCGGCGACACGATGATCATGCCGTCCACCTGACCGGCGATCCGGGTGATCAAGCCGAGCTCGGCCCGGCTGTCCTCCTCGGCGTCGACCAGCAGCACCGACGCGTCCCGTTCGACCGCGGCCTGCTGGATCGCCCGGACCAGTGGTGGCATGAACGGGTTGGTGATGTCGGGCACGAACAGCCCGATCGCCCCGGTCACCCCGGTGACCAGCCGCCGGGCGGTCTTGTTGGGCTGGTAGCCGAGCCGCTCCGCCAGGGCCAGGATCTGCTCCCGGACGTCGGACTTGACCAGTTCGGGCCTGCTGAAGGCACGCGACACCGTCGAGGCCGAGACATTGAGCTCCTCGGCGATCGAGTAGATTGTCACCTTGCTCACCGCCGACTTCCTCCCTTCGCAGGCCGGACGTTCAGTGACACTACACCCAGCGGACCGGAATCGCGGCGTTGATCTGCAATCGGTTGCATGCGAAGATTCAGCCCTATGACCCAGCAGCAGTCGCTCATCGGGCGCGACCCGGGCAGCGGCCGGCCGATCGAGGTCCGGTACGCGGACGGACGGATCACCGACGTACGGCAGGCCGCGGCCGCCGCGGACGCCGAGCTTCCGTGGCTCGCCCCCGGCCTGGTGGACATCCAGGTCAACGGCTTCGGCGGCCACGACGCCAACGGCCCCGACGTGACCCCGGACGCGATCGTCGCCATGATCAACGCCCTGGTCCGGGCCGGCACGACGACCACCTTCGCCACCGTGATCACCGAGGCGCCGGAGGCGATGCTGCGGTCGTTGCGCGCGATCGCCGAGGCCCGCCGGAACGATCCGCTGACCGCCCACGTGATCGCCGGGATCCACGTCGAGGGCCCCAACATCTCCGAGCAGGACGGCGCCCGCGGCGCGCACCCCGCCGAGCACGTACGGCCGCCCGACCTGGCCGAGTTCGAGGCCTGGCAGCAAGCCGCCGAGGGCGCGATCCGGATGATCACCGTGTCGCCGCACTACCCCGGCGTGACCGACTACATCGCCGCGGTGACCGGCCGCGGGGTCGCGGTGTCGATCGGCCACACCCACGCCACCCCGGAACAGATCACCGCGGCCGTCGACGCCGGCGCGCGCTGGTCCACCCACCTCGGCAACGGCGCCCACGCCACGCTGCCGCGGCACCCGAACTACCTCTGGGCCCAGCTCGCCGAGGACCGGCTCAGCTGCGGCTTCATCGCGGACGGCCACCATCTGCCGGCCGCGACGCTGACCACGATGCTGCGGGCCAAGGGGCTCGACCGGGCCTACCTGGTCTCCGACACCGCCGCCCTGGCCGGGATGCCGCCGGGGCGCTACCGGACCCCGGTCGGCGGCGACGTCGTACTGACCGCGGACGGCCGGCTCGGCGACGCCAACCACACCTATCTCGCCGGCGCCGCCGTGCCGCTGGCCAACGGGGTCGCCGGCGGGGTCCGGCTGGCCGGGCTGTCGCTCGCCGACGCCCTCCGGCTGGCCACCGGCAATCCCGGCCTGCTGGCCGACGGCCGGGGCACCCTGGAGCCGGGCGGGCCGGCCGATCTGATCTTGTTCGACTTCGCGGCGGGCGACCCGTCGCTCCGGCTGCGCCAGGTCGTCGTCGCCGGAACCGCCCTGTCCTGACCGGAAACGGCCTGTCGTGAGCTGAAGGAGAGTCCGTGCCGCTGTTCGACCTCCCCCTTGATCAACTTCGGCAGTACCGTCCGGACCGCGACGAGCCGGCCGACTTCGACGCGTTCTGGTCCGCGACGCTGGCCGAGCAGTCGGGACCGCTGGACGTGATCACCCGGCCCGAGCCGGCACCGTTCGCCGGGATGACCGTGCACGACGTGGAGTTCGCCGGCTTCGACGGGCACCGGATCCGGGGCTGGTGGCTGCGCCCGGAGGTGTCGCGCGGCCGGCCGGCCTGCGTGCTGCACTTCCCCGGGTACAACGGCGGCCGCGGCTATCCGCACCAGTGGCTCGGCTACGCGTCGCTCGGCGTCTCGGTGCTGGTGATGGACGTCCGCGGCCAGGGCGGCGGCTCGGACAGCCCGGGCAGCACCGGTGATCCGGGAGCCAGCGACAACGCCGAGGTGCCCGGCTTCCTGACCCGCGGCATCGAGGACCGGGACCGGTTCTACCTGCGCCGGGTCTACGTCGACGCCTACCGGTTCGTCGACGTGGCCCGGGAACTGGTCGGCGCCGAGGCCGAGGTGGTGCTCGCCGCCGGCAGCCAGGGCGGCGGGATCGGCCTGGCCGTCGCCGGCCTCCGGTCCGATCTGGCGCTGGCCCTGCTCGACGTACCCTCGTTCGCCCTGTTCCGGCGGGCCACCGAGATCTGCGGCGTCGGGTCGCGGGCCGAGATCGCCCGCTACCTGTCCGGGCAGCGGGGCCGGATCGACCAGGTGTTCGCCACGCTGGCGTACTTCGACACGGTCAACCTGGCCGCCCGGGCGAGCACCGAGGCGGACTTCTCGGTCGGCCTGATGGACCAGGTCTGCCCGCCCTCGACGGTGTTCGCCGCGTACCACCACTACGCCGGGCCCAAGGACATCGCCGTCTGGCCGTACAACGGTCACGAGGGCGGCGGCGCCGAGCAGTACGCCCGCCATCTGGCCCGGGTCGCCGCGTTCCTCGACGCCTGATGGCCCTCCCGACCGGGCCCTGACCTGGGCCCGACGAACCCTGACGTGACTCACATCACATCGGCATCGGCGTCAAAGTGACGACGATTTCACCGTCCACCTCATCGAACGCCCAGTGCGAGCGCGACGGAGGAGGACTGCGATGTTTCGAGCCCTGGAGTACCCCACTTTCCGTGGCGGCGAAGGGGTCCTCGCGACCTCGGGAACCTGCCTCGTCGAACCGCCGCGACGTGCCGGAGACCATGGGTGGTTCAGGTCCCACGACGACGGCCAGCGTCGTGGGACCGGCTGGCACGGCGAGACCGGGATTCCGTCCATTCCGAACGTTGCCGACCGGGTGGCTGACCGGCCGAGCCGAGGCGAACGGGGCACAGCATCGGCAGTGGGTGGGCTCGCCGACCAGCTGTATCACCACCTGACCCGCCACCTCGGCTCGGTCTCTGCGGCCTGGTCCACCGACCAGGCCGGCACCGACCTCGGGTTCCAGGTGGTCGAGTTCGCCCCCAGCCGGATCGACGGCGCCGTCGTCTATTCGACGGTCGGGCTCAGTGACTACGTCCTGGACTCGCTGAGCGCCGACGGACGGTTCCGGCTCGAGTTGATCATGGTCGCCCCGGAACGGCTGCACCGGAGCGTGCTGCCGTACGTGCTCGGCGACTACGCGCGGATGGTCCTGGCGCTGCGCGAACTGCCCGACATCGGCACGGTCGTCGGCAACATCCCGCACCTGGGCGACCTGTCCACCATGAACACGCTCTACCTCGGCCGGCCGCCCTACCTGGCGCCCGACTTCGCCCGGTTCCGCACGGGCGACCTGTCCGTCAACATCGACTGGCTGCTGCCGGTCTCGGCGGCCGAGGCCACCTTCGTCGACGCCGAGGGCTGGGCCGCGTTCGAGAAGTTGATCTACGGCCAAGACGGCATCGACCCGCTGGACTACGACCGGGCCTCGATGCCGCTCTGATCGCGCTCCCGCGATCATGGCCAGGAATATTCGATCCACCTTCGGGCGACTCTGCGTTAAGCTCTGCCCCGTGATCGGGCGAGCTAACTAGGTCCGCAGCCCGGACCTTCATTGTTCGGCGTCCGTACGGGCGCCTCCTCCAGGGCTGCACATCTCACGCCATAGTCAGCGAACCTTCCCGGCGCCGCAGATACGTGCAGCAAAGGAGTCACCATGCCCGTGATCACGACCTCTGGCCTGACCAAGGACTATCGGTTCCATCGTCAGTCGCCCGGCCTCGGTGGGGCCATCAAGAGCCTCTTCCACCGCACCCGTGAAACCCGTCGAGCCCTGGACAGCCTCGACCTGACCATCGAGCCCGGCGAGTTCGTCGGCCTGCTCGGCCGCAACGGCGCCGGCAAGACCACCACGCTGAAGTTGTTGTCCGGCCTGCTCCGCCCGTCCTCCGGTACGGTCTCCGTGCTCGGCCACCAGCCCTGGCGGCGCGACTTCGGCTTCCTGCGCCGGATCGCCGTCGTGCTCGGCCAGAAGTCGATGCTCTGGTGGGACGTCTCCGCGATGGACAGCTACCTGGTGCACCGCGCGATGTACGACCTGGACCACGCCACCTTCGAGCGCTCGGTGACGGAACTGGCCGAGCTGCTCTCGGTCGGCGACCTGCTCACCATCCCGGTCCGCAAGCTGTCCCTCGGCGAGCGGATGAAGTGCGAGCTGATCGGCGCCTTGCTGCACCAGCCGGAGGTGCTGTTCCTGGACGAGCCGACGATCGGGCTGGACGTCCTGTCCACGGCGGTGATCCGGGACTTCCTGCGCGAGGTGAACCGGCAGCGGCGGACCACGATCATCCTGACCAGCCACAACATGGACGACGTCGAGGCGCTCTGCGAGCGGGTGCTGCTCGTCGATCACGGCCGGCTCGGCTTCGACGGCTCGCTGTCCGAGTTGATCAGGTCCACCCGACCGGCGAAACGCCTGACGCTGACGTACGCGAGCCCGCCGAGTCCGCCGGCGACGCTGCCGCCGGACGTGACCATGATCGACAGCGACGGTCCGATCCTCCGGATGGAGGCCGACCGGTCCAAGATCACCGAGGTCCTGTCCGGCGCACCGTCCTGGGGCGAGCTGGTCGACGTCGAGGTCGGCGAGGCCGACCTCGACGAGGTGATGCGCGCCGTTCTGAGCGGGGGCCTGCGATGAGGTCCCGTCCGCTGCGGCGGCACCTCCGGGTCTTCGGCCGCGTGCTCGCCCTGAACATCGGCATGACGTTCGTCTACCGCGGCGACTTCCTGCTCATGCAGATCGGCACCCTGCTCACTCCCCTGGTCTCGTTGGCGGTCTGGCAGGCCGCGCTGACCGCCGGCGCGCAGGTCAACGTCACCCCGGCGTTCCTGAACAGCTACTTCCTGCTGGTCGCGGTGGTGAACATGCTCACCTCGTCCTGGACCGCCTTCTTCCTGGCCGGCATGATCCGCAACGGCGACCTGAACAAGTGGCTGATCCGGCCGACCTCGGTGCACCTGGACGGGTTCGCCAACAACCTCGGCGAGAAGACGATCAAGCTCCTGCTGCTGGTGCCGCTGGTGTTGATCATGGTCGTCGTGGTGCCGGGCGGGCTGCCGTTGCCGGCCACCCCGGCGCGCTGGCTGCTGTTCGGGCTGGCCATCGCCGTGGCCATGGCGATCAGCTACATCTTCGACATCGCGCGCGGCTCCCTGGCGTTCTGGTTCGAGGACGTGCAGGGTTTCAACCTGGCGATCTCGATCATGACGCCGGTGCTGGCCGGCGTGATCGTGCCGCTCGCCCTGATGCCGCCGGAGATCTCCGGGATCACGCTCTGGCAGCCGTTCCGGTTCATGGTCTCGTTCCCGATGGAGGTGCTGCTGGACCGGGTGCCGGGCGGGCTGGCGTTCGGCTTCGCCCAGCAGCTCGGCTGGCTGCTCGTGTTCGCCGCCGCGGCGCTCTTGATCTGGCGGCGCGGTCTGCGCTCGTACTCGGCGGTGGGAGCATGATCAACATCGCAGGTCACCTCCGGCGGCACGGCCGGATCTGGCGGGCCGTCGCCGTCCAGGCCCTGAAGCGGGACGCGCAGTTCCGGGCCCAGGCCTGGACCACCGCCCTGGTCGCGTTGGCCGAGATCGCCACCGGACTGATCCCGGTGCTGTTGATCATCCGCAGCTCGCCGCAGCTGAACGGCTGGACCGGCGGTCAGATCATCGCCGTGACCGGGACGTTCCAGCTGGCGATGGGATTGATCAATGCGTTCGTGGCGCCGAACCTGACCCGGATCGACGCCTACGTCCGTACCGGCGAACTGGACACGGTCCTGATCCGGCCGGCCTCGGCCCAGTGGCTCACCACCTTCCGCTGGGTCCAGCCGGCCTCGCTGACCGGGGCGCTGGCCGGGACCGCGTTGATCATCGTCGGTCTGTGGGGCACGCCGATCTCGCCGGTCGGTGTGCTCGCGGCCGCCGTGGTCTTCGGCTGCGGTCTGGCCACGATCGCCGCGGTCTGGGCCAACCTCGCCTACCTGGCATTCTGGTTCGAAGCGGCGTCGTTCATCCACAACGTGGTGCTGTCCGCGTTGACCGCCGGCCGCTATCCGGTGGCGTTCTTCCCGTCCGCGATCCGGGTGGTGTTGATCTTCGTCGTGCCGATCGGGGCCGCGGCCACGCTGCCGGTCCAGTTCCTCAGCCACGGCGTGGATCCGGTGCTGCTGGCCGGGGTGGTCGGCGCCGCGGCGGTGATCATGGTGCTGACCCGGCTGCACTGGCGGGTTGCCCTGGCCCGCTACTCGAGCGCGTCGTCCTGAGCCCAGGGGGTCAGTTGTGCTCGGCCTCGTCGGTGTAGGCGGAGAAGAAGGCGAGCCGGTTGCGTTGCCGGCGGAGCACCCGGCGCCACAGGTCGTGCGGCCGGCCGCCGAACACGTCGGCGTAGGTGGACGACACCACGTGCCACATGCCGTTGGCGATCTCGGTCTGCAGCTGGCCGGGCTCCCAGCCCGCGTAGCCGGCGAAGATCCGCAGGTCGGCGTAGGCGCCGGAGACGATCTCGATCGGGGTGTCCAGGTGCAGCAGGCCGATGTCGTCGAAGAGCCGGCGCCAGCCCGGCGGTTCCTCGCCGGACCGGGCCACGCTGGCCAGGCAGATGGCGCCGTTCGGCGACACCGGCCCGCCGCTGAACAGCAGCCGGGGCTCGGTCACCGCGTCCACCCAGTCCGGCAGTACGGCCTCCAGGCGGGTCTGCGCGATCTCGTTGACGATCACCCCGAGGGCTCCGTCGGCGTCGCTGTCCAGCACCAGCACGACGGACCGGCTGAAGATCCCCTCGGTCAGCAACACGCTGGAGACCAGCAGCTGGCCCGGTCTCGGCGCCACCTCGGTCATCCGTCCCCCCACCGCCGCCGAGCAATGATCAGCACCGCCGTACCGTACCCGATGGCGATACCGAGCAGATCGGCGACGACGTCGAGCGGGTCACCGCTTCGTTGCGGCAGCAGCGCGCCCTGCAGGATCTCGCTCAGCACCGCGTGGCCCGCGAAGATCGCGATCACCGCCGCGCCGAAGCCCGGCCGGTCACCGCGCCGGGCCGCCCGCCAGAGCATGATCAGCAGCACCGGCAACGCGAAGATCACCAGGTGTCCGGCCTTGTCCAGGTGCGGAATGACGTCGGGCGTCGGCGGTCCGGCCGGACGATAGAGCGCGATCAGCTGGGCCAGACAGCTGATCACCACCGCGCAGAGCAGGACCCGGCGGGCGGCCGTACCTTCCCCGGAAGGACGTCCGCCGCCGACCGTCGCTGGCTGCGCCATCAACCGAACTGGGTCAGCCGTCGGACGTCGCCGCCTCGAGCGACCCGTCGGCCTCGACTCCTTCGGCCTCGCCGCCGGCCGCCTGCCGTACCGCCGTGGCGACGGCATGGTGGACGTCGGCGTGGAAGACGCTCGGCGTGATGTAGGCGGCGTTCAACTCCTCGTCGGTCACCACGCCGGCCAGGGCGCGGGCCGCGGCGATCAGCATCGGCGTGGTCACCTCGGTCGACCGGGCGTCCAACAGCCCGCGGAACACCCCGGGGAAGGCGAGCACGTTGTTGATCTGGTTCGGGAAGTCCGACCGGCCGGTCGCCACGACCTCGGCGTACTCCATCGCCACCGCCGGGTCGATCTCCGGCTCCGGATTGGCCAGCGCGAACACGATCGCCTTGTCGCCCATCCGCTGCACGTCGGAACCGGTCAGCACGCCGGGCGCGGAGACGCCGATGAACACGTCCGCGCCGTCGATGGCGTCGGACAGCGTCCCGGTCAGCCCGAGCCGGTTGGTGTGGTCGGCCAGCCAGGCCAGTTCCCCGGCCAGCCCGTCCCGGCCGCGGTGCACGACGCCGGCGATGTCGGCCACTACCACGTCGGTCGCGCCGGCCGCCAGCAACAGTTTGATGATCGCGGTGCCGGCCGCACCGGCGCCCGACATCACGATCCTGATCTTGGGGAGCTCCTTGCCGACCACCCGGAGCGCGTTGTAGAGCGCGGCCAGGACGACGATCGCCGTACCGTGTTGATCATCGTGGAAGACGGGGATGTCGAGCTGTTCCCGCAGCCGGGCCTCGATCTCGAAGCAGCGCGGGGCGGAGATGTCCTCGAGGTTGATGCCGGCGAAGCCCGGCGCGACGGCCTTGACCACGTTGATGATCTCGTCGGTGTCCTGAGTGTCCAGGCAGAGCGGCCAGGCGTCGATCTCGGCGAATCGCTTGAACAGCGCCGCCTTGCCCTCCATCACCGGCAGCGCCGCCTTCGGCCCGATGTTGCCCAGCCCCAGCACGGCGGAGCCGTCCGTGATCACCGCGACGCTGTTCCGCTTGATCGTCAACCGGCGGGCGTCCTCCGGGTTCTTCGCGATCGCCGTGCAGATCCGCGCCACTCCCGGCGTGTAGATCATCGACAGGTCGTCCCGGTTGCGGATCGGGTGTTTGGCGTTCATCTCGATCTTGCCGCCGAGGTGCATCAGGAAGGTCCGATCGCTGACCTTGCCGATCACCACGCCCGGCACGGACCGCATCACCTCGACCAATTGGTCGGCGTGCTCGGTGTCCCGGGCCGCGCAGGTGACGTCGATGCTCAGCCGTTCATGACCGGAGCGGGTCACGTCGAGGGCCGTGATGGCACCGCCGGCCTGCTCGACGGCCATGGTCAGCTGGCCGACACCACCGCCGACCGCCGGGACCTCAAGCCGGACCGTGATCGAGTACGAGACCGAGGGCGCGTTCACCCGCCGATCCTCTCACGCCGCACCCGGCCGGTGGGCCACGCTGCGCCGGGTCGGCGGCGGGCTGGAAAATAGGGCCGTGCGCATCGTGATCGCCCCGGACAAGTTCAAGGGTTCGCTGACCGCGGCCGAGGTGGCCCGGGCGTTGGCCGACGGCCTGGCCGGGGCCGGAATCGAGACCGACCAGGTGCCGGTCGCCGACGGCGGCGAGGGCACGGTCGAGGCGGCCGTCAGCACCGGGTTCCGGGCCGTCCCGGTCGAGGTGCCCGGTCCGCTGGGCGAGCCGGTGCGCGCGACGTACGCGATCGGGGTGCCGGCCGGCGGCGGGCCCGAGACGGCCGTGATCGAGCTGGCCGCCGCGTCCGGCCTGGACCAGCTGCCGCGCGACGCGGACGGGCGTCCCAGGTTCAGCCCGCTGCAGGCGTCCAGCGCCGGTACCGGTGCGCTGATCCGGGCCGCCCTGGACGCCGGCTGCACCGAGCTGGTGCTCGGCGTCGGCGGCAGCGCCAACACCGACGGCGGCGCCGGGCTGCTCACCGCGCTCGGCGCCCGGCTGCTCGACGCCGACGGCCGGCCGGTGCCCAGTGGTGGCGGCGGACTGACCGGCCTGGCCCGAGTCGACCTGTCCGGGCTCGATCCGCGGATCGCGAGCACCCGGATCGTGCTGGCCGCCGACGTCGGCAATCCGCTGCTCGGCCCGAACGGCGCGGCGGCCGTGTTCGGCCCGCAGAAGGGTGCCACCGCCGCGGACGTCGAGCTGCTGGACCGCGCCCTGGACGGTTACGCCCGGCTGGTGGCGGACGCGCTCGGTGCTGACCCGGAGGTGCTGGTCTCGGCGCCCGGGGCCGGTGCGGCGGGCGGGGTGGGGTTCGCCGCGCTGGCCGTACTCGGCGGCCGGATGCGGCCCGGCATCGACCTGGTCTGCGAACTCGTCGGGCTGGACCGGCGGCTGGCCGGCGCCGACGCGGTGATCACCGGCGAGGGCAGCCTCGACCCGCAGAGCCTGGGCGGCAAGTCGCCGATCGGGGTCGCCCGCCGGGCCCGGGCCGCGGGGGTGCCGGCCGTCTACGCGGTCTGCGGACGCAACCTGCTCACGGCCGAGGAAGCCGCCGGAGCGGGCTTCGACGCGGTGTACGCGCTCGCCGACCGGGAGCCGGATCCGGAGCGCAGCATGCGGCTGGCCGCCGAGCTGCTCCGCCCGGTGGGCCGCGAGATCGGGCTCGCCGTTCGGAGCTGACTCAGAACTGCCAGTCGGTGATCCGCCAGCCGCCGTCGATCAGGCGCATCCGGAGCACCGTCGGCGCGATCTCACCCGGCGGGTCCAGCGTGATGCTGGCCAGGTCGCCGGTCACCTCGGTGTCGGTGAAGGCCCAGTCGGCGATCGTGGTGTCGATGAACTCCGCGCCGTGGAAGCTGACGTCCTGGCAGGTCAGTCCGCCCCGGTCCCAGAACTCTTCGTCGATCGTCTTCCGCGCCGCCTCGCAGTCACTCCGGTAGCCGGCCTCGACGAACGCCCGCGCGGTGTCCTCCGGCAGCGGGACCTGGACCGCCGGCGACTCCGGCTGCCGGGTCAGCGCTGCGACGGCGACGACGATGGCGAGCACCACGACCACGGCGACGATCGGGATCCAGAGCAGTCGCGCCGGGCGCTTCGGCCGGTTCGGCGCCCCGGGCCCTGCCGGCGGTACGGGTCCGTACGGCGACTCGGGCTGACCGGGCTGGTTCGGGTCGGGCTGGTGCAGGTCGCCCAGGTAGGCGCCGACCTGGCCGTGGTACGGCACCGGCTGGATCGCCGGCGGGGCCGTACCTTCTCCTGGGAACCCGGGCGCGACGAAATCCGGGCCGCGTTGTCCGGTGTCTGGAGCCGCGGTCTCGGACTGTCCGGAGTCCGGCATCGACTCCTCCTCGACGTACCTGGGTCTCCCCGAGCGTTCCCCGACTCTACTGCTCTGCCCCGCCGCCGTCCCCACGGCGCTCCGTTCCGCACCCACTCTTCGCCGCTGCGCCGCTGACGGGCTAGTCCAGGTTGTGCCGTTGGTAGACCGGGTCGGTGAAGCCGGCGATGGTCTCGATCATGGTCGCCGCGGCGGCCGAGGCCGCGGCGTCGTGCATCCGCAGGATCCGGGCGCCCTGCCAGGCACAGATGGTGGCGGCCGCGAGCGATGGTGCGAGCCGGTCCGGTTTGTCCAGCCCGGTCGCCTCGCCGATGAAGTCCTTGTTGGAGACGGCGGCCAGCAGCGGCAGCCCGAGCCGGGCGATCTCGGACAGCCGCCGGGTCAGCTCGAGCGAATGCTGGGTGTTCTTGTTCAGGTCGTGGCCGGGGTCGATGACGATCCGGTCCTCCGGGACGCCGAGGCCGATTGCCAGGTTGACCCGGTCGGCCAGGAACTGCCGGACCTCGGTGACCACGTCGCCGTACTGCGGCCGGCGCAGGTGCTGGCCGGGCGCGGCGCGGGAGTGGGTGACCACGAGCGTCGCGGTCGAGGAGGCGACCACCTCGGCCAGTTCCTGATCATGAAGTCCGCTGGTGTCGTTGATCACGGAGGCGCCGGCGGCGATCGCCCGGCTGGCCACCTCGGGCCGGCAGGTGTCGACGGAGATCACCACGGAACTGCGCCGTGCGGTCTCGGTGATCACCGGCAGCACCCGGTCCAGTTCCTCGGCCACGCTGACCGGCGGGGTGTCCGGCGAGAACGGTACGCCGCCGATGTCGACCCAGTCCGCGCCGGACTCGGCGGCCGCGCAGGCCGACTCCACCGCCCGGTCCAGCTCGAAGTCCCGGCCCTGGTCGAAGAAGGAGTCCGGGGTCCGGTTGACGATCGCCATGATCGCGATCTCGCGGGCGAAGTCGAACCGGCGGCCGCCGATCATCCGGACCGGGGTGGTCAGCGGCGGCAGCGGCAGGCCGGAGCCGCGGGATGATGTCATTCGGCAATCCTGACATTCGCCCCGGCTGTCTCGTCAGGAAGGTGTGGACCACACTCGACACCGCCAGGGCTCCGAGGTGCTGATCGTCGGCGCCGGACCGACCGGGATGGTCGCGGCCCTCGTGCTCGCCGCCAACCGGATTCCGTGCCGCCTGATCGACCGCCGGGCGACCCCGACCAGCAGCTCCCGCGCGCTCGGGCTCCAGGCCCGGTCGATGGAACTGCTGGCCGGGCTCGGCCTGGCCGAGGAGGTCGCCCGGGACGCGTACCGGCTCAGTGGCGCCTCGATCATGCGGGGCGACCGGGAGCTGACCCGGATGCCGTGGCTGCCGCCGGAGAGTCCGTACCCGTACACCTATGTGCTGCCCCAGCAGGGTCTGGAGGCGATCCTCCGGCGCCGGCTCGGCGAGCTCGGCATCGACGTCGCGGCCGGCAGCGAGCTGGAATCGCTGACCCAGGACGAGCAGTCGGTCACCGCCCGCCTGGCCGACGGCCGGGAGCTGACCGCGGACTGGCTGATCGGCGCCGACGGGTCCCGCAGCTCCGTCCGGGACGGGCTCGGGATCCCGTTCACCGGGGAGGCCACCGGCGAGACCTACTACCTCGCCGACGCCGTCCTCGACCCGGCCCCGCCGGTCCAGGACAGCGCGATGTGGCTCGGTGCCGAGGGGCCGCTGATGATCATGAGGCTGCCCGGTCCGGACGGGCTGTGGCGGCTCTTCGTCGACGTCACGGACCGGACCGCGGGCGACGACCGGCCGGCCGAGCCGCCGCCCGAACTGCTCCAGGCCCTGCTCGACGAACGCGGACCGACCAGCACCACGATCGTCCGGACCGACTGGATCTCGGTGTACCGGACCCGGGTCTGCCTCGCCGACCGCTATCGGGTAGGCCGGGCGTTCCTCGCCGGCGACGCGGCGCACGTGTTCCCGCCGTTCGGCGGCCAGGGGATGAACCTCGGCATCCAGGACGCCGTCAATCTCGGCTGGCGGCTGGCCCGGGTGATCCGCGGCGCCGCGCCCGACCTGCTCGACGGGTACGAGGCCGAGCGGCGTCCGGTGGCCGCGGCGACGATCACCAAGGTCGAGGCCCGGCGCCGGATGTACGGGATCCGCAACCCGCTCGCCCGCGGCGCCCGGGATCTCCTGCTCCGGGCCACGGCCGGCAGCCGGGCGCTGGCCCGGCAGACCAGCTGGGAGAACTCCCAGCTCGACATCAGCTATGCCCGCCGGCGGCCCCGTCCGGGCGCCGTCCCGACCGAGGGCGACCGGCTGCCCGATCTTCCGGTGACCGGCGGATCCCTTCATGATCATCTCGATCCGGCCCACTTCACCTTGATCAACTTCGCGCCGGTCGGCGGCCGGGCGGATGCCGTCGAGCCGGGCGATGACCCTGTGCTGGTACGGATCGACGACGAGTCCGACCCCGGCGGAGGCACCCGCGCGGCGTGCGGAATGCGGCGTGGCGGGTACCTCCTGGTCCGGCCGGACGGGCACATCGCCGAACGAGGTCAGGACCCGTCGAAGGTCCGGATCCTCACGGCCGAACGCGGATGATCATGCGCCCGGGGATGAACCCCGGGCGCACCACCACTGCTCTTGATCACACGGCGGCGTCACGCCGGGGCAGCACCCAGCCGGCCCGCGGGAAGTGGCAGGTGTAGCCGTGCGGATACCGCTGCAGGTAGTCCTGGTGCTCGGGTTCCGCCTCCCAGAACGGTCCGGCCGGCTCGATCGTCGTCACCGCGTTGCCCGGCCAGAGGCCGGAGGCGTCCACGTCCTCGATCGTGTGCCGGGCGACCCGCTCCTGTTCCGGAGTGACCGGGAAGATCGCCGACCGGTAGCTCGACCCGACGTCGTTGCCCTGACGGTTCAGGGTCGACGGATCGTGGATCTGGAAGAAGAACGCCAGCACGTCGCGGTACGTGGTCACCGTCGGGTCGAAGACGATCTCGACCGCCTCGGCGTGACCCGGGTGACGGCGGTACGTCGCATGATCATTCGTACCGCCCGTGTAACCGACCCGCGTGCCCAGCACGCCGGGCTGGCGCCGGATCAGATCCTCGACGCCCCAGAAGCAGCCGCCGGCCAGGACGGCCGTCTCGGTGCCCGGAGTGCGCGTGATCGCGCCGGTGTCGTTGGTCCCGCTGGTCATGATGTCTCCCCTGTGTCGGTGCTGATCTGCTCGTCGAACAGTGCGCGGTACTCGCCGTAGCCCTGCGCCTCGAGCTCCGCGGCCGGAACGAAGCGCAGCGCGGCCGAGTTCATGCAGTACCGCTGACCTCCGGCGTCCCGCGGGCCGTCCGAGAACAGGTGCCCGAGGTGGCTGTCGGCGGCCGTGGACCGCACCTCCGTACGGGCCATCCAGAGCGACCGGTCGGACTCGGTGCGGACGGCGTCCGACCGGATCGGCCTGGTGAAGCTCGGCCAGCCGGTGCCGCTCTCGTACTTGTCGGTCGACGAGAACAGCGGCTGCCCCGAGACCACGTCCACGTAGATCCCGGGCTCGTGGTTGTCCCAGTACGCGTTGGCGAAGGCCGGTTCGGTCCCGTCCTGCTGGGTGACCCGGTACTGGTCCTCGGTCAGCCGGTCCAGCGCCTCCGGGGTCTTGCGATAAACCTGTGACACGGTTCCTCCTCTTCCGGTGCCGCTGGCTGCGGCACCACTGGACAGAACACCGCGCGGGCCGAGTTTGGTCCCGCCCGCCGGCCACGATTCCGTGGCGGCACCGAGTCGGCACCTCAGCAGCGACACGCCGCCCGAACGCCTGCTTTTGTGCCCGGTCACCGGGGTTGATGGGGGGGTTGGTGGGGGGTTGGGGGCTAGGTGAGTTCGAGGAGGTTCTCGTCGATCCGGAGCAGGGCGCGGCGGACGGCGCCCAGGGCGACCACGTCGTCGCCGAGCTCGGAGAACCTGACCTTCGGCGGGAACAGGGCGACCTGGTCGATCCGGGCGCGCAGGGCGGCCAGCACCGGGTCGCCGCCGCGGGTGATCGGGCCGCCGACGACGACCAGTTCGGGGTTCACCACGAGGACCAGGGCGTTGATGCCTTCGGCGAGGTCGCGTACGTAACGTTCCACGAGGGCACTGGCGCGGGGTTCGCCCGCGGCCGCGGCGGCGAAGGCGGCGGCCGCCGCGTCGGTGAGGCCGAGCTCGGGATACAGCTCGGCAAGATCATCGCGGTAGCGCCGCTGGCCGGTCCAGGACAGCGCCGGGTGGTGACCGATCTCGCCGGCGGCGCCGTGCCGGCCGCGCAACAGTACGCCGCCGGCGATCACGCCGACGCCGTTCCGGGCCCCGGCGTGGACGAAGATCAGGTCCTGGACACCGTCGCCGATCCCCCGCCACACCTCGCCCAGCACCGCCATCCGGCCGCGGTTCTCCACCAGGACGGGACAGTGCAGCTCCCGGCTCAAGGTGCCGGCAAGATCAACTCCGTCCCAGTCCGGGTGGCTGTGGCAGATCAGGATGTCGCCGGCCGCGCCGACCACGCCCGGCACGCCGACGCCGACCGCGCGCAGCAGCCGCGGCCGCAGCCCGGCCTCGCGCAGCGCGCTCTCGACGACCTGGCGCGCGATCCGTACCGGCGAAGCGGCCTGCCGGGTGTCGAGTTCGCCGGAGCTGGTCAAGATCACGTCGCCGGACAGGTCGCAGAGCACGACCTGCACGCCGGTGCTGTCGATGCCGACCCCGGCGACGTACCCGGCGTCGGCCCGGAACGCGTACCGGCGCGCCGGCCGGCCGGAGCGACCACTGGCCGGCTGCAGCTCGGCGACGATCCCGGACCGGACCAGATCGCCGAGTACGTCGGCGGTCGTGGACCGGGCCAGGCCGGCCACCCGGGCCACCTCGGCCAGCGTCATCTCCCCCAGGTCCCGCACGGTGCGCAGGGCCAGCTCCGTGTTGAGCCGGCGCAACAGTGCCGGGTCCGAACCCGACGCGGCCGGAGCAACCATGACGGCACCTCCTGATCGTCACCCGAACTCTAGCCGGGCCATTTCCATCGAGTGCCGATAATAACCCGCAATGTCCGAAACTCCTTCGAAACAATGGTTCTAGAGATCGTCATCTCGATCACCATTGACCTTATGACGGAACCCGTCGTAATCTGATTCGCATCGGCGGAGCAGGTCATCGCAGATCCGTCGCCGATCTCGATCCCGAGGAGCCTTCATGATCATCGACCCGGGACCGGCGCACCGCGCGTCCGCCGTCGATCTTCCGAGCCTGACCCGCCGGCGCTTCCTGCACGGCGCCACCGGGGCCGCCGCCGGCGTCACCGCGGCGACCGTGCTCGGCGTGCCGGCCGTCGCCCGGGCCGACGACGCCGAGTTCGCCCGGCTCCGCCAGTGGTGGGTCGACTTCCTCACCGGCGGCACGCAGGACCTCACCGACCCGACCGTGATCGGGGCGATCGCCGGCCAGGACGACGCCATCGACGGCTACCTCGCGCTGGTCGACCCGGATCCGAACCGGACGGCCGTCTTCACCGACCTCCCGTACGATCTCGACGACCCGGAGCGGTCCCGTCCCGCCGCGACCAGCGGCAGCCGGCTCCGCGCCATGGCGATCGGGTACGCCACCGAGGGCTCCCGGCATCACGCCGACGCGGCGCTGCTGACCACGATCGCCGCCGGCGCGCACACCCTGCTGCAGCACAACTACACGGCCGGCGTGCCGGAGACCGGGAACTGGTACAACTCCGAGATCGCCCTGCCGCAGTATCTGGGCGGGGTCTTCGCGATCCTCGGCGACGCGGCCGATCCCGATGATCTTGAGGCCTACGGCGCGGCGATCGACTGGTACGTGTCGGATCCGCGGTACGTGTATCCGCCGGGCGATCCGCGGCACAAGCTGTCCACCGGAGCGAACCGGGTCGACCTCTGCGAGGGCGTACTCGTCCGCGGCATCAACGGCCGGTCCGTGGAGCGGGTCGAGACCGCCCGGGACGCGTTGCTCGACGTCTTCGCCTACACCACCAAGGGCGACGGGTTCCACCGCGACGGCGGCTTCATCCAGCACAACAGCCAGCCCTACACCGGCACCTACGGATCCGGGCTGCTCCGCGATCTCGGCGTGCTGCTGGCCCTGCTGGCGGGCTCGACCTGGGAGATCACCGGCCCGCAGGTGGAGTTGATCTTCACCGCGGTCGACGACTGCTTCGCCCCCGTGGTCTACGACAACCAGACCTTCTCGCACGTCTGCGGCCGGGCCACCTCGCGGCAGGACCGGGTCGAGCACGGGCCGGCCCTGGACATCGCCGAGGGCATCCTCACGCTGGCCGCGGCGGTCCCGGCCGAGCGGGCGAAGGAGTGGCGGGAACGCTGCCTGGGCTGGTTCGAGCGCTCTTCCTTCGCCGATCCGCTGGACACCACGAACCTGCGCCGGATCGCCTTGTTCAAGGGGATCCTCGACGATCCGGAGCTGACCGCGGCGCCGGAACCGATCGAGCACAAGATCATCCCGAGCATGGCCCGGGCGATCCACCGGCAACCCGGCTGGGCCTTCACGATCGCCATGTGCCGGACCGGCATCTCGGCCTACGAGGCGATGTCCACCGGCGAGAACAAGCGCGGCTGGAACCAGGGCCGCGGGATGAACTACCTCTACCTCACCGACGACAACGCGCAGTTCTCGGACGCCTTCTGGGTGACGGTTGACCCGATGCGGCTGCCCGGGATCACGGTCGAGCGCCGGCCGCTGCCGGAGATGGGCGAACGCAATACCAGTGCCGCCTTCGCCGGCGGCGCCAGCGCCGACGGAGTGCGGGCGGTGATCGGCCAGAAGATCGTCGGCCCGGGCGAAGGCTCCGCCCTCCGCGGCAACAAGTCCTGGTTCTGTCTCGACGACGCGATCGTCGCGGTCGGCTCGGCGATCGTCGGCGACGGCTCGTACCCGATCGAGACGATCATGGAGAACCGGAACCTGTTCGAGGACGGGACCAACGCCCTCACCGTCGACGGGGTACGGCAGCCGGCCGACCTCGGCTGGACCGCCAATCTCGGCCGGCCCGGCTGGGCGCACCTCGACGGGGTCGCCGGCTACGTGATCTTGGACCCGGTGGCCGGCAGCGCGCCGGACCTGGTCGCGCTGCGGGAGGCGCGGACCGGCACCTGGCTCGACATCAACCACTACTGGACCGGTCACGACGACACCCCGTACACCCGGCGCTACCTGTCGCTGCGCTTCGATCACGGCAAGGAGCCGGCCGACGGCAGCTACGCCTATCTGGTGCTGCCCGGCGCCTCGGCCGGGACCACCGAGCGGCGGCACCGCGATCCCGGGGTCCGGCTGCTGGCCCAGAGCACGTACACGCACGCCGTGTACGCCCATCGCTTCGGCTTCACCGGCGTCAACTTCTTCGGCGTCCCCGACCCCGCCGAGGAGGTCCGGCTGGTCGGCGAGCTCGACGGCGGCGTGCTGACCGCGTCCAAGCTCTGCTCGGTCGCCCTGACCGCCCGCGGCAGCAGCCTGCGGATCGGCCTGGCCAACCCGGCCAACAACGTCGACAGCTGGACCGTCCGGCTGACCGGCCTCGACCTGCGACCGGACACGGCCGACCCGACCGTCCAGGTCACCCGGGACGGCAGCACGATCACGCTGGAGATCGACGCCAGCGACCGCGACGGCCGTACCCACCATGCCAAGTTGATCAAGGAAGGCTGATGATCATGACCGACCGGAGACTGCACCGCCGGCAACTGCTGCGCGGAGCCGCCGCGGGAGCCGTGGCCCTCGGCGGGACCGGCCTGCTCGGCGCCTGCACCGACAGCGGCGGGACCACCGGCAACCAGCAGTCCCGGACCAAGATCACGTTGCCGGACTATGTCCCCTTCACCGGGGTCACCGCCGACCTGCCCGCGACCGCCGCCGGCGTCCAGCCGGCCTTCTACCGCTACCCGGGCACCCCGGAACCGTTCACGGACCCGGCGACCACCCCGATCACCAGCGGTCAGGCGGTCGCCTCCGCGGCGATCATCAACAACGTGGTCAAGGAGCGGTCGGCCAACCGCTACTGGCAGGAGCTGGAACGTCGGCTCGGTGCCGAACTGACCGTGCTCGGCGCGCCGACCGCGAACTTCCCGGCCAAGCTGGCCACGATCCTGGCCAGCGGCGACATCCCCGACATCGTCCAGCTGTACCAGACCACGCAGCTGCCCGGCCTGCTCAAGGCCAAGTTCGCCGACCTCACCGAGCAGCTCGGCGGCGCGGCGATCAAGGACTATCCGGCGCTGGCGAACATCCCCACCCTGAGCTGGCCGGCCGGCGTCTACAACAACGGGATCTACGGCATCCCGCAGCACCGCACGCCGCAGGTGATCTCGCTGATCGTGCGCGACGACATCGCCGCCGAACTGGGCGTCGGGATCGAACCGTCCAGCGGCGAGGAGCTGCGCGAGCTGTTCCGGCAGCTGTCCGACCCGAAGCACAACCGCTGGGCCGAACGGTCGCCGCGCAACATGATGCAGTACGTCGGCCAGATGGTCGGCGCGCCCAACACCTGGCGGGTCGAGGGCGGCGTCTTCACCCGGGACTACGCCACCGAGGAGTACCGGCAGACGCTCGACATCGTCGGCCAGCTGTGGAAGGAGGGCGTCTTCCACCCGGACTCGTTCAACGCGGTCAGCGCCCAGGTGACGGCCTGGATCGCCGCCGGCACGGTCCGGATGGTCAGCGGTCCCGGCGCGTTCTTCCCGAGCGCCAAGGCGGTCAAGGACGAGGACCCGGCGCACACGGTGGCCGTGGTGCGCCCTCCGAAGTGGGAGGGCGGCGGCTGGGCTCCGCAGTATCTGGGCCCGGCGATCCTCTGCATCACCGCACTGAAGCAGGCCGCCCCGGAGCGGATCACCGAGCTGCTCCGGATGCTGAACTACCTGGCCGCGCCGTTCGGCACCGCCGAGGAACTGTTCCTCTCCAGCGGGATCGAGGGCGTCCACCACACGCTCAAGGACGGCAACCCGGTCCCGGTCGAGGACGCCGGCGGCGAGATCTTCAACGTCGGCTACCTGATGTCGCCGCCGCGGGTGCACTACGTGGCGGGCTTCCCCGATGTCGCCGAGCAGGAGTACCGGGCCGAGGAGTCGGCCGTCGCCGACGGCATCCCCTGGCCCACCGCCGGCCTCTATTCGCAGACCGACGAGACCAAGGGCGTCACCCTCGGCAAGACGATGTCGAGCCTGCAGGACGAGGTGATCCGCGGCCAACGCACCCTGCAGGACTGGGACGAGGCGGTCGCGGCCTGGAAGCGCGACGGCGGCGACCAGATCGCCGCGGAGTACGCGGAGTCCCTGCAACAGACCGGCGGCTCCTGATCATCACGCCCGGCTGAGCGCCCTCCCGATGACTCGGGCCCGATCCGGGCCCGTGAGCCCTGCCCTACTGCGACAGGACGAACGATGTCGGAGACGATGCCAGGCCCTCGACGGACCAGACGCGACCTGCTCCGGGCCGGTGGTGTGCTGGCCGCCGGAACGGTCGGCTGGTCCGCGCTGGCCGGAACCGCGCACGCCCTGACCGGGCACAGCGTGCTGGACAGCGCGGACTGCAAGTTCTACTACGAGCCGACCGGCAACCCGGTCACGCTCCAGTTCAATGACACCTTCTACAACCAGCTCTGCACCTGGAAGCGCTGGACCTCCTACAACGTGCCGACCACCTGGGGATCGCCGGTCGAGGCGTACTCCTACGGCGCCTACGTCAACAAGCCCGGCATGCACGGCGAGGGCCGGGCCTTCGACCTGGCCCGCTACAACTTCCGGAACTCCTCGGGCGGGGTCAACCACCTGTCCTGCCGCTACGACCAATGGCGGGGTACGGCAAACGAGGCGTACCTCCGGCCGCGCTACTGGGGTCTGGCCTGCAGCCTGGCCCGCTACTTCCAGCACGTACTGACGTACTACGACAACTCCGACCACCACAACCACATCCACGCCGACAACGCGATCTACGGCTCACCGACGAACGCCACCTACAAGACGAGCTCGACCAGCCAGACCTACATCGTGCAGGCGGCCTGCAACTTCGTCTGGGGTCTGGGTACGGGCGTCGACGGCAGCTGGGGTCCGGAGACCAGCGGCGACTCGACCTCGGTGCTGCGCCGGATCGGTCAGAGCTCCGGCACCGTCGCCAGCAGCGGGGCCAACTGGACCGCCTTCTGCGCCGCCACCTTCCGGAAGGCCATGAAGACCGAGGACTACTGATCATGATCGGACGGGCCCGGTGAGCCATCGCTCACCGGGCCCGATTTCGCTTGCCCACAAGAGATCCGACTGATCACGACCCGCCACCGAGCAGCCATCGGCCGCTCATCTGAAGATCAACTTCGAGGCACGTCCGGACCGCACGCTGACCACGTTCGCACTCTTCTCATCTGGAGGACACGACGTGGTTCAACCAGCTCGCTCCGGCATCCGCCGGAGGATCTTCGTACTCGGGGGCCTGGCGACCGCCTCGGCCTCGACCCTGCCCGGCATCGCCGGCGCCACCCCGGCGACAGCACTCCGGCAGGACCCCTTCACGCTCGGCGTGGCCTCCGGCGACCCCACCCACGACGGGGTCGTCCTGTGGACCAGGCTGGCCCCGGAACCGCTGGCCGAGGACGGCCTCGGCGGGATGCCGAACCGCACCGTACGGGTGCAGTGGGAACTCGCCGACGACCCCCGGTTCGGCCGCGTGGTGCGGCGCGGCACGGCGCTCGCCCGGCCCGAGACCGCCCACTCCGTACACGTCGAACTGAGCGACCTGCGACCGGACCGCGAGCTGTTCTACCGGTTCCGCGCCGAGCGCTACCTCTCCCCGACCGGCCGGACCCGGACCGCGCCGGACCCGCAGACGCTGGGCACCGAACTTCGGATGGGGTTCGTCTCCTGCGCGCAGTACGAGCACGGCTGGTTCACCGCCTACCGGCGGCTCGCCGAAGATCATCCGGATCTGATCTTGCACCTGGGCGACTACCAGTACGAGCACCGCAAGGGCGACTACACCATCCCGGGCGGCAACATCCGTGATCATGACGGCCCGGAGACGGTAACCCTGGCCAACTACCGGCAGCGCTACGCCCAGTACCGGACCGATCCTGATCTTCAGGCCGCGCACGCGGCGGCGCCGTGGCTGGTGGTCTGGGATGATCACGAGGTCGACAACAACTGGGCCGGTGACGTCCCGGAGAACGCTCAGCCCACGTTCCTCGACCGCCGGACCGCGGCGTTCCGGGCGTACTACGAGAACATGCCGCTGCGCAGCACCTCGGTCCCGCAGGGTCTCGGAATGCGGCTCTACCGCCGGCTCCGCTGGGGCCGGCTGGCGAACTTCCACATGCTCGACACCCGCCAGTACCGCGACGACCAGGCCTGCGGCGACGGCTGGCGGAGCTGCCCGGCGGCCGAGCAGCCGGACCGGTCGATTCTGGGCCGGCCGCAGGAGGACTGGCTGATCGACGGCTTCCGCACCTCGGAGGCGCGCTGGGATCTCCTCGGCCAGCAGGTGTTCTTCGCCCAGCAGGACCGGGACGACGGGCCGGGCAAGATCACCGCGCAGGACGCCTGGGACGGCTACGTCGCGTCCCGCCGGCGGATCACCCAGGGCTGGATCGACGCCGGGGTACGGAATCCGGTCGTCCTGACCGGCGACGTGCACCGCGCCTGGGCGTGCGATCTGAAGCTGGACTACGACGACCCGACCACCCCGTCGGTGGGCTCGGAGCTGGTCTGCACGTCGATCACGGCGACCGGCGACGGCCGGGACACCGACCCCGCCGATCAGTCGATCCTGCACAACAACCCGCATCTCCGCTTCTACAACAACCTCCGCGGCTACGTGATGACGACGATCACGCCGGACCGGCTGGACGCCGACTTCCGCGTCCTCCCGACGGTTTCCCGGCCCGACGAGCCGATCGACACCCGGGCGTCGTTCGCGATCGAGGACCGCTCCCCCGGCCTGCACCAGACCTACGACCGCGGCCTGCCGGACTGAGCTCAAGATCATCCGCGGGCCGGCTCGGTGATCATCTCGCTCACCGGGCCGAGCCCGGCCTGCCCTTGACACCGCCTCCCGGCGACGGCGATGGTTGAGCCAGACCGTGAGGTTGATACGTATCAAGAGAGAGTTGATCATGGGACATCGGGGTTTCTCACGACGCGGACTGCTGCTCGCCGGGGGCATGATCACCGGGGCCGCCGCGCTGACCGGTACCGCCACCGCCGGCGCCACCGGACGACCGGGCCGGTTCGCCGAGTCGATCGTCTGGGCCGGCGGGGAGAACGGCCGCCAGACCCATTTCGTGTACGGGCTGGCGGTGACCCGCCGCGACACCGTGCTCGCCTTCAGCGAGGCCCGGGTGACCCGGGGCGACGACGCGCCGCACGACATCGTCGGCAAGCGGAGCACCGACGGCGGCCGGACCTGGTCGGACACGATCATGATCGAGCCGACCGACGGTGCGCAGAGCTGGACCAACCCGACCCCGGTGGTCGACCGTCACACCGGTGACGTCTTCCTCTGCTACGCGCTCAACGAGCACAACGCCGCGACCCGGCTGTTCCTGCGCCGGAGTTCCGACGACGGCCGGACCTGGGGCGACCGGATCGAACTGACCGGACTGTTCGACGGCAACCCGACCGAGTGGACGGTGCACCTGTCCGGCCCCGGACACGGCATCCAGCTCCGGGACGGCCGACTGGTGGTCCAGGTCTGGCACCGGCGCGAGGTGAGCCTGCCGGTGCCCGAGCGCCGCTACGGGGTCGGCGTGGTGATCAGTGATGATCATGGAAAGACCTGGCGGGCCGGCGGCACCCTGCCGCTCGACGTGACCTATCCGATCAACGAGTCCCGGATCGTCGAGCGCACCGACGGCTCGTTGATCTTGAACGGCCGGTACGCCAGCTCGGGCGTCCACCCGCGGATCCGCTCGGTCAGCCGGGACGGCGGCGACACCTGGTCGGCGCCGGTCTTCGACTCCGCGATCCGGCACTACACCGCGGTCGACTCGGGCTTCGCCGGGTACCTCGGCACCGGGGACGTGTCCCGCACCCTGTTCAGCCGCCCGGACAGCACCACCGCACGGGAGAACCTCACCGTCAGCCTCAGCTACGACAACGGCGACAGCTATCCCGTCGAGCGAGTGGTCAACGCCGGCCGGTCCAGCTACTCCGATCTCGGCCATCTCGACGACGGCACGATCCTGGTCCTCTACGGCCGGGACGTGAACGAGTTCAACGCGGTCGACCACGTCGTCCTGGCCCGCTTCGACCTGGCCTGGCTGACCGACGGTCAGGACTCACTGGCCATCGGTCCGCACCGCTACGCGTTCCGCCGCCAGGCCGAGCAGCTGCCGGTGCTGCCGACCGGCGACCGCCCGGAGCCGGTCCCCGACCAGAACGCCGCCGGCTACGCCCTGCTGTCCCACCCGGTCGGCCAGGCCGGCGGCTCACTGGACCTCGGCCTGGACGTCCCGCGCTCGGGCACGTACCGGATCTGGGTGCGGGTCAAGCAGCACAAGACCGGCAGCACGACCCGGCTCCTGCTCGACGACGTCGCCCAGGGCGCCCCCTTCGACACGAGACTGGCCGAGGGCGAAGGCTTCGCCGAGTTCGCCTGCGGCGAGGCCCGCCTGAGCCGCGGCCGCCACCGGCTCCGCTTCCACACCGAAGCCGCCCCCGCGGCCTCGCTCCTGCTCCTCGACGCGATCCGACTCACCGAGGCGTAAAGCCGCGATCAGTCACCAAGTAGATCCCAGAGGTTGCCCCAAGGATCACGAAAGACCGCGACCCGCCCGTAAGGCTCAACCCGAGCCGGCCGGACCACCTCACAACCGGCCTGACCAACCCGCCGCAGGGCGCCATCGAAATCCTGGACCCGGAGAAACAAGCCGACCCGCCCCGCGAACTGCCGCCCCACGGCCGCGGCCTGCTCCGCACCGTCCGCCCGGGCCAGCACCAACCCGGCTCCCCCATCCGCCGGCCGCACAACAACCCACCGCTTGTCCCGCCCATCGGTAGTCCTGGCCGGCACATCTTCGACCAGTTCGAACCCCAGAGTCCCGGTGAAGAACGCAATGGCGACGTCATAGTCGTCGACGATGAGCGAGAACAATTCAAGGGTCACGCAGCAACCCTAGGGCGACCTGGACATGGCTCGACCCATCGATGGGGGAACCAGCACACAACTCAACCACTACCGATGGGGGTCCGGGGACCTCCCCGGGCGGGGCCTGGGGGTTGCACCCCCAGAAACAAAAGAGCGAGGCCCGCCAGCGCTTTCTGCTGGCAGACCTCGCCCCCTCGATCGGGTGGAGGTGGCGGGAATCGAACCCGCGTCCTCGAGCGACGAACCAGGTCTTCTCCGGGCGCAGCTGGCTCAGCGTTCTACTCGGCTCCTGCACTCGCACCAGCACGTTGCAGACAAGCCCAGTCTCAGTGAATGTCCCCGTACGGCCCTAAGACACAGCCAGTACAGGTGAGCCTCCTGAATGAGGCCAGGGTCCGGGACGGAGGCACGCCCGGTCTGACCCTTCGATCACTGCTCAGGCAGCGAGAGCGAAGTCAGTGCGCTTAGAATCGGCACTTATTGGTTTCCAAGGAGTCGTTTACGAGATGACCTTGGATCCTCGGCCCGCTTCCCCTGGAACTATCGTCCCAAGTCGAAACCGATCACCCCCTGTTGAGTTGTGCCTGCCTACTGTAGCTCAGCGGCCAACAGCCTGCAGCACCTATTTCAACAAGGCGAAAGGCCGGCATGTTCCGCGCATGCCGACCTTTCTTCGGGGAGTGCCCCGAGGCTCACCGTTCCTTGAGCGCCTCGAGCTTGATCACCGACTTGACCGGGTTCCGCCAGTCCTCGCCCTGCAGGGCCTTGGCGCCACCGACGATGGTCAGCACCAGCCAGCCGACGAACATCAGCGGGAAGATCCAGTCGAAGATGTCGAACGGTACGAAGGTGCTCACGATCGCGGCCACGATGAAGGAGACCATCGAGATGAGCTGGAAGTTGAAGGCCTTGGCGGCCTCCTTCCGCGGGTAGCTGCCTTCCCGGGAGACCGCGAAGAACAGCAGCGGTCCGAAGATCCACAGGAAGAACACCGAGAAGTGCGCCAGCCCGGCCATGCCGCGCCCCGCCTGCTGCTTGGTCTCCGGCCGGATCATCGGCTGGTAGGCGGGATGCACACCGAGCGCCTTGGAGGTGTTCGGCACGTGGACCAGGCCGAAGAACGCCTCATTGAGTTCCCGGCGATTGCCCGCCGAGATCACCTGGCCGATGCGACGGTCGAACTCCTGCTCGCTGATCCGTCCGTCGGCGTACGCCTCCTGCAGCCACTGTTCGGCGCGGTCCCGTTGCTCGTCGGTGACCGGCATCTTGAGGCTGGGGTGTTCGAATGCGGAAGTCATGGGGATAAGCCTGGTCGACTCGGGCCCGCGGGACCATCGGGCACTCCCCTGACTGGTCCCGTGGTCCTCCGCGCGGGTGCGAGGACGTACCCATAGGGTTTGCCCATGACCGAGAAACCCGAGATCGATTTTCCCGACGGGCCGCCGCCGGCGGACCTGGAGATCATCGACATCACCGTCGGTGAAGGTGCGGAGGCCGCGCCCGGCACCCAGGTGAGCGTGCATTACGTCGGCGTCGCCCACTCCTCCGGTGAGGAGTTCGACGCCAGCTACAACCGCGGTGCGCCGCTGGACTTCCCGCTCGGCGCCGGCCGCGTCATCCAGGGCTGGGATAAGGGCGTCGCCGGGATGAAGGTGGGTGGCCGCCGCAAGCTGGTCATCCCGCCGCATCTCGCGTACGGCGATCGCGGCGCAGGTTCCGCCATCGCCCCGGGCGAGACGTTGATCTTCGTGGTCGACCTGATCGACGTTCGCTGACCCACTCCGCCGCGAGGCGGCGGCCCGCTACCAGCTGCCGCCGCCTCCACCGCCGCCACCGCCACCGGAGAACCCACCGCCACCGGAGAACGAGCTCCCGCCACCGAAGCCGGTGCCGCTGAACCCGCTGCCGCCGCTGCTGGACGGGACCGGGGTCGAGGCGCTGATCAGGGTGCCGGTGATGAAGCCGGTGTTGAAGCTGGTCAGGCTGTGATAGTTGCCCGAGTACCAGTACGGCATCGCGTCGGGGATCCGGCCGAGCTGGACCATCCGGGCGCACACCTCGGCCCACCGGTCGGCCAGGTTGAACGTGATCGCCCAGGGCAGGTAGCGGGAGAAGATGTCCTCGCCCTCCTCGAACCGCAACTGCTCGGCCTCGGCCGTCTCCAGGTAGGTCTTGAAGCCCTCGACCTGGTCGCAGACGGCCCGCCCGTCGGGGGTACGGCGACCGCGCCGCAGCTTGCTGCGCAGCACGATCAGCGTGATCACCAGCGGGGCCAGCGGGATGGCGATCCAGAACAACGGGATGCCGACCGCGAACGCCCCGAACGCACCGATGACCGCGACACCGAAGCCCGCTCCCCCGGACGTGCTCGCTGACGGCACCTTGAGGAACCAGCCGCGTTGGGTGACCTGGTTGCGGACCGCGGTCTGCATCGAGGTGTGCGCGGTGACCATCGCGCCCTGCTTGGACAGGTCCTTCACGGTGCCCGGCGGCTGGCCGTCGAACAGCTTGCTGAGCAGGGTCATCTCGTGCGGCGCGGCCGCCCGGTTCGGGTCGACCAGGGTGACCCGGAAGTCGTCCGGGCCCTCGCTCTGCACGGTCAGCGCGCCGCGGACCGCGAGGTCGATGATCGTCGCCGCGGTCTCCCGGGTGTCGACCTGACCGTCGATCAACAGGCCGGCCTCGGCGACCGGGATCTTCGGCGGCGAGAACGCGACCGGGATCTGCATCTTCGGGTCGTGCTGGACCACCGGCGCGGTCTGGCCGGCCAACGGAACGGTGCCCGGCGCCAGCCCGGCGTAGCGCTGGTCCTGGCCGTTCTTGCGCCACCACAGGTAGCCGATGATCGGCGGGGCGATCATCACCACCGCGCCGAGCAGGCCGAGCACCCCGAACATGATCATCTCGCCCGGCGTCAGCTTCGACCCGTCCGGCTCGAGATGCGGCTGGTTGTCACTGATCAGCCCGGGCTTGATCATGACGGCGATGGTCAGGCCGTCACCGGAGGTGAGCTGGGACTGGCTGAAGGTCGCGGTCGAGGCGGTCTTCTTCGACTGCTCCTCGCACTCGTCCTTGCTGGTCGGCGGCCCGACGTAGCAGTTGGTGTCCTGGGCGCCGCCGGGAACGGTCGCGGTGATCAAGATGTCGTTGAGGGTGGCCGACCAGCCGGTGCCGATGGCGTCCCAGTACAGCTCGTCGTAGTCACCGCTGGTCCGCATCGCTCCGCGTACCTCGTACTTGATCACGTACGTCTCGGAGCGGGACACCGTCTCGTCGGGATCGCCGATCCGGACCCGGGTCTCGACCGTGCGGCCGCTGTCGTCCTCGCTGGTCGACTCCTTGTAGCCGTCCGCGGCGCCGGTCGGGCTCTCCACCGAGACGATCTTGAGGTCGTAGACGGCGTCGTTCTCGTCGTCGTACTTCTCCCGGGTGACGAAGGTACGGTCGATGCCGTGCCGCCCCGAGCTGCCGAACTCGTAGTCGATGGTCTCGGTGACGTGCAGCACGCCGGCCTCGTCGACCTTGTAGTCGATCTTGTACGAGCTGATCTCGTCGCTCGCGCCCCAGGCCCGCCCGGCGGTGGCCAGCGCAAGCCCGGCGACCAAGATCATGGCCGCGAGGATCAAGATCAATGATCTTGGAACGGGTTTGACGACCTCGGCCCGGACCCTGATCCTGCTCGCGACCCGCCGCATCGACTCATTCACCCCTGTTCCGGGCCGCGAGGGCCCGCTCGGCTTCCCGGCGCGACTCCCGTTCGGCGATCGAGTGACGTTTGTCGTACTCGCGCTTACCGGTCGCTACCGCGATTTCCACCTTGGCATATCCGGAGAGGAAGTAGATGGACAACGGGACCAGTGTTGACCCGGTGGAGGTCAGGTCCCGCTCGATCCGGCTGATCTCACGCCGGTTCAGCAGCAGTTTCCGGGTCCGGCGGGCGGCGTGGTTGGTCCAGGTGCCGTGGCTGTACTCCGGGATGTGCGCGGCGCGCAGCCACACCTCGCCGTCGTCGACCGTCGCGAACGCGTCGGCCAGCGAGGCCCGCCCCTCGCGGAGGGCCTTGACCTCGGTCCCGGTCAGCACCAGGCCCGCCTCGTAGGTGTCGCCGATGGCGTAGTCGTGGCGCGCCTTGCGGTTCTGCGCCACCATGGTCCGGCCGGACGGGTCCTTGCCCGCCTTGCCGTTCTTCGTCGTCTTCTTCGCCATCGTCCGTTCCTTGCCGTGGTACGTCAGTCTGCAAGAGTATCCGGCCGCGGTAGGTGGCTGTCGAAGCGTTTCCGGGTCAGCGCAGCGCGCCGACCGTGCGCGGGTCGACCGGCCGGCCGGTGTGGCTCGACTCGATCGCGGCGAAGCAGAGCCGCAGCCCGGGCAGCGACGTCCCGGCGGCGTTCGCCGGGGCCCGGCCGTCGTGGATCGCGGCCAGCAGCTCGGCCATGGTGCCGTGCATCCCGTGGCTCCACCAGGTGCCGTCGAGATCAAGAGTCGTCGAACCGTCCGCGGTCGTCACCGTGGCGGAGGGCCCGCCGAGCGATTCTCCCTGGTGGGTGATCACGCCGGACTCGCCCTCGATCCGGTACCGGCCGGACTCGGCGAAGTGGCTCGCTCCGCGGAACAGCAGCGTCGCCTGACCTTGATCGAATTCGATCACCACGGAGGCCACGGTCGGTACGTCGATCGACTGACCGCCGACCGAGCCGGTGGCGGCGAACACGGACCGCGGCTCGGCGCCGGCGAACACCTGGGCCGCGATGTCGAACCAGTGGATGCCGAAGTCGTACAAGATCAGATCCGCCATCGTGGAGAACACCGGATCGTGCTCGACCACCTGGTCGTGCGGCCAGTGGACGGCGAAGTCGGCGGAGCTGACCCGACCGATCGTGCCGGCCCGGACGGCGGCGAGCAGGAACGCGAAGTGCGGCGCCCAGCGGCCGTTCTGGTTCACCGCGAGCAGCCGGCCGGCACGTTCCGCGGTCGTGATCAACTCCTCGCCCTCGGCCAGGTCGCGGACGAACGGCTTCTGGCTGAGCACGTGCTTGCCGGCCGCGAGGGCGCGCCGGACCAGGCCGGGCCGGACGTCGACGTGGGTGGCGATGTCGATCACCGCGATGTCGTCCCGGGCGAGCAGGTCGTCCAGGTCGGTGTAGACGTCGGCCTCGGGGAAGAACTCGTCCCGCCGGGCGATCGCCTTCGGCTCGGCATGATCACAGAGCGCGAGCACACGGTAGCCGGCGGCACGATAGGCGGTCAGGTGCATGCCGCTGATCCCGCCGGTGCCGACGACGGCGATGCCGAGCTGCGGGCCGCGTTCCGGCTTGGGTGCGAAGTCCAGGACGGACAGGTCCGGGCCGCTCATGCCGGGGTTCCCTGGTCCCGCAGGGCGACCTCGGCTCCGGTCCGTACGCTCTCCCGGGCCGCGTCGACGATCAGCTGGCCGCCGCGGGAGATCTGCCAGGACGTGGGGCCCTCGATGGGCAGCTCCTGCTCCAGCCTGCTGATCAGGTACGCGAGCGCGGACTGCTCGGCGGGCTCCAGCACGTCCACCGGGATCGCGGTCGGAGCGGGCTCGTCGACGGTCTGCACGTGGATCTCGGCGGCGTAGTCGAGGCTCATGATCGTTCCCCGGCTGCCGACGACCACGAAGCCGTGCTTGGGCTGGCCCTGGATCGCCCACGGGTCGGTGAAGGAGCCCCACTTGGTCTGGAACACCGACAGTCCGGTCGGGTAGCGGGCGATCACGACGGACTGCTCGTCAACCTCGAGCCCGGGCGGACCCCAGGTCTGCGCGGTGACCGCGGTCGGCAGCGTGCCGTCGCGGTACCAGGTGGCCAGCGTGGTTCCGTACCCGAGATAGTCGAGTAGCGCACCGCCGCCGGCCTCGGCCGAGTACCACCAACTGTCGTTCTTGGCCGCGAGTTGATCAGCTTCGGCCTTGCCGTGGACATGGTGCAACGGGCCACGGTTGCCGTTGTAGTAGTGCACCTCGAGGACGTCGCCGATCAGCCCCTCGGCGATCAGCCGCTTGGTGGTGCGGTGCGGCGGATACCAGGCCAGCGGCCAGTTCACCGACAGGGTCGGCACCCGACGCGCCCTCGGCGCCTCGGCCACGGCCGTGATCATCGCGTCGGCGGCCTCGATCGACACCGCGAACGGCTTCTCCAGCACGATGTGGACGTCGTCGCGGGCCAGCCGCCGGACCAGCGCGAGATGGTCCCGGGTGGTGGAGCAGACGATCACGATGTCCGGCCGGGCCTCGGCCAGCAACGTGTCCAGGTCGGTGTAGCGCAGGGCCTGATCGACGCCGAGATCGTCCGCGACCGGCGCGACCTTGGCCGGCTCCGGGTCCCAGACCCCGACCAGTTCCGCATCGGGATGGGCCAACGCGAGAGAGATCTGGTCGCCGGCGTGCATGTGATCGAATCCGGCGACGGCGATGCGCCAGGAGGGCGACGGCATGTGAGGGCTCCTTCGCTCGGGTCGCACCAGCCTAGTGGCGTCTGACGCGGCCCGAGTCTGTCGCGGGACCAAGCCACGTCACGTGCCCCTCGGCACCGCTGCCGCCTAGAGGCCGATCGCCTGCCGGGCCGCGGCCAGCACCGGCTCGGTGACGGCGCGGGCCCGCTCGGCGCCGGCGGCGAAGTACGCGTCCACGTCGGCCTTGTCGAGGCTCCGGTACGCGCGCTGCAGCGGTTCGAGCTCCGCGAGCACCGCGTCGATCACGCCCTGCTTGAGCGAACCCAGGTCCGGGTGATCGGCGACCACGGTCTCGATCGAGCAGCCTCGGCAGCCGGCGGCGATCTCGATCAGGTTGGACACGCCCGGCCGCCGGACCGGGTCGTGGCCGACCTCGCGCTCGGAGTCGGTGACCGCCCTCTTGATCTTGCGGGTGATCACGTCGGGCGGGTCGAGCAGGAACAGCACGCCGCTGACCGCGTCGTTGGACTTGCCCATCTTCTCGGCCGGATGCTGCAGGTTCATCACCCGGGCGGCGACCGGCGGATTGATCACCTTCGGCACCACGAACACCTCGCCGTAGCGGCGGTTGAACCGGATCGCCAGATCACGGGTGATCTCCACGTGCTGCCGTTGATCTTCGCCGACCGGCACCTCGGCGGCCCGGTAGAGCAGGATGTCGGCCGCCATCAGCGCCGGGTACGTGAACAGCGAGACCCGGGTCTCCGGCCGGCCGCGGCCCTTGTCCTTGTACTGGATCATCCGGCCGAACTCGCCCATCGTGGCCGTGCATTCGAGCAGGTATTGCAGGCCCAGGTGGGCCGGCACCTCGCTCTGCCGGAACAGGCTGTTCCGGTCCGGGTCGACACCGGCGGCGACCATGATCATCGCCAGTTCATCGGTCCGGGCCCGCAGGGTGGCCGGGTCGTGTTCGGTCGTCATCGCCTGCAGGTTGCAGATGCCGTAGAAGCCCTCGCCGGCGGAGTCACGGATCGGCCGCAGCGCCCCCAGATAGTTGCCCAGGGTGAGGCTGCCGCTCGGGGTCAGCAGACTGAGCCGGCGCGCCGGATCCGGCGCCGTGACAGGGATCCCGGGCTCGGTGGCAGTGGTCTCGGTCATGATCGTCTTCTCGTTTCCGGTGGGGCCCGCGCGCCGGAGCGTGATCATGAGAACAGCCGCCCGGGATGCGGGCGGCTGATGGGATTTCGTACGCAGGATTCAGTGGCCGCCGCTCAGGCGGGCCACCACTGCCCTGTCATACGCATAACCGCAGGATAGCAAGGATCAGCGGTAGCCGCTGGCCTGGATCCGGTAGAGCTCGGCGTACGGCCCGCCCAGGGCCAGCAGGTCGGCGTGGCTGCCGTACTCGGCCAGCCGGGAGCCGTCCAGGACCAAGATCAGGTCGGCCATCCGGACCGTGCTGAAGCGGTGCGAGACCAGGACGGTGATGCCGCCATCGTGCCGGTCGGCGGCCGACTCGGCGTAGCGTTCGAACAGTTCGTGTTCGGTCTCCGCGTCCAGTGCGGCGGTCGGTTCGTCGAGGACGGTCAGCAGTGGGCCGGTCCGCATGAAGCCGCGGGCCAGCGCGAGCTTCTGCCACTGCCCGAAGCTCACCTCGGCACCGTCCGGCCAGGTCGGCCCGAGCTGCGTGTCCAGCCCGTACGGCAGCCGTTCCAGCACGTCACCGGCGCCGGCCCGGCCGACCGCCCGGACGACGGCCGGTTCATGATCGACTTCGGGCAGGTCGCCGAGCCCGACGCTGGTCCGGGCCAGGAACTCGAACCGGTAGAAGTCCTGGAAGCTGCCGGCCAGCCGCTCCCGCCAGCGGGCCGGGTCGATCCGGGCCAGGTCGGCGCCGTCGACCAGGACGCGGCCCACGGACGGGCGGTAGAGACCGCAGAGGAGCTTGACCAGGGTGGACTTGCCGGCGCCGTTCTCCCCCACGATCGCGATCACCGCACCCGCCGGCAGGTGCACGGTGACGTCCTCCAGCGCCAGCCGGTCGGCGCCGGGATAGCGGAACGAGACGTCGGCCAGGTCGATCCCGGAGCCCAGCCGTTCCGGCGCCGGCCGGTCGGCGCCGGGCACCTGGCTCGCCGCGTAGCGCTCCAGCCAGACCAGCCGCCGGGAGCCGTCCAGCCAGGTGCCGCGGAGGAAGCCGATCTCGCCGACGGTCGCGCCGATGTAGCTGGACAGCCGGGCGCCGGCGGCCATGATCAACAAGACGTCGCCGACCGGCGAACCGCGCAGCACGACGAACACGATGGCGCCGACGTAGCCGAGGCCGAACACGACCCAGGCGACGGCGTGCGCCGCTGCCGTACCCCAGCGGGCCGCGGCGACCGGCCGGAACCAGCGCTCCCACTCGCTGCGCCGGCGGGCGACCAGGCCGGGCCCGATCCCGGTCACCCGGACCTCCTTGCGGGCCGCGGCCGTGGTCGCCGTGCTGAACAGGTGCTCGGCCAGCCGGGTGTGCCGGGCCACCCGCTCCTCCACCCTGCGCTCGACGGCCGGCCGGATCGACGAACTGAACACGGGCGGCAGGCCGAACACCAGCAACAGGAGCAGCAGCGGGTGAACCGAGGCGAGCAGGCCGAGGGTGACCGCCAGCCGGAGGATCCAGCCCAGTGTCCCGAGCACCGACATGTACATGTGGTCGAGCACGAAGACCTGGTTGCGCAGCACGGAGAGGCGGTCCAGATATTCCTGTCGCTCGTGCAGTTCGATCCCGCCGATCGAGGCCTGCAGGGTCGCGATGTGTGACTCGAGGCCGACCGTCACCTTGTCCCGGAACCGCCGGGTCAGCCGGGTGCTGAGCACCCGGAGCAGCCAGCTCGCCGCGACCGAGACCGCCATCAGCGACACCGAGACCATGATCATCGTGCCGTCCCGGGCGACGATCGCGTTGCCGAGCCACTGCAGCCAGAGGGCCAGCAGCGCGTCCGGCAGGGCCGCCAGCAGGGTGATCCCGAGCGAGACCAGCAGCAGAACGGGCTCGTGCGAGTAACCGAGCCGGAACAGCCGCCACATCGACGCCAGCGCCGGCGGCAGGTCGTCCGGGTCCGGGCCGTCGCCGCGGTCAGCCGAGGACATCGAACGCCACCCCCTCCTCGTCGAAGCCGGCGTCGAACCGTCGAGCCTGCAGCTGATACATCGTCCGGTACCGGCCGCCGCGGTCGATCAGTTCGTCGTGGCTGCCCTGCTCGATCACCCGGCCGTGCTCCAGCACGCAGATGCGGTCCGCGAGCCGTACCGTCGAGAACCGGTGCGAGATCAGGATCGTGGTCGCCGAGCGGGTCGCCGCGAGCACCCGTTCGAAGATCGCCAGCTCGCCCCGGACGTCCAGCTGGGCGGTCGGCTCGTCCAGCAGCACCAGCCCGGCTCCGGTCCGCACCGCATGCAGCGCGCGGGCCAGCGCGACCCGCTGCCACTGGCCGCCGGACAGGTCGGTGCCGCCCGGATAGCCCTTGGCCAGCACGGTGTCCAGCCCGGCCAGCCCGTCGGCGCCGGCCGCCGCGAGCGCGGCCCGCAACTCGTCGTCGGACGCCGGACCCGCCGGCGCTACGTTCTCCCGCAGCGGCAGCTCGAACCGGACGAAGTCCTGGAACACCGCGGTGATCCGTTCCCGCCAGGCGGCCAGGTCGAGGTCACGGAGGTCGACGCCGTCCACCTCGATCGAGCCCTCGTCCGGGTCGTACAACCGGCAGAGCAGCTTGGCCAGGGTGGTCTTGCCGGCGCCGTTCTGGCCGACGATGGCGAGCGAGCCGCCGGCCGGGATGGTGAGGTCCAGGCGGTCGAAGATCAGCCGGTCGGTGCCGGGATAGCGAAAGGTCACACCGCGGAACCGGATCTCCCGCACCGGGGCGTCGTCGGCCGGCCGGTGCGCCGTGGTGGCCGGCTCCGCCAGCGCGCCGCGGTCCCGCATCGCCCCCCGCAGCCGGAGCACGGCGGCGACCGGGGCGGCGGCACCGTCGAGGGCCCAGTTCAGGCCGCCGAACGCGATCAGGCTGACGCCGACCGCGCTCTGGGCGAAGACGACGATCCGGTCGATCGTGAGCCCGCCGGTGACCCCGGCGAAGCCGAGCGCCCCGAACACGGCGGCGTTGCCGGCCAGCACGATCAGCAGGCACAGCAGCACCGACTTCTCCCGCAGCCGGGTGGCCCGGTACTGCAGGTCGAACAACTGCTGCCGCCGCGCGACGAACCGCTCGACCACCCAGCCGGCCAGCCCGAACAGGCGCAACTCCTTGGCCGGGGCCGGATCGGTCGCCAGCCGGTACGCATACTCGGCGTGCCGTTGCGCCGCCCGGACCTCCGGCGTGTTCCGGTCGGCCCAGACGCCGCTCTCCCGGAGCAGCCAGTGGGTGGCGAGCCAGCAGCCGACGAGCACCGGCGGCGCCCACCAGGCGAACCCGAACAGCACGATCGCCGACGCCGCGCCGCCGATCGTGCCGAGCAGTCCGGCGGCGATGAAGTCCACGTTGAGGAACATCGGCGGCCCGGTCATCCCGCGGTCGAACTCGCGGGCCACGGTCAGGTCCTCGGCCAGTTCCGGATCCTCCAGGTGGGCGATGCCGGGCGGCTCCACGCAGGTCCTGGTCAGGGTGTCATTGAGCCAGGCCGAGACCCGGCTGCCGAGGTTCATGCTGACCGCCTGCAGCACCGGCGGCAGCAGCTGCATCACCAGGAACAACCCGCCCGCGAACACCAGCGGCCCGGCCAGCGAGGAGCCGGTCGCGACCGCGCCGACGACGGCGCCGGTGGCGATCGCGAACACGGCCGGCACGATCCCGCTGAGCAGCAGCAGCGTCCACCACAGCACGGTGAGCGGCAGGTCGGCCTTCGGCAGCACCCCGAAGAACTTCCACTCCTGCCGCTCCCGGAGCCGCGCCAGCGGTGATTCGGTCACGGAACTCACCCTGTCACCGCCCGCCGACAGTGGATTGGAAAAATCCGCAGACCTCCGGGCGGGGGCTCAGTCGACGACGCGGACCGTCCCGGAACTGCCGTCGACGGTCACAGTCCGGCCGTCCAGCAGCGTGGTCGCCCTGGGCACGCAGATGACGGCCGGGATGCCGTACTCGCGGGCGACGGTCGGGCCGTGCGCCATCGGCGATCCGGTCTCGGTGACGAGGCCGCCGGCCGTCAGGAACAGCGGCGTCCAGCCCGGGTCGGTGGTGACCGCGACCAGGATGTCCCCGGGCGAGAGCCGCGCGGTGGCGGGATCGTGGACGACCCTGGCGGTTCCGGTCACGGTGCCGGCCGCCGCGGGCATGCCGACCAGGAGGCCTTCCTCGGCGGCCGGTTCGGCGGACGGGAGATTCTCCGGCATCGTCCCGTCGGAGAGCAGGACGCCGGGCACGCGAGGACGACGGGTCTCCCGCAGATGATCGGCCCGGCGGGCGGCGGCCAGGCCCCGCTGATCAGCCCCGGCCGCGGCCGCCGCGGCCTCCTCGAGGGTCAGGAACCAGATGTCGCCGGGTTCGGTGAGGCGGCCGAGCCGGGTGAGCTCGGTCCCGGCCTCCCGCAGCTGCTTCCGGGCGGTCTGCAGCGGGAAGAGCCAGACGTACTTGGGCAGCTCCCGGAGCCCGGCCAGGGCCCGGGACCGCCGCAGCAGCCAGCCGGCGACCGCGCCGCGCAGGGGCCGGGTCCGCATCGCCCGGCCGACCAGCAGGTCGAGTGTCTGTTCGGCCTCGACGGCGGCCCGGGCGAACCTGCGGTCCGGTCCCTGATCGGAGTCGTCCACCCGCAGGTAGCCGGCGATCGCGGCGAACAACGGCGCCGGGTCCTCCGCCCAGCGGGCCACGCCCACATCGATCTCGGCCGCGCCGCGATGCCCGTAGTCCGCCAGAAAGCCGTCCAGGCCGAGGTCCGGCAGCTCGCCGGCCCGGTACCGTCGGGACAGTTCGCCGGGGGCCGTGTCGAGCAGCAGTTCGCGGTGCGCCCGGGCAGCCTGCGCCAGTTGCCACAGGCGCAGGTCCATCTCGGTGGTCACGTTGTACGGCATGCCGCGCTGGGTGGCGTCGATCTCGCCCGGTTCGGCCACCCGCCCGAGCAGGGCGGCGGCGAAGCGGCTCGACGACAGGCCGGCGTAGAGGGGCGGCAGCAGCTCCATCATCGGCCCGGTGAGCACCCGGTCCTGGGCGTTGGCCGCCGCCGTGATCAGGCCGGCCGCATCGCTCGGGTACCCGGCCGCCGCGTCCGCGGCACGTGCCTGGTCAGCCAGCCGGAACGCGCGCCGCCGGGTCCGGCCGGGCAGCGCCAGGGCGGCCACCGAGCCGGTGAGCAGGCTGGGTACCACCTTCGCCGCCACGTTCATGATCGACTTCAGCGGCAGCGTCCGGCCCGGTTCGGGAGACAGCCTCGGGTCGTCCAGCAGGCGGGTCGCGGCGCCGGCGACTCCGGGGCCGTAGATCTCGAACATGGCCGGGATCCGGGGCCGGAGCCGCCGGTCGCGGAACATGAAGGTGAGATCGAGGAACATCCGGCCGGCGATCGGCACCATCGCGTCCTGGGTGCCCGTCAGTCCGTACGCCTCGAACCAGTGGTCGGCGGCCCGGGTCAGCACCGACATGCCCATCGGCGTCACCGGGGCCCGCAGGCCCTGCATGTGGCCGACCTCGAGGAACACCCGGAGGCCGCGGCCGTCCTGGTCGGGCACCGGGAACAGCGTCGTGACCGGCCGGGCCTGCAACTGCCACAGGACGCCGTCGTGATCGAAGGCCCATTCCAGGTCCTGCGGGCCACCAAGATCATGTTCGATCCGCCGGCCGGCGCTGCGCAGTTCCTCCAACTGGGGCAAGGAAAGGCAGCCGTGCGGGACCGGCCGGTCACCGTCGCGCAGCTCGAAATGATCAGCTGCGCCGGTGCCGTCGACCACGCCGGTGCCGAGCCCGGGCACCGCGTCGATCACCAGTTCGGACCTGGTGCCGGTGATCGGGTTCGCGGTGAACGTCACGCCCGCCGCCGCCGGATCGATCATGCGCTGGACGACGACGGCCATCGCAGCCGGCCCGTCCGCGTGACCGCGCGCCTCGCGGTAGGCGATCGCCCGCGGCGTCTCCAGTGATTCCCAGCAGGTACGGATCGCGGCGAGCACCGCCTCGCCGTCGGCCACCCCCAGCACCGTCTCCTGGACGCCGGCGAAGCTGGCATCGGGCAGGTCCTCGGCCGTCGCACTGGACCGGACCGCGACCCGGCCGCCGCCCAGCTCTCGATAGGCCGAGAGCACCGCGTCGGCAGGGATCCGGCCGTGCCGGTAGGCCTCGGTGGTGACACAGAAACCGGCCGGGACCCGCTCCTCGGACTTGATCAACTTGGCCAGCCCGGCGGCCTTGCCGCCGACCAGGTCGACCTGGTCTTCGCCGATCGCGGACAGCGTGACGATCTCCATCGGAAGCCTCCTCAAGACGCACGAATCTGCATGCGCCGACCAGGCTTCCCGGCTCTCCTTGATCACCAAGCTACACCGTGATCAAGGAACCGTCGATGGTCGACCGCGCTTGCGAATTCGTACTGTTAGTGACTAACATTTCCGGCATGGGACGACGGGAGCGGACGCGCAGCGCGCTGCTGGAAGCGGCGGCGGAGCTGTTCCTCGAACGCGGCTTCGACGCGACGACGACCCGGCAGATCGCGGACCGGGCCGGGGTCAGCGAGATGACCCTGTTCCGGCACTTCCCGACCAAGGAAGCCTTGCTGCTCGAGGATTCCTACGATCCGATGATCGCGGAGGCGATCCGGGCCCGGCCCCGGTCGGAGGCGCCGATGCGGGCCGCGCTGGCCGGGCTCGAGGAGAACTGGCGGCGGATCCCGGCCGCGGAGATCACCGCGTTGCGGGACCGGCTGCGGATCCTGGCCGAAGCGACCACGGTCCGCAGCCTCCGGCACGGCACCGACCAGACCCGGGCCGCCGTCGCCGCCGCCCTCGTCGACCGCGGCACCACGGAGGCCGAGGCGGGGATCGTCGCCGCGGCGGTGATCGCCGGCCTGACCGCGGCGTTGGTCGACTGGGCCGGGACCGAGCCGGATCCCGCCAAGTCCGCCGATGCCGATCTCATCGACACGGTCGTCGGCGCCCTGCGGGTGCTGGGAGGTGGCCGCGATGCTTGAACTGGACGACGTGAGCCGGACGTTCCGCGGCGGTGCGGGCGTGACCGGGCTGGCCCTGCGGGTCGAGCCGGGCGAGATCGTCGCGCTGGTCGGCTTGAACGGGGCCGGCAAGACCACCCTGATGCGGCTGGCCCTGGGCATGCTGCGGCCCGACCGGGGCGTGGTACGGATCGCCGGCGCTCCCCTTCCACGGGTGCCGCGTACGGCCTGGCGGCGGGTCGGGCAACTGGTCGAGGTGCCGCTCGCGTACCGGGAGTTGACGGTGCGGCAGAACCTCCGGCTGGCCGCCGACCTGCACGCCGCCGACCCGGGCTGCGTCGCCGAGGCGCTGGCCACCTGGCGGCTGGACACCCTGGCCGGACGTCGCACCGGCAGGCTGTCACTGGGCAACCGGCAGCGGGTCGGGCTCGCCGCCGCCCTGCAGCACGATCCGACGCTGGTGATCTTGGACGAGCCGAGCAACTCGCTGGACCCGGCCGCGGTGTTGATCTTGCGCGACGTGCTTAGGCGCCGCGCCGCCGCCGGCACCGCGGTCCTGGTCAGCAGCCACCATCTCGACGAGGTGGCCCGGATCGCGGACCGCATCCTGCTGATCAACGGCGGCCGGCTGATCGGCGAGCTGGATCCCAGTGGGAGCGAACTGGAACGCGCCTTCTTCGACCGCATCCACGCAGATGATCAACACCGGACGGACGGTGATCAGGCATGAGGGCGGCCATCCGGGTCGAGGCGATCAAGCTCACCCGGTCCCTGGTCGGGGTGATCGGCAGTGCCGCGATCATCGGCGGCGTGCTGGTGCTGGTCGGCGGGATCACAGCGGCGATCCGGTCCGGCCGGCCGGACCTGACGGCCAAGCTCGGCGCCTCGGCGACCGCGGACTGGCCGGGTCTGCTCGCCGCGTCCGCGCAGATCACCGCGGCCGGAGCCTTCGGCGGGTTCGGCATCGTGCTGGCCTGGATGTTCGCCCGCGAGTTCACCGAGGGAACGATCACCGGCCTGTTCGCCCTGCCCGTCGGCCGCGGCAGCATCGCGTCCGCCAAGATCATCGTCTTCGCCGGCTGGGCGCTCGCGGTGAACGTCATGATCATCGCCGGTCTGACCGGCGTCGGCCTGCTGCTCGGGTACGGGCTGCCGGCCGGACCGGACCTGTCCGGCCTGGGCCGGCAGTTCGTCCTCGGGATCCTGACCGCCGCGATCACGCTCCCGGTGGCCTGGATCGCCACCCTCACCCGCTCCCTGCTGGCCGGGGTGGCGGTCACCGTCGGGCTGGTCGTCGTCGGCCAGGTCGGGGTGCTCGCGGGCGCGGGCGGCTGGCTGCCGATCGCGGCACCCGCCCTCTGGGCGCTCGGTCAGGGCCCCGGGGTCTCGCCCGGCCAGTTCTGCGTCCTCGGGCTGTTCGTGATCTTGTCCGCCGCGCTCACCGTGCTCAGCTGGGTTCGGCTGCAGCTCGACCGCTGACCGCGGCGGGCCCGGGCCGCCGGATCAGCCGGACCGCGAAGGCGGTCGTCCAGGCGAAGCCGACGAGGAACGACACCAGCTCCAGCAGTCCCGCCGGGCCGGTCGCGACGATGCCGCGCTGAATCAGCCGGTACGCGATCCCCGCGGCCACCGCCGCGCCGGCGACGATGATCGCCGATGCCACCGAAACCCTCGCCCACCCTCGGTTCCTGGTCCGGCCGAACCAGCGGCCGGCCGCGATCCCGGCGCCGACCAGACTTCCCGGCACGCCGCCTCGAACTCTAGATCACCCGGACCCCCGAGGCACCCGCCTTCGGCGTCAGGCAGGCGCGTCCCGGCGGGTGAAGCCGGCCAGGGCGACGGTGATCAGCAGCCCGGCGATCATGGTCAGGCCGAGGAAGTTGAGGGCGGTCGGGCCGTAGGCGGGGCTGGCGTGGGAGAACGGCGAGACGGCCCGGAACACCCACTCCGGCAGCAGGTGGGCCTTGACCGCGACCTCGGCGGCGACGCCGATCGCCAGACCGATCCACCCGATCGCCATCGCGGCCCGCGGGACGAGTCCGAAGGCAGCTGCGGTCACGCCGGCGATCACCCAGACCGCGGGCGCGTACCGGACCGTCAGGCCGAGCATGTGGACCAGTTCCTGGCCAAGGTCGCCGTTCGCCGTACCGCTGCCGAGACCGAGGCCGACCCCGAGCGCCGCGAGGATCAGCACCGGCCCGCCCATCCCGAACAGCAGATGGCTCAGCATCCAGCGTGCGCGCCCGATCGGTTCGGCCAGCACCGCCTCGACACCGCCCTCGGTCTCTTCGGCGCGGAGCCGCAGTGTGGTCATCACGGTGTACAGGCCGACCACGATGGCCATGGCCCCGATGATGTACGTGAACAAGGCATCGGCGACGCTCTCGGCATTGATCGCCCTGGCGAAGTCGATCACCCAGGGCGACTCGGCATACTCCGCCATGGCACCGGAACCGACCATGCCCATGATCATCCCGAACGCGACCGCGGCAACGATCCAGGTGATCAACATCGCGCGATGGAGCCGCCAGGCCAGGCCGAACGGTCCACGCAGGGATGCCGGGGCCACCGGCGCACCGGACCGCGCCGGGACCGCTCCCGCACCAAGATCACGACGGGCGGCGATGGCGTACGCCAGCGTCCCGAGCAACAGGACCCATCCGGCGATCAGGGCGAACACCCACCACTGCTCGCCGGCGAACGGCCGGGTGTGCTCCAGCCAGCCGTTCGGCGTCAGCCAGACCAGCCACTCGGTCGAGGCGCCACCCATGGCGCCGATGCCGCGGACCAGGTGGAAGGCGTAGAACAGGGCGAACCCGCCGATCGCGGCGACCCGCGCGTGCTGGGTCAGCTGCACCAGGATCGCCGTGGTCGCCGCGGTCAGCCAGACGCCCGACCCGACGACCAGCCCGAAACAGACCGCGCCGGCGAACGCGAAGCCGGCCAGCGACAGGGCCGCGGCGCAGACCACCGCGATCACCAGCCCGGACCCGAACAGCACGGCCAGCACCGCGGTCAGCGGTGCCAACCGGCCGATGCCGGTCGACCCGAGCAGCTCCCGCCGGCCGCTCTGTTCGTCGGCCCGCGTGTGCCGGGCCACCAGCAGCGCGGCACCGAGCGCGGCCACCGTCAGGGCCACCGGAGCGGCCCGCTGGACCAGCACCGCGCCGAGGCTGGTGCCGAAGAGCTGACCCTGGAAGAGCAGGAACATCGGCGTCGCCGCGACCTCCGCGAACCGGGCCTGCCGGGACGCCTCGGTCGGATAGACCGCGGCGGCGGTAGCGACCCACTGGAGGACGGTGCCGATGATCATCAGCAGCCAGAGCGGCAGCAGGACCCGGTCCCGGCGCAGGATCAGCCGGATCGACGTCCCGGTGCCGGCGAGGGCGGTCATGATCCGACCGCCGTCACCGGTCGGGTCTCGTAGTGCCGCAGGAAGAGCTCCTCCAGCGTGGCGGGCTGCACGACCAGGTCGCGGGTGCCGACCGTACCCAATTCGATCAACAACGCGTCGAGCCCGTCGCGGTCCACCTCGCAGCGCACCTGCCGACCATCGACCGTGACGTCGTGCACGCCGGTCAGCTGGGCCAGGCGCGGCGCCGGGCCGGCCAGTTCCGCGGCGACGGTGGTCCGCGACAGGTGCCGCAGCTGCTCCAGCGTTCCGGCCTCGACCGTACGGCCGTCGCGGATGATCGTCACCCGGTCGCACAAGGTCTCGACCTCGGCCAGGATGTGGCTGGACAGCAGGACCGTACGGCCCCGCGCGCTCTCCTCGGCCACGCACTCGCGGAACACCGACTCCATCAGCGGGTCCAGCCCGGACGTCGGTTCGTCCAAGATCAACAACTCGACCTCGGAGGCCAGCGCCGCGATCAGCGCCACCTTCTGGCGGTTGCCCTTCGAGTAGGTACGGCAGCGCCGTCGAGGGTCCAGGTCGAACCGCTCGATCAGCTCCGCCTTCCGCTGCGCGCTCGGCGCGCCACGCATCCGGCCGAGCAGGTCGATCACCTCGCCGCCGGTCAGGCTGGGCCACAGCGTGACGTCACCCGGCACGTAGGCCAGCCGACGGTGCAGCCCGGTCGCGTCGCCCCACGGATCGCCGCCGAGCAGCCGGACCGTGCCCTGGTCGGCGCGGAGCAGGCCGAGCAGGATGCGCAGGGTCGTGGTCTTCCCGGCGCCGTTCGGCCCGAGGAAGCGATGCACCTCGCCGGTCTCGATCGTCAGCTGCAGACCGTCCAGGGCCCGCACCGTGCCGTACTGCTTGATCAGGTCCTTGATCAGAACGGCCTCACTCATCGCCGGCCCGCTTCCCGTGGCGCGCCTGTTGCCGGAGTTGCTCCTGCGCAACGACCGCGCTGCGGATCTGCTGCCCGACCTCGGAGCCGACGAATTCACCCATCGCCGCGTAGAGGTCGAGGATCGACAGCGCCACCGACGCGTTCGGCCCGAGCGGGTCGACGCCGAGCCACCGAGCCAACTGCGCGTGCAGCACGATCGTGCCGCTGTGCATGGCCGCCATCACCGCGGCCGCGGACTTGGCTGCGGCGGACCCGGCCTCGAACCGCTCCGGGAAGGTGGCGGTCAGGAACTCCTCGGCCCCGGTCGCCAGCTGATCGAACACGAACTCCGCCGCGGGCGTACCGTCGGTCGCCGCCCGGGCGAGGTAGCGCAGCAGCGGCGGGCTCGTCGTGGACAGACTCGACAGGAAGCCGGGGTCGCCGAGTTCTCCGTCGGCGGCGGCCGCCGTCAGCCGTCGCCGGAACGCGTCGATCACGGCCTCGTCGCAGGCCTGCCGCAGCGCCTCCTTCGAGCCGTAGTGGTGCTGGACCAGGCCGATCGAGACTCCCGCCGCCTGGGCGACTCCCTTCATCGTGGCCCCAGTGAAACCGTGCTGGGCGAACTCGGCCAGCGCCGCATCCCGGATCCGAGCCCGGGCCGTCAGATCCGCGGCCGGGCGATCCCCAGTGTCCTGAAGTTATCCCATGCCACAGACAATATCAGCATATTGTCAGCAATACGAAGATATTGTCCCGGTGGATCAGTCCTTCTCGCGCCCACCCCGGGTCGCGTGATTGCTGGCCAGCTGGCCGAAGGCCTCGGCCTCCTGGATCGACCCGGTCACCAGGATGGTGTCGCCCGCGTGCAGGACGGTCTCGGCGGTGGCGTACGTCCACGGCTGCCCGGGCGGGCGAACCGCGGCGACGGTGACGCCGTGCCGGGCCCGGACCTTCGTGTCCCCGAGGGCCTTGCCGATGATGTCGGCCGGCGGCGACGTCTTGACCAGGGCGAAGTCGTCCCCGACCTCGATGTAGTCCTGCATCCGGCCCCGCACCAGGTGGGCCACGCGCTTGCCCATGTCCTTCTCGGGATAGACCACGTGGTGGACGCCGAGCTGGTCCAGGATCGCGCCGTGGGCGTCGCTGACCGCCTTCGCCCAGATCTCCTGGATCGGGAACCGCAGCAGCAGCGACGTGGTCAGCAGACTCGACTCGATGTCGGTGCCGATCGCGACCACGGCCCGGTCGAACTCGGGCACGGCGAGTTGGCGGAGCGTGTCCTCCCGGGTCGAATCGCCCTGTACGACATGGGTCAGCTGGCCATTGAGGCTCTGCACGATGTCTTCGTTCGCGTCGATGCCCAGCACGTCCACGCCGGTCTCCATCAACTCCAGGGCCAATGCCTGGCCGAACCGGCCCAGGCCGATGACGACGACGGAGTCCGCATGCGCGACGTTCGCCGGGTTGATCCCACCGAACACTTTGAACCTAGCCAATGATCGGCCTTTCCTTCGGAAGCTCGTAGGTACGCCCGCGGCCGCGGAGCGCCAAGGCGGAGGCGAAGGTGATCGGTCCCACCCGGCCGATGAACATCAGGGCCACCAGGATCAGCTGCCCGGCGGCCGGCAACTGCGCGGTGATCCCGGTCGACAGCCCGACGGTCGCGAACGCCGAGATCACCTCGAACAGGACCCGGTCCAGGCTGAAGTCCGTCATCAGGATCAACGCCAGCGTGCTGATCACGACGACCGCCACGGCGAGCAGGGCGACGGAGATCGCCTGCCGATGGACGGCCCGCGACAGCCGCTTGCCGAAGATGTTGACCGCGCCCTCGCCCCTGATCTCGCTGAGGATGATGAAGAGCAGGACGGCGAAGGTGGTGATCTTGATCCCGCCCGCCGTGCCGGCCGGCCCGCCGCCGATGAACATCAGGACGTCCATGCCGAGCCAGGTCGCGCTCTCCATCGCCCCGATGTCGATGCTGTTGAAGCCGGCGGTCCGGGTCTGGACCGACTGGAAGAACCCCGCCAGCAGTTTCGCGGGCCAGTCGAGTCCGCCGAAAGTGCGCGGATTGGACCACTCCAGGGCCGTGATGAAGATCGTTCCGGCGATGATCAACAGGGCGGTGCCGGACAGCACCAGCCGGGTGTTCATCGTCCACAGCCGCGGGTTCCGCACGTGTTTGCGGAGCTGAATGATCACCGGGAACCCGAGCCCGCCGAGAATGATCGCGGCACACATCGAGAGGCCGACGACCGGGTCCGCGACATAGCTGATCATGTTGTCCGAGAACAACGAGAAGCCGGCGTTGTTGAAGGACGACACGGCATGGAAGACACCGATCCAGACCGCCTCGCCGAGCGGCTTGCCGTACCTGATCATGAACCAGACCGTCAGCACGGCGGCGACCACGGCCTCGACGGCGAGCGAGATCCGGACGATCCCGAAGACCAGCGACCGGACCTCGTCCAGCCCCAGGCTCTTGGCCTCGGTCGCCGTGGTCAGAGTGGACCGGTACGAGAGCCGCCGCAGGACCGCGATCCCGACCACCGACGCGAACGTCATCACGCCGAAGCCGCCGACCTGGATCAGCAGCAGGATCACCGTGTGACCGAACCCGGTCCAGTGGGTCGGGGTGTCGACCGTGATCAACCCCGTGACACAGAGCGCCGACACGGCCGTGAACACCGCCTCGAGCGGAGTGGCTCCGCCCTCGCCGACGCGGGCGATCGGCAGCATCAGCAGGAAGGTGCCGATCAGGCCGGTGGCGAGGAAGCCGACGAAGATCGTCCGCGCCGGATGGAAGCCCAGCATCCGGCTGGCTCGAATTCTCGATCGCCTCGCGACGCTGGTTCGCACGCAGGTACGTTACCCAACGCGGGTGCCCTCCCCCGACATCCGGCGCCCGGACGCGCGACATCCGGGGCCGCCTGGGGCTAGAACCAGGACATCGGGTTCTTCATGTCGCCGTCCAGCCAGACCATCAGGTGCAGGTGGCAGCCGGTCGAATAGCCGGTGCTGCCGACGTACCCGATCACCTCGCCCTGCTCCACCCGCTCACCGACACCGACCGTGTAGCGGATGGCGTGGTTGTAGGCGGTCGTCACGTACCGGCCGTCGACCTCACCGTGGTCGATGATCAACCGGTTGCCGTACCCGGAGTTGAAGTAGCGCTCCTCGACCCGGCCCTTGTACGGCGCCCGGATGGCACTGCCGCACCCGGCGCCGAAGTCGGTCCCGTCGTGCAGCTTCCAGTAGTGCAGCACCGGATGGAACCGCATCCCGTACGGCGAGGTGATCGGCGCGTCGACCGGGTAGTCGAAGCCGTGCGACGCCGACGAGTTGGACGACTTCTTTTTCTTCTTGGGCTTCTTCTTCTTCGGCTTGTCGTCGTTGTCGTCGTTGTTGTTCGAGTCGGAGTTCCGCTCCGCGCGCTCGGCTTCCTCCCGCTCGGCCCGGGCCCGCGCCTCGGCCGCCTTCTTCCGCTTCTCGGCGGCGATCCGGGCGGCTCGCGCGGCAGCGGCCTTGCGGGCCGCCTCGGCCTTCTCCCGGGCGATCCGCTCGGCGATCCGCTTCTCCACGCTCTCGCGCTCGGCGACCTGCTGCTGGTACTGCTGCTTGTCGGCGGCGAGCTGGTCGGAGGCGGCGGACTCCGCGGCCTGCTTCGCGTTCAGCAGCGAGGCGACCTCGTCGGCCTCCGACTGGGCCTTCGCCTCCAGCTCGCGCTTCAGGACCAGGTTCGCGGCCGCAGCCTTGCGATGGACCTGGTCCTCCTTCTCGATGTCGGTCTGCTTGACCCGGGCCGCGTTCAGGTCTCGCTGGGCGTCGGTCAGCTCGATGATCCGGGCGTTCGAGGTCTCGATCATGGTGTGCGACCACTGCGCCCGGGTCTGCAGATCGGACAGCGAATTGCTCCCGACCAGCAGCGCGATCGGCATCAGGTTGGTCTTCTGCTGCACCTGCTGGCGGACCACCGCGGCGGCCTGCGCCTCCTTCTGGTCCAGCTTCAGCTGCCCGGCCTCGACCGCGGCCTTGGCCGCCTTGAGCGCGGCCTGCGACTCCTTGAGCTTCGCGGCCATCTGCTGGTCGACCCGCTTGGCCTCGGCCAGCTCCGCCTCGGTCTTGGCCAGCTTCGCCTGGGCGGCCTCGACCGCGACCTGCGCCTGCTCGACCGCGGCGACAGCGTTCTGCAACTGCGCGCTGGACTCGTTGAGCTGCTGCTTGGTCTGCTTGAGTTGCGCCTCGACCTTGGCCTTCTGGTCGTCAAGATCGTCGGCGGTTGCGAGCCCGCTGGGCAGCGCGATCGCGACAGCGGTCGCGACCACGATCACGAGCCAGGCCCGCATGCGGCGAGCGAGCGGCGACAGTTGTCGGCAAGGGGGACGACCCCCTTGAACCCCCGCCCCGCTCCGCAAACGGACAGGGACGTTCTCATCTTGCCGAGAGGCGAGTCGACCGGCGCCGCTGGTGGCGGGCGCCTGCTTCGGCCGGGCGAAGCGACCATCGTTCTTCGGTGCTTCGCTGTCGCCCGGAACGCCCTTTCGGGCGTAGGGAAGATCCGGAACCACAGCTTTCCCCAATCACAGATTTCGATTTTCGCCGCTCAGCCCCGAATCTGAGAGCGTTTTTGAGAATGCGAAGTCAGCTCACACTCTCAAGTACTTTCTGGTTGTTATCAGCGTGGGAATGATAGACAGAAGCAACCCGACGATCGCAACCCCTCCCATGGCCAGGAGCGTCTGAGGCGTCCCAATCCACGGAAAACTCTGAAGTGAAGCTTGAGCCCGCAGGGTGATGAAGTAAACACCTGTTGCCAATGTGACACATGCGAGGGTGGCCCCAACCAGGGCGGAGACGATCGCTTCCAACAGGAAGGGAAGCGTGATATAGAGGTTGCTCGCTCCGACCAGGCGCATGATGCCGATTTCCCGACGCCGCGCAAACGCCGCCAATCGAATGGTGTTTCCAATTTGCAGAGCGGCCGCGATGAGGAGCAGCGCGGACGCGATGATGGCGGTCCATTGCAGCAGATTCAGCCATTGGAAGAACGGCTCGAGAACCTTGCGCAGGTCCTGCACGATGTCGACGCCGGGCAGGCCGATCACGGCACTCATGACGCCCTCGTAGTGCTCCGGGTTCTTCAGCTTCACCCGGAACGACTCCTGCATGTCCTGCTCGGTCAGGACTGCGCCGAGCGGGTTGCCGCGGTAGGTCTCCTGGTACTCCGCGAACGCCTCGGCCTTGGTCTCGAAGTAGACGCCACCCTCGGCCACCTCCGGGTTGCTCTTCAGGGTGCGCTCGATCTCGTCCTTCTGGGACTGGCTGATGTCCTGCCCGGGCGTACACATCTCGCCCCGGGTGTCCTTGGTGCAGAGGAAGATCGAGATCTCGATCTTGTCGTACCAGTCGTCCTTCATCAGGTCGATCTGCTGACTGGCCAGCAGGCCCGAGCCGAACAGCGACAGGGACACCCACATGGTCATGATGACCGCGAGGGTCATCGTCAGGTTGCGCCTCAGCCCGTTCAGGGTCTCGGAGACGATGTGGCGGAAACGCATCAATCAACCTCAATCACGAAACACGTCCAGTACACGAGCGGGGGCCGGCCTCAGTATCCGTAGACACCGCGGCTCTGATCCCGGACCACGATTCCCTCGTCCAGTTCGATCACGCGCTTGCGCATCTGGTCGACGATGGTGGAGTCGTGGGTGGCCATCAGCACCGTCGTATCCGAACGATTGATCCGGTCCAGCAGTTTCATGATCCCGACACTGGTGGCCGGGTCGAGGTTTCCGGTCGGCTCGTCCGCGATCAGGATCTTCGGCCGGTTCACGAAGGCGCGGGCCACCGCCACCCGCTGCTGCTCACCGCCGGAAAGCTCGTCCGGCATCCGGTCGCCCTTGCCGTCCAGGCCGACCAGGTCGAGCACCTCGGGCACCACCCGGCGGATCACCGAGGCGGGCTTGCCGATCACCTGCAGCGCGAACGCGACGTTCTCGTGCACGGTCTTGTTCGGCAGCAGCCGGAAGTCCTGGAACACGGTGCCGATCTGGCGCCGCATGCCCGGGATCTTCCAGGAGTGCAGCCGGTTCAGTTCCCGGCCCGCCACGAAGACGCGGCCGGTGGTCGGCCGCTGCTCCCGCAGGATCAGGCGGAGGAAGGTGGACTTCCCGGAGCCGGAGGCGCCGACCAGAAAGACGAACTCGCCCTTCTCGATCTCGACGTCGACCTCGTTCAGGGCGGCCCGGCGTTGGTTGTCGTAGACCTTGGAAACACTCTCAAAACGAATCACAGTTTGCGCCTCGGCCGGGCTAGACGATCTGAGCGCGCCGCATTGACGGCACCGGGAACCGGCCGGGGTCGAGTCTAGGTGACCTTTTCGTGATCCAAGACCATTGGGTGCCGCGGCGAGTCGGCGGCGCTCACTGTCCCGGGCTCAGGTCGCGCGCTGCAGGGTGCGGTACTCCGCCTCGGTCAGGCCGAAGGTCCAGGCAGCCGCGCTGACCGGGTCGTCGACCGAGGCCGGCACGACGAGCCCGTAGCGGCGCCTGGTGCCGTCGCGTTCCACCGTGGCGTTCGTACACAGCAGGACTCGGGACGGTTCGGCGAAGTCGTCGCCGGGCAGCTCGTACAGGGACAGCGTCTGGCCCGGATTGGCCGGATCGGCCACGGGTTCGCCGACCCGGGTCAGGCGGGCCCGCTCGATGAACCAGTCCCAGCCCTGCCGTTCGATCGCGCAGCGGCGGACTTCCGCGTTCGGCTCGGCCAGGATCCGGTCGACGGACCATCCGGCCTCGACCAGGTCGGCGGGCACCGGGACACCGTGCCAGAAGTGGAGCCCGTCGCCGTTCGGCCACCGGATCGCCGGACCGGTCCCGTTGTGCAGCCGTTCCGCTGGTCGCCAACCGCCCTCCGACAGCGGCTCGAGGTGCACCTCCGTCGGTGGGTCGGAGACCATGACGAAGTCGCGGTACGGCCACCACGGCCCGGCCGACGAGGCGTCCTCGTGCGCGCGGCTCCGGGTCCAGGCGGAGCGGCCCAGGCGCAGCTGTACGACATCACGGAAGTACGCGACGATCCCCTGCGCCGCCCTGGCCCCGAAGCGTCCGGGCAGCCAGGTCGGGGCGGAGGCGTTCCCGCCCCACTGGAGGGAGCGGGTCAGCGACGCATGGACCGCGTCGTCGAGGTCGGCGGGGGTGGCTTCCGGGACGGCTCGCCGCACCACTGTGTGCACGGCGCCACGTGCTGCATCGCTCACGACCCGGCGCGCGGCCTCGCGTTCCGCCTCGCGGCTTGCCTCGGTCTCATCAGGCAGCTGGGTCCGCAGCTTTGCATAGGCCTCCGCCCAGGCCCGGCTGACCCCGGCTGCGGTCTCTCGTTCGTACCCCAGAACGATTTCGCGGGTGACCGAACCGACAGCCGAACTGCCGTCCCCGTCGACTCGGCCCTGGAGCGACCATTCCAGCTCCTGGTACAGCGCGAACTCCGCAGCATCGAACACCCGGCCGATCACGTTCACCGCATCGGTGATCAAGAGGTTGAGACGATCGTCGTCCGCCATGATCGTCACGGTGCCGGTCCGGAGCAGCCGGATCGCAGCCTGGGCCGCCGGTGCCGCGATCTCGCCCACCATGGGCGACCCGACCCGGACGACGACGCTCGGCCAGGGGACGTCCGCGTAGCCGTAGCACGCACGGGCGCCGGCCTCCCAGGTCGCCCACTCCGCCTCCGTCAGGGATCCCGGCCGCTGGTTGCGCTCGATCCAGTCCCGACCGAAGGCCCGTACCCGCGCCAGTTCCTCGTCGCGGCTCAGCCGTTCCACGGCGCGTCCGACATGGGCCATGCGCCGCTAGTCCTCGACCAGGCGGACCGGCTGCCCGATCGGCTGCTCACGTTGCCGGCGGATCTCATAGCTGCCGGGCGCAATGCCGAGGTATGCGTGCTCGGGGTGGGCCAGCCAGCCGACCGAACCCTCGGGCACGAACAGGACGGCGGCGACGGGAACATCGGAGGTCGGCCGGCGGAGGTCGCATCGGACCGGGCCGTCCGCGACGATCGTGTGGGCGTGCCCGCCGGCACCGCCGACCGCGACCGGAGTGCCGTGGTCGGGCACCTCAGCTTTCGCGGTGACCTCGGCGACGGGAACGACGAGAAGGTCGCCCTGCCGTTGCATCCCGGCGAGGACGGGGATGGTGAGGTCGCGGTCCAGATGCTCGTTGACGTCGATGCCGTGGCGCTCGATGAGGCTGACCAAGGTGTGCTGCTGCATGTCCGGCTCCTTCACTCCCGACGACCGTAACTCGCGTCGGACCACCGCGGTCAGTCTGCCGGGTGGTTGATCCGGGAACCGGCATAAAGATAGCGATCGTCGCCGACCGGGCGGCCCGGGGCGCGCTGCTCGTCGGTGAACCGGCCGACCCGGAACGGGGTCGGCGACAGCTGGCCGTCGACCCGGCCCGCCCAGAGACCGTCCCGGACCGGGCTCAGCGGGTAGTCCACGCACTCCGGCTCGTCGCCGAGGTCGAGGTCCTGCTCGACCCGGGCCCGGTAGCCGTCCGGGGTGCCGACCAGGTCGATCCGCTCCCCCGCCCGGCCGTACCGGCCGAGCCAGGGCTCCAGCGGCTCGGCGGTGCCGGTGGTCTCGAGCGAGCCGGGCGGCACCGCGATGCCGTACCCGGCGAGGGCTGAGCGGCGCAGCTCGAACCACAGGTTCGCGGCACCGGGCCCGTTGACCAGCAGGCAGAGGGCACGCCGCAGGCCCGGCAGCACGAGCAGGTAGGCGGACTGGCCGACGGTCAGGCCGTTGTGGCCGAACACCGGTTCGCCCTGCCACCGGCCGACCATCCAGCCGAGCCCCTGATGGCCCTCGATTTGCAGGCCCGGCGGGTTGGCGCCGTGATCGGCCAGCATCGCCACGGCCGCGTCCGGCGGCAGCAGCCGGCCGCCGTCGCGGACCAGTTCGGCGGCCACGGTCAGCACCTCGGTGACGGTCGAGTTGATCCCGCCGGCCGGCCCGATCGACTGCGGCAGCGCCCAGTAGCTCACCGGGGTGTTCGGCCGGCCCGGGCCGCTGGTGTGACCGACGGCCGCCGAGTGCAGGATCGCCTCCTCGGCGAGGGTCGAGGTGCGGGTCAGCCCGAGCGGCTCGATCAGCTGGTCCCGCAGCACCAGCCGCCACGGCTTCCCGTACAGGATCTCGAGCAGCCGACCGGCGACGACCCAGCCCGCGTTCGAGTACGAATACAGGGCGCCGGGCCGGAACATCTGGGCGACCCCGCCGAGCCCGGCGACGTAACGCGCCAGGCAGTCATCGCCGCGCCCGGTGTCGGTGAACCGGTCGCCGTCGATGCCGGACCGGTGGGTCAGCAGCTGCCCGACCGTGATCATGGCCGAGGCCTCGGCATCGGAGCTGAGCGGGACGTCGGGGCCGAGGATTTCAGCGGCCGGCTGGTCCAGCGCCGTCCGCCCGTCCGCGATCGCGCGGGCCAGCAGGATCGCCGTGTACGGCTTCGTGATCGACCCGATCTGGAACACGGTGTCCGGCAGCACCGGCTGGCCGGTGGCCGTGTTGACCACGCCGTGGGTGGTGACCCGAACCTGGTCGCCGGCCGGCTCGGCGCCGATCTCGATCACGCCGAAGGCGGCGCCCGGCACCCCGTGCCGCTCGGCCAGTTCCTCGAACCCAGCCGCCCCGTCAGCCTCGGTCACGGGATCAGTTGACGGCGGCGCCGGTCCGGCGCCAGCGGATCCCGGACTCGATGAACCCGTCGATGTCCCCGTCGAACACGGCGTCCGGGTTGGAGACTTCGTGGTTGGTGCGCAGGTCCTTGACCATCTGGAACGGGTTCAGCACGTAGGACCGCATCTGCGCTCCCCAGCTCTTGCCGCCGTCGCCGCGGAGCGCGTTCATCTCGGCCTCGCGCTCCAGCCGGGCCCGCTCCAGCAGCCGGGCCTGCAGCACCCGGAGGGCGGCCGCCTTGTTCTGCAGCTGGGACTTCTCGTTCTGACAGGAGACGACGATGCCGCTCGGCAAGTGCGTGATCCGGACCGCGGAGTCGGTCGTGTTGACGCTCTGGCCGCCGGGACCGGACGACCGGAACACGTCGATCCGCAGGTCGGCCTCGGGGATCTCGATGTGGTCGGTCTCCTCGGTGACCGGCAGCACCTCGACGCCGGCGAACGACGTCTGCCGGCGGCCCTGGTTGTCGAACGGCGAGATCCGGACCAGCCGGTGGGTGCCCTGCTCGACCGACAGCGTGCCGTACGCGAACGGGGCCTTGACCGTGAACGTCGCCGACTTGATGCCCGCCTCTTCGGCGTAGGAGGTGTCGTAGACCTCGGTCGCGTACGAGTGCCGCTCGGCCCACCGCAGATACATCCGCAGCAGCATCGCCGCGAAGTCGGCCGCGTCGGTGCCGCCGGCCTCGGAGCGGATGGTGACCAGCGCCTCCCGCTCGTCGTACTCGCCGGCCAGCAGGGTGCGCACCTCGAGCGCGTCGATCTCGGCCCGGAGCGAGGTCAGCTCGGACTCGGCCTCAGCCAGGCTCGCCGCGTCGGACTCCTCCTCGGCCAGCTCGACCAGCACGCCGAGGTCGTCCAGCCGGGACCGCAGCCGGGTCAGCCGCTCCAGCTCGGACTGCAGCAGTGACAGGCGGGAGGTGACCCGCTGCGCGTTCGCCTGGTCGTCCCAGAGGTCCGGCCGGGCGACCTCGATCTCGAGTTCGGCCACCTCGGCCCGCTTGGCATCGGGGTCGAGGACGGCCTCGATCGAATCGAGGGCATGGCCGAGCTCGGCCAGGACGGAGGGAAAATCTGTTACTGCCACAACCGTTCACTCTACTCAAAGCCACCGACGCCGATCCCCTATGCTCTGCGCCGGGTGACGCAAGGGGAGGCTCCGATGACCGAACAGGTGCTGGCGATCGACGTCGGCGGGACCAAGATCGCGGCGGCGTTGGTCGACGACGAGGGCCGGATCGGCCGTGAGACCGTACAGCCGACGCCGGAGTCGGCCGACGCGGACGCGGTGTTCGCCGGGCTGGAGGCCGCGGTACGCGAGCTGCTGGAGCCCGGCGCCACGACCGGGCCGCTCCGGGTCGGGATCGGCTCCGCGGGACCGATCGACGAGCCCGCCGGGACGGTGTCGCCGGTCAACATCGGCGCCTGGCGTGGCTTCCCGATCGTGCCCCGGACCCGGGCCGTGATCAAGGAACTCACCGGCACCGAGCCGCTGGTCGGGCTGGCCGGCGACGGACACTGCTTCGCGCTCGGCGAGCACTGGCTCGGCGCCGGCCGCGACCTGGATTCGATCATCGGCGTCGTCGTGTCGACCGGCGTCGGCGGCGGCGCCGTGCTGCGGGACCGGCTGGTCGGCGGGCTGACCGGCAACGCGGTGCACCTCGGCCACATCACCGTCGACGCCTGGGGCGGCCGGTGTGTCTGCGGCGGCTACGGCTGTGTCGAGCTCTATGCGCGCGGGCCGGGCATGGTGGCCGCCGCCCGTCAGGCCGGCTGGACCGGCGGCGACGACGCCCGGGCGCTGACCGAGTCCGCCCGGTCCGGCGACCCGACCGCGATCAGCGTGATCGACCGCGGCATGCGCGCGCTGGCCGCCGGCCTGGCCACCACCGCGACCGAGCTGGACATCCCGACCGTCGTCCTCGGCGGCGGCGTGGCGAAGGCCGGCGAGGTGATCTTCGAGCCGCTGCGCCGGCACCTGCGCGACTTCGCCGTGCTGCCGTACGTGACCGGGCTGGAGGTCCGCCCCGCCGTCCTGGACAACGCCGGCCTCCTCGGCGCCGCCGCCCTGGCCTTCACCCTCACCCCCACCTCCACCCGCTGACCCGGCACAAAAGCAGGCGTTTCGGCGGCGTGTCGCTGCGGAGGTGCCCAGTCGATCCGGGGACGGGCGTGTGACTCGGGTCGAACCGGCGGGTTGCTGAGGTTCAGGTCGCGGACTGGTCGGCGACGCGGCCGAGGCGCGGGTCGTCCGGTCCCGGGTCAGGGTCCGAGTGGTGCGGCGGATCCCGGTCCACCTCGACGGCCGGATCCTCGGGCTCCTCGTACCCCGCAGCCTCGGGCTGGATCACGGGTTCGGGCTCGGGCTCGGCTTCGACACCCTCGTGGGGTTGCTCCGGGTCGGGATGAACGTCTTCGTCCTCGTACTCCGGTTCGCCGAGCTCTTCGAGCCGGACGAACTTCTCCTCGGTGGTGACCCGCTTGCCCGGCCAGTCACTGATCCAGATCAGGGCGAAGGCGGCCAGCGACGCCAGCAGCGCGATCACGGGCCCGAGCACGAAGAGCCAGACCACGATCAGGCCGCCAACGACGAGGGCGGCGACGGCGATGGCCCGGTTCCGGGTGAGTCGCCCGTGCCAGCCGCGCCAGCCGCAGTACGCGACCCACGGGATCATGGTCAGCGCCACCACGACCCAGGCGAACATCGCCAGCCGGCCGTCGAAGTTGCCGGCCACCAGCCGGATCATGCCGATCAGGGTGAGCGCACCGACACCCAGGCCGAGGATCAGCCGGAGGTACGGGTTCGGGGTGCCGTTGGTCGCCATCGCACCTCACCTTACGGCTCGACGGACCGCACGGCAGCCACCTCGCCCGGCGACGTTTCCCATCAGCTGGCGGGACATGCGCTCTCCGGCGGTGGATTCGAGGATCGCCGGGCGGTCGATGTCCGGGCGCACCGGGGATCGCGGGTTCAGGCGCGGGCGAAGGTCAGCGTCTCGCCGCGGGCGCCGCCCATCCAGACGTCCTGACAGGCGGCGGCCAGCTCGGGCAGTCCCTCGACGATGGTGCCGAAGACGTTGCCCGGCACCCAGCCCTGGTCGCCGTTGATCAAGAGGTTGTTCCGGCCGTAGAAGACGGCAAGATCGATGATCTTGGTCAGCTCGCCGGGGCCGGAGTCGGACTCGTAGCCGTACGCCGGATTTCCAAGATCATCGGCGTCGAAGGCGAAGTAGCAGAGATCGCCCGGGATCGGCGTGACCGTCGTATTCTCCTTGCCTGGTTCGGTTTTCGCGAAGGCAGGGACCAGGTTGTAGATCTCGTTCCGGGCATACTTGCCGTGGTGCACCGGCCCGGACAGTGGCAGCGCGTCCCAGACGGCGGCGGCGGTCCGCGGCGCCTCGTCGTCGAGCAGCGCGGCCTTGCAGGAGACGCCGCGGGCCTCCAGGGTCACCGTGATGAAGCGCGTCATCGCCATCCTTTCTCGATCATCAGGGGGCTTGCGTTTCGAGCAGGACCGGCCACTGGTCGGCCCAGTCGGTGGCGCGTTCGTAGGCCCGGCCGGCCCGGAGCACCAGGGCGTCGGCGTGCCGGGGACCGACGATCTGCAGGCCGACCGGCCGGCCGTCGGAGGTGAAGCCGCAGGGCACGCTGAGCGCCGGCTGCTGGGTCAGATTGAACGGGTACGTGTACGGCGTCCAGCTGGTCCAGGCGTCGCTCCCCCAGCCCTCCGGCGCGTCCCGGCCGAGCTCGAAGGCCGGGATCGGCAGCGTCGGCGTGACCAGCAGGTCATAGCGCCGGTGGAAGGCGCCGAACTCGGAGCCGAGCCACATCCGGACCGCGGTCGCGTCCAGGTAGTCCGAGGCGGTCAGCCCGTTGCCGTACTCGACGCCGCGGCGCAGCCCGGGATCGATCCGGTCCAGCGCCGCCGGCCCGTACCCCTCGACCACCTTTGCGGCACCGGCGAACCAGAGCACCGAGAACGCCGCCACCGGGTCGTCGAAGCCCGGGTCCGCCTCCGCCACCTCGGCGCCCTGCCCGGCCAGCACCTCGACCGCGGCCCGGACCAACCGGTCCACCTCCGGGTCGTTCTCGACGTGCCCGAGATTCGCCGAGTACGCGATCCGCAGGCCGGCGACCCCGTCCTCCAAGCCCTCCAGGTACGAACCCGTGGGCGACGGCAGCGCCGACCAGTCCCGCGGGTCGGGCCGGGCGATCAGGTCCAGTAGCCCGGCCGCGTCGGCCACGGTGCGGGTGATCGGACCGGCGTGGGACAGGGTGCCGAACGGGCTCGGCGGGTAGATCGGCACCAGGCCGTAGGTCGGCTTCAGCCCGACCGTGCCGGTGAACGAGGCCGGGATCCGGACCGAGCCGCCGCCGTCGGTGCCGATCGACCAGGGCCCGAGGCCGAGCCGGACCGCGGCGGCCGCGCCGCCACTGGAGCCGCCGGCCGTCCGGTACGGCTGCCACGGGTTGCCGGTGGCGCCGAAGGTCGGCGAGTCGGTCACGCCCTTCCAGCCGAACTCGGGTGTCGTGGTCTTGCCGACCAGCACCGCCCCGGCCTCACGCAGCCGGGCCACCGGCGGCGCGTCCTCGGTCCACGGTCCGGCCGGGTCAATCAGCCCGGTACCGCGCCGGGTCGGCCAGCCCTCGGTGAGGAACATGTCCTTGATCGACACCGGTACGCCGTCACCGGGCCCGAGCGGCCGGCCCTCCGCGTAGCGCTGGGCGGACCGTTCCGCGTCGGCCAGCGCCCGCTCGGCGTCGACCAGGACGAAGGCGTTGACCCGGCGGTCGTACGCCTCGATGGCGGCCAGCACCGCCCGGGTCGCCTCGACCGGGCTGAACGCGCCGGACCGGTAGCCGGCGACCAGTTCCGCGGCGGTCAGCGCGGTCAGGTCAGCCGGCGGTGCGGTCGTCGTCCGGGGCAGCCGGCGCGGCGGCGACGGGTTCATCCGGGGGTCCTGCGCCGTGGGGTGAGCTTCATGGCACCTCCACCTGTTCCCGACCGGTCACGTAGCCGAGTCGCTTGTCCACGATGTTGATCAAGGGCTTCCCGTCCAGCCAGCGCAGCGCGTTGTCGGCGAACTGCCGGGCCAGTGCGTCCCGCCAGCCGACCACGTCGCCGGACAGGTGCGGCGAGATGATCACTCCCGGCGTTGACCAGAGCGGATCGTCGGCCGGCAACGGCTCGGCCGGGAACACGTCCAGCGCCGCGCCGGCCAACCGACCCTCGGTGAGGGCCATGATCAACGCTTCATGATCAACCAGTGGGCCGCGACCGACGTTGATCAACTGGGCGGTCGGCTTCAGGGCGGCCAGCACCTCGGCGTTGATCAACTTCCGGGTCTGCTCGGTCAGCGGCGCGGCGACGACCAGGTGGTCGGCCCAGCCGGCGTGCCGGGCCAGTTCGGCCGACGCGACGACGGAGCCGAAGTCGGGATCCTCGGCGCGGGCGGTCCGGCCTGCTCCCCGTACCTCGAAGCCGACCGCGCGGAGCAGCCTGGCCGTGGTCCGGCCGATCGGCCCGGTCCCGATGATCATGACCGTACGGCCGGCCGCCAGCAGCGTCTCCCGGTGCTGCCAGGTGCGCGCCTGCTGCTGCGCCCGGGTCAGGTGGACGGCCTTGAGTTGATCAAGGATCGAGGTCAGCACGAACTCGGCGATCGGCTGGTCGAACACCCCGCGCGCGTTGGTCACGACGACCGGCGACTCGGCCAGGCCGGCGAACAGCAGCGAGTCCACCCCGGCGGCGGCGACGTGGATCCAGTCCAGCCCGGCGGCGGCGGGCCAGGTGTCGGCCACGGCGGTGGAGAAGAAGTCCCAGAGCAGCAGCGCCCGGCTGTCCGGCAGCGCGGCGGCCAGACCGGCCGCGTCGACGTACCGCAGCGCGGCCCGTTCGGCGACCGGTTCCAGCCCACCGGGACGAGACCCGTCCGGCCCACAGAGCACCGTAATCACGGGCGGGGTCCGGGCGGGGCTCACACTCACCGAGACTAAGAACGGCGCCGAAGGATTGTCAACAATCTGACCCGCAGGCATCATGACTTCATGACACTGCCCGCGACCGGTGGGCTTCCGGAGGGACCACCGGTACGCACCAGGATCGGACTGATCGCGCCCTTCGATCTCGCGCTCGACGACGAGCTCGCCCGGTGGATCCCCGACGGCGTCAGCCTGCACGCCGCCCGGACGCCGCGGCTGCCCGGCCCGGTCGACCTGAACCTGGTCGAACGGCTGAACGACCATGATCAGATTCTGGCCTGCATCGGCGAGCTGGGCGCCATCGAACCCGCCGCGTACGCCTACGCCTGCACGGCCGCCAGCTTCGTCGACGGAATCACCGGCGAACACGCGCTGGCCGAGGCGATCCGGCTGGCCGCCGGGGTGCCCGCGGTGACCACGTCCGGTGCGCTGCTCGCGGCGCTGACCGCCCTCGAGGTCCGGACGGTCGCGGTCGCGGCGCCGTACGACATCGTGATCACCGAACGACTGGTCCGGTTCCTGGCCGAGGCGGCGATCACGGTGACCGGGTACGGCTCCCTCGGGCTCACCTCGCGGATCTGGGAGGTCCCGTACCGGACCACGGCCGAGCTGATCCGCCGGCTGCCCGGCACCGGGGCCGAGGCCGTCCTGCTCGCCTGCACGAACCTCAGCAGCTACGACCTGATCGCGCCGCTCGAGGCCGAACTCGGTGTGCCGGTGGTCAGCGCGAACCAGGCGACGGTCTGGGCGGCGCTGCGCCTGATCGGCCGCCGCGCCGTCGGCCCCGGCCAGGCCCTGGTCGAGCGGACATGATCAAGCCGATCGACGACGCGGAGTACGCCGAACGACTGCGCCGGGTGCACGCCGCACTGGCCGACCGATCATGGTCGGCGCTGGTCGTCGCGGACCCGGCCAACCTCTACTACCTGACCGGCTACGACGCCTGGTCGTTCTACATGCCGCAGTGCCTGATCATCCCGGCCGACGGCCCGCCGCGGCTGTTCCTGCGCGCGATGGACGCCAACGGCGCGGCCACGACGGCCCGGCTCCCGGCCGACCGGATCGAGGGCTATCCCGAGTCGCTGGTGCACCGGCCGGACCTCCACCCGTACGACTGGATCGCCGACCGGGCCCGCGCCCTGGGACTGCTGCCGACCGAGCCGGACGCGATCATCGCGGTCGAGGCCGACGCGCATTTCTATTCGGTACGGGCGCACCAGGCACTGGCCGAACGGGTCGGCCGTGCCCGACTGGTGGACAGCGGCGAATTGGTCAACTGGGTCCGGTTGATCAAATCCGAGGCCGAACTGGACCGGCTCCGGATCGCCGGCCGGCTGGCCGAGGAGGCGATGCGAATCGCCCTCGCCGCGGTGGCACCGGGCCGCCGGCAGTGCGACGTGGCGGCCGAGATCGTCGCCGCCCAGACCCGCGGCACCGATGATCATGGTGGTGACTACCCGGCCATCGTCCCGTTGCTGCCGAGCGGCGAAAGCGCCGGAACTCCCCACCTCACCTGGTCCGAGCGCCGGTTCTGCTCGGGCGAGGCGACCACGATCGAGTTGGCCGGGACGTACCAGCGCTATCACGCACCGCTGGCCCGGACCGTCATGATCGGCGAACCGCCGGCCCGGCTGGCCGGTGCGGCGGCGGTGATCCGGGACGGGATGGCGGCGACGCTGGAGGCGATGCGGCCCGGCCGGCCGGTTCGCGAGGCGCACACCGCGTTCCAGCAGGTGATCGCCGCGCACGGGCTGACCAAGGAATCGCGGATCGGCTATTCGATCGGAGTCGGCTATCCTCCCGACTGGGGCGAGCGGACGATCAGCCTGCGGGGCGAGGAAGCACGCACCTTCGGCACCGGCATGGCCTTCCACGTGATCCTCGGCCTGTGGCTGGACGGCTGGGGGTACGAGTTGTCCGAGCCAGTGATCATCTCCGACTGCGGAGCCGAACCGCTCTGCCGGTTGCCGCGCGAACTGGAGGTGACGAGATAGCCAGGCATCCCTCGGTGCTCACCGACACCGAACAGAAGGTCCTCGATCAGATCGACGAAGGTCTGGTCACCGGGCTCGCCTCTGCCCTGGTCCAGGCGCCGGCCCGACATACGCCGAACGTCAACCCGCCCGGCGGGGAGGCGCCCACCGTCGCCGTCCTGACCGAACTGGCCGCCGAGCTCGGACTCGACGTGATCACCAACGAGGTGGCACCGGACCGGTCCAACGTCTCGGTCCGGCTGCCCGGCGGCGAGGAGCCCGGCCTGCTGCTGCTCGGGCACACCGACGTCGTACCGATCGGCGAGGGCTGGACCAGCGACCCGTGGAGCGGCCGGGTGTCCGGCGGCCGGCTGTACGGTCGCGGCTCGGCCGACATGAAGGGCGGGCTGGCCGCCTGCCTGACCGCGATGGCGGCGATCCGTCGCGCCGGCGTGGCGCTGCCGGGCCCGGTCGAACTGGCCGCGGTGGTCGACGAGGAGGACCACGGGCTGGGCATCCGGCACTTCCTCGGCAACGAGCGGGCCAGGTTCGCCGGCTGCATCGCGGCCGAGCCGACCGACCTGCAGACGATCATCGCCGCCCGCGGCGACTCCTACGTCGAGTTCACGGTGACCGGCCGTCATGCCCACTCCGGCCTGCCCAGCGAGGGCGCGAACGCGATCGTCGGCGCCGCCGCCGTGGTCGGGGCGATCGAGCAGTGGCACACCGAACTGGCCGCGTCGGCGCACCTGCTGGCCGGCGCCGCCACCTGGAGCATCGGCAGCATCGCCGGCGGTAGCGGGCCGACGGTGGTGGCCGGCGAGTGCACGATCGTGGCGGACCGGCGGCTGCTGCCGGGCGAGTCGGCGACCGCCGTCCTGGAGGACGCGCGGATCCGGCTCGGCGAGCTCGGACTGTCCGCCCGCGGGCTTTCCGTCCAGGTCCGGATGACGATGGACATGCCCGGCTTCGAGACCGCACCCGGCCATCCGCTGGTCCGGACCGTCGAAGGCGCGCTCGGTGACGCCGGCGGCCCGCTGTGGGGGCTGGGCGGCTGGACCGCGGCCTGCGACGGCGGGTTCATCGCCCGGGACGCCGGCATCCCCGTCGTGGTGCTCGGGCCCGGCTCGGTCACCCAGCACGCGCACCGGCCCAACGAGTCCGTACCGGTCGAGGAACTGGTCACCGCCGCCCGCACGTACGCGCTGACGGCGCTCCGGCTGATCGGCGGTGCGGCATGACCGGCGGACCCGTGACCGAGCCGGTGTCGGTCGGGCTGCTCTATCCCGGTCACAGCGCCGAGGACGACTTCCCGGCGCTGGCCGAACGGCTCGGTGGCCGGATCCGGCTGCCGCTGGTCCACACCAGCGTCGGCGAGGACGCGCACCGGGTGGACGCCCTGCTCGACCTCGGCGGCCCGGACCGGCTGGCCGACGGCGCCGGCCGGCTGGCCGAGAGCCGGCCCAATTCGATCATGTGGGCGTGTACCTCGGGCAGCTTCGTGTTCGGCTGGGACGGCGCCCGGCAGCAGGTCGACCGGCTCGCCGACCTGCTCGGCAAGCCCGCCTCGTCCACCTCGATCGCGTTCGTCGAGGCGGCCCGGTCGCTCGGCCTTGAGCGGGTCGCGGTCGCGGCCTCGTACCCGGAGGACGTGGCCGGCCGGTTCGTCGAGTTCCTCGGCCACGGCGGCATCGAGGTCGCCGGCTGGGGATTCCGGGACATCATCACCGCGGCCGAGGTCGGCACGCTCGGCCGCGAGCAGGTGATCGGCCTCGCGGTCGACCATGATCATCCGGACGCCGAGGCGGTGCTGGTGCCGGACACCGCGATGCACTCGCTGGCCTGGCTGGACGACCTCGAGGCGGCGGTCGGCAAGCCGGTGCTCACGGCCAACCAGGTGACCGTCTGGGAAGGGCTCCGGCTGGCCGGCGGCCCGACCACGCTGCCGGGGCTCGGGCGTCTGTTCGCCGGGTCCTCCGGGTGAGGGAGGAACGATGTCGGGGCGTCGTGCCATCGAGCCCGTACCGACGGCGTCGACGGCGAGCCTGATCGCCGACCGGCTCCGGTCGGCGATCCACAGCGGGCACTTCGCGGCCGGCGAGCAGCTGCATGAGGTCGTCCTGGCCCGCGAGTTCGGCGTCAGCCGGGGACCATTGCGGGAAGGGATGCAGCGGCTTACCCAGGAGGGTCTGCTGGTCTCGATCAAGAACCGCGGCCTGTTCGTCGTCGAGCTGACCGAAGCCGACGTACGGGACGTCTACCTGGCCCGGTCCGCGATCGAGCACGCCGCCGCGGAGGAGATCTTCCGCACCGGCAACCCGGAGCGCTCCGGCCTGCGCTTGATCAAGATCTGGCAGGACATGGAGAAGGCCGGGCAGCGCAACGACGTCGTCGCGATCGGGCACTGGGACGTGAAGTTCCACGAATGCCTGGTGGCGCAGGCAAAGAGCCCGCGGCTGTCCCGGATCCACCGCACCCTGATGACCGAGACGAAGCTCTGCATCAACGCCCTCGGCGGCAGCTATCCCCCGCCCGACGAACGGGTGCCGGAGCACCAGGCGATCGCCGAGGCGATGCGCGACCAAGATCGACAACTGTTCGACCGCCTGCTCGACGCGCACATGGACGATGCGATCCGCCGGCTGGCCAAGGTCGTGCCCCCGCCCGCTCGGTAGGGTCGCCGGCGTGACGCATCCCGATCCTGGCGACCCGGTCCGCATGTGGTTCCGCAAGTGGGACGGGGCTCCGCACTGGCGCTGGACGATGCCGTACCTCGGCGCGGACCGGCACGGGCACTGGCTGGGCAGCCTCCCGGGCGTCGACGTGGCCCGGCCCGGCGCCTCGTACCGGACCGACGTCGCGACGGCCTTCCTGATCCCGCACGACGGATTCTTCCTGGCCAGCATCAACGGCGCGCCGAGCCGGATCCTGATCTACGTCGACATCACCAACAAGCCCGACTGGCGGCGCGACGAGGACGGCTGGCTGGTGGAGGCGATCGATCTCGACCTCGACGTGATACGGACCTCGGACGGGCGCACCTGGATCGACGACGAGGACGAGTTCGCCGAGCACTCCGTCGGCTACGGCTACCCGGAGGACGTGATCACCCGCACCAGGACCACGGCCGAGGCCGTGCTTGCGGCCGTCCGGGCCGGTGACGGACCGTACGGCGCGGACGGACAGGGCTGGCTGGACCGGCTCAGCCCACCGGCCGGAGCATGATCATTTCGGCATCGCGATGCCGATGTACTTCGTCTCCAGGAACTCGTCGATGCCGATCGCGCCGCCCTCGCGGCCGAGGCCGGACTGCTTGACGCCGCCGAACGGCGCGGCCGGGTTGGAGACCACGCCCTGGTTCAGTCCGACCATGCCGGACTCGATCCGCTCGGCCATCCGGAGGGCGCGGCGGAGGTCGTTGGTGAAGACGTACGAGACCAGGCCGAACTCGGTGTCGTTGGCCAGCGCGACCGCGTCGTCCTCGTCCTCGAACGGGGTCAGCGGCGCGACCGGCCCGAAGATCTCCTCGTCGCTCATCCGGGCCTCCCGGGGCACACCGGACAGCACCGTCGGCGGGTAGAAGTAGCCCCGGCCGCCGAGCGGCACGCCGCCGGTGAGGACGCTCGCCCCGCGGTCCACCGCGTCCTGGACCAGCTCGGTCACCTTGGTCAGCGCGGCGGCGTCGATCAGCGGCCCGACCTGGACCCCGTCGCCGGTGCCGGGACCGACGGTCAGCTCGGCCATCCGGGCGGCCAGCCGGCGGCCGAACTCGTCGATCACGCCGGACTGGACGTAGATCCGGTTGGCCGCCGTGCAGGCCTCCCCCATGTTGCGCATCTTGGCCTGCACGGCACCGGTCACGGCCTCGTCCAGATCGGCGTCGTCGAAGACCAGGAACGGCGCGTTGCCGCCGAGCTCCATCGAGGTCCGGAGCACCTTCTCGGCGCACTGCTCCAGCAGGATCCGGCCGACCTTCGTCGAGCCGGTGAAGGACAGTTTGCGGGCCAGTCCCGATCTGATCATGGGCTCCAGCACGCCGCCGGCGTCGGTGCAGGTGATCAGGTTCACGCCGCCGTCGGGCAGCCCGGCCTCGCGCAGGATGTCGATCAGGGCCAGCATCGACAGCGGCGTCTGCGGGGCAGGCTTGATCACGCTGGCGCAGCCGGCCGCGATCGCCGGGCCGAGCTTGCGGGTGCCCATCGCCATCGGGAAGTTCCACGGGGTGATCAACAACGCGACGCCGACCGGCTGCTTGGTGATCAAGAACCGGGCGTCGCCGGCCGGCGAGACCTGAAACCCGCCGTCGATCCGTACCGCCTCGCCGGCGAAGTGGCGCAGGAACTCGGCGGCGTAGACGATCTCGCCGCGCGCCTCGGCCAGCGGCTTGCCCATCTCGGCCGTCATCAGCGCCGCCAGGTCGTCGATCCGCTGATGCAGCAGGTCGAACGCGCGGGTCAGGATGTCGGCCCGCTGCCGCGGCGACAGAGCCGCCATGGCGGGCTGGGCGGCGACCGCGGCGTCCAGGGCACGCCGGCCGTCCTCCGGGCTCGCGTCGGCGACGGCGCAGAGCACCTCGCCGGTCGCCGGGTCCAGGACGTCGAAGGTCTTGCCGCTGGTCGCCTGCTGCCAACTGCCGCCGATGAAGAGGTCCTTCGGCACCGCATCCACGAGGGCTGGGCGGGCTGACTGCGTCGTCTGCGAGCTGCTCATGTCGTAACCGTACTCGCTGATCTCGACGCCTCGGAAGCCGCTTGTTAGGCTGGAATTATTGTCAACAATCCGACGATCATGGGAGTCACCATGGCGCAGCTCTCCCCGGTTCTGGGGCAGGCGAATCCGGTTCTCGCAGCCCGCGGTTCCGGGGTGCAGATCTTCGACGACGAGGACCGCCGCTATCTCGATTTCACGGCCGGCATCGGCGTCACCAGCACCGGCCACTGCCATCCGCGGGTGGTCGAGGCGGCCCAGCGACAGGTGGCAACGATCATCCATGCGCAGTACACAACGGTCCGCAACAAGCCGATGCTGGAGCTGACCGACCGGCTCGGCGCCGTGCTGCCGCCGCAACTGGATCGGCTCTTCTTCGCCAACTCCGGTTCGGAGGCGATCGAGTCGGCGCTCCGGCTGGCCCGGCAGGCGACCGGACGGCCGAACGTGATCGTCTTCCACGGCGGCTTCCACGGCCGTACGGTCGCGGCGGCGGCGATGACCACCTCGGGGACCAGGTTCCGGTCCGGGTTCGCGCCGTTGATGGGCGGCGTGCACGTCGCCCCGTTCCCGGACCCGGGCCACTTCGGCTGGCCGGTCGAGGAGTGCACGGACTTCGCCCTGAAACAGCTGGACTACCTGCTGCAGACCGTCTCCGCGCCAGCCGACACCGCAGCCTTCCTGGTCGAGCCGGTGCTCGGCGAGGGCGGCTACGTGCCCGGCAACACCCGCTTCTTCGCCGGGCTGCGGGAGCGGGCCGACCGGCACGGCTGCCTGTTCATGATCGACGAGATCCAGACCGGCTTCGGCCGCACCGGACGGTTCTGGGGCGGTGATCATTTCGAGGTACGCCCCGATGTCCTGATCACCGCCAAGGGCCTCGCCTCCGGCTTCCCGCTGTCGGCGATGGCCGCACCCGCCGCCCTGATGGAGCAGGCCTGGCCCGGCTCGCAGGGCGGAACCTACGGGGCGAACGCGGTTGCCTGTGCGGCGGCCTGCGCAACGCTCGAGGTGATCGAATCCGAAGGACTGGTTCGCAACGCCGAGGAGCGTGGCCGGCAGCTGACCGACGGTCTGGCCACGGTCGCGAAGGACCATGATCAGATCACCGACGTACGCGGCCTCGGCCTCATGATCGGCAACGAGTTCCGCGACGCCGACGGCCGACCGGACGGGGCCACCGCGGCCGCCGTCCAGCAGGAGGCGTCCCGCCGCGGGCTGCTGCTGCTCACCTGCGGCGCCTACGGTCAGGTGGTCCGCTTCATCCCGGCCCTGGTGGTGTCGCCGGCCGAGGTGGACGAGGCCGTCGGACTCTGGGCCGAGGCTTTGGCTGCCGTACTCGCTCACTGAACGGACCGAAGGGCGAGGCCCGTACCCGGACCTCGCCCTTCGGCCGTCAACCGTTCAAGATCAACGGAGACCGATGTCGGGCAGCGGGCCGCCGGGTGCTCCGGGGCGACGGCCGGCGGGACGGGAGATCACGCCGGGCACGCCGCGACCGCGCAGCGAGGCTCCCCTGGTCTCGATCACGAAGATCAACGCGACCGCTCCGACGGCACAGGCGGCCATCATGTAGAACGCCGGGATCAGCCCGTTGCCGGTGGCCCCGATCAAGGCCTCGTTGATGTACGGCGCCGTACCGCCGAAGAGCGACGTCGCCACGTTGTACGAGATCGCCAGCGCGGCGTACCGGACGTGGGTCGGGAACATCGCCGGGAAGGTCGCCGAGATCGTCGCGAGCTGCGGCACGTAGAGCAGGCCGAGCACCGCGAAGCCGATCACCGCACCGATCGCGTTGGTGCCGATCAGCATGTACATCGGTATGGCCAGCACGAACAGCCCGATCAGCGAGGCCCACCACATCGGTTTCCGGCCGACCCGGTCCGAGATAGAGCCGGCGATCGGCAGGAAGATCATCATCGCCAACTGCCCGATGATCGGGACCAGCAGCGCGCCGTTCTCGTCCAGGCCGATCTCGCCCTGGAGGTAGGTCGGAGTGTAGGTGAGCAACGTGTAGTTCACCACGTTCAGGGCGATCACCAGCCCGAAGAGTTGCACGATCGGCCGCCAGTAGCCCCGAAACATGTCGACGAACAGGGTCTTCGCCTGCTGCTCCTTCTGACCCGCCTCCTCCAGTTCCTGGAAGACCGGGGTGTCCTCCATCCGGGACCGGAGGTACAGCCCGATCAGGCCCAGCGGGGCGGCGACCAGGAACGGGATCCGCCAGCCCCAGGCCATCATCGCGTCGTGGCCGAGGATCAACTGGGCCAGCAACATCAGCAACGCGCCGAAGGAGAAGCCGCCGAGGGTGCCGAACTCGAGGAAGCTGCCGAAGAAGCCGCGCTTCTTGTCCGGTGCGTACTCGGCCATGAACGTCGCCGCGCCGCCGTACTCACCGCCGGTCGAGAAGCCCTGGATCAACCGGAGCAGGATCAACAGCAGCGGGGCCGCGTAACCGATCGTCTCGAACGTCGGCAGCAGGCCGAGGCACAGGGTCGCGCCGGACATCATCAAGATCGTGATGGCCAGGATCTGCTTGCGGCCGAGGCGGTCGCCGAGCGGGCCCCAGACCAGGCCACCCAACGGCCGGATCAGGAACGACACCGCGAAGATGCCCAACGTGATCAGGGCGTTCTCGCCCGGGATCAGGTTCGCCGTGATGTAGGTGGTTCCGTAGGCGTAGAGGCCGTAGTCGAACCACTCGGTCGCGTTGCCGATGGCCGACGCTCCGACCGCCCGGCGCAGGGTTCTGGGATCGACGTCTTGCGGTGGCTTGGCGGACTCGGCGGCTGTTGCATCGGTCATCGAACTCTCCTCCGTCCCGGCCCGGGGCTCCCCGAACCACGGCAGCGGCGCCCCTCCGAGCACCGACGGCCGTAGGATTGTTGACAATCTCCTGGTAACGATACTCACGAGCGCGCCCCAGGGCCAGCCTTCGACACCGGAAAGCCCCGTGACCATCCGTCGCAGCGGCGATTACCGCCGTCGGCCGACGACCGTAACCTCGTTCCGGTTGTGATGCAACTGACGAGCGAAGATGATCTTGTACGAATCGGCGAGATTCTCAAGCGCACGGTCGATTGTCTCGACCGGCCGGTTCGTCGTGATCTTGAGTGTGATAATGATCAAGTCACCGGGGCGCTGCAGGCGGGCCGCCGTGATCATGGTCCGGACCGACTGCAACGGGTCCATCCGCATGTCGTTGACGATCACCTGGAAGGTCCGCTGGGTGCGCCGGATGAACTCGCCGGCGGTGGTCCGATGCCAGCTCAGCTCCGGCCGCCGGGCCAGCGCAGGAGCAGGCTCCCCCGGGTCGACACCGTGCACCCGCCGAGCCCCGTACTCGAGCAGGATCCGGCACCAGCCGCCGGGACTCGCGCCGAGATCGAGCGCGTCGCCGGCGATCGTCAACGGCAACAGCGAGAACAGCTCCTCCAGCTTGTGCTCGGCCCGCGAGATCTGGTGCGGCGAGTCGGCCAGCCGTACCCGGCCGCCGGGCCAGTCGGCCAGCGCGTCGGCCGTCCGGGCCCGGCCGACGACGATCCGCCGCTCACCCAGACAGACGGCGAGTACGGTCTCGCAGCCGGCCCGCCGGACCTCCCGCCCGTCCGCGGCCAGCCGGTCGGCGATCGCCGCGCGGACCGCCTCGGGACGATGCCGGCTGCGGCCGGAAGCCCAGACCTGCAAGGCGATCGGCCCGTCCGCCGGGACGGCCGACGCCGCCAGGTCGATGATCATGGCCGGGTCGTCGGCGTCGGCGGCGGGGCGGTGCGCCGTCACCTCGGCCAGGTGGCGGACGAACCGGAGGTCGCCGCTGCGCGCCGCGGCGGCGACCTCGGCCAGGCCCGCCCCGTCCAGCCGGATCAGGCCGGCGTCCTCCCCGACGGCGACATGATCGACAACCGGGAGTGATCGTTTGAGCTCCTGCACCGCGTAGCGGTAGTACCGATCCGCGGCAGAGAAGAGGATTTCGGTGGTCACCAGTTCAGGGCTGCCGACCGATGAAGGCGATCAACTTCGTCTGGACGTCGGCGTCCTCGGGTACCTCGACCTTCGGCCCGTACTGCCCGCTGGCCCGCAGCACCTCGTCGAGCGACTCCATCCCGGCCAGCAGTTCCGCGGCGAAGTCCTCGTCGAGGGTCTCGTCCTGGCCGGTGGCCCGGGCCAGGTCCCAGGTGTGCATGAAGACGTCGGCCGTGAAGAAGTTCTGCACCGCCTGCGGCAGCGAGTGCCGGCCGGCCACCGGATGATCAAGGAAACGGTCCGTGGTCGCCGGGTCGTCCAGCAACTGCTGCACGCCGTCGCTCACCGTGGTCCAGTTGGCCAGCGGATCCTCGGTCACCGGCGGCCCCTGCGGCAGCGTGATCCCGGTGCCGGAGGCGAGGAAGGCCGGGAACCACTCGGTCAGATGGCCGACCACGTCGCGCGCCGTCCAGCCGTCCGGCGGTGCGGGCTTGGCCCAGTCCGGTTCGGCGACGTTGCGGACACGGTCGGTGAACCCTGCGGCGACCTGCCGGTAACGATCAGCGGGTGTCATGGGTCGTCACTCCTTCGTCAGTTGGTCAAGAATGGCATCGATCCGCCGGAGAGATCGATTCAGCCCGGCCTCCATGCCGGAGCTGACATGGTTGTCCCGGTGTTCCCGGCTGGCGTGGCGCACGGTGATGATCATCGAGGTCCGGCCGGCCGGCTGATCTTCGGTGAGGCGCAGCTCGGTGGTCGCTTCGACCCCCGGATTGCCCTCGAATCCTTCGGTGGTGACGAGACGGCGCGGCCGGTCGATCACGCGGTACGTCCCGTACCAGCCGAGCTCGGTGCCGCCGGCATCCCGGGACACGTACCGCCACCGACCGCCGACCCGGAGGTCGATCTCGCAGACCACCAGCGGTGCGTCGCTCGTGGTCCACCACCGGCGCACCAGCTCCGGCGTCGTCCACACCGTGAAGACGAGCTCACGCGGAGCGTCGAACGTCCTGGTGATCATGATCTCCGTCTCGCTGGGCAGTGTCACCACGGTCCCGTTGATCATGAACCGCCGTCCTGCAACTCGGCCAGCAGAGCGTCGAACCGGTCGAACCGGTCCGACCAGGTCCGCCGGAGACCGGACAGCCACTCCTCCATCGGCACCAGCGCGGCCGGCTCCAGCCGGTAGACCCGGCGTCGCCCGTCGTTGCGTACCCCCACCAGGTCGACCGCACGCAGCACCGCAAGGTGCTTGGACACCACCGGTTGCGGCAGCCGCAGCGTCTCCACCAGCTCGCCCACCGACCGCTCCCGATCGGCCAGCGCCCCGATGATCTCCCGGCGGCAGGGCTCGGCCACCGCGTTGAACACGTCGGAGGTGGTCGCTGCCCTGGCCATACCGAGATCATATTCCACTATCGACATACGTCAAGCGCTGCGGCGGAATCGCCGTTGGCCCACCACCCCCGCTGCCGTTACTGTTAGTCGACGCACACCCGGTGCGGGCGCATAGCTCAGCTGGTTAGAGCACCTGCCTTACAAGCAGGGGGTCAGGGGTTCGAGTCCCTTTGCGCCCACCAGAAATCCTTGTATTCAAGGGATGCACCAGTGGCAGCCTGAGTGACGTAGCGTTCGGTTGCGGCACGCCAGACCGCCGGAGAACGCCACGACGGATCCGTATCCGGTCCGAGGATCGACCACATCCGCAGTGCGTACCACCCGAGGGTGATGGCCTCGACCCGCTTCAGGTCGGCTTCGCTGCCGACCGTCGGCAGCCCGAGGGCTGCACGCCGCTCAGCCATCAGCGGGACGAGCCCATGCCAGCCGACGCGGGCCGGATCGGAGTTGAGGATCTGGCAGTAGGCGGCTTCGAAGGCCCAGGGCATGAAGCTCGGTTCGAAGTCGATCAGGACGGCGTCACTGAGGTGCGGCGCCGGCGTGCGACTGAGGACGTTCGCCATGTGGAGGTCTCCGTGACAGATCTCCGGCGGGCAGACGTCACGGACGAACCCCCAGTCGTGATCGAGGCTGTCGAGCAAGGACGCGGCCGGTCCGGGCGCACCGCGCACCATCGCGGAACGGATCCAGTCGGCGACGTCAGCAGCTGCCGTGACGGAGTGAGGCCCCGTGGGGTGATGGCGGGCGAAGCGCTGGAAGCGCGCACCGGCCGCCATCAACATCCCGAACTCGACGCCGTCCCAGCCCGCGTGAAGACCGCCAGGCAGCCGCTCCGTCAGGATCCACCCCAGTTCGACATCGCCGAGTTGACTCCCGCTCGCAAACAGCGTCGGTGCAAGGCCGGGGTCTTCCTCGGAGATCTTCTCGGTCCACCAGCGTTGGGGCGGCGATACGCCGACTTTCAAGATCACCTCTGCGCCCGAAGCTGTCCACCTTCCGGCGAAATGGAGACCACTGCTGCCCCACTCCGCCCCGAAGACTCTGAGGTCGGCCAGGCCACGCAACGCAGCTTCAGCACGAGCTCGATGATGAATGAGAGCAACCGCTGCTGGATCATTCCGAACGCGGCCGTCCGCACCGATGAGCGATGATCCGTCCCGTGCCGCGCTCGACGCCATGCGCGACATCCTCGCCGGAGCGGATGCGGGGTTCAATCGGATAAGTGGCGTCCGGAGCCGGCTGACCACGCCGAGTAGACCGTGGCCAGCACCCTCGCCTGCGTACGGTCCATGACAGCCCAGTTCTGGTTCGTCAGGAGCACGAAGACCAGATCCCAGGCCGGGTCGATCCACAGCCACGTTCCGGTCGCGCCGTCGTGTTCAATGACGTCCGCCGATCCAGGCAGGGTGGAGCGCCCATCGATGCTGCCCTTGCGCCAGGTCAGGCCGTAGCGGACCGGCATCACCAGGTCACCCTCGATCTTGAAGATTCCTCGGGTGTGATCGCGACTCATCAGCTCCATCGCGGCGGGCGAGAGGATCTTGCTGCGGCCGGCGCTTCGGTCCAACAGCAGGGTCTGGCCGAGCTTGACCAGATCGGGAGCCGTGGCGAACAGTGCCACGCCGGGCCAGTTCAGCGTCGCGAAGTAGCGGATGACCTCGGCTGAGGTGGTGGTGCCGTCATCGGTCAGGCCAACCGGCGGAATCACCCGCTGCCCATGGCCTTCCTGCCACGGATCGAAGCTGATGTCGGCCATACCGGCCGGGTCGAACACCCGCCGCCGAAAGTAGTCGGGATAGTTCATGCCCGTGAGGCGGGTGATCGCCTCGGCCAGCACGGAGAACCCACCGGTGTAGTAGTGGAACCGGGATCCGGGCGGATGCTCCAGGTGCGTCGCGCAGACGGACTGCACGATCTGGGCTGCGGTAACCCGGTCCCGGCGCCAGGACTCCCAGGGAATGCCTTCATCGATCAGGCCGGAGGTATGGGTCAACAGATGCCAGACCGTCACCGCCTCCTTGCCTCCGGCACCGAATTCCGGGACATAGCGCGCGACCGGCGCCGACAACGCGAGAAGGCCGTCGTCGACCAGCGTCATGACAGCCGTCGCGGTGATGGCCTTGCTGATCGAGGCCAACATGTAGATGCTCTCGACCCCCGCGCCGGGCACACCACCTTCGCCGAATGCTTCACAACGAACAACCTCGGAAGCGGTGGCGACCGCGAGCACCGCCGTCTGCATCTCGCCCTCTCGAACGGCGTCGGCCACGATCCCGTACGCGCGATCCAGGCGTTCATGATCAATTCGCATCTAGGCACAGTAGATTCGAGTAGCTGACAATGTGATGGCAGCCATCGGCTCAGGGAGCGTGAGTAATTGGCACCAAAGTCGCCCGGTACCGGGACCGTGCGGCTGCATGAGGCGGTCGTCCTGGTCGAACGCCAGCATGCACTCATCGAAGAACTACGAAGTTCCGCACCACGCCACCTGAGCGCAGCCAGACTCGCGCAACGCACCGGTACGTCCGTCCGTACGGTCGCCCGCGATATCGCCCGACTCTGCGCCGCGGGAGTCCCCATCGACGTTCGCCACGGACCGGGCGGCGGCTACCGCATCGATGCACGAACAGCATTACCTCCCATCACTCTCACGCCGGGCGAGGCGGCCGCATTGATCTCATCCCTCGTCGCGGTCGGCCCCTACGTATCGACGGCCGCAATGAGCAGCCTCGACAAGTTGCTCTCCGCCCTCACGAACGTCCCCGAACCCGGCCAACACGTCCCCGAGAGCCCGTGAGGAACTGCTCGAACGGATCCCCCGCGGACTCGGCTCTCCCGTGCGCGGCCGATAGATCAGGTTTTGCGTATATAGAAGTTTGGTTATTCTTTCCGCATGGACGTGTTCGAAGCGGTGGCCGACCCGAGCCGGCGGAGCGTGCTGGAGTTGCTCGCCGACGGCGAGCAGCCGGCCGGAACCCTGGTCGCCACCCTGCCGAGTTTGAGCCAGCCTGCGGTGTCCCGGCACCTGCGGATCCTGCGCGAGTCCGGGCTGGTCGAGGTCAGACCGGAGGGGCAGCGCCGGATCTATGCGCTGCGGCCGGACGGACTGACCGAGATCGACCGGTGGATCGGCCGCTATCGCAGGTTCTGGGCCGATCATCTCGACTCGCTCGAGCGGCACCTGGAGCGTTCGACCGATGCCTGATCAGCACGGAACTCTCGACCATGATCACGACGGACCGGTGATCAGCTTCGTCCGGCGGCTGCCGTACCCGATCGAGACCGTGTGGGCAGCCCTCACCGACCCGGAGCAGCGGCGGCAGTGGTTCGGCCCGACCATGATCGACGGCCGGGAGGGCGGCCGGATCGAGCTGGTGCCGACCGGCCCGGCCGCTCCGGTCCCGGACAAGCGGATGACCGGACGGATCCTGACCTGGGACCCGCCCCGCGTCCTGGAACACGAGTGGCGGCAGGCGCCGATCGAGGACGGCGTGGTCCGGTACGAACTCGAGGCGGAAGGTGACGCGACGGTGCTGCGCTTCACCCACCGCGGCCTGTCCGAGCCAAACGGCCGCGGCTTCCTGCCCGGCACCCACGCCTACTTCGATCGCCTCGCGGCGCACCTGTCCGGAGCGGCCATGCCCAACTGGATCCGCCGGTACGAGGAGCTCGAGCCGCACTATGCCAGCCTCGCGACGGGATCCGGGGAGCGATGATGCCGACAGAGAAGGCGACTCGGCGGCTCGCCGCGATGTTGTTGTTCGGCGGCAGCATGCACTTCCTCGCGCCCGACTGGTTCGACAAGATCATTCCGTCCGGACTGCCGGGCCGAACCCGTACCTACACCTACCTGTCCGGCGCCACGGCCCTGGCGATCGGCGCCGGCCTGACCACCGCGGGAACCAGGCGCCCGGCCGCCATGGCCGCGACCGCATTCCTGATCGGCGTCATGCCGGCCAAGATCAAGTTGACCCGGGACTGGCTGCACAGCGACAAGCCCCGCTGGGTCAAGGCGCTCGGCGTCGTCCAGCTCGCCTGGCAGGTCCCACTGATCGTCGACGCGATCAAGGCCGGTTCCGACCGACCGTGACGGCCCGACCTCAACCTCACGTCTTGGCCGCGATCACCCACTGGTAGGTCACGTGACCGTTGTACCAGGTGACAACCTCGTCGGTCTGGACGGTGAAGCCGGCTGCAAGAAGGAGCTTGCGGTTGGTCTCAGCGTCGTAACTGCTGGTCACCATCGGCACGCCCAGGAAGTCCGCGACGACGTCGACATTGCGATGACCGAGAGCGGCGAGGAACCGGCCACCGGGTCGCAACCAGCCGGCGATACGCCGGAACAGAGCACCGTGGTCCTCCCTCGGGAGGTGCGGAATTGCGTAGAACGCGGTGACCAAGTCGAAGCTCTCCGGAGGGAACTCGAGCGCACTCATGTCGGACTTGATGAACTGCGCGTCGGGCACATTGCGCCCGGCCAGTTCGATCTGAGCAGCAGAGAGGTCGACGCCCGTTGCGTGACCCCGCTCCGCGAGCACCGCCGTGCACGGCACCCCGGCGCCGCAGCCCAGATCGAGCGACTCGGGCCGCGCTGTGATCTGGTTCAGGACCTTGTCGAGGAAACCGAGCCGTGGATCGTCCGCGATCTCACTGACCCACGCCTGGTAGGGCACGGCGATCTCGTCGTAGCCGGCCTCCACCAGCCCGTCCTGACCCCGTCGCATGGCCAGGAGGCTAGTCGCCGACTCCACCCAGGTCTCCACAGATAGCCATAAGTACAAGCCGCCATTTGTGGTACGGTCGCGCCATGGCCACCGAACCCGGCGCCGACCTCGACCTCGCCCTGCGGGCGCTGGCCGACCCGAATCGGCGGGCGATCCTGGCCGTCGTCCGGAACGGGCCGCGGCCGGTCGGGCAGATCGCGGAGGAGGTCGGGCTGTCGCAGCAGACGACGTCGCACCACCTCGGCGTCCTCCGTACGGCCGGGTTGGCGAGTCGCGCCACGGAGGGCACCCGGCATCTGTTCGCCGTGAACACGGACGGGCTGGCGGCGGTGCGGTCGTACCTGGACGACTTCTGGCCGACGAAGCTCGCCGCGCTCAAGGCCGCCATCGAATCGCGGGAGGACGACCGACGTGGCCGCCTTTGAGACGTCGATCGAGATCGAGGCGCCGCCCGAGGTGGTGTTCGAGTATCTGACCACCGACGCCGGGATGACCGCCTGGATGGGCCAGCACGCCAGCCTCGACCCGCGGCCCGGCGGTCGGTTCGCCGTCGACATCGCCGGGTACGCGATCCGCGGCGAATATCTGCACGTCGAGCCCCCGCGCCGGGTGGTCGTCTCCTGGGGCAGCGTCGGTGCCGCGGAGTTGCCGCCCGGGTCCTCGACCGTCGAGTTCGTCCTGACCGCGACCGCGGGCGGAACGCTGGTCGAGCTGACCCACGCGGACCTGCCCGAACCTGATCTTCCCGGTCACCAGGACGGCTGGCAGCACTTCCTGCCCCGCCTGCGGATCGCCGCGACCGGCGGCGAGGCCGGCGCCGATCCCTGGCGCCCGGGAACCGACCGACAGCACCGAGACCACCAGGAGAACTGATCATGACGCTGAGCACCGCCCACACTGTCGTCCGGGACTACCACCGGGCGTGGACCAGCGGCGACGTCGACCAGGCGATGACCCTGGTCGCCGACGACATCACCTGCCGAGCCCCGGGAGTCGACCTGGTCGGCAAGGAGGCCTACCGCGAGTATCTGGCGGGCTTCGCGCCGATGCTCACCGAGATCGGTGACATCGCCGATTTCGCCACCGAGGATCGCGTCGCGCTGTTCTACTACCCGCGCACGGCGACGACCGCCGACACCCCGGCCGGCGAGTGCTTCACCGTCCGGGACGGGAAGATCGTCGAGAACATCCTGGTCTTCGACCGGCTCTCGTACGGGCCGCCGGCGAATTCGTAGCGACGCCGCTGTCCGATCGGGCCGGCTGGGTTCGTCGTAAGGGTGAGCGGACGCCCGGACGGGGCGGACCACCGACCCGAAACGGAACCCGATCATGAACACCACCGGCCAGGACCAGGAGAAGAAGAGCCTTCTCAAGGCGAAGCAGCTGCTGCGCGTGCTGTCGGCGCAGTCGGCATCGACGTTCGCCAACCAGGTGATCGCCCTCGTCGTACCGTGGCTGGTGCTGACCCGCACCGGCAGCGCGGCGAGCGCGGGCACCATCGCCTTCATCATGGGCATCGCCGCCCTGGCCGGGACGCTGACCGGCGGCCTGGTCACCGACCGGATCGGCGGCCGCCGGGTCTCCGCGCTGGCCGACAGCCTCAGCCTGATCACGGCGCTGATGCTGGCCGCGGCGCTCTGGCTGGACTCCTTCTCGCTCTGGCTGGTCGCCGCGACGCAGGTCCTCGGAGTCTTCTTCGACGGACCGGGCAACATCGCGAAGTCCACCATGGTCCCGGCGGCCGCCCAGAAGGAAGGCATTCCGATCACCCGCGCGATGGGTTCGTCGCAGACCCTGCAGGGCGTCGCGACCTTCGTCGGGCCGATCACCGCGGGCCTGCTGATCGCGACCGTCGGTGAGGCGAACACGCTGCTGGTCACCACGGTGCTCTTCCTGACCAGCATCGTGCTGGTGGCCCGGCTGCCGAAGCAGGTGATCACGCACGAGCGTCCGATGTCGCCGGTCCAGGCCGTCCGTGACCTGCGCGAAGCGGTCCGCTTCCTGATCAAGGAACCCTTCCTCGGCAAGATGCAGCTGGTCGGCCCGCTGATGGGTGCGGTGATCATTCCGATCTCGGCGTTGATCTTCCCGGCCTGGTTCGTCTTCGGCCAGCAGGACTCCCGGGCGCTCGGCACCTTCCTCGGCGCCGGCGCCGTCGGCGGCATGGTGGGCGGCGCGATCTTCGCCGCGCTGGCGCAGAAGCTGCCCCAGCGGACCTGGCTGATCGGCGCGACCGGCCTGTACGGCACCGCCCTGCTGGGTCTGTTCTTCCTGCAGCCCGGCTCGATCCCGGCGATCATGGTCAGCTTCGTGGCCGGCACGATGATGAGCGTGATGTTCGCGGTCCCGTTCACCGCCTTCTACGCCCGTACGCCGCAGCGACTGCTGGGCCGGGTCGGCAGCCTAGGCGCCGCCAACGGCGCCCTGTTCGGCGCGGTCGCCTCGCTCGGCTTCGGCTACTTGATCAACAACGTGTCCGCACCGCAGGCGCTGCTCGCCTCGGCCGCGATCATGGTCGGCATCGCCATCGCGTTGACCGCGTTCCCCTTCGTACGGCTGCTGGACCGGCCCACCGAGCCGGCCGAGACGCCGGATGCGGAAGCGTCCGAGTTGATCTTGACCGGGGACGCCCGCTGACCCCGCACCAGCCGCGACCGCTCGCGTGAAACACAGAGCCCCCGGACTCCATCAGGAGCCGGGGGCCTTTGTTTTGTGGGGTCCTACGCGTCGCAGGTACCTTCGGACTTCTCCTGGAAACCGTCGTCCAGGATGTGCCAGGCGACCCGGTTCTTGACGATCTTCTGGGCCCGGTCCGCCGGAACGTACGGCGGCAGGTCGCTGATCTTGCCGACCATGCTCCAGTCGGCACCACTGCCGCCCACCGGACGTTGCATCCAGGACCAGCCATTGGCCAGCCGCTCGATGCGGTACTCGCTCCCGGCCTGAAGTTCGGCCCGCGCGGCGTCGCTCGACGTCGCCGGAAGGACGACCAGGTCCGTGGCCTGGAATTCCGTCTCGGACTTCCGCTCGGTCGGGAAAATCGGTGCATCCATGTCATTCACCTTCCGTTATGGGATATTGCTCCACGATCACGTTCCTGTCCGCAGGCAGGAATTCGATCGTGTCGCGCACGGCTATATCCCCCGAATAGGCGCTTTCGTTACGGAGGAGCAGGGCAGCGCCCGCACCCATCGCCAACAAGCTTTGCTCATCCGTGGTAGCAAACCTGGCCGAGGTCTCAACCCGCCACCTCGTCTCAGGCATCCCCGCCCCCTCTAACGCTGCCACCGTCCCGCCTGGAATGTCCCGAGGGTTGTCCAGACCGGCCTTGTGCGCAACGTCCAGCGGATAGCTGGACTCCTCCAGAGACCACGGGATCCCGTCGATCCTCCGGAGCTGCCGACGCACGACGACCATCGTCTCCGGCTCGATACCGAGTCGGAAGGCGATCGAGTTCGGCGCCGGAACGATGCGCATGTCGAAGTCCGAGGACGGCTCGCCGATCTCCTTGGCCCGTTCGGACCACTCGTGAGTGAACGGAGAGACGTGACTCGGATGTGGCAGCACGGCTGGGTTCCTGACCACCATGCCGTCCCGACCTCGTGTCGCCACCAGGCCTTCGGCCTGAAGCTCGGCCACCGCACGGCGCACCGTCTCTCGCGAGACGTTGTAAAGCCGCTCAAGCTCCGTGTAGGTGGGCAGCTGGGCACCGCGAGTGAGTTCCTTGCCGCCGACAGCCCGGCCATTGATGATGGCCGACCGCAGGTCATCGGCGATCTCGCGATACCTCGACACGACCTGCAGCATAGCCCAACACTGGCAGATCAGTCTGTGGTTTTTGGTCTTGACGTACTAGACCGATAGGAGGAAGGTAGTTCTCGGCAGGTCGGGGTGTCGGACGGTACGCATACCCCGGCGCCTTGGCCTCGCCTCCAGGACTAGCGGATGGAGGCAAGACCCGATGGCGGGCGAGTTGGTTGAACACCGGGTGCAGCTCTGGTTCGGGCAGCACCTGCTCCGGGAGTATCGCGCCGAGCCCACAGCGGCTACGGAGTACGCGAAGGCCATGGGCCTGCGCTTCCCGGGCATCATGATCAAGGTCGACCGGGCGGCCGTGGATGGCCTGGTTCACCTTCCCTGCGAACAACTCTGGACTGTCATGACCCCTTGATCAGCGGTTCCCGGTGATCATGGAGTACGAGGCCGCCGCCACCCCCGAAGGTTACGGCCACGCGATTCATGATCACGCCGGTCCAGGCTCGGCCGGCCGGCGATCACACAGCACCATCCCCTGACCCCTCTGGGCGCTCGACCGCGGTCAAGATCAACGGCGAAGCCGCGGCCGCCAGGCCGGGTCGTAGTCGGGATGGCCCGCATGGGCCAGGGCCAGCGCGCGCTGGATCGCGACGGTCAGCGCGTCGGCCTCACTCTCCGGGTCGTCCCCGAAGATCGAGTCACCGATCTCCTCGTCGGCCCAGTCCGCTCCCCCACCGCCGCCGAACCAGTCGGCCGCGCCGAACGCGGCGCTCTCGACCCAGTCCCAGTCGGCGTCCCGGGTGGCCTCCTTGCGCAGCCGTACGCTGAGCGCGAGCAGGGCCCGGTGCGACTCCCGCAGCGCCGGATCGGCCAGTTCCTCCGTGCGTGCCTGCACGAACGCCGCCAACCGCTTCCGTTCCTTACGCTTCACCGCAGACCTCCCTCGTTCGGTACGAGTCGTCAACGGTAGGCAGCACCGCGCAGGGACACATCACTCTTTGGAATGATCATGACCCGCCGCCCGGAGGCGCGGGCGGACCACCGCCCGCAGCCGATGATCACGGAACCGCTCCGGGTCAGGACTCGCCGGGCCGCTCCTCGTCGTGCACGACGAGGCAGTCGGGCCCCGGAAAGACCAGGCCCTCGCTGCCGTCGGCGTGGCGGACGACATAGGGCGGGGCACCGTCGGAGCCACGGACCTCGATGATCGTGCTGTGTTGCTCCGCGTCGCCGACCTTGCGACCGTGCACCAGGAGCCTGTCGCCGACCTTGGCCTGCATCAGCCATCACCTCCTGTTCCGAGGATAGAAGGGACCGACCGGTTTGGCGATGGTTGTCAGAGATCGACGGCGGTCCGGGCGAGCTGGGCGATCGCACCGAGCTCCGGGCAGTCCGACCCGATCCGGTTGCCCACCGGCCCAACCGGCTGTTGATCACCGATCCGGATCAGGAAGCCGTCGTCGAACGTCCTCGACGGCCGGCACAGCGGCCCGGTCGCGAGTACCGTCAGCGCCTCGAGCTGCGGAGCCTCGAGCCGACGGGTCTGCAGCACCCGGTCCGCCGTCCGCAGCGTCGCCTGCCCGGTCGGTCCCAGTTCGACCCGCCGGCCGGTGGGTCGCCCGGAGGCGATCTCCTGGACCAGGATCGGCGGCGGCGCCGGCGCCTCCGGCAGCGGCTCCTCGAAGTTCCCCTCCCAGAACGGCTGCAGCAGCGCGGTCAGCTTGTCCCACTCGGGCGCCGGCGACGGAGCGCAGGGGTCCTCACGACGCGCGGTGAGCGCCCCCATCCGCAGCGTCGCGACGAAGGTGTCGGAGCACCGCATCTCGTCCGGCCGCGGCCTGGCCGCCTCGCGACGAAAGGCCTCGGATTCCAGCAGGGTGCCGATCCGGTCGAGGGTCTGCCGCCCGATCCGGCCGGCCGCCGGGCTGTCGGTGAGGACCAGCCCGATCCCGTCATCGGGCGTCACCCGGAGCTGGCGGAAGATGCCGGCGACGCCGCCAGTGACGGTCACGGTGAAGGCGCCGAACGGGGTCAGCGGCAGCGGCTCCGGCGGCAGCAGGGCGCAGCCGGCCGCCGTCGTTCCGAGAGCGGCGATCAACAGGCCGGCCCGCCGGTGGAAGCCGCGCCGGGTGATCATCATCCCGCGAGTATGCCGCACCCCGCGGCCGCCGGACCCGACTCGACTTTCTAGAATCTGCATTCTAGTATTCGGGTCCATGGGCCGCCGCCGAACCTTCGATCCGGACGTCGTGCTGGACGGTGCGATGCACGCCTTCCGCCGGTACGGCTACGCACGCACCTCGGTCGAGCAGCTGGAGCAGGCGACCGGGCTGAGCGTCGGCAGCCTCTATCACGCGTACGGCGACAAGGCCGGACTCCGTCGGGCGGCGCTCGACCGCTACCTGTCCGGGTTCGTCTCCGCACGGCTGGACGCCCTGGCCGGCCAGGCCGCGACGCTCGATGATCTTGAGCGCTACCTGCTGCAGTTGTTCGCGCCGCCGCTGAACGACGGCTTCGGCTGCCTGATCACCAACAGCGCGATCGAGGTGGCGAGCGAACCCGCCGCCGAGCGCGACCTCGTCGTCCGGGCCCTGGAGCTGATGCGGACCCGGTTCTCCGAGGTCCTCGGCCGGGAGCTCGGCACGGCCGCGGCCGGCCCGGCCGCCACCCGGTTGCTGCTGCTGGCCCAGGGTGTCCTTGTGCTGGCCAGGGTCGGGCTGCTCGACGACACCGCCGAGGCCGCGGTCCGCGACGAGTTCGCCCGGCTGCGGGCGGATCGCGGACGTACCAAATCTTCTTCGAGGAAAGGGAAAAATCCATGATCACCCACCTGCACCCGACCAGCATCGCGCCGTCGCCGTTCCTCAGCCCGGGCGTGCTGATCACCCGCCCTGACCGGACGCTCTACGTCTCCGGCCAGGTGGGCGTGACCGCCGACGGCCGGGTCGGTGACGGCATCGCGGAGCAGACCAAGATCGCCACCGGCAACCTGCGCGCGGTGCTGGCCGAGGCCGGGATGGGGGTCGAGCACGTGATCAAGTACACGATCTACCTGACCGATGCCGCCGACCTGCCCGGCTTCCTCGAGGCCGGCGCCGACGCGGTCCCCCAGCCCGGCCCGGCCGGCACTCTGCTCATCGTCGACCAACTGGCCGACCCCCGTCTCCTGGTCGAGATCGAAGCCGTCGCCGCGGCCTGACCTCGCCGCCGCAGCTGTCGGATCAGAGGGTGGAGCCGAGGCCGGTCAGGGTCGTGGGGTCGAGGCGGTGGCGACCGTCGCGGACGGCGAACAGGCCGCTCAGCCGCGGCAGCCAGGCCGCGTTGGCGGCCGGCATGTACTGCGGCGAGTTGAGCTCGAGGCCGTTGATCGGGTCGAGGTGCGCGGCGAGCAGGTGGGAGTGGATCGCGGCGAGGCCGGGATTGGTCAGGTCCTGCACGGTGATCAGCAGGCCGCGCTGCCGGGCCCAGGCCGCGGCGGCCAGGGCGACGCTGTGGCCCTTGCAGGTCTTCAGCGCCAGCCCGCTCCAGCCGCGGGCGCGCGCCGGTTCGAGCTGGTCCAGCCCGGTGAAGCCCTCGTCAAGCAGCACCGGCTTGCGGGCGGCGACCGGATGCCAGTCGAACTCCTCGAACGAGGCCCGCGGCGTCGGCTGCTCGAGATAGTCCAGCCGGGCGTAGGCCTCCGGGCAGTCCCGCTCGACGGCCTCCAGGTACGCCAGCACGGCGCCCGGGTCCGGGCTGGCCTCGTTGGTGTCGACCGACAACCGGGGCTCGCGGGTCCAGCCCGCGGCGGCCCTGAAGATCTCCACGGTACGGGCAGCGTCGGCGGCCGGTTCGCCGGACAACTTGAGCTTGAACCGGCGGAAGCCCCGCGCCCGGACCTGATCACCGACCGCGGCAAGATCATCGGTCATCCCGATCAGCCACCAGCCGGGCAGCTCCCGCCGCGGCGGCCGGAGCGCCTCCCGGACCGCGCGCACGGTGCCGCCGGGGAACAGCCGATCCGCACTCGGGATCGCCGCATCCTCGTCGTAGAAGGAGAACGCGGACCGTCCGACCAGCTGCCCGACGGCGTCGTGCAGCGCCGCATCGTACGGGCTCGCCGACACCGACCGGGCCAGCATCGGCGCCGGATGATCATGGTCGGCGGCGACGCTCGCGTGCAGCCGCAGGCCCAGCTCCAGCGGATGCGAAGGCCCGCCGGTCCGGTCCCGCAGTGACGCCCCGATCCCCCGGCCGTAGTCGATCATGGCCGCCAGCTTGGCCTCGCGCGGCCGGTCCGCACCGGGCCAGGCCCACAGGTCGCTCAGGCAGATCGAGCCGCGGCCGACCGCGGTGCGGCCGCCCGCCGTCACCCGCACGGTGGCGGTCAGTTCGATCAAGGTCGTGACGGACCCGCTGCTGATCACCAACGGGGTCTGGAGTTCGTGGGCGGACAGCGAGGACTCGGCCTCGACGACCGAGCAGGAGGAGAGGTCGATCATCGGGCGGCGGCCCGCGCCTCTTCGTACTCGCGGCGGATGTCGTCGCCACCCTCGGCGCGCCAGCGGTCGACCACCTCGCTCCAGCCGGACACCGGCTTGCGGCCCTGGATGATGTCGCCCACCTCACTGTTGATCATGGTCGTCAGCGTCGGGCCCTTGGCCGAGTCCGTCGACGAGTAGAGCCCGATCGTCTCCAGCGGCAGCGCGTCCGGCCCGACGGCGTTCTCGTACGCGCACTCGGCCCGGGTCACCTGCGGCCCCTCCGGCGTGTACATGATGTTGGGGTAGCCCGGGAACTGGGTCACCGGCCACTGCTCGACGGTGCCGAGCTTGGTCGGCTTCGGCCCCTTGATCGTGTCGTCCCAGGTCCAGTCCACGCCCTCGAGCCCGTACTGCGCGTCGAGCCACTGCTGGGTGCCGAACGAGGCGCCGAGACAGTTGAGCACCCGCAGCAGCATCCGGATCCGGTCCGGCGGAGCGTCCTTGCGGATCGCGATCATGGCCGACTTCGGCTGGCCGAGCTGGACCGGCGCCGGGCCGCCGCCCTCGAACCGCGGCGGGATCACCGGCGACACGGCGAGGTCGGGAGCGCCGGCGCGATAGGTCGAGTAGGCACGGGTGAAGCCCATCCCGCCGACCTGGAACAGCATGAACCGCTCGCCGGAGAACAGCGGCACGAACTGCGGCTGGCCGAACGAGTCCGGGTGGAACAGACCTTCGGACCACATCTTGGCGACGAAGTCGAGCCAGTCGGGATAGGCCTCGGACTCCACCTCGTGCCGGAACGTCCCGTCCTCGACCTGCCACACGTTGGGCAGACCGAACATCAGCTTGATGAAGTTCGCGGTCGGCTGCACCATCGCCCACCGGTTCTGCTTCGGGTCCGTGACGGCGCGGCACAGTTCCAGGAAGGCTGCTCCGGACTCCAGCTCGATCGACTGGCCGAGCCGTTCGATCACGTCCAGCCGTGCCTCCAGCCGGGTGCCGATCGGCAGCAGCGGCACCGGCACGCCGTAGATCCCGCCGGCGTAGACACAGCTGCGCCAGGCGTCGGTCGGCAGGTTGGCCAGCATCGGATAGTCCTTGATCGCATCCCCGGCCACGTACTCGGTCAGGTCGGCGAAGGTCGCCGGCAGAAGTTGATCAAGACGCGGCACGGACGGAATCCGGACCAGGTCCGGCAGACCGCCGCCGGCGATCATGGTCTGGAACTTCTGCTGGTAGTTGGCGTCGGCCACGTACTCCAGCTTCAGCGTCGAGCCGAGCTGCTGGTTCACGTTCTGCCACCAGCGGTTGCTGTGCATCGGCGGCGCCGCACTGATGCTGGTCACGGTGAAGCCGGTGACCTCGCTGCCGTCGCCGGGCGGCTCGGTGACCGCGTCGTGCGCCGGACGCGGGTAGCTGAGGAACCCATCGACGGCATTCGGGTGCTGAGCCGGAAGATCAGGCTTCACGGCGTCGAACCGGACATGCTCCGGCAGCGCCACCCCGGCGTTGCGCTGCCCGGTGTCGCGCTCACCGGCACCGGTCGCGCAGCCGGCCGCGAGCGGCGCCACCGCCGAGGCGACGGCGAGCCGCCCGCCGTGGGTCAACAGGGTGCGTCGGTCCATCTCGATCTCCTCCGCTGCACCGTCGTCAGCGACGATGCCGGTCGTTGTGGTGCCGGGAGCGTTCGAAGTACGCGTCCAGCGGCTCGATCTCGTACTCGGCGAGCAGGCCGGCCACCGGCACCGCCGGGTCCTCGCCGGTGATCATCACGGCACCGAGCTCGCCCGGGTCCGTGATCGTGACAGCCCTTCCACGGGCTCGTTTCAGAGCCTTCAGGCCCGGCCGGTTGAAGTCCAGATGGACGACGGCGCAGTTGGTGTTGATCATGGTCGTCACCGTCGGGGCGTAGTTCGTGCTGGCCGCGATCCGGCGCCCGACCGGCGACCAGGCATCGCTAGTCAGGTTGCCGACCCCGACCGACGCCACGAAGTGGGATCGCAGCTGGTAGGCCCAGTAGGGCTGCATCGTGCCGCCGTGATAGCGCGAGGGGAAGATCATCAGGTCCGGTTGCAGCGGCCGGTAGCCCTCGAGCAGTTCGAGGAAGTTGAGGTCGAAGCAGATGGCTGCGCCGATCCGGCCGAAGTCGGTCTCGATCACCGCCGGGCCACAGCCGGGCACCAGCCCGAACTCGGTCTCGGTGACCACCAGCCAGTTCTTCGCGTACGAGCCCGCCTCGACCCCCGACCGGTCGATCACGGTCACGGCGTTGCGCCAGATCCCGTCGGCGTCCGGCATCGCGGACGCGTAGCCGAGGTAGCAGGAGGCCGACCGGGCCAGCTCGGCCAGCGCGGGGCGCATCGCCGCCTGCATGGCCGGCTGCAGCGCGATCCGGGCGGCCGGGTCGATGCCCTCGTAGCGGTCGCACAACTCGGGCAGCAGGATCAGATCCGGCCGGTCCGGCAACACCGCCTCGATCTCGGAGCGCCAGAACGCGACCATCGCGTCGACCAGCCGGTCCTCGCTGCGGCCGGGCCCGGGATAGGCCGGCGGCACCACGCCCACGGCGCTCACGACGACCGGACGGCGGCTGGCCTGCTCGGACATAGCGCCTCGACCCCAGTTCCCAATTAGGACTATTTGCCAGACTAAAACGAGGTTAGGCCGCGCCCGTTCCGGGCGTCAAGGGGAAACGTGAGCAGGCGAGACTCGTACAAATAGATCACTGAGCTGAACGAACTAGGGAGAGTCAGCCGAGCAGCAGGGCCGGCAGATCGCGCCGCTCGCCGATCGCGGCGACGGTCGCGCTGGTGACCACGCCGTCGGGATCGATCAGGAAGGTGCCGCGCCGGGCGCAGCCGAGTTCGGCGTCGAGAACGCCGTAGGCCGCCGCGATCCGGCCGTGCGGCCACCAGTCGCTGACCAGGTCGTACGCGAGCCGCTCGGCGTCCGCGTACGCACGCAGGGTGAACATGGCGTCACAGGAAAGGGCCAGCACGGTGAGGTCACGCTCGGCGAGCCGCGGAGCGAGCTCACGCAACTCGGCCAGTTCGGAGGTGCAGATGGACGAGAACGCCCACGGATAGAACACAAGGGCGACCCGGCGTCCGCGCAAGGCGGACAGCCGGATCTCCTGTCCGTGCTGATTGGGGCCGCGGAAGTCGGGCGCGACGGCGCCCGCGACGACGGGTTCTGCGGGGGGCTTAGCGACGGGCACTCTTGGGGCGGACCAGCTTGTTCGCTGCCCAGTCGGCGGACACCGTTGCACTGACGGTGACGGACAGACCGGCGGACACCGCGGCCTCGTTGACCTCGGCCGGATCGACGAACCCCTCGCGTCCGACCTTCGGCGTCAGCAGCCACACGTACCCGTCCTCGGCCAGGTCGGTCAGCGAATCGACCAACCCGTCCGCCAGGTCGCCGTCGCTGTCGCGCCACCACATGAGGACGACGTCGGCTGCCTCCATCACTTCTTCGAACAGCTCGCTGTCGATCGTGTCCTCGACCATGATCCGGACGTCTTCGTCAACGTCCTCGTCCCAGCCGAGTTCCTGAACGACCAGACCGCTGCCAAGCCCAAGCTTGTTGTCCCCGGTACCTACGGTCTCGGGCCCTGACGAGCTCACTCCCCTGCCTCCACTCGAAATCCCGCTCCCCCGGAGTCCGCCCTGGTCATCTGGACGGAACCCGAGGGAATCCTTGTGGCGCCAAGCCTGCCAGAGCCGCGCGTGATTGGGGAACCCCGGACACATTTCGGCGCGTCATGCCACGACGGACTAGTGTCGTGTCGCCGTCGATTCGGCCGTTGGGACGCGGTTGAGACAACGTTCCGACGGAGTGACAGGATTGGACGCATCCGAGATGTACGGTCCCGGCACACCCCGCCGGGAGTTGATGAAGAGGAGCCTTCAATGGCCAAGCCCGGACCCCGACCGGCCATCACCGCCGAGGGTTTGCCGTCGCAGATTCCCGATATCGATCCCGAGGAGACCGGCGAATGGCTGGAATCCCTGGACGGTCTGCTCGACGAACAGGGCCGACACCGGGCCCGATTCATCATGCTGAAGCTGCTGGAGCGCGCCCGCGAGCGGCAGATCGGTCTGCCGGCCCTGCGCAGCAGCGACTACATCAACACGATCCCGCCGGAGTCGGAGCCGTGGTTCCCCGGTGACGAGCACGTCGAGCGACGGATCCGTGCCTTCATCCGGTGGAACGCGGCCATCATGGTCAGCAAGGCCAACCGCAAGGGCCTCGAGGTCGGCGGTCACATCGCGACGTACCAGAGCGCAGCGAGCCTGTACGAGGTCGGCTTCAACCACTTCTTCCGCGGCCACGAGCATCCGGGCGGCGGCGACCAGGTCTTCTTCCAGGGCCACGCCTCCCCCGGCATCTACGCCCGCGCCTACCTCGAGGGCCGGCTGAGCACCGATCACCTGGACGGGTTCCGGCAGGAGGTGTCCCGCGGCCAGGGCAACGGGCTGTCCTCGTACCCGCACCCGCGGTTGATGCCGAACTTCTGGGAGTTCCCGACGGTGTCGATGGGCCTGACCGGGATCAACTCGATCTATCAGGCCCGGTTCAACCGCTACCTGCACAACCGCAAGATCACCGACACCTCGGAGAAGCGGGTCTGGGCCTTCCTCGGCGACGGCGAGATGGGCGAGCCCGAGTCGCTCGGCGCGATCGGCCTGGCCGCCCGCGAGGAGTTGGACAACCTCACCTGGGTGATCAACTGCAACCTGCAGCAGCTGGACGGCCCGGTCCGCGGCAACGGCAAGGTGGTCCAGGAGCTCGAGTCGATCTTCCTCGGCGCCGGCTGGCACGTGATCAAGGTGCTCTGGGGCCGGGACTGGGATCCGCTACTGGCGGCCGACCGCGACGGCGTGCTGGTGAACAAGATGAACACCACGCCGGACGGCCAGTTCCAGACCTACTCGGTCGAGGACGGCGCCTACATCCGGGAGAACTTCTTCGGCGGCGACCCGCGGCTCAAGCAGATCGTGGCCGGCCTCTCCGATGATGATCTTCGTCATCTGTCCCGCGGCGGCCACGACTACCGCAAGGTGTACGCGGCGTTCAAGGCGGCCACCGAGCACGTCGGCCAGCCGACCGTGATCCTGGCCCAGACCGTCAAGGGGTGGACGATCGACGCGCTCGAGGCGCGCAACGCCACCCACCAGATGAAGAAGCTCACCACCGACGACCTGAAGGCGTTCCGGGACCGGCTCTACCTGCCGATCGCCGATGATCAACTGACCGACGCCTACAACCCGCCGTACTTCCACCCGGGCACCGATTCGCCGGAGTACGAGTACCTGCAGGAGCGGCGCAAGGCGCTCGGCGGCTACCTGCCGGAGCGGCGGGTCAAGCCGACGATCATCAAGCTGCCCGGCGACGAGGTGTACGCGCCGCTGATGGAGTCGGCCGGCGAGAAGGCCAAGGTGGCGACCACCCAGGCGTTCGTCCGGCTGCTCCGCGACCTGATGCGGGACCCGGAGATCGGCCGCCGGATCGTGCCGATCGCGCCGGACGAGTTCCGGACCTTCGGCATGGACTCGATGTTCCCGACCGCCAAGATCTACTCGCCGCACGGGCAGACGTACGACTCGGTCGACCGCAAGCTTCTCCTGTCCTGGAAGGAATCCACGGACGGCCAGCTGCTGCACGAGGGCATCTCCGAGGCCGGCGCGATGGGCTCGACGATCGCGGCCGGCTCGGCGTACTCGATGCACGGCGAGCCGATGATCCCGGTCTACATCTTCTATTCGATGTTCGGGTTCCAGCGGACCGGCGACTCGATCTGGGCCATGGCCGACCAGCTGGCCCGCGGCTTCATGATCGGCGCCACCGCCGGCCGGACCACGCTGACCGGCGAGGGCCTGCAGCACGCCGACGGGCACTCGCCGCTGCTCGCCAGCTCCAACCCGGCCGTCGTCCACTACGACCCGGCGTTCGGCTTCGAGGTGGCCCACATCGTCAAGGAGGGGCTGCGCCGGATGTACGGCTTCGGCACCGACGATGATCATCCCGAGGGCGAGAACCTGATCTACTACATCACCGTCTACAACGAGCCGGTGCACCAGCCGGGAGCGCCGGCCGACCTGGACGTCGACGGTCTGCTGAAGGGCATCTACCACTACGCTGCCGCCCCGCAGGTGGAGAACGCGCAGCCGGCCCAGATCCTGGCCTCCGGCGTCGCGATGCCGAACGCCCTGGAGGCGCAGCGGATCCTGGCCGAGGAGTGGGGTGTCGCCGCCGACGTGTGGTCGGTGACCTCCTGGAACGAGCTGCGCCGGGACGCGGTCGAGGTGGAGAAGTACAACCTCAACCATCCCGACGAGGACCGTCGCTGGCCGTTCGTGACGCAGGCGCTGCACGGCAAGCCGGGACCGGTGGTCGCGGTGAGCGACTACATGCGCGCGGTGCAGGACCAGATCGCGCCGTGGGTGCAGCACACCTGGTGCTCGCTCGGCACCGACGGCTTCGGCTTCGCCGACACCCGCGCCGCCGCCCGCCGGTTCTTCCAGGTGGACGCGCAGGCCATCGTCGTCGCAACGCTGCAGTCGCTGGCCCGGGAGGGCAAGTACGACCGGCACGCGGCCGCCGCGGCCTACCAGAAGTACTCGCTGGGCGACCCGACCGCCGTGGCCGGTGTCGCGCAGGAGGGCGCCGGCGCCTGACCGGCCCTGAGCCCGGCGCCGGCCACCGTCAGCGCCGGGGACAGAGCAGGATGCCGTCGATCTCCGGGGCGGTCGAGCAGTCGTAGCGACGCTCGATCGCCTGCCGGAGCGAGGCGGGTTGCCGGCCGAGCCGGAACCAGTCGGTCTGCAGCAACAGGACCCGGGGTTCCGGCGCGGCCAGGCAGGACAGGTTGTCCGCGTAGCTCCTGGTGTGCCGGATCTCGGGGTTGTAGCGGGCGCGCTGCAGCCAGGTCGGTGACAGGTAGCGACAGGGCGTCGCGTTGCCGACGAAGTACGCCAGCTCGCCGTAGGCCAGGTAGAGCACCGGGGTCCCCGCGCCGAGTTCGGCCCGGATCCGGCGACCGGTCTCGCGCTGGGCGGCGGTCACGGCGGCCGTGTTCACGTTCAGCAGGCCGGCCGGCCCGTCGACCAGCGGCACCGTCGAGGTCTGGCCGGGCAGCAGCGTGGTGATCATCGACGCGGCCGCGATCACCGCCGCCGGCCAGAGCCGGTCGTCGCTCGGTCGCGGCCGGATCCCGGGTCGAGGCCGTACGGCGACGGCGGTGATGATCATCAGCGCGCCGAGCCCGGCCAGGATCGCGGCCTGGTGCTGCAGCCGCCAGTCCGCCGGCATCCGGGTCAGCACCGCTGCGGCGATCGTGCCGGTCACCAGTCCCGCCAGCAGCCGGCTGGCACCGACCCGGCCGGCCCGTACCGCCGCCGGGACCAGCAGCGCGCCGGCCAGCACCGGCAGGGCCGCGAAGTGGTAGACGAAGTACTGCCGCTGCAGGATTGCCGGCGCGAGCCCGAGCAGGACCACCGCCGCCAGGACGCCGCCGGTACGGAGCCGGTCGGTCCCCGACCGGCCGGCCGACAGCAGCAGGATCGCCGCCGGCACCATGATCAACACCGGCCAGGTCAGCAGCGCGCCACCGAGTCCGGACGCGGCGCGGCCGAGCAGCCCGTCCTGGTTCGGCTGCAGGACGGACAGCTCGATCAACCAGGTCAGCTCGACGGGCCAGCGGACCGCCACCACCCCGATCCAGGCCAGGCCGGCGGCCACCGCCGACCCGAGCACGACCGGGGCGCGTCTCCGGTCCAGCCAGCCGATCGCGATCAGCCCGATCAGCGCGATCGGCAAGGTCACGATCTTGATCGCCGCGGCGGCGGCCAGCAGGATTCCCGCCAGCAGTCCGGTCACCAGCCTGGTGCGGCGCCCGGCACCGGTCAGCCCGACCGCGACGGCGAGCACGGTCAGCACCGTGGCCAGCCAGTCCGGCTCCCAGACCGACACCGCGCCCTGAAAGGCCGCCGCCGCACCGACGGCCACGGCGAGCGGTCCGGCGACCGGACCCGGAACTCCGCGCCGGACCAGGGCCCGCCCGAGCCGCGCGGCCGCTGCCGCACAGAGGACCAGCGCGATCACCTGCAGCGCGATCTCGAACCCGGCACCGCCCTCGCCGAACAGCCTTGCCGGCGCGAAGGCGGCCGCGGTCATCAGCCGGTACGCCAGCGGCCGGTGGGTGAAGGTCTCGGCGATCCCCCACCAGGAGGCCGACTCGGCTCCGGCCTCGAACCGGATGTCGCCGTTCAAGGGCTGCACGACCGCGCCGCCGAGGCCGACCATGATCACCACCGCCGCCGGCCACATCCCGCCCCGGGCCGGTCGAAGCGTTCGGCCCGATCCGGCTTGACCCGTCGACAGGTTCCGGGAACGCTGCGGCTCGGCCCGGTCGTCGACCGATATCGCCATGACGTACCCCCGTACGCAATTCCCCGGCCTCGACCTCACGACTCCAAAATGAACAACACATGTCCGGCCGATGTCCGTGAATTGACGAACGCCGGACCAGCCGGCTTCCCGACCTGAGCACGATCTGGAGACTGCTACGGTCATGCCCGTGGCACACCTGGTCCGCCGGCTAGCCCGCAACACAATGGTGCGGAAGCTGACGAAGAATGAACTCATCCGGAACAATCGGTACTTCCAGGCACTGCGGTACAGCGTCGTCCGACACCCGATCGAACGCAGTGGTGCCCAGGTCCCGATCGCGCTCAAGGTCCGGGTGAATTCCAAGCTCGACATCGAGCCCGGCTCGCCCGCATTCTTCGGCGCGCTGCGTGGCGTCGTCTGGGCGGATCCGCTGCGGATCGCGAAGTGGGACCACATCGCCGTCTGGCGGGTGAACCACGATCCGGCCGCGACCTCGCTGGCCAACGTGCTGGGCGAGCGCGTCTTCCCGTCGGCCAATCGCGACCTGGTCTGCCTGATCGACGAGCTGAACCCGGAACTGACCTCGACGTACGACCTGCTCACCCTGCTCGGCCGGACCCGAACGGCGCCGACCACCGAGCAGTTCACCGAGCAGCGGAACCTGCTCGTCGTCGTCGACCCGCCGACCCGGACCGCGACGTCGATCTCGACCACCTGGAGCCGCACCCGGACCGTGGTCCTACTGACCCGGCCGAGCCCGTTCCAGCCGTCCACCTTCGCCGACGTGGACGCGCTGCTGGTCGCGGATTCGGTCGACCCGAAGCCGTACGAGGGTCTCGGGATTCCCTTCCTGACAAGGTTTTTCGAGTTCGACGACGCCCTGGCCCAGGTCAAGGCGCTGGTCAGCGGCTCGGTGGAGCGGCCGCCCGGCTACCACTTCGCGGTGAAGGGCCGGATCGAGGATCTGCCGGCGGCTGTCGATCATGAGACCGACATCGTCTGCGTCGTCGAGGACGGCGCGGTCGACGCCAGCGCGATGACCACCTTCGCCGATTACTTGGCCGCCTTGATCGACCGCTCCGAGCTGGTCGCGGTGCACTCCCGGTTCCTCTACAGCCACGAGTCGCTGATCCGCGACGACCGGCCGGAACTGCTGCTGCAGCGGCTGATCTCGCGCGGCGCCCGGATGCGGGTGCTGTCCGGCCAGTTCACCGCCCAGCCGGTCTGGAGCGGACGATGACCACGCCGATCAAGATCGTCCATCTGTCCGGCTCCGCGCTGGCCGGAGCGCCCGGAATGCTGGCCCGCGCCCAGAATCAGTTGTACGGCTACGACGCGGTGCATTTCCGGACCGGTGATCACGGACATTTCCGGGATCTCATGTCGATCAACACCATTCCGGTCAAGGCGAATTCCTTGGACGCGGAACTGGTCCGGCGTCACATTTCCGAAGCCGACGTCATTCACGTCCATAATCTGGTGTCCCCGTTCGCCTTGTCCTGGCTTGCCGAAGTCGACGGAATCAACGAACGGACCTTGATCTATCAGGTGCATTCGCCGACTCGGGAACGCCCCATTTATCGCGATCTCTCCGACGCCGTCGGCCTGGAATGGGACGCCCGGCTCGCGGTGTCGCAGATCCATCCGCGGCTCTTCCCGACGATGACGCCGGTGCCGAACTGCCTGTACCGGGACTGGCTGACGCCGCGGCTGCGGTCCCGGCCTCGCTTCGACGGTCCGGTCCGGGTCGTCTTCTCCCCCTCGACTCCGTCGCGGGCCCGGTGGAGCAGCAAGTCGTCACCCGCGTTCGACGCCCAGCTGAAGCAACTGGGCGACAACCGCCGGTTCGAGTTGATCAAGGTCACCGACGTGTCGCCGGAGCGACTCTCGGCGACCCGCTCGATGGCCGACGTGAGCATCGACGAGGTGCTCACCGGCGGCTTCCACCTGGTTTCCTACGAGGGCATGGCGGCCGGCAACGTGGTCGTCAACGGAGCCGACGAGCTGTCGCTGGCGGCGTTCGCGATGGGCTTCCGTACCAACGAACCGCCGCCGTTCCTGCGCACCGATCTGGACGGGTTCGCCGAGCAACTGGGCCGGCTCGCCTCCGACCGGCGACTGCTGGCCGACTGGATGGACGCCGCGCACGACTACTACTGGCGGATCATGTCGGCCGAACGGGTGGTCGGCATCTACGACGAGATCTACCGGGCCGGGAAGGCGGGGCATGGCGAACGCGCTGACGCGGTTGCGTGATCATTTCGCCGGTACGTCGGTCGACCTGGTCGGCAACGGCCCGACGGCGACGATGTGGCGGCCGCGGCCGTCGGTCCGGGTGGCCACGGTCAACGCCGGGCTGAAGCTGATGGCCGAGCACGACGCGATGGCCGATCTGTACTGGGTGCAGGACGAGCGGTTCATCGCGACCAAGCCGCAGGCCCTGCTGCCGTACCTCGACCGGACCAGGTTCTTCGCCGCCAACGCCGACATCGCCCACCAGGCCGGCATCGTCGACGACCGGCTGATCCCGATCCGGATGCTCGACTACGAGACGTTCTCCCGGGAGCCGCGGATCGGCCTCGGCCACGGCTACAACGTGATCTTCGGCGCCCTGCAGATCCTGCGCTGGTGCGGCGTCCGCCGGATCGACCTGTACGGCGTCGGGCTGCGCTACTGGTCAACCGACACGAGGTTCGACCAGCGGGTCCGCGGCTTCGACGTGGACCTGCACCGGTCCGGCGACCAGGTCCGCCTGGTCCGGCAGGCGCTGGACATCGTCGAGGCCGACGGCATCGAGGTCGAGATCCACGGCGATTCGGCGCTGTCGATCGCCCGCACCGCCGCCCGCTGACCCTGGAAGGGTCAGCTGGCCAAGATCAATTCGGTGGCCTCGGCGACGGCCTGCCGGGAGCCGGCCAGGTTCCAGTGCTGGCCGCGGTGCTCGACGATCTCGGCCGCTCCGCCGGCGCCCAGCACCAGCGCGGCGCCGGGCAGCCAGTCCCAGAGGTTCAGGTTCTTCTGCAGGAACAGGCCGGACCAGCCGCTGGCCACGCCGGACAGGTCGATCGAGGCCGAGCCGAGCATCCGGACCGTCGCGGTCGCGGCCACCACGGACCGCCACGGCTGGAAATGATCATCGTCGGCGAACTTGTCCGGGTGCAGATAGGTGCAGACGGAGACCCGGTCCAGCGACTGGTCGGACAGGGGCGCGACCGGCTTCGCGTTGCGGGTGGTCGGCCGGTCCGGGCCGCCGACCCAGAGCTCGTCCCGGGCCGGGTAGTAGACCGCGCCGACGATCGGACCCTGCTCGTCGACGAGCCCGATCGCGGAACACCAGTACGGGACCTGGGTGAGGAAGTTGTACGTACCGTCGACCGGGTCGATGTACCAGGTCCGGGCCCCGGGCCGGCTGGCGCCCTCCTCGCCGACCACGCCGTCGTCCGGCCGGTGCTCCAGCAGCCGGCTCACCACCCGTTCCTCGGCCGCATGATCGGCCGCCGAGACGACATCGGAGATCGACGTCTTGTAGTGGGTCTCCAGTCCGTCCGCCAGCATCGCCGCAGCCAGCGTGCCGGCGTCTCGGACCAGGTCGGCAGCAAGATCGGGATCGTTCACGTCACGACCCTATCGACCGGGCGGAACGGCTCGCGCACCAGTCCAGCAGCCGCTGCACCGGCCAGGTGTTGATCACCCGATCGGGGTCGATGCCGGCCGCCTCGGCCCGTTCGCAGCCGTACGCCAGGAATTCCAGCTGACCCGGCGCGTGGGCGTCGGTGTCGATCGAGAACAGGCAGCCCATCTCCACCGCCAGTTGGAGCAACCGGGTCGGCGGGTCCCGGCGCTCCGGCCGCGAGTTGATCTCCACCGCGACGCCGAACGCCCGGCACGCCTCGAAGACGACCTCCGCGTCGAACGTCGACTCCGGCCGGGTGCCCCGGTCGCCCTCGATCAGCCGGCCGGTGCAGTGGCCGAGGATGTTGGTGCGCGGGTTGGCGATCGCCGTGACCATCCGGTGGGTCATCGACTCCGAGTCCATCCGCAGCTTGGAGTGCACACTGGCGACCACTACCTCAAGGTCGGCGAGCAGGTCGTCCTCGGCGTCCAGCGAGCCGTCGTCGAGGATGTCGACCTCGATCCCCTTGAGGATCCGGAACGGTGCCAGGGCCTGGTTCAGGTCCTCGATCACGGCCAATTGCTGCCGGCGCCGCTCGGTGGTCAGGCCGCGCGCGACCGTCAGCCGCGGCGAGTGGTCGGTGATCGCGCAGTACTCGTGGCCGAGCGTCCGCGCCGTGATCATGGTCTCGTCCAGCGGGCTGCCGCCGTCGGACCAGTCGCTGTGGCAGTGCAGGTCGCCGAGGATCCTGGCCCGGAGTTGATCACCGCCCTGGGTCAGCGGCACCTTCGCGTCCCGCAGCTGCTGCAGGTATTCGGGGACGGCGCCCGCCATCGCCTGGCCGATCACGGCCGCGGTCTTCGGCCCGATGCCGGTGATCTTGCCCCAGCTGCCGCGCCCCTGATGATCGTTCCGTTCGGCCTCGGACAGCTGGTCGACCGCATCGGCCGCACGCCGGTACGCCTTCACCCGGTGCGTGTCGGCTCGGCTCCGCTCCAGCAGGAAGCCGATCTCGCGCAGGGCGACGACGGGGTTCATGATCACGCGTCCTTTCGCTCGGGGCTTCGACGGGGGCGCGGCCGAAGTCGTACCGTCGGCATGTCGGGGGCCTCCATCACACGCTCGGAACGATCGACGACGGCCGGGAACCGGTCCGCCCGCTCCAGCCACTCCTGCCGGTAGCCGGCCACCTCGTCATGGCTGCGGCCGACGAAGTTCCACCACATGACGATCTCCTCGGCGAACGGCTCGCCGCCGAGCAGCAGCACCCGGCCGCCGACCTCGCTGCGCAGCGTCACCGTGTCCCGGCCGTTGCCGAGGTAGAGAAGTTGATCATGGTCGACCGGGCGGCCGGCGATCTCGACGGTCCCGGTGGCCACGAACGCTCCGTGCTCGTACCCGGGCTGCAGCGGCAGGGTCAGCTCGCCGCCCGGCTGCAGCTCGAGATCGACCGCCAGCAAGGGCGTGTACGTGTGCGCCGGCGACCGTACCGTCCCGACGGAGCCGAGCAGAACGGTCCCGGACCCGCCGTCGCCGGACAGCCCGGGCAGGGAGCGGTGCGACGCGAAGGCCGGCTCCGCGAACCGGGCGGACTCGGGCAGGGCCAGCCAGAGCTGCAGGCCGTGCATCGTCGGCGGCTTGTCCGCCGGTGACAGTTCGCTGTGCACGATGCCGCGGCCGCCCGTCATCAGGTGCAGTTCGCCGGGCCGGACCCGGACCCGGCTGCCCACGCTGTCGGCGTGGTCGATCTCACCCTCGAGCAGCCAGGTCACCGTCTGCAGACCGGTGTGCGGATGCGCCCAGACCTGCATCCCGGGAGCGTCGGCCACGTCCTCCGGCCCGAAATGATCAAGGAAGCACCAGGCGCCGATCATCCGGATCTGCCGGTCCGGCAGGGCGCGGACGACCTGGGTGGTCTTGCCCAGCCAGACCGTACGGCCGGTCAGCAGCAACTCCTCCGGGCCGGCGGCGCCGGACGCGGTGCAGGCGTACTCGTCCGGCTTGGTCTCGACGTCGCTCACGGGCTGCCTCCTCTCCCTCACCGAAGCTTAGGGCGGGCCGCCGGCGGTGGGTGCAATAGGCTCAGGCCATGGCCGCGACCACTCGAGGGATCATCAAGTCGCTGCTCCCCTCGGCCAAGACACGCGCCGCGATCGGTCGCCGGCTTTCGGCCGTCACCGGAGCGATGGCGACGGCCACCGTCGCCGAGATGGAGACCCGGCACAGCTGGTTCGTCCGGCTGGACGCCAAGCACCGGTCCTGGATCACCCTGGTCGCGCAGGCCGGCATCGACGGGTTCGTGCACTGGTTCAGCGAGCCGGAACCGGCCGAGCCCAGCACGATGGACGTGTTCGGTTCGGCGCCGCGGGAGCTGGCCCGCAAGATTTCGCTCTATCAGACCGTCGAGCTGGTCCGGACCACGATCGACGTGGTCGAGCAGCAGATCGACGAGGTGATGCCGCGGGCGGACCGGCCGATCCTGCACGCGGCGATCCTGCACTACAGCCGGGAGCTGGCCTTCTCCGCGGCCGAGATCTACGCCCGGGCCGCGGAACTGCGCGGCGCCTGGGACGCCCGGCTGGAGGCGCTGGTGGTCGACGCGGTGCTCCGCGGGGAGACCGACGAGGCCGTACTCTCGCGGGCTTCGACGCTCGGCTGGGGTTCGGCCACGACGGCGGTGGTCGTCGTCGGCCCGGCCCCGGAACACGAACCGGCGCAGGCGATCGAGTCGATCCGGCACGCCGCCGCGAAGGACGGCCTGGACATGCTGGGCGCCGTCCAGGGCGACCGGCTGGCCATCATCCTGGGCGGCGCCGAACTCGCCGAACCCGACCGGGCCACCGCCGCGACCGCACGCTTCGTCGACCGGTTCGGGCCGGGATCGGTGGTGGTCGGGCCGCCGGTGGAGCACCTGATGGACGCCCCGGCCAGCACCCGCGCGGCCCTGTCCGGCTACCGCGCCGCCGCCGCCTGGCCCGAGGCCCCGCGCCCGGTCAGCGCCCAGGACCTGCTGCCGGAACGCGCGCTGTCCGGCGACGGGCACGCCCGCCGGGCCCTCGCCCACGACATCTACCTTCCGCTGGCGGGCGCCGGCGGCGGACTGCTCGACACGCTGATCACCTTCCTCGACCACGGCAACTCGGTCGAGGCCGCGGCCCGGGCGCTGTTTGTCCACGCCAACACGGTGCGCTACCGGCTGCGGCGGATCCACGAGGTCACCGGCTACGGTCCGACCGACCCGCGCGACGCGTACACCCTGCGGATGGCCCTCACCCTCGGCCGGCTGCTGAAGCCCTGACCGGAGCGCCCGGAACCTCTCAACCATCCCTTAAACCTGCCAATTTGGGCACGAGACTAGTTGGTTTCTACGGTCGGACCCGGACCGAGCGCACCTGCGCCGCGGCGCAGGTCTCGAACGATGCCCCGGGGTCGGGCGCCGAGCCGCCGTGGCCGGGAAGATCGACCGCGATCGCCGGTCCGCCGACACCGGGCCGCCGGATAGAGTGCGCGAGTCCCGTCCCGCGGAAACGAGGTGTGCCACGACCGGATCAGCGCTGACCGCAGGTCGCCGGATGCCGCCGCTGATCAGCCCGGCGGCGATCGAGGTCTTCACGCACGTGATCACGCGCGGACCGGTGCCGCGGGTGGAGATCGCTCGCGCCACCGGGCTGTCGTTCGCCGCCGTGACCAAGGCAATCGCGCCGTTGATCGAGGCCGGGTACGTCCGCGAACACGGGAGCGCCCGGGTCAAGGCGGGCACCGCCGGCCGGCCGGTGAACCCGTTGTCGGTGGTCGACGACGCGGGCCTGCTGGCCGGGATCAAGATCAATCCCGGTGAGCTGATCGGGGTGATCACCGGCCTCACCGCCGAGGTACGCCGGGAGGCGCGCGCCGACCTGACCGCCGACGACCCCGCAACGGTGATCGACGCGATCAGGACCATGATCACCGAGCTGACCGCCGGCCTCGACCATGATCGACTGCTCGGGCTGGGCGTCGCCGTTTCGGGCGACGTGGACGGCCGGGCGGGGGTGGTCCGCGAGTCCGTCCGGCTCGGCTGGCGGGACCTGCCGCTGGCCGCCCGGCTCCGCGAGGTGGCCGGAATCCCTGTGGTGGTGGAGAACGACGTCCGGGCGCTCACCCTCGCCGAGCACTGGTTCGGCGTCGGACTGGACACGACCTCGTTCGCGATCATCACGATCGGCACCGGCATCGGCTGCGGGCTGCACCTGAACGGAGACGTGGTCGAGGGAGCGTTCGGCGTGGCCGGCGAGATCGGTCACCTGCCGCTCGGCGACCCGGACCTGACCTGCAGTTGCGGCCGGCGGGCCTGCCTGGAGACGGTCGCCTCCTCCGCCGCCATCCTCACCTCGATCCGGAACGACGCCGATCATCCGGAGCTGACCTGGACCGAGGCGCTCCGCCGGGCCCACCAGGGTGACCCTGCTGCCGTCGCCGCCTTCGCCCGCGCCGGTAGTGCGATCGGGCGCGCGATGGCCACCGTGGTCAATCTGGTCGGGCCGGAGGTGATCCAGGTGGTCGGCGAGGGCGTCGCCGACTTCGACCTGTACGAGGACCGGATGCGGGCGGCGTTCCATGATCATGTCTTCGGCGCGGCCGAACGCTGCCGGATCGGCACCAGGTCACACAGCTTCACCGACTGGGCCCGCGGCGCCGCCGTCGCGCTGCTCCGGTCGGTGGTCCGGAACGGCACCCGTACCAAATAGTTGACGTCGTGAAGTAACCCCGGGTACGGTCACAGGACCGACCCAGGAGGCACTGCGATGACGCATTCCGATCCCGCCCGCCGGTCCCGATCACTCCGTTGGCGCCGGCTCGCCGCAGCCGGGCTGGCCCTGGCCGTCACGGCCGCCGGGCTGACCGCGCCGCCCGCCGCGGCCGAGCCCGCTCCGCAACCCGCCGAACGCCCGGTGACGGCCGCGAAGCCGTACCTGGGCTGGAGCAGTTGGAGCCTGCAGGCGACCAAGTACCCGGGCGTCAACCCGGACGGCGAGGGCAGCTGGCTGACCGAGGAACGGGTCCGGGCCCAGGCGGACGTGATGGCCGAGGACCTCGCCGAGTACGGCTACGAGTACATCAACATCGACGCGGGCTGGCAGGCCGGCGGCGACGAGCACGGGCTGCCGACGGTCAACCAAGATCGTTTTCCGAGCGGGATGAAGGCGCTCGGCGACTACCTCCATGATCGCGACCTGAAGTTCGGGATCTACACGGTCGTCGGCCTCGGCAAGGACGTCTACCGCGACGGCACGACGCCGATCAAGGACGCCCCTGGCTGCACCACCGCCGACCTCGTCTACGACGATCTGCGGACCACCAACGGCTGGGACATGTCGTACAAGATCAACTACGAAAGCCCTTGCGGACAAGCCTATGCGGACAGCATCGCCAAGGTGTTCGCCGACTGGGGCGTCGACTTCGTCAAGATCGACGGGGTCGGTCCGGGCTCGTTCAAGGGCGGCCCGAACTACGACAACCGGGCCGACATCGAGGCCTGGTCGAAGGCGATCGCCAAGACCGGCCGGCCGATGAACTTCCTGGTCTCCTGGGCGATCAGCCACCGCTACGCCGACGACTGGAAGCAGTGGTCCAACGGCGTCCGGGTGGACACCGACGTCGAGTGCTACTGCGAGACGCTGGTCACGTGGAACCAGTCGGTACGCCAGCGCTGGTTCGACTCCGTGCAGTGGCTGGACGACGCCAAGCCCGGCTTCTGGCCCAACCTCGACTCGCTCAACGTCGGCAACGGCGAGATGGACGGGCTGACCAAGGCCGAGCGGCAGAGCTACGTGACGCTCTGGTCGATCGCCGCGGCACCGCTCTACATCGGCGACGACCTGACCAAGCTGGACGCCTACGGCAAGCAGCTGCTGACCAACCGTGAGGTGATCGCGATCAACCAGCGCGGCAACCCGGCCCGGCCGCTCGACCAGGCGTCGCAGCAGCAGGTCTGGTCGGCCAGCAACGACGACGGCAGCTACACCGTGGCGCTGTTCAACCTGGCTGGCGAACCCGCGAAGGTCACGACGACCTGGCGCGAGCTCGGGTTCAGCGGGCCGGCCCGGGTCCGCGACGTCTGGGCGGGGCGCGACCTCGGGACCGAACGCTCCGGCGTGAGCGCCGAGTTGCCGGCCCACGGCTCGCGGCTCTACACGGTGCGGCCGGTCGATCCGTACGCCGACGCGCCCTCGATCCCGACCCGGCTGCGGGCGACCGCCGCCGGCCCGGACCGGGTCGCGCTGGCCTGGCAGCCGGCCACCGACGACGGCGCGGCGACCCGGTACGCGGTGCTCGTGGACGGCACCGAGGTGCTGCGGACCGACGCGCCGCAAGCCACGGTGACAGGGCTCGATCCCGCCACGGCGTACCGGTTCGAGGTGCGGGCTCTCGGCGCCCGGGGCGCCTCGGCTCCCGGCGCGCCGCTGCAGCTCAGCACGACCGGCCCGGACGGTCCGCGGACCTACCAGGGTGAGGCGGTCGGCAACGAGTTCGCCGGCGGCGCCGGAGTCTGGGACTGCTCGGGCTGCTCGGGTGGCAAGAAGGCCGGCTACATCGGCGGGTCCGGCACCCTGGCCTTCCCATCGGTCACCGCGCCGGCGGCCGGCACGTACCTGCTGACGATCGACTACGTGGCCGCCGACGCGTCCCGCCAGGCCAAGATCACGATCAACGGCCGGACCACCTGGATCAACGCACCCGGCAGCAACGACGAGGACTGGAACACCCCGCAGACGTTGCAGGTGCCGGTCCGCCTCGAGGCGGGCGAGAACAAGATCAGCTTCGGCAACCCGGACGGCAGCGCACCCGATCTGGACCGGCTGACTCTCTGATCATCGCTTCGCCGGACCAGAGTTTTCGATCATCCGGGAACTCGGTCCGGCGTTGCCGAGTTGTCAGGTCAAACGCCGGGATCGGGGCCGGCCCACTGCGGTGAACCTGCCGGGTGGCCAGTGACTGCGGAGACGGAGGCCCCGATGATCTTGTCCGACCCTGTGATCCTGTCCGACCCTGTGATCCTGTCCGACCCTGTAATCCAGTCCGACGCTGTGCCCGTGTCCGAACCGGCGTCGGCTCGGCCGGCCCAGCCGCGGAACCCTTGATCGCCTGATGCCGACGGCGACCGACGAACACGCCGCCGGCGCCCGATCACTCCGGTCGGTGCTGCGGCACGATCTGCCGGCCTCGCTGGTGGTCTTCCTGATCGCGATCCCGCTGTCCCTCGGGATCGCTGCCGCCTCCGGCGCCCCGTTGATCGCCGGCCTGGTCGCGGCCGTCGTCGGCGGGGTCGTGGCCGGCGCACTCGGCGGGTCGGTGCTTCAGGTCAGCGGGCCGGCGGCCGGCCTGACCGTGGTGGTGGCCGGGCTGGTGGACCAGTTCGGCTGGCCCGCCACCGCCGCGATCACCTGCGCCGCCGGTCTGCTGCAGATCCTGCTCGGCGTGACCAGGATCGGCCGGCTCGCCCTGTCCCTGTCCCCCGCCGTGGTGCACGGGATGCTGGCCGGGATCGGCCTGACGATCGCCTTCCAGCAGTTGCACGTGGTGCTCGGCGGCGCCGCGCAGAGTTCCTTGATCAAGAACCTGGCCGAGCTGCCCGGCCAGATCGTCGGCCATCACCCGCCGTCGGTGCTGATCGGCCTGGCGACCGTGGCCGTACTGCTGATCTGGCCGCGGCTGCCGAAGGCGAAGTCCGTGCCGGCACCGCTGGTCGCGGTCGTCGCCGTGACGGTGCCGGCGGCGGTGCTGGCGCTGCCGGTCGAGCGGGTCCAATTGCCCGACGACCCGTTGCGCAGCCTGATCCCGCCGATGCTGCCGGCCGGTGGCCCGGTGCAGATCGGCGTCGCGGTCGTCACCATCGCGCTGGTCGCGAGCGTGGAGTCATTGCTGTCCGCGGTCGCGGTGGACAAGCTGCATCGCGGCCGGCGGGCCGACCTGGACCGGGAGCTGGTCGGCCAGGGCGCGGCCAATACGATCTCCGGCCTGCTCGGCGGGATGCCGGTGACCGGCGTGATCGTCCGCAGCTCGACCAACGTGGCCGCGGGCGCCCGGAGCCGGGCCTCGGCGATCCTGCACGGCATCTGGATCGCGCTCTTCGTGCTGGCCGCCGGGGCTCTGCTGGAGTCGATCCCGATGGCGGCGCTGGCGGGCGTGCTGCTGCTGACCGGGGTGAAGCTGATCCAGCTGGCCCACATCCGGACCCTGCGCCGGCACGACGAGCTGCTCGTCTACCTGATCACCGGCCTCGGCGTCGCCGGCTTCGGCCTGGCCGAGGGAGTCCTGGCCGGGCTGGTGGTGGCGACCGGCCGGGTGCTGCACCGGCTGGCCCGGGCCACGGTCACGGCGACCGAGCAGGAAGGGGTGTGGACCGTCCGGCTGAGCGGTTCGCTGGTGTTCCTCGGCGTCGCGTCCCTGGTCCGGACGCTGCGGTCGGTCCCGGTCGGCGTCCCCGCCCGGGTCGAGCTCGGGGTGGATCACCTCGACCACGCCGCGTACGAGGCGCTGCAGGACTGGCGCCGCGGGCACGTCGCCCGCGGCGGCACGGTCGACCTGGACGAGGCCGCGGTGCAGGCCGCGCTGGCCGGCCAGCCGAGCCGTCCCGGTCCTCCGTCCGGGCCGGTCGCCGGATGATCACCGCGGCCCGCCGGCGGCACCGGAGTGAGAGCGAGATCACCCCGGAGTTCACCCCTTTGTAGGGTTCCCACAACCAGCCGTGGGGACTTTCGTGATGTCCCGGTACCGCGCGCGGCGGCCCGGCGAGAGAGAGTTGGGACCGTGCTCGCGATCGTCGCGCCCGGACAGGGCGCCCAGACCCCCGGCTTCCTGAGCCCCTGGCTCGCCGATTCCGCGTACGCGAGCGCCCTGATCCAACTGTCCGAGGTCGGCGGGCTCGACCTGGCCCACTACGGGACCGAGGCCGACGCCGAGGCGATCCGGGACACCGCGGTCGCGCAGCCCTTGCTGGTGGCGGCCGGCGTGCTGGCGGCCGACCGGCTGCTCGGTGACGGCCCCGGACCGGGCGTCGTGGCCGGCCACTCGGTCGGCGAACTGACCGCCGCGGCCGTCGCGGGCGTGATCCCGGCCGAACAGGCGATGCTGCTGGTCGCCGAACGTGGCCGCGCGATGGCCGAGGCCGCCGCGGCGACCCCGACGTCGATGACCGCGGTGATCGGCGGCAAGCCGGACGAGGTGCTGGCCGCGATCGAGCGGCACGGGCTGACCCCGGCCAACAACAACGGGCCCGGCCAGATCGTCGCCGCCGGCACCGTCGACCAGTTGGCCGCGCTGGCCGCCGACCCGCCGGCGCGGGCCCGGCTGATCCCGCTCAGCGTCGCCGGCGCCTTCCACACCACGCACATGGAGCCCGCGGTGACCCGGCTCGCCGCCGTGGCGCAGGGCCTCGAGCCGAAGGACCCGAGCACCCGGCTGCTGTCCAACGCCGACGGCCGGCAGGTGGCCGACGGCCGCGAGGTGCTGGACCGGCTGGTCCGGCAGGTCGCCGCCCCGGTCCGCTGGGACCTCTGCCTGGAGACGCTGGCCGGCCTCGGCGTCACCGGCCTGCTGGAGCTGCCGCCGGCCGGCACCCTGACCGGCATCGCCAAGCGGAACCTCAAGGGAATCGAGCTGTACGCGCTGAACACGCCCGATCAGCTCACCGAAGCACGAGAGTTCGTCGAGAAGCACGCAGCATCCGCCGGTCCGGAGGTCAGCCGATGAACGACGCAACCACCAGCCCAGCGCTCCAGGTGTCCCGGGGCGCCGACTACTCGCGGATCCTGGCGGTCGGCAGCTATCGACCACGCCGCTCGGTGACCAACGCCGAGATCTGCACCATGATCGACTCCTCGGACGAGTGGATCCAGACCCGCTCCGGGATCAAGGAGCGGCGCTGGGCCGAACCCGACGAGACGATCCAGCTGATGGCCGTCGCAGCCGGCCGGCACGCCCTGGCCAAGATCGACATGGCGCCGGGCCAGATCGACGCCGTGATCATCTCCACGGTCACCCACTTCCACGCGACACCGGCGATCGCGACCCGGATCGCGGCCGAGCTGGGCGCCAAGGGCGCGGCCGCGTTCGACATCTCGGCCGCCTGCGCCGGCTTCTGCTACGGCGTCGCGATGGCCGATTCCATGATCAGGACCGGCACCGCCCGGCACGTCCTGGTGATCGGCGTGGAGCGGCTCAGCGACCTGACCGACAAGCATGATCGCGGCACCGCGTTCCTGTTCGCCGACGGCGCCGGTGCGGCCGTGGTCGGCCCCAGCGAGACGCCCGGGATCGGCCCGGTCGTCTGGGGTTCGGACGGCGATCAGGCCGATCTGATCACCCAGACCGCCGCCTTCGACGAGGCCGCTCGCCAGGTCGGCGCCACGCACCAGGACTTCCCGACGCTGCGGATGGACGGCAACCCGGTGTTCCGCTGGGCGTCGTACACGATGGCGAAGGTCGCCGCCGAGGCGATGGACCGCGCCGGCGTCACCCCGGATCAGATCGACGTGTTCGCGCCGCACCAGGCGAACCTGCGGATCGTCGACGCCATGTTCCGCGCCCTGAAACTGCCCGAACGGGTGGTGATCGCCCGGGACATCGAATACCAGGGCAACACCTCCGCAGCCTCGATCCCGTTGGCGATCGACGCCCTGCTCGCCTCCGGCGAGGCGCACAGCGGCCAGATCGCGTTGATCATCGGATTCGGGGCAGGCCTGGTCTATGCCGGGCAGGTGATCGTCCTTCCGTAGGGCGATCAAGATCCCAACTCTCACGTACCACCCAGACAAGGAGACCATCGAGAAATGGCCACCACTGAAGAGATCCGCGCCGACCTCGCCGAGATCGTCAACGAGGTTGCCGGCGTGCCGGCGAACGACGTGGCGCTGGACAAGTCGTTCACCGATGATCTTGACGTCGACTCGCTGTCGATGGTGGAGATCATCTATGCCGCCGAGGAGAAGTTCGGCGTGAGCATCCCGGATGAGGAGGCCAAGAACCTCCGTACCGTAGGCGACGCCGTTGCCTACATCGAGCGCGCGTCGTCGTAACCAACAACGCGCCGGTTCGCCGGGCCACGGCAACACCCCGCCGGGCCCGGCGAACCTATCTCTCGACCGTCGAGGACCCAGAAAGGCGAACCACGTCCCATGTCTCGCACCCGTGTCGTTGTCACAGGTCTCGGAGCCACCACCCCTCTCGGCGGTGACGTGGCCAGCACCTGGGAGGGTCTGCTGGCCGGCAGGTCGGGGGTACGCAAGCTCGAGGTCGACTGGATCGCCGAGCTCCCGGTCAAGATCGCCGCGCCGGTCGCGGTCGACCCGTCGGAGGTCCTGGACCGGGTCGTCGCCCGGCGACTGGACCGCAACGCCCAACTCGCGGTGATCGCCGCCGAGCAGGCCTGGACCGATGCCGGCTTCGGCTTCGGCGAGGAGAACGATCTTGATCCGGACCGGACCGGCGTCGCCATCGGCACCGGTATCGGCGGGATCAGCACGCTGCTCGGCAACTGGGACACCCTGCGGGACAAGGGCGTGCGCCGGGTCAGCCCGCTCGCCGTACCGATGCTGATGGCCAACGCCGCAGCCGCCAACGTCAGCCTGCGGATCCGCGCCCGGGCCGGCGTCCACACCACGGTCTCCGCCTGCGCCTCCAGCAACGAGTCGATCGCGCTCGGGCTGGACATGATCAGACTCGGCCGCGCCGACGTGGCGATGGTCGGCGGCACCGAGGCCGTGATCCACGCCATGACCGTGGGTTCGTTCGGCCAGATGCAGGCGATGAGCCGGCGCAACGACGATCCGGAGCGGGCCTCCCGCCCCTGGGACGTCGACCGGGACGGCTTCGTGATGGGCGAGGGCTCGGCGATGTTCGTGATCGAGTCGCTGGAACACGCCCAGGCCCGGGGCGCCAAGATCTACGGCGAACTGGCCGGTGCAGGCATCACGGCCGATGCCCATGACATGGTCGCGCCGGAACCGACCGGCCACAGCCAGGCGAAGGCGATGATCAAGTCGCTGCAGGACGCCGAGCTGTCCCCCGCCGACGTCGTCCACGTGAACGCCCACGCCACCTCCACCCCGACCGGCGACGGCATCGAGGCGCTGTCGGTCCGGGAGGCGCTCGGCGAGAACACGACCGCCGTCGTCACCTCGACCAAGTCGATGACGGGTCACCTGCTCGGCGGCGCCGGCGCCCTGGAGTCGATGGCGACGCTGCTGGCCCTGCACCACCGGGTCGTACCGCCGACGATCAACCTGGACAACCCCGAGCCCGGCCTCGGCATCGACATCGCCACCGAGCAACGGAAGCTGCCCGACGGCGACGTGGCCGGCATCAACAACTCCTTCGGCTTCGGTGGCCACAACGTGGCCCTCGCCTTCAAGACGCTCTAGCCGGCACCCGCGGCGCCGCGGTCACCTCCCGGAGCACCTCGGTCATCCGGGTCACGGTCGGCGCCGCCTCCGGCCGGGACACCACGCAGACCCGGCGGGTGACCTTCGGCGTCAGCGGGCGCAGCGGTACGTCGGCGGGCAGCTGGTCGACGGCCAGCCCCGGCACCAGCGCGACCGCGACACCGGCCTCGACCAGCCGGCCGATGGTCAGGTAGTTGTCCGCCTCGAACGCGATCGTCGGAGTGAAGCCGCCCTCCCGGCAGAACCGGTCCAGCATGTCGCGGCACATCGGGTCCGGCGAGCAGTCCCGGATCCACGGCTCCGCGGCCAGCTCGCGGACGCTGACCAGGTCGGCGTCGGAACGTTCGTGCCCGGGCGGCAGGGCGACCAGCACCGGATCGTCCAGCAGCGGCTCCTGGACGAGGTCACCGAAGTCGAGCACCGGATCCGGCGGATAGTCGAACACCACCGCGAGATCGAGCCGCCGGGCGGCGACCGCCTCGACCGCCATCAACGGGTCGAGGATGTCGAGGCTCAGCGTGATCTCCGGGTGCCGCCGCCGGAACTCGGTGATGGCGTCCGGGATCAGCCGGGAGGCCGCGCTGACGAAGGCGCCGAGCCGCAGCCGGCCGGTCCGCAGCTCGACCAGGTCCCGGACCTCCTGCTCGGCCCGCCGAAGTTGGTCCTCGACCTGCTCCGCGTACCGGCAGAGCAGTTGTCCGGCCTCGGTCAGCCGGACGCCGCGGGCGTGCCGGACCAGCAGCGGGGTGCCGAGCTGGCGTTCCAGCGTCGCCATCTGCTGGGACACCGCCGAGGCCGTGTACGAGAGCCGGGCGGCGGCGCGGGTCATCGAGCCGGAGTCCGCGACCGCGGCGAGGATGCGAAGGTGGCGTACGTCGAGCATGCATTCCAGCTTAACGCTCACCCTCACTTCCATTGCTGGTCTTAAGCCTCGAACGTGGGCAGGCTGAAGGTGTGAGCGAATCGACCACCCTGCAGTCCCCCGTCGCGCCCGGTCCGGGCCACAAGGCAACCGGCGCGCTGGCGGCCGGTCTGTCGCTGTTCCTGATCGGTACGTCCGCGCCGGTCGCCTCCACCATTCACGAGGTGCCGCTGCTGACCGGCCAGGCGTCGCGCTATCTCATCGCCGGCGTCCTGCTGGTGGCGATCATGATCATTCGCCATTCTCTCCAGGGGCGCGATCGGCGTCCGATCATGGTCCGGCCGCGGCGGCGTGACCTGCTCGACATCGCGCTGCTCGGCACGATCGGCATCGCCGGTTTCAACGTCTTCCTGGTCTCGGCGTCCTATCGGGTCGATCCGGCCCTCGTCGGTACGGTGCTCGCCGCCACCCCGGTCCTGCTCGCGGTGGTCAGCCCGCTGCTCGTCCGCTGCCGGCCGTCCGCCCGGGTCGTCGCCGGCGCCGTCGTCGTCACCGCAGGCACCGTGTTCATCACCGGCGTCGGCGCGGCGGATCCGGTCGGCATCCTGCTCTGCGCCGGTGCCCTGGCCTGCGAGCTGGCCTTCACCCTGCTCGCCGTACGGCTGATCGAGCGGTTCGGCACCTTCGCCACCACCACCCTCGCCGCGGTGTCCGGCTGCGCCGTGTTGATCATCGCGGCCCTGATCGTGGACGGCCTGGGCGCGGCCGCGACAGTCGTCGCGGCCCCCGCCGACGCCGCCCGGCTGCTCTATCTGGCCATTGCCGTCGCCATCGGCGCCAACCTGGCCTGGTATCTGGCCCTGCCGCGCCTCGGCCCGGCCCAGTCCGGCCTGTTCTACGCCCTCAGCCCGGTCGGCGCCATCGCGGCCTGCCACGTGCTCGGGCTCGGACTCCCGTCACCGCCGGAGCTCGTCGGCCTCGCGATCGTCGGATTCGGCCTCCTACTCGGAATCTGGCGCGGCCGTGCGGCACCAGGCATGGTTAGGATGGTGCGCCGTGGTGCGAACTGGGAATCGACGACGCAAGAGGGCCTGGCCAGGCGTTGTTTTCCGCACCGGGTTACCGATCCTGGTCTTCGCGATCTTGATCGGAATCTCCGGCTGGGTGATTGCGAGCGGCCTCCGTGCGGCACCGGCGTCACCGCCACGACCGATCGTGATCACCAGCGGTCCATGGGCCCCGTTCGTCGGTCCTGATCTGCCCGATGGCGGGCCGGTCGCGCAGATCGTCACGCAGGTCCTGCAGAGCGAGGGCTACCAACCTGAGATCAGATTCACCACCTGGTCTTTGGCGCTCGACGCGACCAAGCGCGGCGAGAACTACGGATCCTTTCCGTTCGCCAGCAGCGGCGAGCGGCGAGCGGACTACTACTTGTCCGACCCGTTGATCAACTTCGACTACGTGCTCTTCTACGACAAGGCCCGGAAACCGGCCGCGGTCGACCAACCGGAGGATCTGAGGGAACTGCGGATCGCCCGCATCGCCGGCTACGACTACTGGCCCGAGTTGGAGGAGGCCGTCACCGAATTCATACCCTTCAATTCGAGTCTCGAGGCGTTCCAGGCTCTTGCCCGCGGGGAGGTCGACTTGGTCCCGGAGAGTCGGCTGTCCGGCCAGGCCGTGCTCGCCGATCCGGGATTCGCGTACGACAGCGGCCGGTTCGACCACCTCGACTACAGCAAGAATCCGCTGCTCGGAAGCGTCGGCGGGATGCATTTCATGTTCCCGAAGCAGCGCGACTCAGAAAAACTGCTGAGCCGGTTCAACGAAGCTCTGGCCAGCTACAAGAAGACCGACGAGTACCGAGCGCTGACTGCCGGTCTGACCGACGGCGCTGCCGGCGACGAGGTGACGCTGCACCCCCACGACGACGGCCTGGTCTCGCTCATTGACCCCCGCAGCAAGAGCATCCTGGTCACCCCGACGGGGACCAGGGCCCTCGTGCTGGACTGGCCCGAACCGTTCGTCACCGGGTCGCCGAACCAGCCGACAAAGTCGATCATGGTCCCGGTGAAGGTGCTCGACGGACCGGCAACCGGGCGGGTGCTCGAGGTGGATGCGCGGTCACTCCAGCTGCGCACCGGTACGGCGAAGGAGGGCGACCGATGACCAGGTTGAGGCTGCTCGCCCCGGCGACCATCGCCCTGTTCACCGCGCCGGGCGCCACCCAGCGCGACCCGGTCGGCTACGCGGACTTCTGGCAGTCCCGCCAGGCCGAGTTCGACGCAGACCCCCTCCGTACCGACGGCGTACCTGTCGAGTTCGCCCCGCCGAAGATCACCTTCGACCATGCCGCCCAGACCACGGGATTCAACCGCTATCAGACAATCGCCGAGGACGCGCTGGAGCGCCCGCTGCACCTGATCACGATCAGCTGCGTCGAAGATCACTTCGCGGCCGTGTTCGATGCGCCCGAGAACGCCAGGTTCCGCGGACATGTGCTGGAACTGACCTGTCGCATCTTCGATCATGGAATCTTCCTGTTCGAGGTACTGCTGGAGGTCGATGATCTGATTGACCTCGACTCGCCTGGCGAGGTGGTCGGGCAGCTCGATGCACTGCAGGATCAGGCGATCAACCTTGGCACGGCCCTGGCGACCACCTGCCATGATCAGATACTGGCGCCGCTGCTGGACCGGCTGCTCGATGCGGACGCCGCCGGGGACTACATCGACGAAGAGCCAGTGTTGGGCGAGGAGACGGGATTTGTCGGCGGCCATGTGCACTGGGTGACGCGGAGCCTCGTACTGAGCGAAGCGACGGCGCGTACCGAGCCGTATCTGCGGCACTGGATCAAGGACTCGACCGCCGTCGGCAACGGCATGGCCAATCCGGCGGACCAGCTGATGTCGGGTGAACTCCGGCATCTCACCCGCTGGCTCAACTACGCCTTCATCGAGTCCGGCCCAGATATTGGCCGGATGCAAGACGCCTTCCACGACGAGTGGCAGGCCATGCGCTACGCCCAGTTCTTCTACGCGGCCCTGGAAGGAATCGACACGCAGCTCGGGCGGGTGCTCGCAGAATCCCTGGTCGCATCGGGAGCCTCCCGGCTGAGCCACCTTCGCACCGATCTGGAGCAGCTGTCCCGGCGCGCGCAGTTGATCATCATGGAACTGCATGACATCTCCCGCTATCTCAAGAGATCGGTCCGCGCCGGCATGGACGCAATCCTGGATGGCTGGGACTTCCAGCAGTTGATCGAGGAACCGGTGCTGTACAAGGTGCAGGTGTGCGAGCAAAGACTCGCTGATCTTGCGGCCAAACGGGCCGCTCGCTCGACACTGTTCACCGACCTGATCTTGCTCAGCATCGGCGTGACGTCGATCCTCGGAACCGCACTCGGTGTCACCGAGTTCGGCCGGATGATGGCTGCCGACCCCGGACTCGCCGGTTTCGACGTGTCTAGCGGCGATGCGACGACGTGGTTCGCCTCGCAGCCCGCCGACGCGATCCTCCTCGGCTCCGGCGTGATCTCGCTGCTCCTGGTCGCCCTGTACTTCTTCTTCCGACGCAATCAGTCGGCGTGAGGACCGTCCTGCGGAGCCGGCCGATCCGGATCTTTGCCGTAACCCAGTTCCTGCTCGAGGTTCAGTTCTGGTTTCCGCTGTGGCTGATCTACCTGAAGGATCTCGGGTTCACGATCACGATCGCCGTCCTCGCCGACGGGGTGTTTCGCCTAGTCGTCGTCGCTTGCGAGTTCCCGCTCGGCATGCTGGCGGATCGTCTCGGTCGAAAACGTACCTACCTGTTGATCTGTGTGCTCGCAGTGATCACCTTCGGCGCGATCACCCAGATCAACTCGCTCCAGACACTGTTCGTCGTCTGGATCGTCTGGGGCGTGCTGTGGGCGCTGACCTCAGGCGCCGGGTCTGCCTATCTGTACGAGCTCGTCGAGCAAGATGAGCTGAAGATCAACACCACCAAGGCTTTCGGGCTGATCCGAGCGATTGGGCACGGCGCGATCCTGGTCTCGTTGGTCACGGCCGGGCTGCTCTACGACCTGGATCGACGGCTGCCGTTCGCCGTGACGTCGGCGCTGGCCGGAATCGCCTTGGTGCTCACCGTGTTCCTGCCCGAGATCCGCGGCTCCCAGCGCACCCTGGCGACTCTGAGGTCGGTGTTCGCGGACCTCCGGAACGCCCTCATGGGCCGCGCCCTGCGACAGGCCGTACTGCTCTCGATCCTGATGCTCTTCTACGGTTGGAGCATCCAGATCCTCTTCCAGCCACTTGTCCTCGAGCTCGGGCTCAGTCCAGGCGCCTCCGGATTCATGTACGCCGGCTACGCGGCCGCCTCGGTCGTCGGAGGGCTTGTCGCTGGCTTCGTCACGGATCGCCGTCGTCGCATCGCCATCGGCATCGGCTTTGCGGTCGTGTTCGTGACGACGGCTCTGACCGGACTCGCGCCGGGCCTCGGCCCGATGGTGTGGCTGATCGTGATGGGGTTCGGGTACGCGCTGGGTTGGACCACGCTCGAGGTCTTCGTCAACCACGAGTCTCCGCGTGCCGTGCGAGCGACGATCGGCTCGGCGATCAGCTGCCTCGGCGGGATCGGAATCGCCGTGGCACGCCCCGGGCTCGGCGCGTTCGCGGACTATGCGTCGACTGCCAGCGCGTACCTCGTCTGGGCTGGGATCGGAGTGCTGGTCCTCATCGCAGCCGGGTTCCTGCTGATGCGTGTACGAACCGCCGGCGCGTCAGACGACCTCGTGTAGCCAGCGGACCGGGGCGCCGTCGCCGGCGTACCGGAAGGGCTCGAGCTCGGAGTCCCACTCCTTGCCGAGCAGCTCGTCCAGGACGGCGGTCAGCTCACGCCGGCCGAGCGAGGCGGTGGCCATGGCGTGCCGGATCCGGTCCTCGGGGATCATGATGTCGCCGTGGATCCCGGTGATGGCGTGGAAGATCCCGAGCGTGGGCGTGTACGAGTAGCGCTCCGCCTCGGTCCCGGCGGTCGCCTCCTCGGTCACCTCGAACCGCAGGCGCTGCCAGCCCTTCAGGGCGCTGGCCAGCTTCCCGGCGGTGCCCGCCGGGCCAGACCACGAATATTCGGTACGGTAGCTCGCCCGCTCGACCGGCTGTGGGGTCCAGTCAACCCGCACGGGCGTGCCAAAGACGCCTCCGACGGCCCACTCGATATGTGGGCACAACGCCGACGGCGCGGAGTGGACGTACAGGACGCCACGAGTTGTGCTCATTGATCCTCCCAGTGCTCCTACCGGCGCCAGAGGGCTGCCTTCCCCGACATCCTCGACTCGGCACGCTCCGGGTTGATCGCCACCCATTCTGCACCATCCGTACCAACTGCACCAGCGGGCACAGTTCGGGTAAGCGCTTGCGATTGCAGCGTTTAGGGTGGTGATCATGTCGGTTGAGCCGTTCGGATCCTGGTCCTCGCCCGTCACCCCCCATCTGATGACCGCCCAGACGACGAGTTTGGGCTCGCCGATCATCGACGGCGATCGCATCTTCTGGACCGAAACCAGGGCCGACCAGGGCGGACGGACGACGATCCGGTGCCGCGCCGGCGACGAGACCCTGACCGAGATCACCGGACCCGAGTTCAACGTGCGGAGCCGGGTGCACGAGTACGGCGGCGGGGCCTACGCGGCGGTCGACGGGGTCGTGGTCTTCGCCAACTTCGCCGACCAGCGGCTCTACCGCACCGACGCCGAGGGATCCGAGCCGGTGCCGATCACGCCGGCGGGCGGGTACCGCTACGGCGATCTGGAGCTGCACCCGAAGCGTGGCCTGGTCCTCGCGGTCCGGGAGGAGCACCGGGGCGACGCCGAGCCGGTCAACACGGTCGTCGCGCTCGAGCTGGCCGGTGACAACGCCGACGGCGGCACGGTGCTCTGCTCCGGGTCCGACTTCTACGCCGCACCGCGGCTCGGCCACGACGGCCGGATCGCCTGGGTCGAGTGGCACCACCCGAACATGCCGTGGGACGCCACCGCCGTGATGGCGGGCCGGCTGGACGGCGGCCGGATCCGGGACCAGACGCCGGTGGCCGGCGGGCCCTCGGAGTCGGCGATCTACCCGGAGTGGCTGCCGACCGGCGAGTTGATCTTCATCTCGGACCGCACCAACTGGTGGAACCTCTATCTCTGGGACGGTGCCGCGGTCCGCCCGCTGCATCGGGCCGAGGCCGAGTTCTGCGAGCCGCCGTGGTCGATCGGCGACCGGCCGTACGTGATCATCGACGCGACCGAGCTGATCTGCACCTGGCGCCGCAACGGCGCCGCCGGGATCGGCCGGCTCGGGGTACGGACCGGCGACCTGCATCCGTTCCCGGACAGCGGCGAGCCCGGGTCGGTGACCGCCGGCGGCGGCCGGCTGGCCACCGTCATGCGGTACGAGGACCGGCCCGACTCGTTGTCGATCATGGAACTGGCCAAGCCCGCCTGGACCGAGCTGCGGGCCGCCGGCGACGTGGCACTCCCCCGCGACGTGATCTCGATCCCGATGCCGGTCTCCTGGTCCAGCAAGGCCGGACCGGTCTTCGGCTGGTACTACCCGCCGACGAATCCCGGCTACACCGGCCCGGACGGCGAACGGCCGCCGTTGATCACCCGCTGCCACGGCGGCCCGACCGGATTCACCCCGGCCAGCCTGCGCCTCGACGTGCAGTACTGGACCTCCCGCGGGATCGCGGTGCTGGACGTCAACTACGGCGGCAGCACCGGCTACGGCCGGGAATACCGGGAGCGGCTGCGCGGCACCTGGGGCCTGGTCGACGTCGAGGACTGCGTCGCGGGTGCGACGGCGATGGTGGAGCAGGGCCTGGCCGACGAGCAGCGGCTGGCCATCCTCGGCGGCAGCGCCGGCGGCTACACGACGCTGCGCGCGCTGACCGCGACCGAGCGGTTCACCGCCGGGATCAGCCTGTTCGGGGTCGGTGACCTGGAGGCGCTGGCCAAGGACACCCACAAGTTCGAGTCGCACTACCTGGACGGGCTGATCGGTCCGTACCCGGAGGCGCTGGACACCTACCAGGACCGTTCGCCGATCCACAATGTCGATCAGCTCAACGCGCCGATCCTGATCTTGCAGGGCGCCGAGGACAAGGTGGTGCCGCCGAACCAGGCGGAGACGATGGCCGCCGCGGTCCGGGCCAAGGGCCTGCCGGTCGCGATGGTGATCTACGACGGCGAGGGCCACGGCTTCCGCCGCTCGGAGAACATCCAGGCCTCGATCCAGGCCCAACTGTTCTTCCTGGGCAGGGTTTTCGGCTTCACGCCCGCCGACGACCTGCCGCCGATCAAGATCGACAACCTGTAAATCCCGTTTCGCCGCAGGTCCCTGACGCCTAGTGTCCTGTCAGGTTGATCCGTTGCATAAGTCGGCGTGCTGAAGTGGTGAGCTACAAGGCGGAGGAGAGAGGCGTATCGGGAATACGTCGACCGACGACAACGCAGTAGATCGCCGCTTCAGTGCGGCGAATTATGTGACGGATCAGCCTGACAGGACACTAGGGTCGGGCTCATGTCCGACGGCAGCTGGCGAGATGGCGAGTTCATGCGGCGGCGGCCCTCCGCGGAGACGCTTGCCTGGGTTGCGGCGGCGATGGGCCGGGGCAGTCGCGTCGTCGGCCATCGCCGGATGACCGGTGGCGCCTGCTCTGCCGTGCACCGGCTGTCCGTCGAGCGAGGTGGCGAGCGGACGTTCGTCGTCCTGCGGCAGTACCCGGCCGGGCTCGGCCTGGCCGAGCCCCTGCAGAACGAGATCGCCCATCTTGGCGTGGTGGCCGGAAGCGGGCTCCCGGTGCCGAAGATCCTGGCCGCCGATGTCATCGGTGCTGCGACGGGCGGCGCGCCGTCGCTGCTGATGACCCGGCTGCCGGGGCGGGTCGAACTCGATCCGGCAGAACCACGATCCTGGCTGACCCGGATCGCGGAACTCGCCGTCCTGGTGCATTCCCTCGATCTGCCTGCAAAGAGCTTCAGTCCCTGGACGGATTCCTGGATCGCCCCGCTGGACGAGCTTCGGGTGCCGGCCGGCGCCCGGAAGCCGGCCGTGTGGGAGGCGGCGTTCGGCGTCCTGGCGGCGCCACCGCCCGAGGACCCGGCCGTCTTTCTGCACTGCGACTTCCTGCCGGTCAACCTGCTCTGGTCACGCGGGAAGATCACCGGCCTGACCGACTGGAACGGCATCCATCGCGGCTCCCGCGCGATCGACGTCGGGCAGTGCCGGCGCTACCTGGCGGCGCTCGAATCGCCCGACTGGTCGGAGCAGCTCCGGTCGCTGTACGAGTCCATCGCCGGCGTGACCCTGCATCCGTGGTGGGACCTGTACGCGCTGCTGCACCACAACGACAACCAGTTGAAGTGGATGGGGCGTCAGGTCGCCGGGCGCCGCCCTGTTGACGTACCCGGCATGACGCCCCGGGTCGAGATCGTTGTCGAGGCAGCCCTCCAGCGCCTCGGCTAGTGTCCTGTCAGGACACTAGCCCGCGGGATTCCAGTAGTCGTCGGGATTGAGGCGGGTGCCGAAGATCGACTGGCCGACCCGCACCGTGGTCGCTCCGTACGCGATCGCCAGTTCGAAGTCGCCGGACATCCCCATCGACAGCTCGTCGTAGCTCCCGACCGCGGCGTCGTCGTCCCGGAGCCGGGCCTGCAGGTCCCGCATCAGGGCGAAGCAGGCGCCGACCCGTACCTGATCGTCGGAGAAGATCGCCAGCGTCATCAGGCCGCGCACCCGGAGCGAGGAATAGTCGGCCAGCGCGGCCGCGAAGCCGGCCACCTCCTCCGGCGGCAGGCCGAACTTCTGATCCTCACCGGAGGAGTTGACCTGGAGGAAGACGTCCAGGCTGCGGCCGGCCTGCTGCAACCGGCGGTCCAGTACCTCGGCGACCTTGATCGAATCCAGCGCGTGGAACTCGGACGCCCAGTCGGTGATCAACTTCGCCTTGTTGGTCTGCAGGTGACCGATCGCGGCGAACTTCAGGTCGTCGACGTCGCGCAGCTGCTCGGCCTTCGCGGCCAGTTCCTGCGGCCGGTTCTCGCCGAACAGCCGCTCCCCCGCCCGGTACGCCTCCATGATCAACTCCGGCGGATGGGTCTTGCTCACCGGCAGCAGCCGGACCTCCGACGGATCCCGGCCGGCGGCCGCACAGGCCCGCTCGATCTTCCGGCGGACCGCCGCCAGGTTCTCCACAATCGTCGCCACGGACGCCACCCTATGTGTCCACCTCCGGCACCGATTCCGGGACAGGGTCGGCCACCGGCCAGTACTCTCACCGCAACCGTCCATGACAAGAACCAACCCATGGACCCTCAACGGCGGGAGACCTTGACCCATGAGTCTGACGCGTGCCGGCCGGACCGCCCTCGCCCTCCTCGTCGCCGCCTGTCTCGTGCCCCTGATCGCACCGAGTCGCGCCGCCGCCGTCACTCCGACCCCCGTCTTCAGCGTGACCGGGCTGCAGGCGACCACCGCGGTCCAGACCTTCGACTACCTCGGCGCCGGCCAGGCGTTCGTCACCCAGCGGGTCGGGGCGGACACCGTGCTCAGCCGCTGCGTGATCACGGCCCGGACCTGCGCCCGGGTGGACGGCGTGACGCTGACCGGCTACGGCCACGGCGAGTCGCTCGAGGCGTACCAACAGGACGGCCGGATCCTGCTCTGGGTCGGCTCCAGCGGCAGTACGGCGACGCAGTTCTACTGGTCGACCCGGGTCTCCCTGATCGAGTACCACCCGGCGGCCGGCGGCCAACCCGCGAGCTACGGCCGGCTGGGCTCGCTGACCGGCCTCGCCGCGGTCGCGCCCGGCTACTCCGGGGAGGGCGTCCGGGTCGCGGTCGCCACGGCCGACGGCGACGACCGGATCGCGCTGCGGGTGCAGGTCGGGGCGACCGGGTCGTCTTCGTACTACGGGGTCTTCGACACGTCGGCCCTGACCGCGGCCATGCTCTCCGCCTCCGGCGGCCAGCTGTCGATCGCCTCGGTGCTGGGCAACGCCGACCTCACCAAGTCACGGTTCAAGGAGCCGAGCCGGCCGCACGGATCGTTCCAGGGCTTCGACATCGTCGGCGTCGGCTCGGGCAACAAATACCTCTACGTGTACGGCGGCGGCGACGGCGACCTGCCGACCCTCTACTCGTTCCTCTACACCAACGGTGGCAACACGACCCAGAGCACCACCTACACGGTGGACGGCGTCGGCACGCCGGAGGCCGAGGGCGTCAAGGTCGAGACCGATCCGCTCAGCGGCGGCGTGCGGCGCATCATGGTCGGCGTCAAGCAGCAGCCGGGGACGCCGTTCCCGGTCTATCGCCTGTCCTGACCCTCAGAGGACGCCGTACTTCGCGAACGCCTCGGTCGTCGACAGGCCGGCCTCGATCTCCCGGCGGACCAGGTTCTCCGCCGAGGCCTTGGCCAGGGCCCGCTCCAGCACCTCGTCCTCGACCTCCCGCGGGACCACCAGGACGCCGTCGACGTCGCCGAGCACGAGGTCGCCCGGCCGGATCCGCACGCCGCCGAGCTCGACCTCGATCCGGTAGTCGACGACGGCGCTCCGCGGTCCCGAGTCGAGCGCGTACGCACCGCGGGAGAAGACCGGGAAGTCCTGCGCGAGCACGGCCGCGGTGTCCCGGTGGTGACCGTCCAGGACCGCGCCCACGGCACCGCGCGCCCGGGCCGCGGCCGTGAGGATCTCGCCCCAGCACGCCGCCTCGGAGCGACCGGGCAGCCCGAGGTAGACCTCGCCCGGCTGCAGCTGGTCGAGCGCCTCGGTGAGCCCGCCGAACGGCCGCTCACCCGGCCCGAACACGTCCCGCATCAGCACGGGCATCGCGCGGCCGGCGACCGGCAGGTCCGGCCGCAGCGCCCGTACCGCCGAGGGCAGGAACTGGTGATAGCGGCCGATCGCGTCGAGCACGTCGCCGACGACGGCGGTGTAGAGCCGTTCGGTGACGAGCGCGAGACGGTCGGCGTCCGCCGCGGGCAGGCCCGGTTCGGTCATGCGTGCAACCTATCAACTTCTCAGATAAGTTAGGAGAGTCCTGCCACCACGGCGCCGCGGCCGACGGGAGCGTGCGATGACCCATCCCTCCGAGCAGACCACCCGACTGAGTCCGGGCGCACGCAAGGCGGTGGTCGCCGGCACCGTCGGCACCCTGATCGAGTGGTACGACTACGCGCTCTACGGTGCCGCCGCCGGACTGGTGATCAACCGGCTGTTCTTCCCCGACCTGGTCCCGGCAGCCGGCGTGCTCGCAGCCTTCGCCACGTTCGCGGTCGGCTTCTTCATCCGGCCGCTGGGCGGCGTGATCATCTCCCACATCGGCGACCGGGTCGGCCGCAAGCCGGCGATGATCATGTCGGTGGCCCTGATGGGCGGCGCGACGGTGCTGATGGGGCTGCTGCCGAGCGCCCAGACCCTGGGCGTGCTGGCGCCGCTGCTGTTGATCTTGCTCCGGCTGGTCCAGGGCTTCGGCGCCGGCGCCGAGCTGGCCGGCGCGATCACCCTGATCGCCGAGTACGCACCGCAACGCCGGCGGGCGCTCTACACCGCGATCCCGAACGCCGCCACGGCCGGCGGTTCGGCCTTCGCCACGCTGGCCTTCCTCGCCGTCGCCGGGCTGCCCGACGACCTGCTGCTCTCCTGGGGCTGGCGGATCCCGTTCCTGATCTCGGCGGTCCTGTTCGTCACCGCCCTCTACATCCGGAACCGGATGGACGAGACGCCGGAGTACGTGGCCGCGATGGAGTCCGCGGAGCGGCGGCGGCAGCGGGAACGGCTCCCGCTCGGCGAGCTGTTCCGCGGCAGCCGGCGCGAGGTGGTCCTGGGCTTCCTCTCGATCTCGGGGCACAACGCGTGGGCGTACCTGCTGAACACGTTCGCGCTCAGCTACCTGACCACGACCATGGGGATGCCGCGGACGGAGGCCCTGATCCCGGTGATCACCGCGGCGTTCGCCGGCATGATCTGCTGCCCGTTCATCGGCCTGGCCGCGGACCGGTTCGGCCACCGGCGGATCTTCATCCTCGGCGCCGCCTTCGCGATCGTCTGGGTGGTGCCGCTGTTCCTCGGCCTGAGCAGCGGCAGCGTGATCATCGCGACCGTGGTGATGGCGATCGCCTTCGGGCTCGGCTTCGGCGCGATGGCCGGCGCCCAGGGAGCGTTCCTGGTCAACCTGTTCCCGGTCCGCTACCGCTACTCCGGGGTCGCCGTCGCCCGGGAGTCCAACGGGGTGCTGATCGCCGGGCCGACCCCGTTCATCGCCTCCGCCCTGGTGCTGGTGGGCGGCGGCTCGCCCTGGCTGGTCTGCGGCTACGTCGCCGTCTGCTGCGCCGCTACGATCGTCGCCGTGCTGGCCCTCGGCCGGACCAACCCGCACCCGGTGACGGAGCATGATCATGATCGATGAGGTCCAGCGGACCACCCTGTCCTTCCAGGTGGCCGCCATGATCGGCCGCTACCTCGACGACGAGGAGCTGGCCGCCGGCGACCCGATCCCGCCGACCCGGGAGCTCGCCGAACGGTTCCGGGTGTCCGTACCGGTGGTCCGGGAGGCGATCGCCGAGCTCGCCGGGCAGGGCCGGCTGACCCGGTCGCAGGGCCGGGCCACGGTCGCGCGGGTGCCGTCGGCGGCCGACCTGGAGGGGATGTTCCGGTCCCGGATGCGGCGCGAGGCCGACGCGGTGCTGCAGTTCCACGACTACCGCCGGGTGCTCGAGGTCGGCGCGGCCCGGCTGGCCGCGGACCGGGCCACGGCGGCCGACGTCGCGACGATGCGGGACCGGATGGACGCCTGGCGCGCCCTGCCCGAGGACTCGCCGGCCCTGCTCGAGGCCGACATCGCCTTCCACCGGGCGATCGCCGAGGCGGCCCGCAACGAGGTGCTGCTGATGTCGATGGACGCCGTCGCGGCCCTGCTCTACGAGGCCCGGGTGGTCGGCTGGCGCGGCTGGCTGCACGCCGGCCGGACGATCGACCAGATCGCCGACGCGCACACGGTGATCATCGACGCGGTCGAGGCCGGCGACCCGGACCGGGCCGAACGGGCCATGCATGATCATCTTGACCAGGCCAGCTTCGGCCTGCACACCGAGCTCGACGAGCCCGGCACCGGTCAGGAGGAGGGTCGGGCGTCGGCCCGGAGCAAGCCGTAGTAGACCGTGTCGTGGTAGCGGCCGCCGATGAAGGAACGGCCGCGGAGCAGGCCCTCGCGGGTGAAGCCGGCCTTCTCCAGGGACCGTTGCTCGGCGTGGTTCTCGCCGTTCGTGGTCGCCTCGATCCGGTTCGCGGTGGTGTGGTCGAAGAGGTAGTCGATCAACTGCCGCTGGGCCAGCGTGCCGAGGCCGCGGCCGCGGTGCTCGGGCATGATCGCGATGCCGATCTCGTACGTCACGCCGATCGGGGATCCCCGCCCCTCGGACTTCCACGAGACGATGCCGACCGCGTTGTCGTCCTCGTCGGTGACGGCGATCATCCCGAAGTGCGGCCCGAGGAAGCCGTCCTGCTCCCACCGGCGCTGCCGCGCCTGGACGTCGGTGAACCCCGGCCACTCGAACGGCCCGAGCGCTTCGGGGTCCGTACTCAGGCGTTCCAGGAAGGTCAGGTCGTCCTCGCGCAGGGCGCGCAGCACGGAACGGTCGGTCATCGGCATCTCCTCCGGTCGGGCACGAGGCAGCCTAGCCAGCAGAAGCCGCGCGCGCCGGTGGTACGACGAGGATCGCGATCAGGGGACCTCGAGCCCGGGGATGATCACGTTGCCGTCGCCGCGCAGCGCCTGATCACAGACCTCGAGGCCCGGCTCGGCGCCGTTCCCGATCGTCCGCTGCCCGGCCGTACCGTCGAAGTAGCGGCCGTCCGAGACGCTCCGCTCGACCCGATTGCCGACCCCGCACACCTCGGTGTCCTTGAACCGCCAGAACGAGGCCATCGCGCGGTGCGGGAACGCACTGCCCGACTGCGCGAAGACGATCTCCTCGAAGACGTTGCGGTGCGTGTCGTGACGCAGCCGTACCGGATCGCCGGTGATCCGGGCCATCGTGAGGTGGGCGAAGGTGTTGTCGCTGCTCCCGTTCGCCACGTAGGCGGCATGGATGCAGCCGGGGCAGTCGGTGTTGATCAGGTCGCGGAACACGGTGTTCGTGACGGTGTTGCCGGACGAGCCGAGCAGGTGCAGGGCCGCATAGCCGGGGCCGTTCGGCACGAAGGCGTTGCCGAGCTCGGTGAAGATCATGTTGTCGATCACGTTGCCGTCGGTGTCGAGCCGGATGCCGCCGGTCCGGTAGTGCGTGACCACCAGGCCCCGAACGTCGAGGGCGGGCCCGCCTGCGGTGTTCATCCAGTAGTGCAGCGTCCCGGTGGCCCGGCTGCCGTCGAACGTCGGCGCGTCGGCCGGGTCCGTCGGCCGGAGGCTCACCCGGCTCAGGGCGACCTTGCCCCACGACACCACCGCAGGCTCGAAGTAGGTGCCGGGGCCGATCCACACCGTCGCCTCGCCGGCCGGGTCAGCGGTCGACGACTCCGCGAGCAGCTGCGCGGCCCGGGTCAGGGACGCCACCGGCGCCTCCGCGGTGCCGGGATTCGTGTCCGACCCGGTCGTGCTGACGTAGAGCTGTTGCGGTTCGGCCGCCGTGGCGGGGGTCGGCGACCCCGCGGCGATCATGATCAACAAGCCCGCCAGGGCCAGCGGAACGCACCACCGTGCCACCATTTCGGTCCCCCATAATGAGTAATTACGGGTGATCCTAACGACTTCGGCTCATGAGCGGTAGGTGTCTGATTCGGCTGCGGTCACCGACGCAGGCCGGACTCCCGGTCGAAGCAGTGCACGGTGGCGCGGCCGGTGTCGATCATGACCGGGTCGCCCGGGCTCAGCTCGCCGAAGCCCGGCACCCGGGCCGTGAACGGGGTGCCGTCGAGGTCGACGATCACGTCCGAGGCGTTGCCGAGCGGCTCGACGACCCGGACCGTCCCGTCCGCCTGCTCGGCCGCGGCCGGCCGCAGGCCGCACTCCTCCGGGCGGAGTCCCACCCGGACCGGGCCGCCGTGATCATCCGCGGTCTCCAGCCGCAGCCGGGTGCCGGTGATCGCCAGCCGGCCCCGGTCGGCGGGCTCGGCGTCCAGCAGGTTCATCCGCGGCTTGCCGACGAAGGACGCGACGAACTCGGTGGCCGGCCGATGGTAGATCTCGTACGGGGTGCCGTACTGCTCCAGCCGGCCGCGACTCATCACCGCGATCTTGTCCGACAGCGTCATCGCCTCCTCCTGATCATGGGTGACGTAGACGCTGGTCGCGCCGAGCTCGGCATGCAGCAACTTCAGTTCGCTGCGGGTCTGATCACGCAGCAGCGCGTCCAGGTTGGACAACGGCTCGTCGAACAGGAACACCGCCGGTCGCCGGGCGATCGCCCGGGCCAGCGCGACCCGCTGCCGCTGGCCGCCGGAGAGCAGCCGCGGCCGCCGGTCCAGGACGTGCTCGATGTCCAGCCGGCGGGCGGCGTCGCGGACCCGGCGGTCGGTGTCGTCGCGCGGCACCTTACGCATCCGGAGTCCGAACGCGATGTTGTCGTAGACGTTCATGTGCGGATACAGCGCGTAGTCCTGGAAGACGAAGGCGAGGTCGCGCTTGTCCGGCTCCAGGTCGTCCACCCGGTGCCCGTCGATCAGGATCTCGCCGGTGGACACGTCCTCCAGGCCGGCGATCATGTTCAGCGTGGTCGACTTGCCGCAGCCCGAGGGCCCGAGCAGCGACACGAAGTGTCCGTCCTCGATGGTGTAGTCGAGGTCGTGCACGGCGATCGCGGACCGCTTGCCTCGCCCGAACGACTTGCTGACGCCGACCAACTTGATCTCGGCCATGATTATCCCTTCACCGCGCCCTCGACCAGGCCACGGATGATCCACTTCTGAGCCAGCAGCGCCAAGATCAACACCGGCACCGCGGTGATCACTCCGGCGGTCGCCGCCGACGTGTAGTCCATCGCGAACAGCCCCTGGAACGCCGCGGTCCGGACCGGCAGCGTCACCGCCTTGCTGGTGGTCAGCACCTTGGCCAGGAAGAAGTCGCTCCAGCTGGTAATGAAGGCCAGGATCGCGGTCGCGGCCATCCCCGGCGCCGCCAGCGGTACGGCGATCCGGGTCATCACCTGGAGCCGGTTGCAGCCGTCGATCCGCGCCGCCCGTTCCAGGCTGGGCGGCAGGTCGGCGAAGAAGCCGACCATCATCCAGACCACCAGCGGCAGGATGAACGCCGTGTAGGTGATGATCAACCCGATCAGCTGGTCGTACGCCCCGAAGGCCCGGAGCAGGATGAACAGCGGTACGGCGAGCACGATCACCGGGATCGCCTGCACGGTCAGCATGCCGAGCAGCAGCGCCTGCCGGCCGCGGAACCGGGCCCGGGCCAGCACGTAGGCGCAGGCCGAGCCGAGCGTCATCGTGATCACCGTGGTGGCGATCCCGACGATCGCCGAGTTCGCCATCGGCACCAGGAACGATCCGTCGGCCAGCAGTCGCTGATAGGCGCCCAGCGTGAGCTGGTCGATCGCGAATCCCCCGCCCTGCAACGACTCCGGCGGGAAGAGGCTGTACACCACCATCCAGCAGAAGGGTGCCAACAGATAGATCAACAACAGGGCGACCAGCGCCCGGTGCACGATCGTGCCGGCCAGCCGCCGCCGGTCCCGGCGCCCGCGCCCTGAGCCCGTCGGAGCGCTCATGATCGACTCCCCTCACCGCGCTGCCGGAAGATCAGGATCCAGACCAGCGTCACCACGATCACCAGCACCATCGTGAGGACGGCCATCGCCGCTCCGTAACCCCGGTCGAGGAAGCTGAACGAGGTCAGGTAGGCGAGGAAGTTGATCGTCGTGGTGCCTTCGGCCGGACCGCCGGATCCGCCGGTCAGCACGAAGATCGTGTCGAACACCTTGAGCGACCACATCGACTGCACCACCAGCGCGAACAGGATCGGGCCGCGCAGGTTGGGCAGCGTGATGCGGGTGAACCGCTGCCACGGGCCGGCGCCGTCGATCACCGCCGCCTTGTAGATGTTGGCCGGGATCCCCTGCAGCCCGGCCAGCATCAGCAGGCAGAGGAACGGCAGCAGCTTCCACAGCTCGGCGAAGATCAACACGTTCATGGTCAGTCCCGGATCGGCCAGCCACTGCACCCGCTCCGGCACCAGGCCGAGCCGGAGCAGGATCGTGTTGGCGATGCCGCCCGGTCCGTCGAAGATCAACTTCCAGATGATCCCGTTGACCACCGGCGGCACGGCCCAGGGCACCAGCAACAGCACCCGGGCCACGGTCCGGCCGCGGAACTCCCGGTTCAGCAGCACCGCGATCGCGACAGCAAGGGCGACCCCGCCGAGCACCGTGAAGACGGAGAAATACAGCGTTCGGCCCAGCGCGGCGAGGAACTGGCCGTCCGTGGCCAGCTCCACGTAGTTGCCCAAGGCCACGAACGGGCGGGCCCCGGCGATCTTGTCGTTCCACTGGAAGCCCGACATGTAGAGGGCGTATCCCATCGGGTAACCGAGCAGCGCCACCACGATCGCGACCGCGGGCAGCGCCATCAGCACTCCGAACCGTACGTCCCGGATCCGGCGGACATCCGTCCTGTTGGCCACGCTCATGATCACCCTCCTACCGCGGCAGGTATTTCGTCACCAGCTCCTTGGTGCCGGTGACCGCGGAGTCCAGCGCCTCCTTGGCCGTGATCTTGGCGTTCATCGCCTGGTTCAGCTGCACCGACAACAGCTGGTCCAGTTCGCTCGACCACGGTGTCCCGTAGCGCTTCGAGGCGTACTTGGTCGTCTCCTGATACGTGGTCAGCACCGGCAGGGCCTTGACGCTCGCCGGGTCGGTCAGCACCGACTCCGACACCGGGAACCAGCCCTCCTCGGCGACGATCTCGCGCTGCACCTCGCCGGACGCGACGAACTGCAGGAAGGCCAGCGCCGCCTCCTTGTTCTTGGAGAACTTGTTGATCGCCAGTCCCTCGGCCCCGTCGATCGTCGCCGACCGGACGCTGATCCCGGGGATCAGTCCGTTGCCGACGGTGGCCGCGTCCAGGGACGACTTCTCACCGGTGGCGGTCGCCCACTGGAACGGCCAGTTGAACACGGTCGCGACCCCGCCGCGGGCGAACAGGTCGGCCAGATCGGCGGAATGACTGATCTGCAGCGACGACGGATCCATCACCTTGTGCAGCTGCAGCAGCTCGACCAGCCGGGTCAGTGCTTCGACGCCGGCCTCGCTGTTGAAGATCGGCTGATAGTCGGCGTCGTACATCTCGCCGCCGTTGAGCAGCAGCATCCGGAGGAAGTTCTGGTACGCGCCGGACGCGTTGCCGAGGTCACACGCGTAGCCGTAACGATCATCGGTGGTCAGCTTCTTCGCCGCGGCCACGAAGGAGTCCCAGTTCTCCGGCGCGGCGTCCGGATCGAGGCCGGCATCGGCGAACGCGGTCTTGTTCCAGAACATGGTCTGCACGCTGCCGAACTTGGGCAGGCCGTAGACTTTGTCCTGCCAGCTCACCGCATCCAGGGCGGGCTTGATCAAGTCCCCGGGCACGGCGGCCGGATCCAACTCCTGCAGCCAGCCGGCCTGGCCGAACTCGGCCGACCAGCCGGCCCAGGTCATGATCACGTCGACGCTGCTGTCCTGGGCCGCGAACAGGGTCGTGTAACGATCATGGAGATCGTTGAAGTTGCCCTGGCTGTAGGACGCGACCTTGATCCCGCTGGCCTTCTCGAAGGCGGCGACGATCGAGGTCTTGAACAGGGCATTGGCGTTGTCGTCGACGATCGTGAGCTGGCCGGTGGGCTGCGTGCCCGGCTTCAGCGGGGCGTCCGCGCCGGCGGGGGCTCCGGTGCCGGCGTCGTTGGCGCTGACGCAGCCGCCGAAGGTAAGTCCACCCACCGTCGCGGCGCCGAGCCCCAGCACCGATCGGCGAGTCAGCGGTCGACGATCCTGTGCTGCTCGACGAGAGAATCCTGAAACGCTGTGCATGGCTGCTCCTTCTCGGAGTTGATCAGATGTCGTGCGGAAGGCCGCTCTCCAGGCTGGCGTGGACGGCTTCGATCGAGGCTGTGATCAGCCGGCCCGTCCGTACGTCGGGGACGTCGCGGTCCTCGTCGTGCAGCAGGGCGATGAAGTCGTTGATCATGTCCACGCTGAGACCGCGCAGCTCGCCGTAGTGCTGGTGATTGCCGAGCTGCACCCACTGGCCGGCGGTGCCGTCGTAGCGGGTCAGGCCGCTGTCGGAGATGTTCAGCCGATAGCTCGCCCGTTCGGCATTGAGCTCGTACCGGAAATCGAAGACGGCCGGCATCGAGGTGGGCAGCACCCACTGCGAATGGAGCGCGGTGATCGACCCGTCGGCCATCGTGAAGGTTGCGCTGATCGCATCCCAGGTGTCGATGCCGAGGCCTGGCAGCACCCGCTTCACGCCGCGGGCGAACACGCTCACCGGCCGGCTGCCGGACAGCCAGCAGGCAAGATCAAGACTGTGCGGCATCAGGAACCAGGCCGGTGAACTCCGGGCCGCCCAGGACAGCATCGAGGTCGGCACGAAGATCGTGTCGTTCAGATTGATCACCTGGTTGATCACCGTTCCGGCCTCGCCGGCGGCCAGCTGCCGCCGGACCTCGGCGAAACGTGGATTCCACCGGTTCTCGAAGGCGATCATGATCTTCGCACCCCGCGCCTCGGCGGCGGCGACGATCGCGTCGGCGTCGGCGGCCGAGGTGGCCAGCGGCTTCTCGATCATGAGATCGAGCCCCTGGTCGAGGCACCGTACGGCGGCGTCGCGATGGGCGAAATCGGGCGTCGCGATCACCGCCGCGGTCAGGTCCGGATGCGCCGACAGCAACGCCTCCAGATCCGGGTACGTCGGGACGCCGAGCTCGGCGCCGACGCGCTCCCGTACCCCGGGGTCGGGGTCACAGAGCGCCACCAGGTCGGCCTGTCGGTGCTGCTGGATCGCGGCACCGAACACCGATCCGCGGATCCCACCTCCCACGACACCGAGCCGTGGCCGGCTGGCTTCTGACATGCGCTCCACCTCGATCCAGTAGGTTTGTTGTAGAACCATACATACTTCGAGTAGGACCGTCGAGACCCTTGGGTGAAGCTCTTGTTACGGTCACGGCGAAGGTTGCGCTGCAAGGAGGTCTGGATGGCGGTGACCGGCTCGGGTGGTCGCGCGGGGCTACTCAGTCCCGCGGCGATCGGGCGGACCAATCGTTCCCGCGTGCTGGAGCTGCTCCATCGCGACGGCCCCGCCTCCCGGGCCCAGCTCGCCCGGGCCCTCGGCGTCAACCGGGCCACGATCACCTCGATCCTGACCCCCTTGATCGACAACGGGACCCTGGTCGAGGGCGCGTCGGTCGCCGCCTCCCCCGCCGGCGGCAAACCCGCCCGGCCGGTCTGGTTCCGGCCCGACGGCCCGGAACTCGGCTCGATGCGGATCGCACCGCACGCGATCATCGGCGCCCGGCTCGGCGTGGACGGCACCATCCGGCACCAGGTCGAGCGGCCGATCGACGCGAGCCGCCCGCTGGCCGAGATCGAGCAAACGATCTTCGACGTCGCGCACGAATGCTTCGACGACGCCAGCCTGCTCGGCGTCGGCATCGCGGCCTCCGGCACGATCAACACGGCCAGCGGTTCGATCATCTCGCTCCAGCTGGCTCCGGTACTGAACCACTACCCCGCGACCGAACGGCTGGGCCGCGAGCTGGGGGTCCCGGTCTACATCGATCACCATCCGCGGGTGCAGGCGCTCGGCGACAAGTGGTTCGGCCACGGCCGCGGGCTGGCCAGCTTCGCCTCCGTCTACACCGGCGAGGCGCTCGGCTTCGGCCTCGTCTACGACCACGAGATCGTCCGCGGCGAGCAGGGTGCCGGCGGCGAGTACGGCCACACCGTCGTCGACCTGCACGGCCTACCGTGCCCGTGCGGGCGGATCGGCTGCTGGGAGACGATCGCCACCCTCAACTGGCTCCGCGCCGAGGCCGAACGGCGCGGGCTGCCGGAGCCGACCATGATCGACTGCGGCCGGCTCACCGCGCTGGCCGACCAAGATCATCCCGAAGCCGCGGACCTGCTCCAGCTCTACGCCCAGAACCTCGCGGTCGGGCTGGCCAACAACGAACAGATGATCGCCTCCGGCCGCTACCTGATGCACGGCGACGTGTGCGCCGGCGGGACCCGGATGCGAGAACTACTGGAGCGCTGGCTGGTCGTCTACAGCCCGGACCGGGACGGCGTCACGCCGACCGTGATCATGGCCGACCCGACCGAACGGATGACCCTGCTCGGCGGCGGCGCGCTCGCCCTGTCCGCCGCCTTCGCCACGATCCTCTGACGCGACAGCTACGGCCAGCGGGCGCCGAGGGAGATCATGCCGACGGCGGCCAGGATCGCGAAGGCCAGGCCGAAGCCGGCATAGCGTTCGGTGACCTCCTGCTCCACCTTCTCGGTGCCGACGGAGGTGCCGATGTCGGCGTAGACCTCCTTCAGCTGGCCGGCCGATCGGGCCTCGTACGCTTCGCCGCCGGTGATCTTGGCGATCCGTTGCAGCTCGGCCAGGTCGACCGGCACCCGTTCGATCCGGCCGCCGATCTCGATCGTCCCGGTCTGGGTGCCGTACGCGATCGTGTAGATCGGCACCTTCTGCGCCTTCGCCTGCTCGGCCGCGGTCGCCGAGGACCGGCCCAGCTGCGTCTTGCCGTCACTCAGCAGCACGATCCGGGCCGGCACCGGGGCCTTCGGGTCGTCCGGATCGGGCGGCACCTGGGTCAGCGCGGCCAGCGAGGTGTAGATGCCCTCGCCGATCGCCGTGCCCTGGTCGGGCTGCAGGTCGCGGATCGCCGCCGTGACGATGTCCCGGTCGGTGGTCGGCGGGACCAGCGTGGAGGCCGTACCGGCGAAGGACACCAGGGACACGTTGAACTTGGCCGGCAGCGAGTTCACGAAGTCGGCCGCGGCGACCTTGGCGGCGTCGAACCGGTTCGGCTGGACGTCCTCGGCGAGCATGGACAGCGAGATGTCGATCGCGACGACGATCGTGGCCCGCTGCCGCGGCACCGCGACCTCGTCCTTCGGCTTCGCGAACGCCACCGTCAGCGTGGCCAGGCTGAGCACGGCCAGCCCGACCGCGAGGTGCCGCAGCCAGGTCCGTTCCTTGGGGATGACGAAGTCGAACATGCTGCGCCCGGAGGTGTTGCTGCGCTGCTTCTTCCGCCAGATCAGCAGCAGGTAGACGCCGACCAGCGCCGGCACCAGCAGCAACAGCAGCAGCCGGAGCGGCTCCATGAAGGCGATCATCGGAATCATCATCACGGCCATTTTGCCCCCAACGAGATCGCGCCCAGCGCAGCGAGCACGGCGAACAGCAGGCCGTAGCCGGCGAACCGGGCGGTCAGCTCGACCGTCGAGTCCTGGTAGCCGACCTCGGAGCCGATGTTCTCGTACACCTGCTTCAGCTGGTCGGCGGTCGCGGCCTTGAAGTACTCGCCTTGGGTGTCCTGGGCGATCTCTTGCATCAACGCATGGTCGACCGGAACGGGTTCCCGCTTGCCGTCCAGGTCGACATAACCGTTCTCGGTGCCGTACGCGATCGTGTAGACCGGCACCTTGGCCTCGGCCGCCGCAGCCGACGCCTGCTTCGGCGCCCGGCCCGCCGTGTTCGTACCGTCGCTGAGCAGGACGATCGCTCCCGGCGCGACGTTCTCCGGATTGTCCGGATCCTTCGGCGCCTGCCGCAGCGCCCGCATCGAGGTCGCGATCGCCTCGCCGATCGCGGTCGACTCGGCCAGCTGGATGCCGTTGATCGCGTTCTCGACCGTGTTGTGGTCCAGCGTCGGCGGCACCAGGATCGACGCCGAGCCGGCGAACGCGACGACCGAGACGTTGTACTTGTCGGGCAACTGTTCGATGAACTCGTTGGCCGCCTTCTTGGCCGCGTCCAACCGGGTCGGCTGTACGTCGACGGCCTGCATCGACAGCGACGAGTCGAGGGCGATCACGACGGTCGCCCGCTCCCGCGGCACCGGCACCTTGTTGCTCGGCCGGGCCCAGGCCACGGTCAGCGTGACCAGGCTCAGGATCGACAGCGCGACCGCGAGGTGCCGCCGCCACTGCGACTGCTTCGGGATCACCGCCTCCAGCATGGAGGTGTTGGTGAACCGCATCCCGCGCCGGTTCTTCCGCAGCATCGCGAAGATGTAGCCGACGATCAGCAGCGGGATGACGAGCAGCACGAACAGCCGGTCCGGCGAGAGGAAGGTCAGGTCCTTCAGCCAGTCGATGAAGTTCATTTGGCCACTCCCTGCGGTGGCGCGTGCAACATGCTGGCCACCCGACGGTACGCCAGCACGAACCTGGCGATGTCCTGCACCCAGTCTCTGTCGGTACGCAACTGGATGTGACCCACGCCGGCCCGGCGCAGCGCGATCCGGATCCGTTCCCGCTGCGCGGAGCTGGCCGCGTCCATCCGGGCCCGCGCGTCGGAGTCACCCGTGTTGACGTACCGCTCGAAGTCGGTCTCCGGGTCCCGGATCAGCATGTCGCCGACGTCGGGGAACTCGACCTCGCGCTTGTCCACCACCTCGATGGCGAGCACCTGGTTGCGGACGGCGAGCCGGCGCATCGACCGTTCCCACTCCGGCTCGATGTTCGGATCGAGCTCATGATCACCCGGGGTCAGGAAGTCGGACACGACGACCCGCAGGCCGCGCCGCCGCTGGGTCCGGGACAGCTGCTCCACCGACGCGGCCAGGGACATCGGGCCGTGGGCGTGGTCGGGCACGAACGGCTCGGTCAGCATCCGGCGCAGCAGTCCGTACAGGGCGGACCGGCCGGACCGGGCCGGCAGCCGGCGCAGGGTCTCCGGCCGCATGATGTAGCCACCGAACCGGTCACCCATCTTCTGGCTCAGGAAGCCGATGGTGGCGACCGCGGCGATGCCGAGATCGCGCTTCGTGACGCCCTCGGTGCCCCAGTTCATCGACGGCGTCACGTCCAGCAGCGCCCACACCTCGAGCTCGCGGTCGGCCATCGTGTCGCGGACGTGCGGCACCGTGGTGCGGGCGGTCACCGCCCAGTCGATCTTGCGGACGTCGTCCTCGCCCGCGATGTAGACCCGGGCGTCGTTGGCGTCGGTTCCGGGGCCCGGCAGCAGGCCCAGATGATCACCTTGCAGGTAGCCCTCGAGCCGCCGCACGATCGCCAGCTCGAGCCGGCGCAGCGCGGCCTCGGGAGCGAGCTTGTTGAGCGGGATGGTCGGCCGGGTGGGCATACCGAGGACCGAGGACAGTGCCCCGTGCTCGGCCGCCTGGCCAGGGCTCGGCTCGGCGAACTCGACCGGCTGGCCGCCGGGCGGCGGCAGGTGTACTGCCGGCGACGGCATGGCCGGTGGTCCCGACGGCGGCGGGAAGGCGGGAGCCCCCGAGGGTGGTGGGAATTGCGACAACGGCTGGGCCCTCAGCTCTCCTAGTGGAAGTCCGGCTGCGGCGCCTGCTGGTGGTTCGGCGAACCCTGCTGCTGGTTGTTGTTCCAGACCGGGGTCGGCGGCGGCACCATGGCGACGATCCGCTCGACCACCTGGGCCGGGTTGATGTTGTCGGCGACCGCGTCGAAGCCCAGCACCAGGCGGTGCGACATGACGTCCTTGGCGACCGACTGGACATCGGTCGGCAGTACGTAGTCGCGGCCGTGGATCAGGGCCAGCGCGCGGGAGGCGGCGACCAGGCCGAGCGTCGCGCGCGGGCTGCAGCCGATCTGGATCACCGAGGTGAGGTCCGGCATGTTGAACTCGGCCGGGGTCCGGGTGGCCAGCACCAGCCGGACGATGTACTCGGCGACCAGGTTGTGGACGAAGACGTCCTCGGCCCGCCGCTGCAGGTCGCGGACCAGGTCCGGGTTGAGCACCGGGTTCGAGCTCGGCGGATCGACGCTCATCCGGCGCAGGATCTCGAACTCCTCGTTGCCCCGCGGGTAGGGCACGTCCACCTTGAGCAGGAACCGGTCGCGCTGCGCTTCCGGCAGCGGGTAGACGCCCTCGGACTCGACCGGGTTCTGGGTCGCGATCACGATGAACGGCTTCGGCGCCGGGTGGGTCTTGCCGCCGATCGACACCTGCCGCTCGGCCATCAGCTCCAGCATCGCGGACTGCACCTTGGCCGGCGCGCGGTTGATCTCGTCGGCCAGCACGAAGTTGACGAAGACCGGGCCGAGCTCGACGTCGAAGCCTTCCTGGCTCGCCTTGTAGATCCGGGTGCCGACGATGTCGGACGGGACCAGGTCCGGGGTGAACTGGATCCGGGCGAACTCGCCGCCGACCACGGTCGCGAAGCTCCGTACCGCCAGCGTCTTGGCCACACCGGGCACGCCCTCGAGCAGGATGTGTCCCTTGGCCAGGAGCCCGACCATCAACTGCTCGACCATGTGTTCCTGGCCGACGATGACCCGCTGCACCTGGGAGATCGCCTCGCCGAGCAGCTGGGCCACTCGCTGATTGGCGCCCTGGGTCTGCTGGCCCTGTGTCGCGCTGCTCACTCAGTCTCCTCGTCGTTCTTCGCCTGCCGCGCGGAACCGACCGGGTCCGTCGTGCGGCTGGCCCGCTTGCCCCACGAACCTACCGGTGCCCCCGGCGCCACGTCATTCTCGCAGACGTGGTTTGGCACCGGAGCAGCCTGCGGCGCGGGCCGATGCCGACGCGGCAGCGCCATTCCACCATCGCAGCGGCCCACCTTCAGGGCCTCCCACCGTACAAAGGCGCAGACCCGGATTCACGCGGCGGGGATCGATTCACAGGCTCCGCACAGCGCGGGTCCGCCACGGTCCCGGTCGGCGCGCTGCGATGCCCCGGGATGTGGTGAGATGGGTGGCGATGTCCACACCCGAACCGCCGCCGGGGCAGCCGGAGTACGTCCCGGTCCATCCGCTGCTGCCCGACGATCCGCCCAAGATCGGCGGCTTCTGGCTCGACGCGCGGCTGACCGCCGCCCCGTCCGGCGTGGTCTACACCGGTCACGGGGACTCGCCGACCGGCGGAGTTCCGGTGATGATCGTGCTGCTGTCCGAGGGCGCCGCCGGCGATGCCGCGGCCCGGGACCGGTTCGCCGGCGTGGTCAACGCCATGCACATCGACACGGTGCTGGCGCGCGGCGGCGAGGGCCAGGACTCCGGCCGACTCGGCCGCCGCTACCAGCCCGACGAGAACGACCCGGTGACCCCGGACGGGCAGCCGGCCGCACCGTGGGCCGCGCTCGCCTACGACGGCTCACCGGCCGCCGCCGCGGAGGCGCAGCGGGTGCTGGACCAGGTGACGCTGGCCACCCTGCCGATGCAGGGGCAGCCGTCCGGTCCGGACTACCGGCTCTACTGGATCGACCGGATCAAGCCGGGGCTGGCCCGGCTCTGGCCGCTGCCCTGGCCGGGTCGCTACGACCGGGCCGGCTGGGTGAGCATCCTGATCTCCTGGCTGCTGATGATGTTGCTGGCCGCGCTGGCCGTGCTGATCGCGATCTTGATCTTCCGGAACCAGCCGCCGCAGTCGCCGCCGCCGCCGGTCCCGCCGACAGCGAGTCCGCCACCGTCCGGTTCGCCGCCGCCGTCCTCGGGTTCGCCGCCGCCGTCGTCCGGCTCGCCGCCGCCCTCCTCGGGTTCGCCGTCCCCGTCCTCGGGTTCGCCGTCCCCGTCGTCCGGTTCGCCGTCGCCCTCGTCCGGCTCACCGTCGCCCTCCGAGGGTTCGCCGTCGCCGACCGAGGGGTCGCCCAGCCAGACGCCGTCCATGTCGGGGTCTCCGTCGCCGGGTCAGACCGGTGGTCCGACGCCGTCCGAATCCGGGGCCGGTACGCCCTCGCCGCGGTCCAGGCTGTAGCGCGATGACGAATCTGGAACCCGGCCGGCGGCCGGGCAGCACGGGCGGGACGCGGGACACGGTGGCTCCGCCGGCCATGATCGTTTCCGATCTCGACGGGACGTTCCTGTCCCCCGACGGCACGGTGTCCACGATCAACGCGGACGCCGTCGTCGCGGCCCAGCGGGCCGGCATCCCGGTGATCTTCGCGACCGGCCGGCCGATCCGGTGGCTCGACGTGATCAGCGACCTGCCGGGCATCCATCCGATGGTGATCGCCAGCAACGGCGCCGTCCTGTACGACGTCACGGAACGGCGGATCGTCCGGTCCCACACGATCGAAGGATCGCTGGCCCTGCAGGCGATCCGAGTGCTCCGCGATGCGTTGCCGGGCTCCCGGTTCGCGTTCGAGGCCGGTCAGAACTTCGGCTACGAACCCGGCTACCTGCTCACCGACGACGCCGTCGAGGATCCCGCGGTGACGGTCGGCCCGGCCGACGAACTGGCCGTCGGTGGTGATCATGTGAAGGTACTGTTGCGGCATCCGTCCAAGAGTTCCGACGAACTGGCGGTCGCGGCCACCGAGCTGGTCGGCGATCTGCTCACCGTGACCCACTCCTCGACGCCCGGCTCCCGCCTGATCGAGATCAGCCGGCTCGGCGTCAGCAAGGCCTCGATGCTGGCCGAGGTCTGCACCGACCTGGCCATCCCGCTGTCCGACGTCGCCGCGTTCGGCGACATGCCGAACGATCTTGATCTGCTGACGACGGTCGGGCGTCCGCACGCGATGCGCAACGCCCACCCGCTGCTGCTCGACCTGGACCTCACCGTGGTGCCGAGCAACGAGGAGTCCGGCGTCGGCCGGACGATCAGCGGCTGGCTGGAGTGAGCCACCCGCTCCTGCTCCGCCGGGTACGCCTGGTCGGGTCGGCGGCGGACCCGACCGATCTGGTGATCACCGACGGCCGGGTCGGCGGTGATCCCGCCGGTGCCGAGGTGGTCGACCTCGACGGCCGGTTCCTGTTGCGGGGCTTGTGGGATCACCACGTCCATTTCGATCACTGGGCGGCCGCCCGGCGCCGGCTCGACCTGACCGGGACGGACTCGGCGGCCGCCACCGCCGCGCTGGTCGCCGACCGTGCCGCGAGCGCGCCGGCCATGATCATCGGGTACGGCTTCCGGGATGCCGCCTGGCCGGATCCGCCGACGCTGGCCGGGCTGGACCGGGCGGCACCGGAGCCGGTCGTGGTGCTGGCCTCGAACGACCTGCACTGTGTCTGGCTGAACTCGGCCGCCTTCCGCCGGTACGGTCTCGAGCCGACACCGGACGGCCTGGTCCGGGAGACCCCGGCGTTCGCCGTGCTGCAGCAGGTCCGGGACGGCGACGAGGAACGTTCCGACGGCCAGGTCGCGGAGGCGGCCCGGGCGGCGGCGGCCCGCGGCGTGGTCGGGATCGTCGAGCTGGAGCTGCAGGACAACCTCGCCGCCTGGTCCCGCCGGGTCGCGGCCGGCATCCGGTCACTCCGGGTCGAGTGCGGCGTCTATCCCCCGCAGCTCGCCGACGCGGCCAGACTCGGCCTACGCACCGGCCAGCCGCTGCCCGACGGCGACGGGCTGCTCACCCTCGGCCCGTTCAAGATCATGTCCGACGGGTCGCTGAACACCCGCACGGCCGCCTGCTGGGACCGCTACCCCGAGCCGGCCGATGATCATGATCACGGCCTGCTGCAGTACGACCTCGCGACCCTGACCGCCATGATCACCGAGGCCGGTGCGGCCGGGCTGGACAGCGCGGTGCACGCGATCGGCGACCGGGCGAATTCCGTGGCCCTGGACGCCTTCCGGGCCGCCGGGCGCCGCGGCCGGATCGAGCACGCCCAGCTGATCCGCGACGAGGATCTGCCCCGGTTCGCCGAGCTGGGCGTGATCGCCGGCGTGCAGCCCGATCACCTGATCACCGACCGGGCGGTCGCCGATCACCACTGGTCCGGCCGGACCGGGCGGGCGTTCCCGTTCGCGAGCCTGCTGGCGGCCGGGGCCACGCTGCGGTTCGGTTCGGACGCCCCGGTGTCGCCGCTCGACCCGTGGATCACCATCGCCGCCGCCGTGCACCGTACCGCCGGAGCGGAGCCGCCGTGGCACCCGGAGCAGCGAATCGGCGTCACCGAGGCCCTGAACGCCTCGACGGACGGCCGGGCCTTCGTCCGGCCCGGCGACCCGGCGGATCTGGTGATCACCGAGCTGGATCCGCTGACCGCCAATGCCGAGCAACTCCGTGCGATGCCGGTGTACGGCACCCTGCTCGGCGGCGACTGGACCTATCGGGCGAGCTGACCGACCTCGACCAGCCGGTGGCCGGTGCCGAGCCGGCGAGCCACCTCGGCGATCCCCTGCTCGAAACCGGAGCTGGTCGCCTCCCGGAAGCCGACGAAGAACCGGTTCGCCAGCGGAACGCCCCAGCGCAGCCACCGGGCGACGTTGTAGACCCGGTGGATGATCATGGTCCCGGTGCCGGCGACCTCGGCCGACCACTCCCCGCGGTACCACCAGCCGCCCTGATGGGCCGCCGTGTAGCCGTCGGTCTCCGTCGCCGCGAGACTGTCCCGGAGCAGCGGCCAGACCTGGTCGACCGGGGCGTCGACCAGGCCGGCGACCTCGACCAGCAGTTTCCGTTCAGCCACGGGGATCCGACACCCTCGTGTTCTGGAACGAGGCGAACCGCCAGCCCTCCGACGTGTCCACCGCGGTCAGGCTGATCACCGAGTCGCGGGTCGGGTCGGGCTTGCCGTCGAAGGACGACGAGCCGCCGGCGATGATCAACATCGCACCGTCGGCCAGTGACCTGATGTCCGCCTCGCCGGCGTACGGCTCGAGCTTGATCGGCATCCGGAACAGCTCCCGGTGGCCCTCCTCGATCGCCGCCCGGCCGCGCATCCGCAGCCCGAAGAACGTGATGTAGTCGGCGTCCTCGGTGAACAGCTCGGCGTAGCCGGCGGCGTCGCCCGCGTTCCAGGTGTCGGTCAGGCGGTGCAGCAGCTGGTGCACGGGCTCGGTGGAGTTGATCATGGTGTCCTCTTCCCTGGTTGGGTTTCGTCGGGTTCGCGCAGCACGTCGTCGAGGAGGTCGAGCCGGACGGTTCCGGACCAGTCGAGGTCGCCGCCTTCGATCCGGTCCAGCACGGTGCCGATCCAGTCCAGCTCGGCCTGCTGCACCGCGCGCTCGTACTCGAGCTCGAGCAGCACCACGTCCGGCAGGCCCTCGCCGCGGAGCGCGGTGAGTTGTTCGGCCAACCCGGTGACCGTGCCGGTGATCGTCGCCGCCCTGGTCCGCAACGCCTGCCGGGCCGTCGTCGCGGGCAGGCAGCCGAGCAGCGACACCGCCGCGACGAACGTCCGCCGGTCCAGCTCCGGAACCTCGATCAAGGTCCGCAGCCGGCCGGCCAGGTGGCCGCGACCCTCGTCGGTGATCCGGTAGACGGTCCGCTCCGGGCGCCGCCCGTCCCGGACCGTCTCGGCCGGCTCGATCAGTTCGTCCCGGGTCAGCCGCTCCACCGCGTGGTACAGGCTGCGCGGCAACCCGGTCACGTAGTCCTTGTGGGTCGCCACGATGAACCGCTGCAGCTCGTACGGGTGACTGTCCCGCACCGAGAGCATCGCCAGCACCGTGAGCCCGACCAGATCAGCGCCGCGCGCCATGAACCCCTCCTCCTGATTAGTGCAAAACGCACTATAGCAGTGCGCGCCAATGCACGTCGGGAGGAATTCGGGCATCGGTCTTCTCGGGGCGGATCAGGTGAGGACGACTTTGCCCACGGTGCGGCGCTGTTCCAGGTCGGTGTGGGCGCGGGCCGCCTCGGCCAATGGGTACGGGCTCACCAGCGGATGCCACTCGTCGCGGGCGGCGCGGCGCAACGCCTCCTCCACGTACGGGCGCAGGGCGCTCGGCCCGGTGCCCGGCCGGAAGCCGAAGCCCCAGGACGCGGTGAGGCTGCGGGCCACGAGTTCGTCGCTGCTGAACCGGGTCGGTTCGCCGGCCGAGTAGCCGAACATGATCATCCGGCCGCCCGGCGCGAGCAGGTCGAACGCGGCCCGGCCGACCGCGCCGCCGACGCCGTCGAGCACGACCGTCGGCGGCTTCCGTACCGACTCCGCCCAGTCCGGCCGCTGGTAGTCGACCAGTTCGTCCGGCGCCAGCGCGCGCAGCCGGTCCAGCTTCTCCGGACCGCCCGCCGCAGCGATCACGGCAGCCCCGGCCGAGCGCGCGGCCTGGACCAGCAGCCAGCCGATCCCGCCCGCGGCGGCCGGGATCAGCACCGTGTCCTCCGGCCCGAGCGCCGCCTTGCCGAGGACGCCGACCGTGGTCCGGCCGGTGCCCACCAGGGCCACCGCCTCGGCCGCCGGCACCGTTCCACCGAGGGCGTCGAGGTCGTACAGCAGGTCGGGCGAGGTCACCGCCTGCTCGGCGTACCCGCCGGGCACCAGGCCGAGATGGGCCACCACCCGGCGGCCGAGCCAGACCGGATCGACCGCCGCGCCGACCCGGTCCACCCGGCCCGCCACCTCCCGGCCGGGGATGGTCGGCAGCTCCGGCGGCGGCATCGGGCCGCCCGTCTCGCCCCGCCGCAGCACCGTGTCGAGCAGGTGGACGCCGCTCGCCTCGACGGCCACCCGGACCTGGTCGGGCGCCGGTTCGAGGTCGGGCAGGTCGTCCAGGACGAGTTGCTCCGGCGCACCGAAGGCATGAAGTCTGATCGCTCTCATGCCCACCACGGTGCGACCTGAAGTGAGGTTGAGGTCAACGGTGTTCCCGGTCACGCGGACCGCGGCGGCCGCCGACCGTCCTCACGGGCCGCGCTGCCAACTGGTTAGATCGAACCCATGGGTCCGTCCACGCGTAGATCTGCGACGCCGACGTCGAGCGCGACGAGTTCCAGCCGCCGGCGCGGCCGCTGGGCCAACCCGTTCACGGACTCGGAGCCTGGTCCGCCGCTGACTCCGCGCCGGCTGCTGGCCGGGTTCCTGATCAGCCTGCCGGCGATCCTGATCGGGCTCTACGTCGGCTCGACCACGTTCCGCGGCGGAACGCTCTTCCCGTGGGATCCGGTGATGGTGGACCTCGAGGTCTACCGGCTGGCCGGGCGCACGCTGCTGGACGGCGGCGACCCCTATCACCTGCCCGGATCGCTGCCGTTCCTCTACCCGCCGATCGCCGCCCTGCTCGCGGTCCCGATGGCGTTGCTGCCGCTGGCCCTGGTCGAGGTGGTCTGGACGGTCGGCGGTGTGCTCGCCGTACTGGCCGTGCTGCATCGCTTCGGCCTGAGCGGGATGCGGTTGTCGCTGATCGGCGCGGCGACGATCTTCGTCACCGAGCCGGTGAACCAGACCCTGAGCTTCGGCCAGGTCGGCATCTTCCTGGTCGCCCTGGTCGTGCTCGACCTGGTGCCCGGACCGCGGATCCTGCCCGGCCGCCGGCTGCTGCCGCCCGGTGTGCTGACCGGGCTGGCGGCCGCCGTCAAGCTCACCCCGGCGATCTTCTGGCTGATGTTGCTCGGCGCCGGCCGGCGCGGGCTGGATCCGGAGCGGCGGGCCGGCCTGGTCAGCATCGCCACGGCGGCGGCGCTCACCCTGGCCGCGGCGGCCATCGCCCCCGCCACCTCGCTGGACTTCTGGGGCCGACTGGCGCACGGCGACACCGGGCTCGGCAACAGCTTCGTCTACTTCACCAACCAGTCCGTGATGGCCGACGTGGTCCGGGTGCTCGGCATCGGCCGCGGCAGTCAGCTGGCCGCGCTCGCCGCCTGCGCCGTCGTCGCCCTGCTCGGCGCCTGGGTCGGCCTGCTCTGGCACCGCCGCGGGATGACCGGGTTCGCGGTGTCGCTGTGCGGGCTGGCCGGGCTGCTCGCCTCGCCGGTCTCCTGGAGTCACCACTTCGTCTGGGTGGTGCCGATCGCGCTCTGTCTGGCCGGTCCGCTGCTGCCCCGGCAGGTCGGCCGAGTGCGCGGGCTGCCGCGGTGGTTCCAGATCCTCGGCTGGGTCTTCGTCGGCTGGGTCGTCATCGCTCCGTACAAGCAACTGCCGGGTGGGGCCGACCTCGAACTCAGCTGGTCGCCGCTGCAGAACCTGATCGCCTCGACGACCGCACTGCTCGGCTTGGTGATCTTGATCACGGCCGCGATCCTGATCTTGCGACCGGGCGAACGGCGACCGACGGCCGGGTGACCGCTCGGCGAATCGTTCGCGGCCGACAGGTATCGTACGAACGATGACCGCCGAGCCGACGAGCCCTTCGACCGCCGCCGACGATCACCGGATCTCTCACCGGCTGTGGTTCCTGGATCGCCGTACTGCCTGGTATCTGGGGGCTTTGCTGATCCCCCTCGCCGGGTACGGAATCGTCCTCAAGATCATCAGGATCGCCGACCGCGGCGAGCTGCCCGGACCCATCGCACTGCTCGACCAGCTGAGCTCGGATCTGTTGTTCGGTGCGGGTTTCGGGCTGGCCTGGATGGTGATCTTCGCCACCCTTGGCCGGCTGCGCTACGGCCGGCCGGTCGCCGTCGGCGCCCTGCACCTGTCCGCGATCATCGTCGCCGCGGTGACCACGGCCTTCCACGTCTACTACCTGCGCACGGGATCCCCGCTGACGCTGAAGCGGCTCACGTCGGCGGTCGACTCGGCCGGCGAGATCTCCGGCCTGGTCGCCGCCGAGCTGCAGCCGGCGATCGTGATCTTGCTCCTGTCCGCCGTCGGGTACGTGATCGCCGGGCCGGCCCTGCTGCTCCGGGTGTTCGCCCGCCGGGCCGCGGATCGGCGTGCTGCCGGTCGTGGCGCTGCCGGTCGTGGCACCGGAGCCCGCCGGCCGCCGCTGGCGGCGGCGCTGCTCACCCTGGGGCTGCTGGCCGGCGCGGTCTGGAGCGGGCCCTCCTCGCCGAGCTACTTCTCCCGGGCGCCGGTGCTCGCGGTCGGGCTCAGCGGCCTCGACGACCGAGCCGCAACCCGCCCGGTCGATCTGCCGGAACCGGACACGATCACGCCGCCGGTCGACACCCGGCTGGTGGCGGGTTCGAAGACCCAGCGGCGCAACGTGGTGATCATCACGCTGGAGTCGCAGCGGGCGATCTCGACCGCCCCGTACTCCGCGGATCCGTCCGTCACGCCGAATCTCGCCGCGCTGGCCGAGTCGAGCCTGGTCGCCGAGCAGGCGTACGCCGTGATGCCGCACACCTCCAAGTCGCTGACCGCGACGTACTGCGGGATCGAGCCGCCGTTCGACACCCGGAACAGCGAGTCGGGCCTCGAGGAGCCGGACGGGCGTGGGGTCGCCGCGCGTTGCCTGCCGGAGCTGCTGTCCGAGCAGGGCTACCGGACCGGCTTCTTCCAGTCCGCGACCGAGACCTACGACCAGCGCCGCGAAGTGATCACGAACCAGTTCGGCTTCGAGGACTTCGCCGGCACCGAGGACCTGCCGACCGACGGCTTCTCGACGGCCAACTACTTCGGCTACGAGGACGACGTGATGCTGGAGCCGAGCCGCGAGTGGATCGAGCGGGACAAGAGCCTGCCGTTCCTGCTCGGCTACCTGACCGTCACCGCCCACCACGACTACGCGATGCCGGACGGGTTCGAGACCGAGCAGCTCGCCGACGATCCGGAGCTGAACGACTACCTGAACGGGCTGCGCTACCAGGATCGCTTTGTGGGCAAGGTGATCCAGCAGTTCAAGGATCTCGGGCTCTACGACGACACGATCTTCGTGATCACCGGTGATCATGGTGAGGGCTTCGGCGAGCACAAGCTGCGCCAGCACGACAACACGATCTATCAGGAGGGCGTCCAGGTCCCGCTGATCGTGCACGACCCGCAGCGGTTCGGCGGCGGCGAACGGGTCGCGACGCCGGTCCAGCACCCGGCGATCCTGCCGACCGTCACCGACCTGCTCGGCTACACGATCACCGGCGGCAGCTACCGGTCGGCGTCGCTGCTCAGCCGGGCCGCACGGCCGCCGGTCATGATCAGCTGCTTCGAGGAGGCTCGGTGCCTGGCCCGGATCGAGGGCTCGCTCAAGTACATCCACCACTACGGCTACCGGCCGGACGAGGTGTTCGACCTGGCCACGGATCCCGGCGAGACCAGGAATCTGGCCGAGACGATCCCCGCCGACGACCTGGCCCGGTACCGGGCCGAAGTCCTGCAGTGGCGGCGGCAGGTGGACCGGACGTACGACGACTACCGCAACCCTCCCCCGCCGCAACCGCGCTGACCTGCGGCCCCTGAGCCGACGTTCGCCGGACCCGCGGAAGGGGATCCGGAACGGGTCCGCGCGTGCCATGATCATGGGATGACGGACTCCGCACCCTCAGAACCGGGCGGCTCGGCGGATCCGGGCGGCCGGGCGGCCCGGGTCTTCGGCGGGATCGAGACCAATGCCCTGAATCCGATCGCCGAGGCCGAGCGGACCGGACGCCCGCGCGGACTGTTCTGGCCCTGGTTCGGCGCCAACGTGTCCGTATTCGGGATCAGCTACGGCGCGTTCGTGCTCGGCTTCGGCATCTCGGCCGGACAGGCGATCGCCGTCGGCGTGATCGGCATCGTCGTCTCGTTCGCCCTCTGCGGGATCATCTCGCTGGCCGGCAAGCGCGGCTCGGCGCCGACGATGGTGCTGACCCGGGCCGCGTTCGGCGTCCGCGGCGGTCGGTTGCCGGCCGTGATCTCCTGGCTGCTCACGGTCGGCTGGGAGACCGCGCTGACGTCGCTCGCCGTACTGGCGACGTCGGCCGTGTTCACCGCGCTCGGCTGGCACGGCGGCACCTCGACCAAGATCGTCGCCCTGATCGTGGTGGCGGCGTTGATCTTCGTCAGCGGCGTGTTCGGGTTCACGATGATCATGCGACTGCAGGTCGTGATCACCGTCGTCACCGGCGTGCTGACCGTGGTCTACGCCGTCCTGGTGCTGGGCCACGTCGACCTCGCCGCCGTCGGCTCGCTGCCGCCCGGCGCCGTGCCGCAGGTGATCGGCGGGCTGGTCTTCATGATGACCGGTTTCGGGCTCGGCTGGGTCAACGTCGCCGCGGACTACTCCCGCTATCTGCCCCGTTCGGCGAACAGTGCCGCGGTGGTCGGCTGGACCACCTTCGGCGCGGCGCTGGCCCCCGTACTGCTGTTGATCTTCGGCGTGCTGCTGGCCGGCTCGTCGCCCGCGCTCAGCGAGGGGATCGCCGGCGACCCGATCGGCGCCCTGACCACCCTGCTGCCGACCTGGTTCCTGATCCCGTTCGCGATCGTCGCCGTGCTGGGGCTGGTCGGCGGCGCGGTGCTGGACATCTACTCGTCCGGGCTGGCCCTGCTCAGCGCCGGGCTGAAGGCACCGCGCTGGGTCGCCGCCGGGATCGACGGCATCCTGATGATCATCGGCTCGATCTACATCGTCTTCGTCGCCAGCGACTTCCTCGGCCCGTTCCAGGGCTTCCTGATCACGCTGGGCGTACCGGTGGCGGTCTGGTGCGGCATCATGCTCGCCGACATCGCCCTGCGCCGCACCGACTACACCGAGGACGACCTCTACCGGACCGACGGCCGCTACGGCGACGTCCGGCCGGTCCCGATCATCTTGATCATCGTAGGTACGGTGATCGGCTGGGGCCTGGTCACCAACGCCGCAGCCCCCTGGCTCGGCTGGCAGGGCTACCTGCTCGGCCCGATCGGTGGCCGCGAGGGCGACTGGGCCGGCGCCAACCTCGGCGTCGCCGCCGCGCTGATCATCGGCTTCGTCGGCTACCTGATCTTCGCTCGCCGCGCCGTCCGGATCCAGGAGGGTTCGACCAGCCGCTAGCGGTGCGCGCTGTCGCCAGAACTCCACAACTCGACCGCTGGAGTTGGATACGGCCTCCAAGTCACCGCTGGCGGAGTTTGACGACACCCCGCACCCCGCACCCCGCACCCCGCACCCCGCACCCCGCACCCCGCACCCCGCACCCCGCACCCCGCACCCCGCACCCCGCACCCCGCACCCCGCACCCCGCACC